>DASYBV010000030.1:0-91556 GCA_036500545.1 Puia sp. | reverse complement strand
GATCCGAAGATCTTTTTCCCGGACCATTTCCTCATTGAACAGCGAGACCGAGCTAACGGTAACGCCGCTGAGTGGTACCGGATCGATCTTGGCCACGGGGGTAATGCTGCCGGTACGACCCACCTGGAACTCGACTTTCCGGAGGGTGCTTGTTGCCTGCCGCGCCTTGAACTTAAAAGCAATCGCCCACCGGGGATGGTGCGTGGTCATTCCCATCCGGTCCTGGAGGGCGATCGAATTGACCTTGATCACCATGCCATCGATCTCATAAGGCAGATCGTCCCGTTGTTTTTCAAATTGGCGGCAATAATCGATGACGGCCCGGATCCCCTTTACGACCTGTTTTTCCTTCTGCGGGCTCCGAAATCCCAGGTCCCATAACATCTTCAGGCTTCCGCTATGCGTTTTAAGCGCCCGGTCCACCGGAAGTTCAGCCTCTTCCGCGGCAACTGCTTGCTTCGCGGCCGCCACATGCTTCGCGGCCCCTCCACCCCCGGTGCCGCCCTGCCTTCCTGTGTCTCCCTGCCTTTCAGCGCCGCCCTGCCTTCCGGCGCCGCCGGCTTCCGCTCCATCTTCCGGCGCCGGATCCTCCCCGGGAACGGAAACATGCCCATCTGCTACCTGCCATCCTTCCAGGGTGGTAAAATAACTTACATGATAAAGGAAGGCCTCCAGGTTGCGCCGACTTACTTCCCGGGAATCCTTGATCCGCAGCGACCCTGCAGCGGCATTGCGGGGATTGGCCAGTGGGGCGTTGCCCTGCTCGGTCAATTGGTCATTGTATTTTTTAAAATTGTCTTTGTTCATGAGCACCTCTCCCCGGATCTCGATCAGTTGAAGACCATAGCGGGAGAAAGCGGCCGAAAGGGGGACGCTTCGGATCTGGCGTATATTGGTGGTGATCTCATCCCCCGCGACCCCATCACCCCGGGTGACGCCCCGGAGCAGTTGATCGTTCTCATAGGTCAGGGAGATGCTGGCCCCGTCGAATTTGGGCTCGACACAGTATTCCAGCTCTTCCAGGCCAGTTAGTTCCCGTGCCTTCCGGTCCCAGTCCAGCAGATCGGCTTCGTTATAGGAGTTTTCCAGCGACAGCATGGGAACCAGGTGCTGAACCGTGGGGAACTCCTTGGTAAGCCCCTTGGCGACCCGCTGCGTCGGGGAATCGGGACTTATCAATTCGGGGTGTTCCGCCTCTATCTTTTCCAGGTTTTTATATAACGTATCATATTCGAAATCCGAGATCAGCGGGTCGTTCAGGATGGCATAACGATGTTCGTGAAAACGCAATATCTCCTTCAGCTCTTCCAGTTTTGCCTTCCCCAGGGAACGTTCCCGGGCAGGGAGAAGCAGGGCGGTCGTCAGCTTTTGAAGTCGGTGGGTCTGGTCGGACGAATACATAGTGAAATGTTGAGAATGTAAAATTAAGTGAATACGGCGGCAACTATAAGAAAAGAGAGTAATTTCGTTGTCCATGAAGCCTGATACATCCGACAAATTCGTTGACACAAATCCGCTCGCGACGGACAGCCAAACCCACGGTCCGAAGAATATCAATACCATCCTCAATCAATTGGAGAACGACGGTATCATCGGTATATCGGTGGACTGTGTCATCTTTGGTTTTGATGACAACGAGCTAAAAGTGCTGCTGATCAAATCAGACCTGGAAAAGTTCGATAACAAATGGTCCCTCCTCGGCGACCTGGTCAATAACCACGAGGATCTGGACCAGGCGGCCTACCGTATCCTGAAGGAACGGACAGGCATGGACGACGTGTACCTCGAACAGGTAAAGGCATTCGGGGAAGTAGGACGGCATCCGGCCGCCCGGGTCGTCACGATCGCCTACTGCTCCCTGATCAATATCGAGCACCATAAACTGAAGATCCTCGACAACGAACTCCACTGGCACCGGGTCACCACCTTGTCCGATATGGCCTTCGATCATCACCTGATCCTCAACGTTTGTTATGAATGGCTGCAGAAAAGGATCCAGGAACATCCCCTGGGATTCAGCCTGCTGCCAAAGAAATTCTCTTTGCGCGAACTGCAGAACCTCTATGAGGCCATCCTGGACGTAAAGCTGGACCGGCGCAATTTTCGCAAGAAATTCTTTTCCATGGAACTATTGGAAGACACCGGCGAGCTGGAGTCCGATGTCCCCCATCGCCCGGGTAAGTTATACAAGTTCAACTACGACAAATACCAGAAAAAAGAACGGAAAAAATGGTTCGGGATCGATTTTTAGGGTGACGTGACCCAACGACCGCGTGTCCGTTTCCTTGCCTACTGTATGTCCTTCTGATGATCGATCACGAACTGGATGACCTCCTCCAACGGGATATCGATCCGGCTGATCGCATCATTGATATCGTCCCGGCTCACCTGGGCGGCGAAGGAGAGGGTCTTTAGCTTCTTCAGGATGCCCTTCACATCCATTCCTTCATAACGGGTAGGGCGGATCAGCGCTGACGCATGGATAAAACCCGACAGTTCGTCAAAAGCATAGATCATCTTATCCATCCTGGTTTCTGGCTCCACTCCAAAATATTTCGGTCCATGCGAGGCGATGCAATGGATGACTTCCGCGTCGATGTTCAGCGCCTCCAGCTTTTCGATGATGACCCGGCAGTGCGCCTCGGGATGTTTTTCCCAGTCCGCATCGTGCAGCAATCCGGCCAGCTCCCACTTCAGGGCCGTCCGTTCGTCCGCGCCCTCTCTTTCCAGGGCCCAGGCTTTCATAACGCCGCCCACCTGCCGCATATGGAGACGTAGCCGTTCGTTGGGCACCCATTCGTTCAGAAGGGCGTGCGCTTCTTCCAGGGTTAGCAGGTTGTCTTTATTGGCGGGATTGCCGAATTGTGTGCGACCGAGTGCAAGGATGGGAGATGACATGGAAATGTTTTTGCGAAGATATTCGTTTTTTTATTCGTGCGCGTAGGCTAGTCCGTTTCGGCCAAATCTCTTTTTGACGTCTGTCTGACCCGGGTGTTGGTAATAGTAATGTCAAGGCCCATGGCGTTGAGGATCTTTATAAGGTTCTTAAAGGAGATTCCCTGGAAATTTTCTGCCTCATAGCGTTGGAACTGTTGTTCTTTCATTCCTATTTTTTTCGAGAACTCCTTTTGGGTCATGCCCGATGCAATCTTGTATTCGGTGATCAGGGAGGGAAGCTCGGAGATGCTTCTCGAGCTAAGGATCCTGGCTTTATTGGTTTTTAAAAGCTCATACTCGGCCACTTCGTTCTCCATGCCATTGCTCACTTCCAGTAAAGAAGCAAATAGGAGCTGTTTTGTTATGGACAGATCTTCCTCATTGCGGAAATCCGTTATTTTCTGATGCAGGATGTTCAGCTTTCTTTTAGTTACCCTATATTGCTTTTCATTTTTGATCATAATATATGATGTCGTTTAAGTCTAATTTTACCATCCCTTTTCGATTGTCATAGCGATCTGTTTTCAGCATATCGAGCAATTCCGTGGTTTTTTCGTTAAAATATAAGATATGGCATTTGAGATCTCTGCAAATTCTTCCTAATTGAGACCAGTCGAAAAATTCAGGAAGACTCTTTTTTATTTTCTCTTCATCTATACCTGACAGATCGAAACAAAGGTCTATATCTCCTGGTATTTTCTTTGTGCTTACAAAACTTCCTCCAACATAAACAGTGGTGCAGCCGCAGGAATGAAACGTTCTAAGAAATGGTAACGCATTTGTGATTTGTTGTGTCCTTTCGTCATTCGTTCCAAAATGATGTACAAATTCTTCATACGTTAAGCTGATCGTTTCGTGAAGATCTCCCCGGGTGTTGAAATTCAAAGCCATGAGCTTTCGATTTAATTTTTTCTTGCGCAATGGTATATTTCATACCATGTGTGTGTTGGTAAATTGTAGGTTTATGCACTTTCAAGGCTTTATAATTTATGATGGTTCCCTGGACCCAATTCTTAGTATAAAAATAAGAAAACTTTATTTAAACACAATAAATATGTTGTGTTTATTTTCTCCCTGGCCTTCCCCAACTTAGGGCAAAAACAAAAGCAATCAAAATCTTTATTGAAAATCAACACCTTACAATAGGTCCTCCAAAATAACCCCCCCTTTTCTTGGAACATCGCCCCCATTCAACCTACCTTTGCAATCCTTTTAAAAGCGGACCATCGGCCCGTCATCAAAAGGCAACAATTTTAGTGTCGTCGGGATAGCGACGGCTTCAATTAAAAAAACAAGACAATGAGCAAATTACATTTCACAACCAAACATGCGAATGAGGCTACCGTTAAGCGCGACTGGTATGTCGTGGATGGTACTAATCAAACCGTAGGTCGTATGTGTTCCAAGATTGCCGCCATTCTCCGGGGCAAGAACAAGGCCTATTACACCCCGCACGTCGATTGCGGCGATTTTATCGTGGTGATCAACGCCGACAAGGTCGTTTTCACCGGGAATAAGCTGGAAGACAAGATCTATATCAATTTCTCCGGCTACCCCGGTGGTAAGAAGGAAGAAATTGCCAAGAACCTGCTGAGGCGCCGTCCCGATGCAGTGATCGAAAGGGCCGTCAAGGGCATGCTGCCAAAGAATCGCCTCGGACGCAAGATGTACAAGAAATTATTCGTGTATGCCGGTGTCCAGCATCCGCACACGGCACAGCAACCAAAAACATTAACCTTCTAATTTTTCTGATACATGGAAAAGCAAAAAAACGCAGTTGGTCGCCGTAAACAGGCTGTAACCCGGGTGTTCCTGAGCAAGGGTGATGGCAAGATCACGATCAACAACAAGGATTACAAACAATATTTTTCCCTCGTATACCTGCAGAACCAGGTGGACCTGCCGTTAAAGACGGTTGAGCTCTCCGATAAATATGACGTGAAGATCAATGCTACCGGTGGTGGTATGAAGGGCCAGGCCGAAGCGGCCAAGCTGGGCATCGCCCGCGCCCTGCTGGAAGTAAATCCTGAATTTCGTCCCGCTCTCAAGGCTGCCGGTCTTCTGACCCGCGACCCAAGATCGGTAGAACGTAAGAAACCAGGCCGCAAAAAAGCCAGAAGGAGCTACCAGTTCAGCAAACGTTAACCTATACGACGGGCGAAAAGCCCGTCCTGTAAACACTGATAAACTTATTAAATATATACAATGGAAAATAACACTTCATTACAACAGCAACTCCTTGAAGCCGGTGTACATTTCGGTCACCTGCGTAAGAAGTGGAACCCCAAAATGCTGCCTTACATCTTTGCTGAGAAAAAAGGCATCCATATCATCGATCTGAACAAAACGACCGAGAGCCTGCAGGAAGCAGCCGCGGCGCTGAAGCAGATCGCCAAGAGCGGTAAGAAGGTCATGTTCGTCGGTACCAAGAAACAGGCGAAAGAGATCGTTACCGAATGCGCCAAGAAGGTGAACATGCCCTTCGTGACAGAACGCTGGTTGGGTGGTATGCTGACCAATTTCAATACGGTCCGCAAGAGCGTAAAGAAGATGCAGAGCATCGATAAAATGCTGAACGACGGAACCTTCGACAGCATCACCAAAAAAGAACGCCTGACCCTGGCCCGTGATAAAGATAAGATGGAAAAAGTGCTTGGCGGTATCGCCCAGCTTGGCCGGGTACCCGCTGCCCTGTTCATCGTGGACATCGGTCACGAACACATCGCGCTGGCAGAAGCCAAACGCCTGGGTGTAACTACCTTCGGCATGGTGGATACCAACTGCGACCCCAATAAAGTGGATTTCGCAATCCCCGCCAATGACGACGCTACCAAATCCATCGCGATCATCGCCAACTATGTCACCGCCGCTATCGCGGAAGGGCTGGCAGAAAGACAGGCCGCTAAGGAAGAGGATGTGGAAGATGCAGGTACGGACGAGAACGAAAAGAAGGCAGCACGGATCCAGGCTGAAGCAGAGAATGAAGCGGCCCGCGCCCGTGGTGAAAAAGTAAAGGGGACCAGCCAGCCCAAACGCCGGGTACCGAATTCGGGCCCGAGACGTACCGGTGCTTCGCGTTAAACCCTGGATTGAGGTATCCAAACATTGTAAATCTTCAAACCTATTTATATGTCAACTGCAACTATAACAGCAGCCGATATCAATAAACTGCGCCAGACGACCGGGGCAGGAATGATGGATTGCCGGAAGGCACTCGTAGAAAGCGATGGCGACTTTGAAAAGGCCATCGACTACCTGCGTAAGAAAGGACAGAAAGTCGCTGCCCTTCGTAGCGACCGTGAAGCAAAGGAAGGCGTGATCATCGCGACGACGACGGCCGATAATAAGACCGGCCTTATCGTCACCCTGGCCTGCGAAACGGATTTCGTAGCCAAGAACACCGATTTTGTCGCCTTCGCCCAGAGCATCGTAAACGTAGCCCTGGCAAAGAATGTAAAAACATTGGAAGAGCTGCTGGCTGCTCCGCTGGAAGGCGGCGCATCCGTCGGCGATAAGATCAACGACCAGGTAGCCAGGATCGGCGAAAAGATCCAACTGGCGCGTTTTGAAAGGGTCGAAGCCGAAGGCGTTGCCGCCTATATCCATGGCGCCTATCGCATGGGCGTATTGGTAGGTCTGTCCAAGAATACGCCTGCTGTGCTGGAAGCCGGCCGGGATATCGCTATGCAGATCGCCGCCATGAACCCCGTTGCCGTAGACCCCGATTCCGTGCCTGCCGAAACGGTAGCCCGGGAAAAGGCGATCGTAACCGATCAGATCAAGAACGATCCCAAGATGGCCGGAAAGACAGACGAAATGATCGATAAGATCGCCGTCGGTAAGCTCAACGCCTTCTTTAAGGAAAATACGCTGACGGCTCAGGCCTTTGTAAAGGATGCCTCCAAAACGGTAGGCGACTACCTGAAGAGCGTCGACGGAGCCGCGAAAGTGACGCTGTTCAAAAGAGTTCAACTAGGATAAACTCTATAGAAAAAGCAGGTGAATCTTTCACCTGTTTTTTTTTACCTTCGCACATCACAAAGAATCTATACATCTGACCATGGTGCCTAAGTACAAACGTATTCTGCTGAAATTGTCCGGCGAAGCCCTGATGGGCGATAAAAGTTTCGGTTTCGACAATGCAGTCATTGCGGAATATGCAAAAGATATCAAGAGCATCGTCGAGCTGGGAGTGCAGGTGGCGATCGTGATCGGCGGCGGCAATATCTACCGCGGGATGAATGAAGCGGAGACGGGGATCGAACGGGCCCACGGCGACTATATGGGAATGCTGGCCACGGTGATCAATGGCATGGCCCTCCAGGCCGGTCTGGAAAAGATCGGGGTCTATACCCGGCTGCAGAGCGCCATTAAAATGGAGCAGATCGCGGAACCCTATATCCGCCGGCGGGCTATCCGTCACGTGGAAAAAGGCCGCGTCGTCATCTTCGGGGCCGGAACGGGCAACCCCTACTTTACCACCGATACGGCCGGCTCCCTTCGCGCCATCGAGATCAATGCCGAAGTGATCCTCAAAGGAACCCGGGTAGACGGTATCTATACCGCAGACCCCGAAAAGGACCCCACGGCAAAAAAGTTCAATACTATCACCTTCCAGGAGTGTATCTCAAAAAACCTCCGGGTAATGGATATGACGGCCTTTACTCTCTGCATGGAAAACCAGCTTCCGATCATCGTTTTTGATATGAACAAGCCGGGTAACCTGATGCGGGTAGTGCGGGGCGAGAAAGTAGGTACTCTGGTAAAGGACTGATTTCGTGCCGGTAGCAAGACGAAGTTTAGACGCCAATCGTTAAAAAGATGACTTTAGGGAGCCATTTCATTTGTATATCTGGCTAAAGCATAGTACTTTCAGGCTTTAATACGCCTTCCTCTTACTGGCCGGTGTTTTGATCGTTTCCTCCCCCTATCAATATTCCCTTGAAAAGCGTTCCTTTTATCTCTAATGACATGCGGAATCGCAAGATGTCCCGATTGTAAAAGATCCAATTATTTGCGGATGAAATCCAATTGGTATTTAGTAGTCTGTTTGGTAAACTCTAGCTCCGAACCGTTATGAACCTCTTAAACAACCTCGAAGTAATATTGGGCTTTCAGCTGACCATGGGTCTGCCCGAGATCATTATCTGTGAACTCGGTGCGCTGATCCTTGGCTTCACGATCAATTTTTTCTGGAATTCGAAGAAAAGCCTTCGCATCAACGAACCCAACTCCGGCGCCGGTATCAGCGAAAACGATAACTGGAAGCTAAAGTATTATAATGACATGGATATGCAGGAACGTTCCCAGCAGCAATTGCGGGATCGCCTGAACCAGGTACTGGAAAACGAACAGATCCTCACCATCGAGCTGGAAGAAACAAAAAAAGAAGTCGATGCGCTTCGCGGAGAATTGGAAGAAGTGCAGATCCAGCTGGAGGCGGCCGAACTTAAGCTGGCCCCGCCTCCCGCCAAAGTCCTGACCCCGGAACAGCTTGCCGCGCAGGAACCGGATCTTACCTCGGACTATCTTACACAGCTGAAGTTTGCGCAGGAGAAAATGATCGAGCACAACAACAGCATTACCCGTTTGCTGGAACAGACGCAACTGTTGGGAGAGGCCGAGAAAAAGAACCAGGCCCTGCACCGGCAGAACGAAGAGTTGACCGAACAACTGCGGGGCGTCGGCCAGCTGCTCGCGGAAAAGGAGAGCGAGATCGGCTATCTCCGTCATCAGCAAAAGCTCTCGGAAGAGATGAGCCTGCGCCTGGATAAGGTCTATGAAGAATACAACGGTCTCCAGGAGAAGCTGCAGAAACTACAGTCGCATCTAACGCAACCCTATAGCAAGGATTCCAATTACGATGAATTGAAGGAGACCTATTTCAAGCTGGGCAAAGAGCATGACGAAATGAAGCTGCGGCATATCTCGCTGCGCGAAGAGAACCAGCGGCTGACACGTATACTGGCTGACACGGAAGAGAAGTTGAAAGAATCCAATTTTCAACGCCAGCAATTTCAGAAGAGATCGGCCTTCCTCGAAGAATTGAACCACGATCTGCAGGAGATCTCCGAACATAATAAAAGGATCGAAAGCCAGCTGCGCAGGGTCAGCGATATGGAAACCCTCCTGGCGAAGATCACCGGGGCAACCGGTACCGACGACGAGCAGCATCATGTCTAAGACATCCGGCAGAGGTCGCGTTAGCGATCCGTGAGCAGGGCCGCTTTAGCGGCCGGGAAAAGGCGGATTTGGCGTACATTTGCGGTTCAACATTTCTATTTCGCTCGTGTCAAACTCCATCGCCGATATACGCAAAGAATATAAACTACAAACGCTTTCCGAAAAGGATATACTGGCAGACCCCTTCCGCCAATTCGAGAAATGGTGGAACGAGGCCCTCAATGCCGGCATCGAAGAGGCCAATGCCATGACGCTCGCTACTGCCTCCGCCGACGGAATGCCCGACGCCCGGATCGTCCTGCTAAAAGGATTTGATGAAAAGGGATTTACGTTCTACACAAATTATAACAGCTCCAAAGGACTGCAATTGCTGGAAAATCCCAGGGCCAGCCTGGTCTTTTTCTGGAAGGAGCTGGAGCGGCAGGTACGCATCGGCGGACTCGTCTCCCTGGCCCCCGCAAAAGATAGTGACGAATACTTCAACAGCCGTCCCGAGGGCAGCCGGATCGGCGCCTGGGCTTCTCCGCAAAGCGAGGTGATCGATAGCCGCGAATGGCTGGAAGAAAACGAAGGAAAGATCCGTTCGGCATTTGCCGGATCTTCGATCGGCCGGCCGCCGCATTGGGGGGGATACCAGGTAAAACCTACCCGGATAGAATTCTGGCAGGGCAGACCCAGCCGGCTACACGACAGGATACTCTTTAGCCTGCAGGGCAATGGACGCTGGACGATCGAACGATTGGCGCCCTGATTGAAGAATTGAAGAGCACATGGATCAATCGTCAATGATTGATCCATGTGCGGAAAACTATTTGGTCTCTTTCTTTGCTGCAGGCGCCGACTTTTTAGCCGGTTTAGCAGGACGGCTCTTGCCGAATGATCCCTTGAATATCTTTCCTTTCTTGGTTTTTTTGTCTCCTCTTCCCATGATAATTTTTTGTTTGCATTAGTATGTATAAAAAGCTCCGATACCTGTGCACGTATGCCCGGTAACGGAGCTTTGCCGGAACGCCGCGGTAGGCGTCCCTCGCAGTTTTTGCGGCATTATAATTTTGCAGACAGCTCTTTACCTGCTTTGAACTTGGCGACTTTCTTGGCTTTGATCTTGATAACAGCACCAGTCTGAGGATTGCGACCGTTACGGGCGGCTCTTTTAGATACAGAAAAAGTACCGAAACCTACCAGTGTAACTTTACCGCCACCTTTCAGTGTTTTGGTAACTGCTTCAACGAAAGAATCCAGGGAAGTGTTTGCCTGCGTTTTTGTAATGCCTGCATCATCGGCGATCTTTGCGATTAATTCAGCTTTGTTCATAGTGTAATTTTTTGTTTATTAGCTCCAACAAATATACCCGCTTTTTGAATCCGACAAAATTTTTTTACGTCCGGTCGGCGAACCGTGTAAGCTGCTCTAAACCGCGTGGGGCAAGGATTAGACGAAATATGGCTTCGTAATTATACGGATGGAAAACTTACGTTAACGGCCTGGAATGCCCTGCAGTGCTGCGTTTCAGGTCAACGGCCTGAAATCCTTGCCAGTTAAGGATTTAGCAAGAATTTACAACAAAACCCGATGCGATAAATTATTTTTAATTCTTTTCCACAAATAGTGCACAGGCATCTACAAGTCCGCATCCAGCGAACTCATCAGTGTCCGGAAAGCGATAAAACCATTCCCCCATTTATCCCATCCTTCCTGCTGGAAGTCCGGTGCGAATTCGAGCATAAACTGCTGGTATCTTTCAAGGGAACTGGTGAAATACTGGACGATAAAAGTTGGGCCTTCCTCCTCATCCTGCTCCAGCAGCCGGTAAAACCGATGTTCATCGAATAAGGAGGTGGCCAGAACGGCCGGGATCTGTTCCTCCAGCTGCCAGGCCAGCCAGCCTTCCAGTATATCCCACCGGACCTTTATAGTGACATTATAAACGATCTTGTTCATCTTTTGGGGGAATGGCTTTCGCCAGTTTGACACTTAGATAAATTAACAATAGCAATACGAGGATGATAATACTCCAAAGCAGGATGCCGTTATGATTCCCGTCGGCAGGAGCTTGCAGGACCTTACCTGCCGGAGGAGGCGCCGGCTTCGCCCTGTCGGTATTGATGATGGACGCCGGCTTTATCCCTCCTAAAAGAAGCGATGGCGGTGTCGTTTTTAAACTATCGGTAAAATACCGGAGGTCATAGTCGGGCGCCGCGGCCTGTACATCGCCGGCAACGACCTTGTAGTCCATACCGGCTTTCAGGTAAGCAAGCAGGCAATGCGACAACTGCAAACAGCCAACATCGTTGATCAAAAGCGGCGCATTGTCCGCATTGTCGATATCGATCCGCAACCGGCGCGTTTTAAGAGTAGGAAGACGGTACATGGGCATGTGGGGAAGGATCGTGATCTTCGCGGCTTCCGTCCATTCATCCGGATGGGCCCCTTCTGCCGATACCAGCGCTTCCCGTCGGTAAAAAGCCGGATCCCGGATCATAAAAGCCACCCAGTCGGTCTCATAGGCTTCGGGAAACTGAAGATATATATACGTATGTTTATTGCTGCTGTCCTTTTGTGTGATGACCGCACCGGGGATAGCCATATATTCCGGTTCCCCGTTCTTATCCAGGGAGTCTTTTAATACATACGAGACAAACCGGTTGTCGGCGCCAAGGATACGAACATCCGAAAGATCGGCCTTGCATTTTGCCAATACCTCCGGCGTCAAAAGGATCTGGTAGAAGCCATCTGCCTTTATGGGCGTTGTGCTATCCACATTGGCCTGCCAGGAAAAGACCCCCTGCGCACGGGTTTTGCCGAAGACCAGCAGCATACAAAATATGAACAGGCAGCTATAGTGTCTTTTTTTCTTCATCTTCTATGATGATCTTTTTCAGTCGTTGGTACATAAAGGAAACCACCAGGAGCAAAACGCCCAGACAGAAGAAAGCGGCGATCTTTCCGGCGATAGGGATGTTACGGATATCGAACAGGAACAGCTTCAGCAAGGTAAAGGAAAAAAGGAACAGCGATAAGATCCGCAGCGGTTTGAACTTATAACGCATCCCCAGCCACATAAACGCAAAAGAACAGCATCCCCACAGGATAGGCAGCCCTGTTTTAAAATAGACCCGTTGAATATTTGACAGGGGATTTTCTTTTGAATAGAACAACGCATTGACCAGCAAGTGTATCTCCGCACTTAAGAAGACTACGATCACCGCGCCGGCGATCCAGGTAAAAAGAGGAGGGTTGTTCTTTATCTTCCCCGTTCGTTGCCAGCCGATCAGCCGGTACAGGATCAGGACGATCAATCCGTCCGCCAGCCAGTGGGCGATAAAATGACTGCCATATCCTTTTCCTTCCAGCATGTCTCTTTGTATGTCAAACACACGCGGTATGTGGAGCAGGTAAAAAACGATACAAAGACCCAGCAAGACCGTATTCACCGGGTAAAGACCGTTTTCTTTTGCACGACCGGTTATAATCGTAAAGAGTAACAGGAATGCATAGACGTATAGCAAAACATAGAAAACGTGCAGATCCGGCGAGGGGTAATAATAGACAAACTGGTGACGGATCTCCAGGATGCCGCTGATAAAAAGCAAAAAGGCGCCGGTGAACAAATAGGATCTAGCGCCGGGTGTTCCGCGGCAAAGCCGGTAAAGAGCGAAACAACATGCCGACGCGTAAAGACTTGTCAGGAAACCTTTGTTGAATACGATCGGCAGCAGATAGGTGTCCTGGTAAAAATCCTTTCCATAGATATTCCCCCAATCCAGCAGCAGGCTGACGAGCATCGCCACCCAGATCCCGAAGGAAGCCATCCGGATGATACGGATCTGCGACTTTTGATAAAGCCAATACAGCAGCACGGATTCGGAGGCCCAGAAAAGGGTGATATAATGGCCATGCAATTGTATCGGGGCCGTGAGGGAAACGAAAGAAAGCGTTATCCCGATCAGCAGGTACAAAATATTGCTATCCACGATCTTCCTGCGGAAAAGAAAATAAGAGGTCAGGAGATTGAAGATGGCCATCGAGGCGCTGAACAAACCCTGGTAACGGACCAGGTGCATCCGGGTAAGCAGGTAAAGACCGACGGCAAAATACAGACAGGTATTTGCAAGCAGGATCCCGAAGTCGGAAGCGATAAATCTTTTGTTTTCCCGGATATTATTGGCGATGTTAATGACAAAGAAGAGGATATAGAAGGCCGTTGCAAACGCCAATCCGCCGCCATAGACAGACCCGGCGGAGTCGCCACCCGGCAGGTTGGCCAGCCAGGAGGCAAACAGAAGGGCGGTAAAGCCAAACGCCAGCCCATTTAGCAATCTCCATGCCTTGTTATACGCCATGACCAGCAGACCGGTATTGAGGATGAGGAGATAGGTGAACAATACTTTATAGTTGCCGCTCCCGTTGCTCACGAGGAAGGGGGTGACAAAGCCGCCCACCAGCGCAATAATGGCCAGCTCCTGCCGGTCATAAAGCAAGGAAAGGAGTACGGAGAACAGCGTCACAAAAAGCATGATGATAAAGGCCGTCGTTTGGCTGAACAAGGCATATTCATGATAGGCCAGCGCGATGGTAAAATAAAAGACGGCCAGCCCGCCGCCCACAAGGACGGAGCTAAAGGCCTTGTACCCATTGCGCAGCCAGTGCGCTACCCCGATGAGGATGCCGCCGCATAAAAGACCTACGCCTACACGGCCCACGGGACCGATCCAATCGTTGTCGATCGCATATTTTACAAAGAAGCCGATGGCCAGCACCAGGATGGCGATACCGATCTTGCTGATGAGGTTTTCGCCGATAAATTTTTCGAGGTCGGGGTGCGACTCAAAAAAACCGGGTCGGGGTGTATGCGGTGGTTTGGGGCCCGAAGCAGGCGGAGTAGTGCGCGGCGCAGGCTGGGAGAAAGGCTGCGGCCGGGATACGGGCGTGGAAGCCGTGACAGGCTTTCGTTCGGGGAAAGCATGCGGTTGGACGATCTCCGGCGGGACGGCGGGGCTCGGTGGAGAGGCGGGGCGCGGTGCAGCCGTATCTTTTGCCATTACGTCCTTCCTTAACCGGATAATCTCGTTTTCGAGGTCCTGGATCCTTTGCAGGGCGCTGCTGCGAAAGGACAGGATCAATACGATAAGGATGATAAAGAGGAATATGACAAGTATTTCCATGCCGGTTAAAGATAACAGGCAAAATCGGAAAGTGGAAGGGGCATTTTATTTATTTTACGCTCAATTCCAGGTAGACGGGACAGTGATCGCTGTGTTTAACGTCGGGATAGATCTCCGCCTTTAGCAGATCGGGTTGTAGGGGTTGCGTCACGGTTATAAAATCGATCCGCCAGCCCTTATTCTCCTGCCGGACCGACGGAAAACGCTGGCTCCACCAGCTATAATGATGCGGTTCGGGGTGAAATTCGCGGAAACTATCGATCCAGCCGCCGGCCAGGAACTTGTCCATCCAGGCCCTTTCCTCGGGCAGGAAACCGGAGGATTTCTTATTGCCTTTCGGATCGTGGATGTCGATCTCCTTATGCGCGATATTATAATCCCCGCAGAGGATCAGCCGGGGATGGGTTTTTCGCAGGGTTTCGAGATAGTCAAAAAATTCATCGAGCCATTGGTATTTAAATCCCTGTCGTTCGTCCCCCGAAGTGCCGGAAGGGAAATAGGCATTTATCAGCCGTACTCCTCCAAAATCAAGCTGGATCACCCTTCCCTCGTCATCGCTGACCTTGTGACCCGTGCCGTATTCCACATGATCGGGCTTGATCTTTGTAAATACCGCCACCCCGCTATATCCCTTCTTTTGCGCGGAGAACCAGTAATCATGAAAACCCAGATCCGTAAACGCTTTGTGATCGACATTATCTTTCAGGGCCTTGGTTTCCTGGATGCAGATGATATCAGCAGGATCCGTTTTTAACCAATCGATCAAACCCTTGTTCATCGCGGCGCGGATACCATTAACATTATAACTGATGATACGGAGTGGTGGCATTATCTTAATTTGTGTGCAATTTAGTGTATTATGGAAAATCTTGATAGGATCATTCCGGCCAAAGATTCGCAATTCCTCGAAGGCCCCAAAAGTCGGGGCTATGAATTGAAGTTTGCCTGGAAAGTTTTCAGGGAGTTTATTCATGGATTCCGTACCCTTCATTTCGTGGGTCCCTGTATCACGGTCTTTGGTTCCGCCCGGTTCAAGGAAGATCATCCCTATTATCAGGCTGCCCGGGAGATGGGGCGGCAGATCGCCGTGAAGGGTTTTACAACCATGACGGGGGGTGGTCCGGGAACCATGGAGGCGGCCAACCGGGGCGCTTTTGAGCAGGGAGGCGCGTCCGTCGGCTGCAATATCAAGCTGCCTTTTGAACAGTTGCCCAACCCTTATGTGCAGACCACTATCACCTTCGAACATTTTTTTGTACGCAAGGTCATGCTGGTGAAGTACTCCTATGCCTTCATCATCATGCCGGGTGGCTTTGGTACGATGGATGAGTTCTTCGAGACGCTCACCCTCGTTCAAACAAAGACCCTTGTCCAATTTCCGGTGGTATTGTTTGGCAGGGAATACTACCGGGCGCTGTTCGAATATATGGAGTACATGGCGCAGCAGGGGACGATCTCAAAGGAAGACCTTTCCCTGGTCCTGTTGACGGATAGCGCCGAAGAGGCCATACAGCATATCGATAGCTTTATAACGACGAATTATCGTATCCAGCCGCGGAAGCGTAAGTGGTGGTTGTTGGAGAAATACCAGAAATTCAAGGAGGCCTAATGCTTCTTCCCGGTGGGGATCATAAGCCCCAGGCTCAGGATCATTTCATAGGTGCCGAATGCCTGGTGCGCCTTTCCTTCATAAATATTCAGCCCTGAATACCGGGCATAGTCCAGCTTGTTGGAATACTCCAGGTAGACATACCGGAAAAAGGTGGCGCGCAGGGATCCTTCTGCTCCTGTATTCCAGCCGCCGAACTGGAATCCCTGGTGGTTCTCCTTCCCGAACAGGCTGTTCTGGGTATGCGGAATAACCGGCCCTACCCCGAATTTGCCGAGGAAATCCACTTTTACTTTTTCATTATAGGACTTGTAGAGATGCCATTTTTTTGTGACATTGAAGAGCAGGAAGTTCGCCCCGTTGTTCAGGAAGTAATAAAACCCGTTGGCCGCATTAAAGGCGATCGCACTGTCTACGGGGTGATTGTTCAACCGGCCTTTGATATGCGCATTCTGATCGGAAATGATATACTTGGTATGATCGAAGTTGATCTCGAATCCCCAGCCTTTTTCTTCATCCAGCAAAAAGCCCAGCCGGTAATTATATTGGGGGATGGACAGCGCCTCCTGGAAAAGTCCTTCATCCCATCCTTTATGATCATGCGCCCGGATGCCTTGTAAGGTATAATCATTCCCCAGGGAGGGCTGTGAAACATGCAGGCTGCTATGGGTGTACCATTCCGTATTGTATCCCCAGGAGGCATATACCTCTTTTATAAAATGCTTTTTTTTCTTTTGTGGCGGATCGGTCTGCTGCGCAAAACCGGTAAAGGGAAGAAGGGCCGCGGCTAATAGAATAATAATAAGGCTGCTGCAGTAGCGGTAAGGGACGATCGATTGTTTCATAACTGTCTGATACACTATTCAAATAATTTGTCCTATGCCCGGCAAATTTAGATAAATTTAAATTAATCGATGCAAAACAACATTTCGATAACAAGCGACAGAACGGCGGGACATCCGCGGTCTATACATCATACTCCAGCACGGGTCGCAACCAGCGTTCGATCTCTTCCAGCGGCATGTCCTTGCGGGCCGTATAATCCAGCACCTGGTCTTTTTCGATCTTGCCGACCCCGAAGTATTTACTTTCCGGATGAGCCAGATACCAGCCGCTGACAGAGGCTGCCGGGTACATGGCCAGCGATTCTGTTAGGATGATACCGGTATGCCGGGTGGCGTCGAGCATACTGAATAACTTGCGTTTTTCGGTGTGGTCGGGACAGGCGGGATAGCCCGGTGCGGGGCGGATGCCCATATATTCTTCCTTGATAAGCTGTTCGTTGCTGAGATGTTCCTGCGCGACATAGCCCCAGAGGTCCTTCCGCACTTTTGCATGCAGCAGCTCGGTAAAGGCTTCGGCCAGCCGGTCTGCCAGCGCCTGCAGGATGATCTTGTTATAATCGTCGAAGGCGGCCTCAAACCGTTTGATATGTGGCTCGATGCCTTCGATGGTAACGGCAAAGGCGCCGATATGGTCCTGTTTGCCATAGGAAACGGGCGCGATGAAATCACTCAACGAGATATTCGGTTGACCCGGAGCCTTCTTGATCTGCTGCCGCAGAAACTCGAGCCGGACCTCACCTTTCCCGGTCTGTCCGTTCGAATCCGCCGCATCGTTGCCAGGTCCTGTCTGTACGGTCACGGTATCCTTTCCATCCGAATTGGCTGGCCAGAAACCGATCACGCCTCTTGCCTTTAGCCATTTCTCCTTTACGATCTGTTTCAGCAGCTTCTGGGCATCGTTGTACAATTTTGTCGCCTCCGCCCCGACGACGGCATCCGACAGGATCTGCGGGAATTTTCCGTGCAGCTCCCAGGCGATGAAAAAGGGACCCCAGTCGATATAGGGAACGATCTCTCCCAGGTCATAGCCGTCAAATGCCCGGGTGCCGGTAAAGGTGGGTGTGACGGGTTGAAAATTCTCCCAATCGATCTTCACCTTGTTCTTCTGGGCATTCGGAAACGACAGGTACTGTTTGGCCGTCTTCTTATTGGCGAAATCCTCTTTCAGCTTGGTATATTCTGTTTTTATCGTTCGTAGAAAATCCGGTTTCTGCTCCGCATTCAGCAGGGAACCGGCAACGGTCACGCTGCGGGAGGCATCCAGCACATGCACCACTCCCTTCTCAAATTCCGGGGCGATCTTTACGGCGGTATGCATCCGCGAGGTCGTCGCGCCCCCGATAAGCAGGGGGATCTGGAAATCCTGGCGTTTCATTTCCCGGGCCACATGCACCATTTCATCGAGGGAGGGGGTGATGAGTCCGCTGAGACCGATCATCGCCACGTTTTCTCTTTTGGCCGTTTCCAGGATCTTGTCGGATGGGACCATGACGCCGAGGTCGATGATGTCATACCCGTTGCAACCGAGTACGACGCCGACGATATTCTTTCCGATATCGTGCACGTCTCCTTTTACGGTGGCCAGCAATATTTTGGCGGCGCCCGCTCCTTCTTCATTGATGGTACCGGCCGCTAAATGCGCCAGCCGGCGTTCTTCCTTTTCTGCCTCGATATAGGGAGTAAGGACGGCCACGGATTTTTTCATGACGCGGGCGCTCTTCACCACCTGGGGAAGGAACATCTTACCGCTCCCAAAAAGATCCCCGACCACATTCATCCCGGCCATCAGGGGGCCTTCGATCACTTCGAGGGGCTTGGGGTATTTCTGACGGGCTTCTTCCGTATCGCCGTCGATATAGTCGGTGATGCCGTTGACAAGGGCATGTTTGAGCCGCTCTTCCACGGTGCCATTGCGCCAGGCCTCGTCCTTTACTTCTACCTTATCCTTGGCCTTGACGGTCTCGGCAAACGCCAGCAATTTATCCGTTGCTTCCGGATTCTTGTTCAGGATCACTTCCTCGCAAAGCTGTTTGAGCTGCGGTTCGATCTCATCGTATACCACGAGCTGCCCCGCATTGACGATCCCCATATCCATACCGGCCTTGATGGCATAGTACAGAAAAACGCTGTGCATCGCCTCCCGCACCACCTCATTCCCCCGGAAGGAGAAGGACATATTACTGACGCCCCCGCTGATCCGGGTCAGCGGCATCTTTTCTTTGATCTCTTTGACGGACTCGATAAAGTCCACGGCATAGTTATTATGTTCTTCGATACCGGTGGCGATAGCAAAGATATTCGGGTCGAAGATGATGTCCTGGGGATCGAAGCCGACCTGCTCCGTCAATATTTTATAGGCACGCTCGCTGATGTCCACTTTTTTTCGCAGCGTATCGGCCTGTCCGTTCTCGTCGAAGGCCATGACGATGACGGCCGCGCCATAGCTCTTACAGATGATGGCCTGTTCGATAAACTTTTCCTCTCCTTCCTTCATGGAGATGGAGTTGACGATACACTTGCCCTGTACGCATTTCAGACCGGCCTCGATGATGGAGAACTTGGAGGAGTCGATCATGATGGGGATCTTCGCGATATCCGGTTCGGCCTGCAGCAGGTTGAGGAAGGTCTGCATCGCCTTTTCCCCGTCCAGCAGGGCATCGTCCATATTCACGTCGAGTACCTGGGCGCCGTTCTCCACCTGCTGGCGGGCCACGCTCAGCGCCTCTTCATACTTGTTCTCCCGGATGAGACGGGCAAACTTCTTGGAGCCGGTTACGTTGGTGCGTTCCCCGACATTCACGAAGTTCATGGAAGGGCGCAGGACCAGGGGTTCCAGTCCGGACAGCCGGAGAAAGGGTTTTATCGTAGTAGCTTCTGACATCTTATTATCGCAGTTTTCTGATCTTTTATTTATACAAGTTCTGTCTCCACGACCGGCAGCGGACGGGGTTTGATCTTTGCCACGTGTTCGGCGATATGACGGATATGATCGGGGGTAGTGCCGCAGCAGCCTCCCACGATGTTCACCCAGCTATTGGCGGCCCATTCCTCGATAAAATGAGCGGTCTGTTCGGGTTGCTCGTCATATTCGCCCATGGTGTTGGGCAGACCGGCATTCGGATAGGCGGAGGTGTAGCAGGCGGCGATCTGGCTCAGCTCCTCGATATGACTACGCATTTCGGAGGCGCCGAGGGCGCAGTTCAGCCCGATGCTCAGCGGCCGGGCATGCATGACCGATACATAAAAGGCCTCCAGCGTCTGGCCGCTCAGCGTACGTCCGCTGGCGTCGGTGATGGTGCCGCTGATAAGGATCGGCAATTCGGGTTGTTTGAAGTCCCGGAAGTATTTTTTGATCGCAAAGATCGCGGCCTTGGCGTTGAGGGTATCGAAGATCGTCTCGATCAGCAGCAGATCGACGCCGCCATCCACCAACCCCCTCACCTGTTCATAATAGGCGGAAGAAACTTCGTCGAAGGTGACCGCCCGGTAGCCGGGGTTGTTCACGTCGGGGGATAGGGAAAGGGTCTTGCTCATCGGTCCGATGGCGCCGGCTACAAAACGCGGTTTCGCAGGGTTCTGTGCCGTAAAATCCGCCGCCGCCTTTTTGGCGACCCTGGCCGATGCGACATTCAATTCGTAGGACAGCGCCTCCATATGGTAGTCGGCCATGCTGATCGCCTGGGAGTTGAAGGTATTTGTCTCGATGATATCGGCGCCGGCATCGAGATATTGGCGGTGGATACCCTCGATGATGGCGGGTTGGGTGATGCTAAGAAGGTCGTTGTTGCCTTTTACATCGGAATGCCAGTCTTTAAAACGTTCTCCCCGGTAATCCTTTTCTTCCAGCTTATGCCGTTGGATCATCGTGCCCATCGCTCCGTCGATAACGAGGATGCGTTCTTTCAGCGCGTCCTGGATCGTCTTTTGTATAGCCATAGTAGTGCCTCCTTTTCTTCCCTGACGGGATTTTTTTTTGGATGTTGTTCCTGCCGGGGAGTTAAACGCACTGATGGGAGAAAAATTTTCCGAACTGCTGATAACGAGGGAAATAACGCGGAGATCGCTTAGGAGGTTATTTCGGACGTTTATTAGTTCAGTTTTTTACTTCTTCCACGGGCTGGCCCCGGGTCGTACAGGATGAACAATAAACAAATCCGCCTGTACAGGGTGCAAATTTACATAAAAGATCTGGGATTAACAATAAGGGGTCTGCGGTCGCCCGGCGGCGTCCGGTCACCCCCCTGTCCGATAGCTCTCTACCGGCAGGCGGTTGGTGATGGAGCGGGCCAGGGTCATCTCGTCCGCATATTCCAGTTCCCCGCCAAAGGCGATCCCCCGGGCGATGGTCGTGATCCGTACCGGGTTGCCCTGTAGCTTCTTCTGGATATAATAGATGGTCGTATCTCCCTGGATCGTGGGGTTCAGGGCAAAGATCAGCTCCTGGGTATTCTCTACCCGGACCCGGTTGATCAGGGCTTCGATATTGAGCTGGTCGGGACCGATCCCGTCCAGCGGGGAGATGATACCGCCCAGTACATGGTAGGTGCCGCTGTATTGCTGGGTGCTCTCGATGGCGATGACCTCGCGAAGGCTCTCCACCACGCAGATCAGCTCCTGTTTGCGTAGGGAATTGGCGCAGATGGAGCAGATATCCGCATCGGCCACATTATAGCAGCGCTGGCAGAATTTGATGTCCTGCCGCATCCGGATCAGGGCCTCTCCAAAACCCTGTACGTTGCCTGCTTCCATCTTGAGCAGATGCAGGACAAGCCGCAGCGCCGTTTTTTTCCCGATGCCCGGCAGCCGGGCGAATTCGTTGACGGCGTTCTCCAGTAAAGTCGACGAAAATTGCATTCTGCAAAGGTAACAAATGCGTCTGAACCCGTCCGGGCCCTACCCGCATATTATAGAGAATTTATATCCACGTCATTGTCCCAATTGGCCTTGACGGTGAACTTCTTACGGGCCGGGACGACTTTTTCGGGCTGCCGGCGTTTGCCGAAGAACTGCCCGGTATCCCAGATCCCGTTGCCATTGGTATCATACAGTACCCGTAGCTCATAATCGCCCGGGGGGAACAGGATCTTCCGGATCTCTTTTCGATTGCCAAAGGGATAGGAATATTTTACGGCATCCGACTGGACGAACTGAAGGACCGGGCGCCGGGAGAGGTCGAGGTTAAAGATCCGGATCCGGACCTCTCCATATTCGATGTCTTTCTTTGTCCGGAAGGAAAGCGTATCGATCTTCAGGAGCCGTCGTCCGGCAGAGTCCTGTGCAAATTCCCTGGCCAGGATGAGATGGTATTTGGTATCGACGGGCCATCCAAAGAAAAGGGCAAACTTCTTATTTGTGGTGTCGCGGGCCCAGCGATAGGTCTTGGCATCGATATCCGCAAAATCGCCGGTGGTGAACCGGATCCGTGTCGAATCGAAGCTTTTCAGGGCATCGGGGAAGGTCATCCGGAAAGTGTCCAGCACATCGAATACGTTATTGGTGAGATTGGTCTGGAATTCGAGTCGTTTGTTCTTCGCCTTTTCCTTTTGGGAAGCCTTTGGGATCGGCTTGGCAGGGGTGGCGGTCGTCCCTGTCCTGGAGGCGGATTTGGTCTCAGGGGCTTCTGAAAAGGCGTACAAGGTGGTCGACGGTGTGTTGCGGCTGATGACGACAGGAGAGTCGGCAAAGGCGAATAGCTGGCTCTTGGAGAGGTATTTATGCGAGCCTCCTTCATCCTTCATGGCATAGAGGGCATAGGATCCCGGTTGGATATACCGGAAATGAAAACGCCCCGTACTGTCCACCCGTGCGATATACCGGGGACGGCTATTGACTACGGCGGAGTCGTCGTACCGGAGATGGAGCATGGCTATCAGCGTGCTGTCTACTTTCCCGGTGGCGGCCAGCAGCACGGTGCCTGTAAATTCGCCGGCATCGATATGGTCGCCCGTCGAAAAGACATAGGTGAAATTTCGCCGGATATTGTCTTCATTGACATCCTTGATGCCCTTATTGAACTGGAGCGAATAAGTGGTATTGGGTTGCAGGGTATCTTTTATCCGGACGGTGACTACGCGCAATTTCCCGTCGACGATGGGGTCGATCTTGGGGATCGGGTTGACAAGCAGTTCGGTCCGGAGATCCTTGCCATCGATATATTCATCAAAAGTGAGTACGATCTTGTTACCGGTAAAACGGGTCACCGAATCCTTTGGATTGGCATTGACAAGGTGGGGGGGGATGGTATCCCGGGGCCCGCCCATGGGGGGGACAATATTTGCACAGCCGGAAATGCCGACCGTATTGATGATAGTGATGGAAAGAAGAATGAAAAAAAGTAGACCGTTCCTGACCTTCATGCTGCAAACTTAGGTAGATTGATTCGTAAAAAATTGTTATTTAAGCCTCTTCTTCGGCCTCGGCATTGATCTCGTGGAGGGCAATGGCCAGGTTGTTGGTCTTGACAAAATTACACCAATGACAATCCGGTTTACCGCAACCGGTATAGAACTCCCGGTTCTGGATCTTTTGCCAGACGGTAATGATCTGTTGCGTGACGGTGGTGATATCCTCCGGGGTGATCAGGATCTTTACCTTGCGGTACTCCTTCTTTTTATCGGGCTCTACGAAATCGAATTCGGTGCTGGTAACCTTCCAATCCTTCTGCTCATAGCTGTCCACCAGGATCTTGTAGAAAACGGCCTGTCGCCAGTAGTCCCCGCCGTTAGGATCCTTCCCGTTGGGAGGAACCAGCTTTTCTTTGGCCTTATCGACGTCCCCCGTCTTGTAGTCCACCACGTTCACTTCCTTCCCGTTGAACTCCAGCTTATCCAGCTTGCCTTTGAGCGGTACGCCCCGGACGATGACGTTACGGATATTTCGTTCAACCGCGACGATCCTGTTCCACTGGTAAAGATATTTGTCATAGTAGTTGCCCAGCACTTCCAGTCCATATTCCATGCGGCGGGCAAAGGCCTCGCGGGTGAAGATCTCCCGGTGACGATGCATATACCAGTTAAAGTCCTGCAACATTTCTTCTTTTGAAGGAAACTGTTCCGCCGCGCTGGCTTTCATCTTTTCAAAAAGCCGCTGGAGGGCGAAGTGTACGGCGCTGCCGAATTCCGTGGCCTCGTTCTTGGGGGACGGGATGCGGACAAGGTTGCGGTAATAAAATTCCAGCGGGCACTTGAGATAGTTGTTCAGGGCCGTTACATTCATCACGAATTTGTCCAGCATACGGCTGATAAAATCCTCTTCGGCCGTCTGTATTTCCGGGGCGATGGTCTCGCTGAAAGGCAGGGCTTCGAAGGTCGCCAGCGCCTCGTCGGGGATCGTGATCTTTTCTATCGGCAACACATGCTGGTCCAGTATTTCGGCGATAAAGACGGAGGGTTCCATCTCCTTGCCGTCGGGGCGGTAACGGGACCAGGAAATGGATAAATGTTGTTCCACCCGGGTCAGGGCTACATAGAACAGACGCCGCAGCTCTTCTTCGTCGCCGGCTTTGCCGCTGCCGCCGCTTGCCCGATCGGAACCGTCCGGACCCTTTCCCCCGGTTCCCGGTCCTTTCGATCCGAATAGCGTATCGGGGTATTTATACCCTCCGCCCGGTTTGCGTTTCTTTTCCCAGGTAGAGGCATTGGCGCCGGCGAAAAAAACATATTCGAATTCCAGTCCTTTGGAACCATGGGCGGTGAGCAGGTTGACGGCCTTGTCGCTGCCGGATACCTGCAGCAACGGCAACGGGATGCCGTTGTCCTTCATCAGGTCGATCATCTGTATCAGCCGTTCCACGTTGAGGTCGGGGTCGCGGTGTGATTCCTCTTTGATAAAATCGAACAAGGCGGTCAGCGTCTGCATCTGCCCGATCTTATCCGGGCTGGTCATGATCCCCGACAGGATGCCCGTATCGCGGATGCAGTTTTCAAAAAGGGCCTGGAGGGTGAGGTTCGAGGCGTCGCCGATCAGCTTTTCGAGGGTCGCTCCGGCCTTCTTCATCGTGGCCGGCAGCCCGCTGTCAAAGAGGTCGCGGGCGGGGCGATTGGCCTTTTCATAAAGGAGCCGGCGGATGGAGGTCCGTTGGTCGCTAAATTGGCGTTCGGCCACCTCAACCGATAATTTGGCGATCTCGATCGGCGGGATGGAAAAGAAATCGAAGTGCAGGATCTCGAACAGCATTTCATCTCCGCCATAGGGGGCGTCGTGTTCGGCTGCCAGGTAGCGGAGCAGCAGGATGATCTTTTGCGCCAGCGGGATCTCCAGCAGGTTCTGGCTTCGTTTGCTAAAGACCGGTATCTGCTTCAGCCGTAGGAAACGGGCCAGCTCCTCTCCATATTTGTTTTCCTTATAAATAATGGCGATCCTTCCGGGGGCGACGCCTTCCTGCACCAATCGTTCGACCTGCAGGGTGATATCCGTCATTTCCTGCCGGGGGTTTGCGTATTCGAGAAGACGGGGAAGCTCCTTCATCCGGCTGATGAGAGGGTGGCTGGAGACGAGGTGTTTGGAGAGACCGGGGATCTGTTTCACCAGTCTTTCTTCATTCTTGTCGATCAGCGTCCGGGAGATGTCCAGGATGGGCTGGGTGGACCGGTAATTATCGGTGAGGACGACGGTGAGGAGGTCCTTTTTGTATTGGTAGGCAAAATCGAGCATGTTCTCCACGTTGGCCCCCTGGAAACGATATATGCTCTGGTCATCGTCCCCCACGACAAAGACATTCGGCTGTTCCCAAAAAATGATGAGCAGGCTGACCAGCCGGTTTTGGGTTCCGCTGGTATCCTGGTATTCGTCTACGAGGATGTACTGGTAGCGTTCCTGGTAGCTGGCCAGCAGGGCCTTGTTTTCCTCGAAGGCCCTGATCACCCAATTTATCATATCGTCGAAATCGTACCGGTTGCGGCGGCGCATCAGCTCCTGGAAGGGGATGAACTCGTCAACGGCGGCGCGCAGCTTGCTCATTTTTTCGTTTTCGTCCGCGATCTTATCGGTCCGTATGTCTCCTTTTTTAAACTCTTTTGTCGCCCGTTTTGCGACATATTCTTCCCGTAATGGGAGGTCTGCGAGGTATTGATCGATCTTTTCGTGGATAAAGGCGGGGGTCCATCCTTCCTTTTTCATGGTGGAGAACAGGTTCTGCAGGTTGCTCATTTCGAAGTAGACATCCCCCCGGTAGCGTTTGAGGGGGTGGTTCTTTGGAAAGCCGTCGATGAGGACCTTGAAGAGCTGGATCCTTTCCAGTTCGGAGATCGGGTCCAGGGAGGTCTTTTCGAAGAGGGGCAGGTTTTCCTGTATGATATCGTTGCAGAAGGAATGGAAGGTATGGATCTGGACCTTATAGGCGTCGGGCCCTATAAAGGACAGCAGCCGGCGGCGCATGGCGATGGCGCCGGCGTCGGTATAAGTGAGACAAAGGATGTTTTGGGGAAGGACGTCCGTCTCCAGGAGGATCTTCCCGATCCGGGCGGCCAGGATCTGGGTTTTGCCGGTACCGGGGCCGGCGATGACCATGACGGGACCTTCGATGGTTTCGACGGCCAGACGCTGCTGGGCATTCAGTTTCTGGAATTCTTCCTGAAAATGCTGCCGGAGTTTCTCCCTGTTGATTGACATGGGCCAAAGATACAAAGACTGCCGCTGGAATCCGCCGGACTACAAGCGCCGCCTCGTCGGATTGCCGGCGACCCTCTCCGCCTGTCCGGCTCCCGCCCGATCCCCCGGCGGGCCTCCCTTTCTCCCCCTTTTCCCTAGTGGTTTGGCCCTTATTTCCTAAGTACAAATACCTAGTTTTTCGAAGGGATTACTCTTTATTTGGGAAAAACAGGGGGAAGAAATTGGAAATCGTCTTAATATGGGAATAAATTAGCTGTTTTTGCGTTAAATCCTTATCCTATATAAACGTAATTATGAAAAACCATCATTCCTTTAAAATCTTTATCGTTGAAGATGATGTCTGGTACGGTTCGATGCTCCAACATTATCTTTCTCTCAACCCCGAGTATGAGATCAAACGATTCGAATCCCCCCGCGATTTTTTTGCCGCTCTTCATGAGAATCCCGATGTGGTCACTCTTGATTATTCCCTGCCGGATTGTGACGGAGCGGAGGTTCTCAAGAAAATAAAGGAACATAACCCTGATATCCGCGTCATCGTGATCTCGGGACAGGAGGACGTGGCGACGGCCATCAACCTGTTGAAGAACGGGGCCTTTGACTATATCGTAAAGGATGATGACACCAAGGACCGGCTCTGGAACAGTATCCTGCATCTGCGGGAGATCAGCAACCTGAAACAGGAGGTGGAGACCCTGAAAAGCCAGGTAGGGCGGAAATATGACTTTTCCCAGATGATCATCGGCAAGAGCGATCCTATCCAAAAGGTTTTTTCGTTGATCGAAAAAGCAGCAAAAACGAATATCACCGTGTCTGTTACCGGGGAGACGGGATCGGGAAAGGAGATGATCGCCAAGGCCATCCATTATAATTCGGACCGGCACAAGCTGCCCTTTGTGGCGGTGAACGTGGCGGCCATTCCAAAAGACCTGATCGAGAGCGAACTTTTCGGGCATGAGAAAGGGGCTTTTACCGGCGCCGTCACGCGGCGGATCGGAAAGTTCGAAGAGGCGGACAAAGGCACGCTGTTCCTCGACGAGATCGGGGAGCTGGACATCAACCTCCAGGCAAAGCTATTGCGGGTGTTGCAGGAGCGGGAGATCACCCGTATCGGGCATAATGCGGTGACAAAGATCGACGTGCGGATCGTGGTCGCTACCCATAAGAACCTGCTGGAAGAGGTAAAAAACAAGAATTTCAGAGAGGACCTATACTATCGGCTTATCGGGTTGCCGATCCTGCTGCCTCCCTTACGGGAACGCGGCAACGATATCCTGATCCTGGCAAAACATTTTATCGATGGTTTTTGCAAGGAGAACAAGCTGGAAAAAAAGACCCTGTCGCCGGAGGCCCAGCAAAAGCTCCTGACCTATCCCTTTCCGGGGAATGTACGTGAGCTGAAGTCGGTGGTGGAGCTGGCCGTCGTCATGGCGGATGAAGAGATGATCCAGCCCGAGCATATTACGCTCAACACGAGCGCAAGTATTGCCGACCTGCTCAATAAAGAAATGACCCTTAAAGAGTTCGAGATACAGATCCTGCAGCATTATTTGGATAAACATGACAAGGATGTTCTGCTCGTTGCCAAGAAGCTGGATGTAGGTAAATCCACGCTCTATCGCATGATCCAGAACGGGGAGCTGAAAATGAAGTAATGAAATGACGGGCCAAGCCGCCCGAAAAAAAATCGCCTGCATGCATTTAGAGATTAGTTTCTTCGAAGAGATCCTTAACAAGGTCCCTGCGGAGATCATTGTGGCAGATGCGCAGTTCCGATATCTGTTCGTAAACCCCAGTGCTGTTCCCGACCCGGATCTGCGTCAGTGGATGATCGGGAAGACCAACGAGGAGTTCTGCGAACATGCCGGACGGCCTGCCGTGATCGCCAGGGCAAGGCGGATGGTTTTTGGAAAAACCCTCCGGACGCGTCGTATGGTGGAATGGACGGAGGAGCGCAGGGATGAGAAAGGGATCCTGCAGTATTATATGCACAAGGTATACCCGGCATTGGACGAGGGGGGAGAGGTGCAGATGGTGATCAGCTATGTGGTCCAGATCACCGAGCAGAAGGAGTTCGAGGAGAAAATACGACGCAGTGAAAAACGCTACAAAGATCTCTTCAACCACAGCCAGGCCCTGATCTGTACGCATAACATGACCGGCAAGCTGCTCGATATCAACCCGGAGGTCTGCCGGATATTGGGGTATCGGGAAGAGGAAATGCTCGGGCGGAACATACAGGAGTTTATGTCGGCGGAGAACCGGCAAAAGTTCGAAAAAGAGTATCTGCAGGCGATCCGCAGCGGCGAGAGCGCCCTGAGCGGTGTATTTTGCGTGCTGAACAAACAAGGGAAGGAGATCTACCTGCTTTATAAGAACTACCGGATGGAAGAGCCGGGTCTGGAACCCTATGTGATCGGCTTTTCGCAGGATATCACCGATAGGATCCAGATGGAAAGGGAATTGCGGTTTGCCAAACAGCTGACCGATGATGCGTCGAAGGCAAAGGAATCGTTCCTGGCCCATATGAGCCACGAGATCCGGACGCCGATGAACGGGATCCTGGGTATTGCCAGCCTGCTGAATAAGACCCGGCTGGACGACCAGCAGCGGAATTACCTGCAGCTGATCCAGGAGTCGGCGAATAACCTGCTGGTCATCGTCAACGATATCCTCGACCTGGAAAAGATCGTGGCCGGTAAATTACAGCTGGAGAAGATCTCTTTCAAAATCGTGGATAAGATCGCCACCATCATCCAGTCCTTTATCTACCGGGCAGAAGAAAAGGAGCTGGGGCTGATCTTTCAGAATTTTATACCGGCCGACCTTGTCGTAGAAGGCGATCCGTACCGGCTGAGCCAGGTATTGAATAATATCCTGGGTAATGCATTGAAATTTACGAACAAGGGACATATTACGATCACCACACGGGTAACGGAGCGCAGTGACGAAGCCGTGGTGGCCGAGATCACGATCAGCGACACGGGGATCGGGATCGAAAAGCAGCATTTGAGGACTATCTTCGAACCCTTTGAGCAGGCCGATGCGGCGACCTCGCGCAAGTATGGAGGTACCGGTCTCGGGCTCGCCATCTGTAAGAACATGATCGAGATGCAGAAAGGGGAGTTGCTGGTGCAGAGCGAAGAAGGTAAGGGGTCGGCCTTTACGATACGCATTCCTTATCATTTAAGCAGAGAAGCTATGCAGGAAAACGAAATTAGCCAGGAGATAGACTACAAAAGCCTGGGACACAAACGGGTGCTCGTGGCGGAAGACGTGGAGCTGAACCAATACCTGGCCCGGCATATCCTCGAGTCCTGGGATTTTGAAGTATTGATCGTAAACAATGGGAAAGAGGCCCTGGAGGCGATGGAGCACTCTTCCTTCGATTGTATCCTGATGGATGTGCAGATGCCGGAGATGGATGGCATCGAGGCTACGCAGCGGATCCGTAAGCTGCCCGACCCGGTAAAGGCAAATATTCTTATTATCGCGCTGACGGCCAATGCCCTGAAGGGCGATAGCGAGAAATACCTTGCAGTGGGGATGAATGATTATCTGGCAAAGCCTTTTGATGAAGAGCGGCTCTTCCGGGTCATCTCCCGGAACCTGGCCAAAGTTCCCGGCCCGGTCGGTTCGTCCGTTGCCGCGTTGAACGGAGCGGGGACGATGGGAGCCGCCGTTGCCCCTACCCCGGCTGAAAAGGAACAAACCCTAAAAAACAATAACAGTATGTCACCTGTGAATTCCAGATTATATGACCTCTCGATGGTACAGTCCGTGTCAGGCGGAGATGAGGGGTTTATCAAAAAGATGGTGGCCTTATTTATCGAAACGGTTCCTCAAAATGTGGGTGATCTGAAGAAGGCGCTGCAGGAAGAGAATTGGGACCTGGTTGGAAAGACCGCTCATAAATTGAAATCTACCATCGACTCGATGGGTATAAAAGCCATTCGCCAGCAGATCCGTGATGTGGAAGCCAATGCCAAGGGGAAGGTCTCCCTGGAGCAGATCCCGGTGCTGGTAGCGACGATCGATTCCATTATTACGGAATGTATCGGGCAGCTGCAGGCGGAGGTGCTGAACTGACCGGCGTTTGGACCGGATGCATGGGGATGGGAGCGGGATAGAGATCCGCCTGAATTCCCAATGAAAGGGCAAAGTTTCCCAAACAGAGAGCAGGGGGCCGGTGGCGTTTTCTTTAAATTCTGATAATCAGTAATCTAACCAGGGGTTTTTTCTGGCACCATTTTCCGAGCTTAGGATCGCACTACTAGCAAACAAAATGGAATCAACCGAACAGCCCGTAATCTTCGTTGTCGAGGATAATCTGATGTATCAGAGCCTTATCGCTAAGGAGCTGGAATCGATCAGTCAAAATCTTCACTTTTATACGACCGGCGAGTCCTGCCTGGGCGAATTGGACAAACAGCCTGCCGTTATCGTACTGGACTATAACCTGGACGGGGAAATGAATGGGCTCGATACCCTGCAGAAAGTCCGGAATATCAACCCCGATGTTTATGTCATCCTTTTCTCCAGTCAGAAGGGATTGAATACAAAAGAGATCTTCCTTCAATATGGCAGCTTCGACTTCCTGGAAAAGAACAGCCTGTCCCTGCGCACCCTGCGTCATATGGTCGATTGTGTAACCACCTCCGGTAAGCAGGTGGAAAGCCAGACAGAATCCTAGCCCGGGATCTGCATCTTAGCCCGGGATCCGCGAAATATATTTTTCGATCTGTTTGATCTGGTCGACGATCTGTGGGGTGGTGGGTTTGAGGGCCTTAGCCTTGCGGAAAAAGTCCTTGGCGGCGCGGAATTCCCTTTTTGTCATCATGATGGAGCAAAGCTGGAGGAAGGCGGCTGCCTGGTTCTCCTTGTCGGGTAGTCCCTTGCGGAGTGCCTGGCGGATATAGCTTTCTGCAGTCCGGATATCGTTCTTTTGCATGGCCAGCATTCCCATCTGCAGCAGGCTGGCGCCTTCCGCTTCTTTCATGGGCATACCCAGGTCCAGTCCCTTTTTCATGTTCTTTTCGGCGCCGTCGAAATCCTGTTTCATCATCGCGATATTCCCCTTCAGCGTATAATAGACGCTGCGGATCGGTTTATATAGCAGGTTGGGATATCTGACGGAGGCCAGCACTTTTTCCGCCGCCTCCATATCGCCGCTTTCCATATGTTCCTGGATCAGGCGAAGGGGGCCGAAAAAGAAATAGCCAAACAGGAGGATCAGGGTGATCAGATACGGAAGGAAGGCCGGCCAGAAGCCTGCATATACGTTGGTGGCGATGCCGATCACCAGGAAGGCGATGGCTATGGGCATGCGATATTTTATGATGACGTTGTAGAACTTCATAATCGGGCATTTATTTGTTCGGGTATTCGGGTTAGCGGGCGGCTCCGTCAGGCTCCGGTCCCGATCGGTAAAAGGATCCGGCTGCCCGGTCTTTGTCCGAAGGAGTGCAAAGATAGGGCTCTCTGGCCTGAATTCACCCTTCCTTCTAAAAGGTGTCGTCGTTGATCTCGATCCAGTACCCGTCGGGGTCCTGCAGGTAGATCTGTTTGACCTTGTCGGGCCGGAGCTGGGGCGTGGTGCTGTTTTGCGCCCAGTTGCCGTATTTTACATGCGCCGCGTCGAGGTGTTTTGTAAATGCCGCCATGGAGGGGACGCTAAAGGCGAGGTGTATATTGATGTCGTGCGGGATGTCTTCTTTGGCGCCGGAGACCACATGCAGCTGGCCGTGTTCGGAGATCCGGAACCAGATATGTTTGCCGTCGTGGAAAGGTTCTTCTATTTTCTTGAGTTGCAGCACTTTTTCATAGAAATTCCCCGCCCGGTTCAGATCCGTCACAAAAATGGTCTGGTGGCTGAAATGGGGACCCTGGCAGCGGGCGCTGGCGGCCAGCAGGACCGGGGCGATCAGCAGTATAAAAAAGCGTTTCCGGCGGGGCGATATCGATGCAGGCATAAAAGAATGATTTTTGAGAGCGTCAAAGTAAGGAATTCCCCTCAATTCGACCCCGCTAAAAAAAAATGCCTTATTTTTGCGGCCCTTACCGTGCCGGCGCTGGTCATCCGCGTGTCGATAAGGTAATTGGTCCCGTAGTTCAATGGATAGAATAGAAGTTTCCTAAACTTTTGATACAGGTTCGATTCCTGTCGGGACCACATAGTAAACCCCACAACTATGTATATTTCAATGTTTTATGGGGCTTGCTATTTTTAGGGTCGCCCGCTTAGTTGTCCTTTAACGATCGTTTGGGCTGATCCGGCTCATTAAGGTCTAACGGCAACAAGTCTTTTAAGATATTACCCCCCTCGTGCTGCCGAATGACTGAATCGTAATGCTTCAGATTTGCTTTGTACTGTTCTTTTAAATCACCTTCCAAAATTGTCTTGTGCATGGCAAGTACCAACCTCCATAAATAGTTGTAGGATTTGATATCGTCACCGGTCATTGGGTTCATACTTGGCGGTTTTCTGCAATGTAATAAATACCTTGGTTTATATTTTTCAAGTAGATTGCTTGAAGAAAATATAAGAAGCCGCCCATCCTGGGCGGCTTCGGGACTACAAACGGTTGATGACCTTTTCAGTATGGGAAATGACCGGGTAGTGTTTGGTTTTTAGCGTTATTGCAGTCTATAGGTAGGCAAGGCATGCAACAATTCAATATTGATTTTCATGGGTTGATCAGCGGGTTCTATAAAACATTTGAAATCAGCGACAGGCCATCCGCCGAACTGCCTAAAATTTTTTGAGTCGCAGTTAGTTTTATTAAAGCATTTATCGCATATTGGGTGTGCCGTATTGAAATTATTAACCTCCCTTGAATCGGATTCGTAAAAGCGGTAACCTTGATTTTGCAGCTGTAGTAGTGGCGAAATGTTTAAGCGAGTGAAATAGCGAATATTACACCAAAAGACTTCTTCGCCATTGGTCGACAGCGCCATAAGATGCTTTTCTCTTGCTACCGCACTTTCAAACCATGCCTGCTCCCTGACTGGCACCTTTGTCCGTTGATATCTATTAAGATGGTGGGAAGGATCCCATTCATGAAGGCCTTCGACTTTGAGTGGATCTATAGGTGGAATTTTCCCTTTCTATTTTTAGACGTTCCCGCGGCCTCTTGGGCGAGTGTGCTTTTTTTGTTACTTTTGCGTCGCATAAAATTTAAGGATTTTGTGTTAATAATGCCCGCCAGGATCTTCACTCCCGACGGGTTTTTTTGTTACTTGGCGCCGGCGGCGCGGGGATCGATAATGGGTTTCGGAGTGGGGCAAATACCCCGGAAGGCGCTGGATGTTTTTGTTTGCATGGTTTGAGTTTTTGAAGTGGCAAATAATTAAAATTTAACTAAAGTTAGTACAATTTATGGTATTACCAAATATTACACATAAATATTCATATTGCATGTTTGGATTTTATAGGATACCTTAGTATGGTCAAATATTACACAAAATGGAAGGAAAAAGTAAAGGACCAGGACGGCCTAAGACGAGGGTAACGACAACTGACCGGGCAGCAGGCAAAAGAACCAAAGACGGGGAGGAAAAGTACATTGTGATCATTAAAACCCCCCTTATAGCCAAAATGAAGGACCTGGCGTATTGGGAGCGCCTGACTATCAAGGAGGTCTACGAAGAGGCCATTACGGGCCGCATTGCCCGGTATGAGAAAAAGAACGGCCCGGTGAAAAGTCGACCGAAGGAATAGATTAAACCCCTAAGAGGGCATAAATGTTGCAGTTGTATGACAGAGGCGGCCGTAATATGACAGCGGTACCGCTTAATCACCCGATCGGAAGAGAAAATGACCCTTTAACGGTTATTTTGTTTTATATATGAAACAAAAGATGTAGAATTGCGTTATCATTCTGTAACGCTTCCATGCTCCTATTAAAGCCCCCGAGCTCCTGCAAACGTGGAAAATGCACTCGAACACTCAGACAATATGAAGGTAACCGGAAATCGCATATCACGATTATTTACAAAGGATAATTTCCAAAAGATTGAAATTCAATTAGACATGATTGATTTTCATGAAGATGGAATTTTCTATTCCTATGCTCCTGCCCTTGATTTGATGGGCTATGGCAAAACTCAAGAGGAGGCCTTTAAAAGCTGGCAACTGATGTTGCATGAATATGTGAAGTATACCACAAATAAAAAGACTCTTGCCCAAGATTTGGAAAAGTACGGATGGAGTGTTTCGGGCAGCCACCTTAACCCACCTTCTCTTACCTGGTTGTTGCAGAACAACCAACAAGTAACAGAAGTGTACGACAAACATAATTTTTCCAAATCTTCTCGCCAAGTTAAGATGCCGCTTGCCGAAGTCTGTTAATGAACCCCAACAACTGCTCTCTAAAAGATTTTAAACGATTTCTTGAAAGTGTTGGATGCAAACAAATAAGGCATCCATCAGGTCATCTCGTATATTCTCGCTCAGACCTTACGCGGCCGATTATTGTTCAAGATCATATTGACCCGGTCCCCTTACGGGTTATTCAATCAAACCTAAAAACGTTGGGGCTAACCTCAAAGGCTCTCCGAGACTTCCAGTAATATTTCTTCCAATAATTTTTAAGTTGGCCAACGATTGGGTCAACTATAACTATAAAATTAGCTTCTATTCAATGTTGGTACGGCCTCCACGTAGTTCGGTGACAACTATAACCCGAATTCAATACCGGGAAGATCGTTCTTAAGTTTGTCTCGCCAAGCGTCAACAAGAAGAGGGTGGCTTTCGACAGTTTTCAAGATTTCCTCTTTCCCGATTTTATCCAAAAGTTCAAAGGCCTTTCCCGGCGGCATTCCGTTGTTCTCCCCAAAAATAGGCACAAGCATTTTGGACAGTGCGTTTACCTGGGCTCGTAGTAATATATTTTCGGTGATCAAATACTGAATACATTCGTCTGTGGACTTGTTGGTGGTAAGATCGAATTCTTCGCTATTATTCATTCCGCAAAGATAATATTAATGATCGGCAACTACTTGGAAGTCGTTTACCGCGCCGGAAAGGACGGTTACAATTTGATCATGCAGCTTAGTCATACCTTCTTTAATGTTCGTCACATTCAGGTGTGTCTCACCAAGCTTTTGGATAATCACATTGATAGTAACCGACTTCGAGCCGGTGGCTTTTGTTTTCGGTTCCTTTGCTACTTTGTCCGAGGCGAAAACAGGACGCGGGCCGGTCTTCTTTTCAGGAATTAAAGTATGGGCCTCGGTCGCCTGGTCCTTGTTATAGTCGGCCATCCCTTCCTCAAACCCTTTCTTGTAGGCATGGCCCATTCTGGTGCCGGCGTCTGCAATCGCATCTACACCCTGGGTAAAGCCGGATTTTATCTCCGACCAATTAAATGTGAAAACCCCATGTATCACATGCCCCAGCGCCGTGAATATATCCATGACGGTCCTGCCAAACTCTTTGATAAATTCCCACACCCCGAATAAAAACGCATGAAAAGTAGCGAAGTGTTTATAGCAGTATATCACTGCCGCAGCAACAGCACTCAGGAATAGGGCAAGGGGATTGGCGGCGATTACATCCATTATCCCGGCTGCAAATTCAAGAGAGGTAGCCAAAGCCGTGGCGCCTGCCGATAGCGCCCAGGTTCCAATTGTAACGGCGGCTATAGGCGCCACAATTGCGCCCAGGATCTCCGCCCAGTTCTTTATTGCTTCCCAATTCTCTTTTACCCAGTGTGCAACATCCCGGACGGCCGTACCTATCCACTCCAGGGCTGGCGCCAGGACTTTTAAAAGGGAAATCGCCGCATTGCCTACTTCCAGTTTTAAATCAACCATTGTTTTATTAAATCGCGCCAGCGGATCGGCGTTGAAAGCGGCTTCAGCGGCACCACCAACCTTGCTTTCGGCGACGGCCAGCAGTTCCATGCGAGCGGCAGCCTCTTTTCCGTGCTTTGCCAGGTTTTGTATATGCTCCATGACACCGGGATCGATCTTCAGCGCCATCCCAACACGTCGGGCCATCTCGGGTGAGTTGATACCCCTGGCCAGCAGATTACCGGCTTCTGAAAGCCCCGTGCCCATTTTGGTAGCCAGGTCCGCACTTACCTTCGTCAACCGATCCATTTCCTTTTCTCCGATATTCCCCACCAAACCAAGCTGCGATTGAAGCTCCAAGACCTCGGCTTGCGTATAGTTCATGTGATGTGCCAGGTCATCGGCTCCGGCCGACATCTTTTCGAAAGCTTCCTGCGAGTATGTCCCCATGTTCTCCATGGTGTTCTGCAGGCCAGCCTCGGCTTTGTGAAGCTTTTCCATCTCTTCGACGCCCTCATGAACGAATTCAATGCCCTTGAAAATGGCGAAGGAAATGCCGAAAGCCTCGGCAACGTGCGCAACGCGCTCACTCAGGCCTTCCATGCTATGCTCCAGCTTATTGACGTGATGGTCCGCCTCTTCCACTTTTGGGGAAAGACCGTCCTTAAGGGATAATTCGTACACCGCTTGCTGATCTGACATGATTGTTATTTTTAGCTTATTTCAAAATCCGGGCAACGAAGGGGACAACTATATTTTTTTCTGTCCCTGCGAATGCCCGTCAATGTTCAATTTTAAATAGTCCCGGAGTAACTATAACCCGGCTAAATATTCAGTTTAAAATCCAGGCTGATTTCCTGTCTTAGACCATTCACTCCGCCGGTATACTCAACCTGCTTTACCCGGTAGACACCATTGCGCTCAGGCAGTACAGGATCCTGAATCTTTACGTTATCGCCTTGTCTGGTGAACGGTATTCCGAATGTGGTAAACTTACCCCGTAGGCCAGTATAATAGAACACCTTCAGCTTTTGATATGCCATGCTGGCCAGCTGATCGATAGATTTTGCGCCCGGGAATACAAACTCGTGCCGCTCTCCCTCATCGATATTGGCAATGGTATCGCCCGTTTTTATGATCCGGGTGGTATAAGGTATCTCATTGGGTGCCGGGCTCTTTTTTATGGTCACCAGTACCTCGAGGCGCACCTTTTTGGTTTTTGCCTGGCCGTCCTTAGTGAATTTTCCAGTCTCTTCAGTAATGCAATTGCTGGCCTTTGCAGACAAGATGATATCGTCCTTTCGGACATACTCCATCTCGTCATCGATTATATTCTGTTGGAAAGCGAAAATGTTAGGCGTCTTCGGAGTTCCATCCGGATTTAGGTTATCGTTGGGCTGGTAAATCAGCACCCCGGACCGCAGTTCATTCCCCCGGAAATAGCTCTCGAAGCCATATTTCTTTTGCAAGTCCAGCAAGACTTGGGCGCCGGTCCTATCTGTCGTCGAATGGGTTATACCGACCAGTGTTTGTGTCGTCGTATTGACCGTGAGGCCAGCGTTAAAGATCGAATTACACTTATCAACAATAGCATGCAATATTTTCTCTATCGAATCGGTGGCCTTGTAGGTAATATTGTCCATCGGCGTTTGCTTCAGCAACCACATATTGTCCTCCAGTTCCATTTCCATGGGGATTTTGCTGCTGACCTTTGTGATATATCCCTGGAACATAATCGCCGTATCAGTGACTTCCTGGTGTGATTTATTAAAATATTTGTAGCCGGCCTCGATCGATATTTTATCGCCCCGCAGAAATAGCGGCGGGTTACTACTGAAACCTCCGACATTGACATTTGTCCCAAAAGTGGTTTTCTTTTTCCTGAATTGATCAACGTAATACAGGTTTTTAGGCATCACCAGCTTCCCTTTATTGGTGAGATCCCGCCAACTGTCCGAACACTCGAACTTATTAACGAAATCAAAATTCAGGGTCGCCTTTCGATTCGGCCAGTCTGTTGACGGCCGCTGATTGATCATTATTTTGGTGATACAGCGATACATGCGCTATCTTTTTATTACGTGAATTTGGCGCCTATTCAAAATGTCCAGTATGCCGTCAGTGATCTCCCCAACCGATCCGGCGCGGCTGGCCATCTGCATGACTTCAGATAAAGCCAATTGATAGATCGACGGCGGGATCATATTGGTTAAGTCCTGGTATTCCTTCAGTGGGATTGTTACCGTCTCTTCTTTTTGCTCTGACATAAACTATTTTTAAAATATTTTCAAAATTTTCTATTTGGCGACCTCCGTTTGAATATTTATATACGGACCAGGACACAAAATCCCTGTATCAAATTGAAAAATAAAGCGCCTAAATTTATGACCGGACTAATGTACCTGGTAAAGGTAATCGCAATGCTACTTGACTTACGCGATATCTTTCATCATCTGCATTGATCACAAATGCCCTATATAAATAGCACGCGGCCCCAGATTATGATCGGACAACCAAAGGGGCAACTTTTCTGAAAAAATATTTGCAAGCCGCTGAGGACATGGCAAATAAGTTAGTCCCGGGTGAACTACAACCTATTATCGGAACGGCTCCATTGTTCCGAAAGGGTGCGGTTCATAAATTCGTCCTGCGCATTCTTGTATTCTTCCTTCGCCAGATCGAGCCTTTCTTTCGCTGCCTTAAATCTAAGGAGCGCGCTACTGTCTTCCGGAGTCAAAATGACATTTTTTATAAATTTGGCTTCTTTTTCGTGTCGCGGTTTATGATCCCTGTACTCTTCTTCAAGCATAGTTACAGTCTTGTCTGGCATTGAATTAGTTTTTTATTAGTGAATTGTTTTTTACGGCTTTATTGGCGATGGCTCTCGGCGTGTCACCATACCCGCCATCTATTGCCATCTGCATCTTCCGGTTGGCCTTCAGGTATTCTGAAAGGTATTCAAGATGCTGACCACACCCGTCCCGATCTATGCCAGGCATTTGCTCAAGGACAAACTCTATCGCCTCGTATTGTTCTTTGGCGATCTTCTCGCTGCGCTCCAAGGCTTTTTGCAGGGCTATAGCTTTCTTACTCATTGGTTGCCTTTAAATGCGTCGTCCATAGCTTTTCTGATTGTTTCCTTCTGCATGGCAGTTAATTCCTTCGACTGTTGAAGATTCGGCCGGGCCGGTATTTTGTCCGTTCCCCGAAACTGCGCTTTTGCGTAGGGAAGATCCACCTGTAGCTTGATCGACTTCCAGGTTGCAGAACGGATCGACCGGCTGACGGCCCTCCGTAGCGTTCCCCCGGACCTGGCCCGGTATACCCCCACCAGGATAGGTGAGCTGAGCTTTCGCGCCTGCAGCCCAATAGGATACTTAAATTCGGGCGTATTGGTATCATGCCGCTTTACATCCTGCCATGGCTGGCCGTCGAATCCCTGCTTACCAAAGGCATCGGTGAAATAGTTTTGCGCCTGGTTGGCTAGTTGCCGGGGCAGGTCCTGCTTCATTCTTGTAATAGCCTGTTTGAGCTGACCGAAATTAAATTTGTTGTCCATGAGATTTTACTTTTATCTGTTCCAAAAATGTTATGTCATCGGAGGTAAGAAGATAGTCCTTGGCGCCCTTATCAGTCATGTCTTGTAGGGCAGCCAGTCTACGCAATTCGTCATCAGACAGCTTAGACAAGTCTGGCGGAAAGGACAACCCTTCGCCGCTAATGGCCTTTCGAAGCCAGTCTACTTTTTCTTGTCGGGTCATTTTGTCTTTTTAAAATCCAGGGCGGACGAAACCGCCCCGGCATATGGAAAATACTACAGGCCGAACGATACCGGCCCGTCTGCTTTAGTAATATCTTATTTGCCGTACTTCGCATTGTGGGCGTCGATAACCGCCTGCGTACCTTTATAGCCACGCTTCTGCCACTCGTTTTCGAGAGAGCTTTTCAAAATGGCCGCATGGGCAAGGTCGGTCCGGGTCACATTACCTTTTGGCCGGCAGGCGTTCAACGTTTTTGTCTCAAACGTGACGTTTCGTCTCTCGACAGGATGACAATCACTTTCTTCCGCAGCTTTAGCCATAAGAGCGGCACGGGCCTTTTCCTCCGATGAGCCGTACAAATTTTTGAAATCTCTCAGAGCGGCATCGTGATAAATGCTGCTGGCATTTTGAAGCTGATGGAAGAAAACCGCTGCTTTTGTATCCCCGGCAACCTGTACGTTTGCCATGCGATCGTCCGTCATTTTGGATAATCTTGCCAGTTCCTTTTGATGAAAGGTGGGCTCTTTTTTTTCTTCCTTTGCTTTGTTTTCGATTTGCTCGGCCTTAATCTTGCCGGTGACGGCTCCTAATTGACCTTGTAACGTTTGCATTTTTACTGATTTTTTAATATTTAGAAAATTGTGGGTTATAAAACTTTGGAAGATTTTCCAACCGGTACACCATCTGCCAGCCAAAGAATTCCATGATATAGTCGATGGCTTGATAGATATCGTCGGCGTCAGGATCCTCCGGGTCTACCAACCTGCGCATGGCGTCGAAATATTGCCTTCGAGTTACCTGGATCGCAATGCGGGAGTCTTCCACGAACCGGAACACATAACTACTCCGCTTTCGGAACCCCAGGTATCGGGCGGTTGTCTGCCAATCATCCGTGTCGACCTCATACATACCATTCACGCGATACCAATACTTCAGTTGTACCGGCTCGGGCTTTTTCGGCAGGAGCATTAGCAATTCCGAAGGCGTGAGCTTAGCCGTTGCCAAGCTTTTGATGAAATCGGTTTTACTCGGTTCGAGTTGCATCGGGACTAAATTTTTCCGTTGTCAATCATTGTGTTATCAAATATTTCGCGTGTCGGTTGCCCATTGCCGTGCCCCCTCGCGGTTCGGGCCGATATGATTATGACTCGTAAGCGTGGATCTTTCCGGCATTCCTCGTTAATATCCTGACGAATACGGGCAACCTCAGTCGGGGAATTATCCCTCCGCTGCACCCAGACCTTTGTTTTTTTGGGCAACCGCTCCAGCAACTCCAATGGCGATAGCTTTCGGGCCGCTAAGTCTTTCAATGTTTGAATTTTACTATGCCTGTCCATCTTTTTCAGCTTTGAGGGCCCCTTCAAGAACCCGATTATAAATTTTGTCCAGTTGCTCGTCGGTCATGTTCTCAAACTCAATCCCGATATCCTGCTTGTCCTTCCAAAGATCTCGCTGCCGGTTCTTCAGCCAACCCATGGCGGCGCCAGTGTCCGGGGGTACGTATTTGGTGATCACTTTCTTTTTGTACAGGTCGATTTTGATGGGCGGCTTTTCCTGGCCTTCCGGGGTTTGGTGCTCGTCATCGCCCAGCTCTATGCGCTCATAGGTCACCTCGTCATACTCAAAGCCCGTGGCGCGCTTATGGAGGCCAGCGGCAACCTCAGCGTCCGCAATTATTTTACCCCGCCTAAGTGCCTCCGAAAACCCCTTGATTCTATTTTTCCATTCGTACAGGGTGCTCGGGGTAATATCCAGGGCCTCGGCTATCTGCGCATCGGTGGCGCCCAATAAAGCTAATTGCCAGGCTATCCGGGTAAACTCCTTTCGGTATTTGGTGGGCCTGCCGCCCTGGTCCTGTATGTTCTGCTCGTCCGTCATTGGTTCGTATTTGTTGCATAATCCCACATGACCGGGTATCCCTCATCAGTAACCGCCCATCCCGCTGGCTCGGCCCTCTTCACCAGGTAGTCGGCCAGATCCCAGCCGGCGGTCCGCTGCTCGTCGGTGGCTATCGTCTCCAGGAGATCGGATACCGATATTTTGCAGGAAACGGCCAGCTGTATCTCATGGGCCTTTTCCTTCCATTTCTGGTACACATTCAAATCAGGGAAGAGAATTACCTCCCGGCCGCGAAGTACCCGGCAAACCGCCGGATCCGTCCAGCGGGCGCCATTCTTACCCCCTGTAGCCAGCCAAATCAGATTAGGGAAGTAAATGGAGGCGATAATGGCCGTTTTTTCGCTTTCAACAATGCCGACCCAACCTGCCGGATGCTCGGCTAACAGGTGTTCCCCGAAGAGGCATTGCAGCAGGTTGGCGTCGTGGTTCTGCAGCAGGCTTTTGCCGGCAAAAAATACTTTGCTCCCGTTGTCATCCTTCACCCGGCGGCCGGTGGATGGGTTGTATAGCATGACCTTCGCCTGGCGGACCTGCTCAGTCTGATCTATCTGCCAGAATACCGTCGATCCGTTCCAGTGCTTTGATGTTCCTATTAAATACCGTTGTATCAGTGCATCGGTGGCGGACCGCCCAAATAGGGAGCGGAGATACAGGATAAAATAGTTCCGATTGTGACCAGCCATGGTCCGGCTCACCAGATCAATAGGCAAGTAGTCTACCTGCTGGGCAGGATCTGACCGCTTCGGAGACGGGTCGGTTCGTTTCGGGGTGCCTCCTCCGCCGTATAGGGGGCGGGTAGCTTCATAGTGTTGGGCCGGGGTATAGTGATACCCGCAGCTTTCCTCCCGGTTACACCTGCCCACATGATCGGGCAGCAGATCGCCCGTTTCCTGATCCAGGTATCGGGAGAACTCCCGAGGCTTTCCGCATGCCGGGCACCGGACCCGGGACGCGGGGCCTTTATATGGTTCAAGTATGTATCTGTGGCCGTTCATTCTGTTCATTTTGTTCAAATCGTTCACCCTTGTTCATTGGGTATAGCTTGTTCACCCTGTTCACTCCGTGGGGTTGAACATGAACGTTTCAAATAGTTGCTGACCGTGCCGAGAGATATATTTAGGTCGCTGGCTATTTCTCTATATGATTTACCAATACCATTATTATATAATAATTTTACTTTACTTATAAGTGTCTCTTTATCTTCTTTAGTGTGTTGCTTCAGGTGTTCATGTTCAAATGTGGTATGAACACCGTGAACACCTTGAACAGGAGAAATTGATAAGAAATTGGCGGGCTTACTGATCTCGAAAATTGCAACGTTCTCTCCGTCATATACGATTTGCCCATTCCTACATTTTATCTGCTTCAGATATCGAAGGGATTTATCCTTGGCCGACACGCCCATGGTAAATGAGCTGTCGCAAAAATTCATCAGCATTTTACTGCCGCCGAGGTGATTGCTGGTTATCGGCTGGGTGAGATCGCGCTTTGGGGTATGGGCCAGGGCGAGAATAGACAGCCCGTATTTATTCTTCAGGTCCTTCAGATGCTTCATAAGGGGAAGCGCCTCCTTTGCCTTTTCCGTCTCGTTTTTCAGGTAGGTCAGGTTATCTATGATCAGCACCCGGGCACCCGTATCCTGGATTAGTTGCTCCATCGAAGCGCTGATAAAGTCCTCCATACTGTCAAAACCGGCGGCTTTATAGTCTGCCTGGTCGGGATCTATTTCCGCCCGGTAGAAGTTTTCAGGAAAGGAATAGTGGTTGGTAAACCCTTCGCTGTACCTCTCTTCAAACTGCTTATCGGATAGCTCAAAATCGAAGTAGATCACTTTCTGCACCTCGGAAATATCGCGGGCGATCTGTACGGCGAGGATGGATTTACCGGTATTCGTATCGGCAAAGAAGATACAAACCTCGCCTTCATACCACATGCACATATAAAGGGGCTTTGGTTGCGGTCGGCCGCTGGCGTCTTTTAGCCATTGGTTGGCTGATTTATTTGCAAATACATTACGCCTCAATGGCAATAGCCTGGGGGTTTCCTCCAACTCCCGGATTTTTCCGTTGATATGCTCGTTTACCGTTTCAATTTTAAGCGGAGATTCGTATATTTGCCCTGGTAGCATTGAAATTTTTTAATTACTTCCCGGGTGGCGACCCGGGATTTTTTATTTATCGCTTGTACCGTTTAAGCTCCTTTGCTGCTTCTATCACTTCGCTGTATTTATAGTAAATGTTTTTCCCCATAGTATAACTCTTCAGCCTGCCATCTTTGGTCCACGCGACAAGCGTAGGTCTCGATATACCCGGCTGGAATAGTTTACGGGTCTCCGCCGGGCTCAAAAGCTTTTCCTGTAGGGATTCCGCGGTTATTGTGCGGAGAGCCTTATTTACTATCTGCTCTATGGCTGCCAATGCTTCGGGCGATAGATCCTGTCGTATAATCGGCTCATTTGCCATTCGCCGTCTGCATTTTTGATTTTACAAACCGGTCGATATCGCCCCGATCATAGAGAACCTTCCGCCCTATTTTGGCTGCAGGCAAATCCCCAGCTTTTCGCTGTTGATTCAAAAAGACGGTGCTGCATCTCATGTAGGTAGCCGCCTCCTTTGGGGTCAAAAATGATTTGGATGTATCGTTCATATATCAATGTTTTGATTTAAAATTACGTCAAGCAATCAGAGGCAATTGAGTTGTAGGGCACCATTCTAAACGTCTTCAAAAGTAATCAGAGCAAAGGGCGTGGCATATAGTGCTTTTGTCTAGTACCAGCGACAAGCAAAGTTAATTCTGATAAATGGCTCAGGAAATAGTTGTTTTATTTACAACAGAGCTCAAAGCAAAGCCCCGCCGGGGTTTGGCGGGGCTTTCCGAAAAGAGGGGTTATAGTTCACTCAGGGATACACTTAATTCAAATCAGCAAAGGATTCCAGCGTGTTTTAATCCAATCGTTGGCTCAACGGTTGCCTAGCGGTCAAATATTTTTGCATCCTATTTCTTTTGAATGAACATTGGGCTAATGCTGTCCAAGTTGTATAGCCGCCCTTTCTTCGGATCGTTCTTCCATTTCACCAACCCCTGCTCCCGGGCTTGCCGCATCTTCTCGCCATTCCATCCTGTCAATTCAGCTACCCAGGATACCTTCGCCCACGTGGGGCTATTTGGAGGCCTATAAAGGTTTGTAAGCTTGGCATCAATTCTCTTTAGGTATTTAAGGATCTCGTCTTGTTGAGTTAGCATCAGATAATATTTTTGGATTAAAAAGCGCCTCTCTTAATTCTGCCAGCAGCCACCAATCGAAAGGGGTAGCATCGGCATCGGTCATAATGGAGGGTTGATCAGGCTGGTTTCTGGATTTGTCCGCCATTGCTTTTTTTGATTCTTTATCGCTCATAATAACTTGTTAACTGGCAATTTTCAAAATCTTCATTCCCCAATTCTTTTTTATGTGCTCATTCATCCTCTTAGCGGCATCCAGCTTTGTGACCCGGATATACGTCAAGAATGCCTTTTCTGTTTTATGGCCCGTGATCTTCATAAGGTCAATAGTAGGGAAGCCCTGAAGATAATAATTCGTAGCCATTGACCGTCGGGCCGTATGGGAAGAAATACATTCGCACAGCTCCAAGGTAGGATGGGACGTAAGTCGGCCGATCTCTGTCAACTTCGCATACCTGCATACCTCCTTTATGTAGTCGTTAAACTTCTGATTTGAGGGCGCCTTTGGTAGCCGGTTATGATTGTCTTTGTACTTTTCGAAAATCTCCAGGATTACCGGGTTACAAGGGATGATCACCTGCTCTTTCGTCTTTTTGGTGATCGTTTTGATGAACATATCGCCGTCGATGGGAACGATATTTCCCGGCTGAATGGCTGAGTAATCAGAAAAGCGGAGGCCGACAAAGCAACCAAAGACGAACAAATCCCGGACCTGTTCAAGCCGCTTGTTGCCGGTGAAGTCCTGGCGAAATAGATTGATAACCTCTTGCTCGGTTAGATATACTGCGTCCGTCTCTTCCCCCTCATATGTGAATTTCTTGTGCTTAAACTGCATGTTCGAGGTGTAGCCGAGATCTACCGCCTCGCCCATGATTGTTTTCAAAATAGTTACATCCTTCCCGATAGTATTCGGCCTGAGCCCGAGATCGCTTTTCAAAAAGGAGGTATATTGATAGAAGAAGTCGAGATTGATATGATCGAAGGCAACCGGATATTTTTTCTTGCTGGCGAACGCCTGCAGGTGACCCTTCACTGTTTTGTACCCTTTTAGCGTGCTATTGGTCTTATCCTTGCCCTTGTGTTTTATCTCACCAGAGATAAAGCGGTCGAATAGCTGAAATATCTTGGGGTCCTGGTCCTTGCCTTTGTTCTTGTTGACAAAGGCATCCAGTTGGGCCTTGATCGTGCTCGGCGGAGGGATGCCATCTGCCAGATCCTCGTTGTACGCCTTAATGCAAACCTTCTCCAGGTTGTCGAGCAGGTCATTTAGAGAGTGCTGCCCGTCGTCGGTTGTCTGCTTATTATTTTTTACCCGCTTTTTAGCCTTCGACCAGTTACCCGGCTCTATATTCTGTCCGAAGGAATACACCAGGCGCTTGCCGCTGTATTTAAATTGTAAGTAAATCAGTGACCGGGCCGGGGATCCCTCGGCTTTCTTCAGGTAGAAATTTACGGTGGGCATGGGGGAGAGGGTGTTTAATGTTGATCAAAGATACTCCGTTGTCCCGATCGTTGTCTATATTTCATTACTTTATTTTTCTGCAAGGGACAAACGAAGTAAGTGAAACCCTTTGTGATAGCGGGTTGTATTACCATATTTTTATTTTGCGGTAAAATAAAGTAAGATAGGTTCGATTCCTGTCGGGACCACCTAAATGAAGGATTACTCATGGTGATCCTTTTTTCATTTTATCCGGTCTTACTTTATAAGCACTGATTTTCAGTATTCTATAACAAGGGGCCAAAATTTCTTACTCGTACCTTTATTCAGGTAAACATTATTTAGATCGACAAAAAAATCGACAAAATTATGTTTTTACCTATCAAACCGATTTGTGATCGCCGCCCCCGGCGTGATGGCACCTGTGTGATTTCCATTCAATATTGCTTCTCTTCCGACAAACGAACCTTGTTGTTTACCAGGCTTTCCATTCCCCCGCGCTATTGGAACAAAAAGCTGATGCGCATCTCTTCCGATCTGCCTGCTGAATTCGGAAACGCGGAGCAATTGAACCGGCAATTACAAAAGATGCTTCGCACTGCGGAGGATATCGTTAATTTTTCCCTTCAACAGCAAATAGAAGACCCGATAGACTTTTTGAAGCAGCTATTTCGTCCGGACTTTGACCTGGCTACCTTGCCAGAAAAGGTAAAGAAGATGACCATTCCCGGATCGTCCAGGTTAATGCTGGATAATCTGGACCTGTTCGTTCAATTGGACGATTATATCCGTACTAAGTCCAGGAAGGTTAGTCCGGCGATGCTTAAAGTATATAAAATCCTTAAAAACCGGCTCACGGCCTTTCAAAAGTTCCGTAAAAAGAAAATCACCTTTGACTGTTTTGACTTTAACTTCTACGAGGCCTTTATCAATTTCCTGACTTTCGATTATGTACAGATGAGAAAGAAGACGGTGATTCGGGGGCTTAAGCTGAATTCAATGGAAAGTTGTATCAAACAGCTCCGCATTTTTCTCCGGGACCGGATGCGCCGGAAAATAATTGCTCCGATAGACTTGAGTGATTTTAAAATACTGGATGAAGAGACGGACGCCATCTATCTTTCTGTCCAGGAGATCCGTGCAATGTATAACCTTGATTTGTCGGGGCACCCTCATTTAAAGCGTTTCCGCGATCTTTTCGTCTTGGGGAGCTTCACGGGCCTCCGGTTTTCGGATTTCAGCAATATTAAACCGGAAGACATCCGCAAAGGGATGTTATATAAGAAACAGGGAAAGTCAGATCATTGGGTAGTCATTCCGCTGCGTCCCGAAGCATCCGAAATATTAATCAATCGCTTTAGAAATATGGTGCCCAAGGTGAGCAACCCGGAAATGAATCGCCACATTAAGCAGGTCGGCCGCTGGCAGGTATTTCTACTCTCATCAAGACTTCCTACAAAAAAGGAAATAAGGACATAGAAGTAACAAAACCTAAATATGCCTGGATAACGACCCATACCTGCCGAAGATCCTTTTGTACAAATGAATTCCTAGCAGGTACTCCGCCGGAGTTGATTATGAAGATCAGCGGACATAAGAGTCTAAAGGATTTTTATAAGTATATCAGGATTACGCCCGAGGAGGCAGGGAAGAAGATACAGGAAATTTGGGAAAAAAGGGGCGAGATGGAAATGTCAGGGGCGTCCTAAAAACAAAAACCCGGATGCATGCAGAGCAGCGGCAAACCGGGAATAACAATACAAATATAAGATTAATTTTTTAGGAATTCTTAATAGTTATATTTTTAATTATTGAAATTGGTTGTCAATGAAATACGTTGAATTTGAGCGATTGATATCTCCGCAACGACTTAATAGATATAACGCTGCTTGCAACAATAATACCCGGAAAACATTAAGCCTTTACCGGGCAAATATACGCATGTCGCAAGCTTTTTTGGCCGTTCTGGGCATTTTTGAAGTGGTCTTGAGGAACAAGATCGATCAGCATTACAAGGCGCAATTTACCGCCGCTCCGGAATGGCTATTGGCTTCTACATTACCCGGAGGGTTTTTAACTCGTAATGGCTGTCAAAATTCATTGAATAAAATTTCAAGGACTTACACTGATTTGGGGGCAAATTATACTCATGATAAACTGCTGGCAGAATTGAGTTTTGGTTTCTGGAAATTTATGTTCGCTGGCAGACAATTTCAGGCAGGAGGCAGTACGCTACTTGCCATTCTTCCCTCTCTTCCAGCCCATCGTAATCAAAATTTTATTTACCAAAAGCTTGATAGAATAAACTCCATTAGGAATAGAGTCGCGCATCATGAACCTATATGCTTCGGACCGGGCAATGCAATTGGGACAATATATGCCCGATCACATTTTCAGGAAATCACAGATATAATCACTTATATGGGCGTCAATAGTCAACAACTATTGTTTGGCATCGACGGTGTAATAAAAGAAGCAAATTATATTGACGGTATATAGTGAGATTTAACGAACAAATTCCTTGGTCGCGATACGCAAAATGAAGAAAGCCATAACTACCTTTTAGGATGAAGACAACCTAAAATAGAAATTATTATTGCTGTTAATGAGAAAAGAAAACTTGCAAGAGGGAAAAGCAAATCATATTTAAGTGTAAAAGTTTCCAAATAATCCCTTTGATTTTCTTTTCGATAATAATCGTCAAGAAAGGCATCTTTGCCGTCGTGTGTTAGAAACAATTTTGGGATATTATCTTTCTTTACAGGGTTTCCTAAATCTGTAAGACGAATAAAACCCTTTGAATGCAATATCCTTATGGCTCGTTTAAGTTCTGGAACTGAATACTTGTTAGTTTGATTGTGTATTTCTTCGATGGTTAAGGTAGCAATCTTGCCATACCAATCAGCTTCAGTAAGAAACATATCAGCGTCAGGAGCCTGATCGTAAAGTTGTTCAAGAATAAAACCTGCACAATTTCTACTTCGTTTCCGATTACGGTAGCCCATATATCAATAGTTTAAAATAATCTAAAAAATACATATAAGCCGTAGACAAAGTTGCAAGAAATCAAATTCAGAGAATATAAATCAGTTTTATCATTTGCTCTCTTTTGATACCAGCAACGGGTTGCTCATTTTTCCAAAATTGCCAGCAAAAATTTAATAGTACTACCCGCTGTATTCAGGACATACGCCGCTAGTTCCTCGCTAACATCAATCACCGCCGACCCTGCTCCGTGGCTACTGGTCTTATTACGGACCACCGAAACGCCATCTACCAATACCGATCTTAAACCACCCAGGTTGGTCTGAATATACTCAGGTATAAATTTGTTATCATAAAGAACCTTCAAAAGAGGAGCAGCGGTTGCTTTAAGGTCATATGTATAGCTCTTTTTATCGCAGATCACCTTCATGGACGATTCAAATGCCTTCGCGCAATTCACAATGCAATCCTTATAGTTGCCATCGCGAAAATGCTTGTGCGCCTGCATATATTCCTGGTTAATGTTATGGTAATCGGAATTTGACAAGAAAATCATTAGATCTTTTGTTATAGTACTGTACAACAGCTCATTATCAATGCGTATAATTACTCCCCCATCAAATTTAAACCCCATGCAATGCTGTGCCAAACGTTTGTTAAGATTATCGATAGCTTGAGAAGGCGGGTAGTTATTAAGCGGATACCCTGCAGACGGCCCGACGGTTTCTATATTTGAAATGACTCTAAATATTAGCTCAATCGTGTCCAAAGATTTATTTATATCATCTTGCTTTTGCAGATAGCCTATTACCTCCGCTGAAGGAGCAATGCGTCCGCCTAGTGATTTATGAGCCGCCTCCCTGTATAAACTGTCCGTAGCATGTTCATCTTTTAATATTTTTTGAATAGTCGGCCAAATATATTCCTCCGCATATCCCTCCATATGATTTTGCTCAAAAAAGGCAGTCGCTATTTTAGCAATCTGAAACCTACATGCAGGCTTTAAATAACGATAATCCAGTTCCTTACAGGGAGGAGCATTCCTGCTGGAATATAAATCAACACTCATTTAAAATTAATTTTGCCCAAAAGATACGAATATCTAACAATGTTCTGTAGACAAATTAAGAGCATAAAAGGATTGATAAAGTTATCAGGATATGGCTGGAAGATTGGTAAAGCAAATCGATAAAAAATCCAAACATATTAGGTGATGTCAATATACTGACTGGCTATAGCATACCGTTTTTATTGCAGGACCAGCTCAATATGCTTATGCGATCCAATTAAATCAACAATATCATTAAAATCTTCGAGCCGGTTCCTAGAAACATGGGAATTTTTCCATGTCAAGCGAAATGGTTCTTCATATTCAGTTTTAACAAATCCTCCTTTCAGAATATCATTGAATGCATTCCAGTTCTTACCCCATTTTTTTTTCAACCAGTTGTTTTCCGAGTGAATTGAAAAATTCTTTAAGATCTTTAAAATCATTTCCGTCTATTTCGAATCCCTTTTTTCAATAGAATTTAATGTAGCTGGCCTCGGGTAAATTCCATAAAAATGACAATAATCGATAAACTCGTTAATTAAAACCCCAACTGTTCGAAAGACTGATTGCTCCTGATTAATTGCTAAAAGACAGGAGCCCACTTCTCCAAGAAATTCACTGGAAGTATATTGATGGTCAGCCACATTTCTTAATGATGTCAGTTCGAAAAGTAGGTTAGCCTTTTCTAATTGGATATAAATGTCATTTAATATATCTAAATGATATCTCATTAATAAAATTTAGGTTTAAATTTACTCCTTATCTTCTCGGTTTTCCACGGAAAGAGGTTCTCATATCTTATAAATCAAAGCCCCTTCAATCGCCGCAATTTGATCTCTCCACTCCCCTGTCTCTATAAAAAAAACATCCAGCGGATAAGGCAATATTTCATTTCCAATGACATCCCGGACCACATCAATTACAGCCTTTTTCCCGTTTTCCGAGCTTCTTGCTAAATCGAAACCAAGTACCAGGCTGAATTCATTGTTTTTCATCTGCCCGTAATGATATACCTCTTTAATATAATCCAGATTCCTGAAGCCGGCCACCATTTTTTCGACAATGGACTCATCCAACGGTATCTCAGGAATCCCGAGTAGCACATTTTCCTTTGCCTGAATGGTAAATTCTTTGGTTTCGCTCCTGTCTTTTTCCAGCACAAACATATTGGATGAGTTGTTATTGATAACAATCCGTGAGATACCATTGGCCTCACATAATTGCAGGATAGCCTGCGACTGCATGGAAGTATAGGAATAAGGCTTTTTTGCCCAATCCAATAGGGCCTTTTCATCGGTGAATGCCGCCAAAGCCTTAAGTCCGTCCATTGTATATATAGAAGCCAATTGTATAGTCTTTTTTTCTTCAGTGGTTATCCATCTACCGGATCCAGCATTGAACTCGTTTTTTCCGGGCAGCATCAGGAAGGAATTCCCGTTCATCAATTCCAAAACAACATTTTCATAGGTGTCGCCTTTTCCATCAGCTTTCCAATAAATGTCCAAGAGTTGCAGAAGTTTGGAATTGTCAGGTTTTGAATTGCCGCCAAATATTTTTTGGAATATTGCCATTTGGATGGAGGAGTTAGCATTTAACAAAAAGATTTAAGACTATAATAAATTTACGTAATAAGAGAATTCAGTCAGACTTTGCATTATACAAATACCCCATTGCCACCCTTTCCGCAAAATCTTTGAGCACTTCATCCGGTTTTATAGAATTAAATCTATCCTTTACCTTGCCTGCATTTTCCGGGTGAATGATCCGACATTCCTTCAATTCAAAATCGTCAAAATAAGTTTCAAAATGTTTCAATAATGTTTTTCTTGAAATCAATGCCTGATCCTTAACGGTTCGAAAAAACTTTTTGTACTGTCTTCCTAACAAAAAATAATCTGCGGGTGGTATGACCATGGGGATATGCTCTGTCCATGTCGTTAATGTAATGGCTCTGTTCTCTTTTTTTGTTTTCAGGAAGAACAATTTTGGAACGAAATAATTCTCCCCCAGTTGATCCTGGGTCTTTTTTCTGTTAAAGTTATACTCCCAGGCCAAATTCGATTTTTCCGGAGGTATATAGGTGAATTCCTTTTCTTTAAAATGATCGGTACTGGCGCGCAGATTAGTCTGGTTCCAACCATCGAATAATTCTTCCTTGGATTGTTTGACAGGTATTTCAAAATTGGACTGTGGATTTAACACATACATGTCCAATTCAGCCATTATAGTTCCTACGAATTGGAAGGCTTCCAAACCGAAGAAAGTGGGCCGCATAAAATTCAGATTGAACGAAAAGTTTGTATTATCGAAATCGTCGAAACTTTCATATAATTCGATGCTCTTGGAGTCGCTTTCGGGTTCATTGTGGTCAAAAGAATAGTATACTTCGGTGTCTTCATTCTCAAACCACCATTGATTGCCACTTTCGTTGACTGGGGTTAGATTTGACGAAAGATAATCCCAGATTTGTCTCTCTGACAAGTTGGATCCTTTTGGGCGGTAAAAATACAGCTCGTAGCTCATTGTTTTTGAATGGAAAATGAAGGTCTAAAAATATACAAATCCGGCGAACTCCTTAATTCTCCGGCTGGAATATCACACGTATTAATTGGAAACATCCGTACAAATGCCATAAATTGAATTTTTTGTGACCCAACCATTAATTCTGCCTATGTTATTGCCAATTTGATATCGCTCTCCCCGGATAGCCTTAATTAGGTGCAAATATTGACTTCCATTGACTTTACATAAAACGATATCTCCTTTGTTCAATTGCCGGTCCCTAATTGGTTCAACGGTCACTAATTGCCCTGATTCAACTTTCCCCTTCATTGAATTGCCCCGGGGACGGAATTGTACTGTTTCTCCATTCCTTAATTTCTCAATATACTGAGTTGCCCAACTCATTAAAATTTCTGTTTAGGTATAAAATAAAGATTAGTCAGATGCCGAACCATAAATGAACAAGCTGCTCCCCTTTTTTGACAGCAAAATAAATCGATAATTCCAAAACACCAGATAACCGGGAATTCCAGTCTCGTCAGGATAACTATATATCTGGGTCATGTGATCTATATGTTGAGCGATATATTCCTTATACTTTTTCTGCAACAATTCGAATTGTTTTTGTTTGTCTTCGGTTAGTCTCACTCCAGCGGAATTATCACTACGATATGACAGCCGAAAATCAATTTCCTCGCAGAGATCAGAAATTGTCATTTTTGGAGGAATGACAGTTCCGGTTTGGAGTGAGGATATTTGTTTTTAAGCAACATTTGAATGCCTCAATATCAGTACAGTCCTCAAAAATGTCTATTCCGAAGGTGACTTCATAGTTATGGCCGTATAGAACTTTTTCAAGTTTGTACATAGTAGTCTCAATGTTTCAGTTGTCATAACTATGTGCTGTTAGTTAGCCTCTAATTTAGTATTGTGAACGAACCAGGGTACAAGGCTCGTAACCATTAATTTGTGTTAAAGATATGAAAATCAAATTTTGGCTAGGTTGACCGCATAAGTTTTTATAAAAACCGGTAAATTTAGTAAAATGATATAATTATGAATAAGAATGTGAATACTTGGATTGAGGGGAATGGGACAGTGCGCACCGTGTTTCGCACATTAGCTCTTTACAAATATTCTAGCAGGGAAGGCTTAAGGTCTTCAAAAAGTTATTCGGGGAAAGCTAAAAAAAACAATAATTGAGGTCCTTGTATTTTTTTAACCGGCATGAAGCATAATTATTTCGATATTATAGTAATCTCTCCCATAGGCTTGCCAATTAATTTGTAATAGTTATCTTTACTAACAACCCCGAGTATTTTTTTTGGAACAAAGTTCATTGAAAGCCATATTGAAATTTGCTTCCAAACGAGAGGTACTTAAACTTCTAAACTTTAAAAAATGCATATTTTAGACCCACAGGGTAGCAATCATCATGAAATGTCGGCTATCTATGAGAAAGTTTTCAATAAAAATGCAGTTGCTTTATTAGGCGCTGGCGCATCAGTGACAAATAGGCAATATCTTTCCAAAGAACTAATCGAATTGTACCAAAGCAAAATCATGAAAAATTTTGGTACAACAAACGTTACAAGATTTGTAGATATACTTCAGACCACAAACAATCAATGGAGGAGCGATTTTGATACTTTTGTGGTAGAGCAATTGGGTAGCCTTACTCCTAATGAAGGTCACGACATCCTCGTCACTATTCCCTGGAAGCAAATATTGACTACCAATTACGACACGCTTGTAGAGAAGCGTCAGACAAAGCGATTAGAGATGGAAGAACTCATTTCAAAATTAAGACCGTAAAAAACAAAGGGCAGTTTTCTCAAATGAATGGAAACAATGAAGTTGTTTATATAAAACTAAATGGATGCAAAACTGATCTTTCTCAATATAAATTGGTATTTTCTACGCAGGATTTTCTTGATCAATCACCTTATTATAGAGCTGTACTTACTCCTTTCAGACAATTTACAAGTGATATCATTTATATAGCCTTTGGCTATTCTTTCTCAGATGAATTTGCAGAGAGCTTGCTCGAAAAGTTGATTTCAAATGATTTCAGACAAAAGAGAAAAGTATATTGTGTTGATCCTTTCGTCAATACTGACAATCTTGACTATTTTGAAAGCAAAGGCATAATAATCATTAAAGAAACATTTGTGAGTTTTTTTAAAGGTTATCAGAAATGGTTTGAAGATACCCATAAGGATTATTTGAAGTCTTTACAAAAATTTGCCAATCCTGACAAAACCCTAATAAAGATAGAAGCCACAGCAAGGTTGTATTTAGATAACAATTTGATTCAATTGAAAGATGAATATCGAGTATATGAAAGGATGCGGAAGCAAGAGTTTTATTCCGGATCTGAGCCGACTTATCAAGTTATCATAGATAACTACGATGTTGTTAGATTGGATGAAACTGTAAAGCTAATATTGGAGATAAAAAATGCATTCAATGGACATCCTATAACATCTATACCAAAATTAATTCTCGTATCTGGAGATTTTGGAACGGGAAAAACAACATTTACGTTAAGGGCAATACGAGAGTTTTTACAAAATGACAATTCGACCATAGCCTTTGAAATAACTAAAGGGCTTGGAATAAAAAAAGGCTATTTGGCACAATTGATTAAAGAAGCAAGTGCAAATCAATTCATTTTCTATTCAGATAATATAGAAACGGATAGCGTATTTAAGAGGTTCAATGAAATTAGAACTGAATTGGCGGCTGAACAATATAGTGATAAAAGTATAGTATTTATTTCATCAATTCGCGAGAATATCTTAGGTAAACTAAGAAACCATGATAATTTTTCTATATCAAATTTGATTGATTTTCATTATAAATCGAACTATACTGAGAGAGAATTAAATGAGCTAGTGGAGAACCTGAAAGAAGTGGGGCTGCTACGGTTTAGAGATAAGGAAGAAAAGAAAGCAATTGTATTTAAATTGAAGAATCAGTATCTGGGAGATTCGTTTATTTCTTTGTATACTTTGTGTGAAAATGGAACTCACGTTAAATTTCTGAAAAAAGCTTACGAAGAATTGACTCCTGAAATACAAATAGCTTTTAAAGTAACTGCTCTTGTTCATAGGTTTGGAATGGAATGTCCGGCTTCTATAATTAAACATTCAATCAAAAATATGGAATGGGGGGAGTTTACAGATAAGGTGATACGGGGCGACGGGAAAAATATTTTGATCCAAGAAAAAAGGAATTCAACTAACAATGACCCTGATCTATTTTTTAAAACCAAACATCCAGTTATAGCGGAGGCTTTGATTCAAAATATCATGAAAAACACAGAGAAAAACGCTCTATATAAGAATTTATTTTCGGGATTATCTGACAGCGAATACAACGGAAGATTTGTTGTAGACTTGATTAAAAATATACGAAACTCTGACTCAGACATAACAAAAGGGCAAATTGAAAATTATTATGAAATATGCAAAAAGGAGTTCAATCAATCTATACCATTTATGCTTAGTTATATAACTAATATCGAGAAGCAGACTGAATCAATTCAGTTGCTGGAGAAATGCATTGATGAAATAGAAATGATAGAAGCGCCTTTAACGTATCGAAACAACAGGTTGATTCATAGGAAAGGTAGCCTGAATTTTAAAATTGCGAGGATATTGTTTCGGGACCAATCGGTAGGAGTTTCAACTATTAAGGAATTCTTGTATGTAGCAGAAGATTGGTTCAAAATTAAAAAGGAGTTGGATCAGTCATCCACTTACAGTTATATGGACTATTTTAATCTTTTGATATGGAAGCTAAGAAATCTTTCACTGGACGACAAAGAAAAACTAGTGCTTCATTTAACAATTAATGACTTATTTGATGAAGCATTTAGGATGATTGAACATAACAAAAATGGCTTAATTGACTTGTATGAAGAGTATAATAAATTCAAGGCGGTAAAGGGCGCACAATCAAATTATCTAGAATATTTGCTGGAACAGTACCAGATTCCTGAGCAACGAGCAATTGCGTGCATGCTTTTATATTATTACTACGAAGAAAATAAGCAACAAAAAAAATTAGAGGATTTAATCTCTGAATTGGTCAATTATCAGGATCTGAAAGAAGTTGTTTATTTTCTCTTCAAATATTATGGAAGGAATTTATACAGCAGTTATAATCGGACAAAATTCTTTTCATTAATAAGGTACAATTCATTCCTTAGGAACCAACATCAATTTAGATATTTTTATTATAGTTATGTTTGCGACGCATATGATAGAAGATGGGGCGATAGCAATGACTATTTAAATGATCTAAGGTTTACTAAGGTTGGTACTACAAGTCCTGATTTTTTTTTATACTGGTGCGCTGAGAATGGTAAGCCAAACATTTTTGAAGGTGAAATAGTAATGGATAGAAATGTGAAGAAAGTCAAAATTAGTACTTTATATAAGGATTTTGTTTTTGTAAAGGGGAACTATAGAAAATATGAAAAGGGACAATTTGTAGATGTGAAGCTTAGATTTTCCTTCGAAGGAATACGCGCTGAAATAGTTGGATAGAAAATTGGACTGAATAGCACGGCTGAAGTGTAGAAGTTTTTGCTTTAATAAATATATAAATTTATTTGCAGTCTTTTTCTATCTTTATTAAGACAGATTTATCTGAATAAAAATAGGGTAAAAAACCCCCAAGTTCTTTGGCGCAGATCGACAAAACGATCGACAAATGAGATACGCTCCTGATTTTCAGCAGTATAAAGTTTCCCTGTCAGGACTCCACTTCGCTTCAACCTGCTGATGATCAAATGGTTTTGTTGCTCTAAAAAGATTAAATGACATGAAAGCAATTTCTGTATCAAAAGCTGTTTATATAGATGGCTATAAACTTGAAGTGGAGTTCAATGACAACAAAATACATGTTGTTGACTTTGGCAATTTTTTAAACACGCATAGCCACCCTCAATACAACAAATACAAAAAGCCGGAGAATTTTAAGAAATTCAAGATTGAGAACGGTAATATCGTATGGGGAAAGGACTGGGATATGATTTTCCCATTATATGATTTGTACAAAGGAACAATTGAAGAATAGCTTATTGCTGAAAAATACAAAATCTGCTAACAATTGGTTCGGTAATTGCCCGGTTCCTGGTACCGCTCACTTGAATGCGTTATTAATCTACTGACTCTGCTTACTGATGAATACACGTAGAACATTCTTAATAACCGCCGGGCAGGGTCTGATCCTTGCTCCCGCCGCTCTATCGCTTATCGGCTGTCATCCGGCCAAAGCCGCCACAGCCAGTACCCCCATCGTATCACCCGCAGGACCGCCGAAACCTCCATCGCTTGTGCTGAACGTACAGGATTTCGGCACCAAGGCGGACGGGCAGACCAAGGATACCCTCGCCATTCAGCAGGCAATCGACCGGTGCTATGTGCTCGGCGGCGGTGAAGTGCTTATCCCCGCAGGTAATTACCTCACAGGCGCGATTGAATTGAAATCAAATACTATCCTGCGATTGGAGAAAGATGCTGTTCTGCTTGGCTCACCCGACTTCGCCGACTACCCCGTCAGTCAGGTGCGCTGGGAAGGTAAATGGGTGAAGGGGCATACCGCTCTTATCTACGCCTTCAATGCCAGCAATACGGGTGTCGTTGGCCCCGGCAAAATTGCGGGTAGCCACGCACTTGGCGGACGACCCAATGCACAAAACCCGTTAAGGCATCCTGCCCTTGTGGAACCGATAAGGTGTACCAATCTGCGCTTTGAAGATTTTTCTACAGATTATTTCCTGATGTGGTCCATGCATCCGACCTATTGCACCGACCTGCTGTTCAAGAACCTTACTATCCGAAGCACCGGCGGCAATGGTGATGGAATAGACATCGACTCCTGCAAGCGGGTGAAGATCGATAGCTGCGATATCGCCACCGGCGATGATTGCATCTCGCTCAAATCGGGTCGTGGTATGGAAGGATATACCATACACTACACGACTGAAGACGTACATATTACCAACTGCACTTTCGCCGATTCGATATTCGCCTGCATCGGCATTGGCAGTGAGACCTCGGGAGGCATTCGGAATGTGACCATCGAGAAATGTACCTTCACCCAGGCGAAATCATTTGCCATTTATATAAAAAGCCGCCCGGGACGCGGGGCTTTTATCGAAGATATTACGGTTGACGATATCGATGTGACAGGAACCGGTGGAGGCTTTCTCCGTTTCAATATACTTGGCAGCGGCATACAGGATCAGGACCCTGTACCGGGCGACGAAGGTATTCCCACCATAAAGAATTTTTCGTTCTCCAATGTTCGGGTGAATAATGTACCGATATTGGTCGATGGCATCGGCATTCATCCGCATAAACCATTAGAAGGGTTTTCCCTTATCAATATTTCGGGTACCTGCGCCAAAGGCATAGCGCTGGCGAATATTAAAAACGCAAAGCTGAAGGATATCAGTGTTACCGGTTATTCCGGCCCACTACTTAGTACTTATAATGTAACCGGGTCCGGCCTTGACGGTGCATACACTATCGATCCGCCCAAAGTGGCGGAAGATATTCCGGTGCCTGCACAGCCTTATAAGCTGCGGTAACGGCTGCCAGGCATGGTGCTCAGCGGATCTTTATTTCTACCTGGTAAGGTCAAAACAGATTATATTGAGAAGGATATGATTTCATCAAAGTACATTTTAAATATTCTTGATCTATTGCTGGATGGAGATGAGAAAGGCAAAGCATTGAGATGTCAGATTGATTATTTAACTGATATTGAATATGACTACACCGGAGTAGGATTATATGTGAGTTTTAAACCTTCTGATGGGATAGAAAAGTATAGATATCAAGAAGAAAAAATCATTTTGGATGGCGTTTCTATCACTTCAACGGAACTGGGTATTGGCGCATCAGCAACTATTTTTGTGCGCGACGGAATTATAAAAACACTGGAGATTTGGTCATACGACGGCGAGTATCCCAGGAAGGAGTTAAATAATTATAAGCTAAAGCAAGAAGGAACGTTTGGGGCCGGCCGGGAAATATCAATAAATTCAGACAATTAATTACCACCCAGGTTCGTAGGCCGTGAATTTCTTATCCGCGGCAATCACATAAAAGTTTTATGGCATATAATGGATTCTCTACAGACTATTGTAAATTTGATGACAATTAATAAGTAAAACAATTTGTCATGGTCAAGAAATATTATTGCCTAGCTTTTCTAATCTTCAGCTTATCACTCCTGGCAACCCAGTCTGGCTTTGCCCAAACGAAGATGTTGGCAAAAGGAGATGCAGCGCCTGTATTTACTACCCAGGCCAGCCTGGCCGGCAGTGCATTTGATTTTTCACTGAAAAACGCCCTTGCCAAGGGACCGGTTGTGGTCTATTTCTATCCTTCTGCCTATACCGGCGGCTGTGATATAGAAGCACACACCTTCGCTGAACTCAAGGATAAATTTACAGCAGCGGGAGCTACCATTATCGGTGTATCTGCAGACGATATTCAGCGCCTGAATGCATTTTCCTCCGATCCGAGTTACTGTGCAGGCAAGTTCCCCGTCGCATCAGACCCCAAGGGCCAAATCGCGGCAACCTATGGTCTGACAATATCAGATCCGAGAGTCGGAATTAAAGACGTACGTGGGCAGGACCTGACACACGGCTTCATTCCGAGAACCACTTTTGTCATTGGTAAGGATGGTAAAATTGTAGCAGTCTTTTCATCAACAACCGATCATATTTCACCTGCTGACCATGTTGAAAAGTCGCTGGAAATCGTAAAAGGGCTATAATTTGCGAGCATGGATTGGTGCGGTTCGTAATTCATGGGTTGATGTGGTTGAGAATTTGCCGGGCTGATAACGTCACTGCACTTCGATCGGTGCAACCCACTTGAACGAGCCCCACTCGAGTACAAGTGTACCGTGCCGGTTGTCGCCGGATGTGATAGATATAGTGAATTCTTCCATGTTTGAGGTGGCCGTTGAATTGGTCATCCTTGCCATGCCCAGGTTGAGCGAACCATTATACTCTGTCCCCCATTGTCCGGTCTGCTTGTTCACGATCAGATCAACTCCATTCGTATGTGGCGCGGTAAACAGGGTGTATGTGCCCGCAGGGACCTGCATCCCGGCAAGCTTTATCGGGGTTGACGTCGTAAACTGCGTCGCGGCATTGGCTCCTGTTCTCCATACACGGTCGTAAGGTATCACATCGCCCAGCAGGGTTCTTCCACGCAACAGCGGCCTGCTATAGACAATGGTGAAAGCTGAATTACCAATTTGTGCCCGGGTGGTATCCCGAACGCTTAGCGACTTTACGAACCCGCCTTCTGCCTCCTTTGCTTCAAAACGGGCAGCGATGCTTTTTACGTCTGGTGTGGTGGCAAGTCGTTTTACCTGTACCTTATAGGTAGTTCGGTCGCCTGAATAACTGAGCATGTTTTTGTCGGAGTCCATTATAGCCTCGCCGGTTCCGGAAAGCCAATCGTGTGTAATGTCCAGCTTGCCACTGCCAAGCGGACTTATAGTGACGTCCCCCAAAGGGAAACGGTCGAATTCCCGGTCAATATAAAACTGCTTCATCTGCACAGGACTGCCCACCGCAGGCTTTGATGCCGCCGCCTGCTTCAACGCCGCGGCAAAATAAAGCTCATAAAGACCATACATCTGAGGTACGTGTGCTACGATAATGCGGCCGCCTGTTGAAAAATCACGGTTCACCGTACCGGTGCTATCTGTTTTGGAAAGGTGTACCTTATTGTTGGCGACATCGGCAACGACTTTTCGGTCCCGCTGAGCGGATGGCTCACTGGGTGTGTGAATATCCATTTCAAGATGCCGGATGCTGCCGTCGTCGTTAAGATCAATCACGGTATGACGTACCCGCACACTTGGAAACCGATCAACTTCATCACTTGTTAACGTGTTGCCCTGGCGGGTTATACTCTCCAATGAAATCGTATCCTGTCCAAGCATAGTCAGAAAACCGTATTGTTTTGCCGTTGGTGCATTACAGGAAAACAGCGAAATCACTGTGCCAAGGAAAAGGCAAACCAAAGATGACTTGGCAGGATGAAAAGTTTGTGATGGAGCGGTTATGCTTTGCATGAGATAGATATAAATAATTCAAAAAGAAGCTTGTCCAATAATTTGAATGTTCCTTATTAAATTACCGAAACGCCCTATATTATTCCTAATAAATTGAACAGTAGCACATAAGTTTATTTAAATGGTTTGTTGCAGGGCTGGAAGGTGATCCGGGTTTGCTCTCTAAGGTAAAAGCATGATTTTTAACGGGATCGGAATATTCTCCTATATTTAGTAGAAATAGTAACCCCCCAACCCAAAATACCAAATATGGAAGTTCACCATCACCCGCAACTGGAACATAAGCCGAAGCCCTGGAAGGAATATTTCCTGGAATACATCATGATCTTTCTTGCCGTTGCCACCGGATTCTTTGCCGAAGGTCTGCGAGAGCATATCGGTGATCACTCAAAGGAAAAGGAGTATCTGTCTTCCATGTACAATGAACTTAAATACGATACGGCGCAGTATCGGGTACAGCTGAATAAGATAACGAAACTGAGTCCGATCTTTGATTCCTGCTATTTAAATGTAAAGGAAGCCCCGCGATATCAATATGTATTGCTTGCCCGCTGGAATACACCGGTGAACGAATTGGGACCCGGATACAGGCCAACGTTGCAGACGATCGGGCAACTGAAAAGTTCGGGTAATTTGCGGTTGCTGGAAGATAGGGATATTGTAGACAAGGTTTTACAATACGAGAGTTTTATCTATGGCGACTATATGGGGCACTATGAGGACGTTAAACAAGCTTCCAAACAGGTATATGCAATGGAAGACGAGTTGTGTGATTATACTGACTTTATGCAAAAACTGGATAGCAACATGCGGCATATTGAGGGTAAGCTCAGCGTGGAATCGAGCGAATTGTATGACATGCCGATCGTAATAAAAGATCCATTGAAACTCAATATCCTTGCCAACAGTTTTGTGAATTTTAAGGCGAATAACTATGGCTATACCACAGCCCTGAACAATGCTATGAAACGCGCTACGGAGTTATTAAGCCTTATTGATAGTAAATATCAATTCGGGGATGACAAATAAGGGCTGTGTGTTCGGAACCATTGCTAACTCACGCCGCTTTTCGTATATAGACCCTTACGGTCACAATCGAGAAGATCGCCATTATAACGATCGCGCCTGCAAGACTCAGCCAAAAGTCGTTGCCTGTTTTACCCTGCTCCAGGAGTGTTCGAATGGCGTTTACAAGGTGCGATACCGGGTTGACAGTAGCAAACCATTTAAGCGCCCTTGGCAATGTATTGACCGGTACAAAAGCATTTGATAAAAAGGTGAGCGGAAAAAGGATCATCATGGATATGCCTTGAACACCGGCTGCGGTCCTGGCGATTACACCGAAGAACGCAAACATCCAGCTTACGCACCAGGCAAAGAAAATGACAAGCAAACTTGCCGCCAATACGCCCGTGATCCCGGCATGAGGCCGCATGCCCATAATATAACCCATCGAAAAAGTGAGCACGGTAACGATGACATATCGTATGGCATCCGCTATAAGAGCGCCTGCCAATGGCGCAATGCGCGCAATCGGCAAAGACCGGAAACGATCAAACACTCCTTTATCCATATCCTCCCGCAGATTTACGCCAATGGCGACCGAACCGGTAAGCACGGTCTGCGCTAAGATGCCCGGTATGATAATCGGAAGATAGGCATGAACATTACCTGCTATGGCGCCGCCAAAAAGGTAGGCAAACATAAGCGTAAATAAAATGGGCTGAATAGTAACATCGATCAACTGCTCCGGTGTACGGCGCACTTTTAGTAATCCACGATGAGCCATTATCAGGGACTGTCGGGCAGTCATTGCAAGCGTTGTTGATCTGCTGATCTTTTTATCAGAAAAATACATATGAATAATTTTAATTTTCCATGGTTGCGGCTTGCTGTTCGGTCTGGTGACCGGTGAGTGTAAGAAAGACCTCATCGAGGCTGGGTGATTTGACGCTTACTCCGGCAAGCTCGATACGGGCGCCGCGCAAGGCCAGCAACAGGTCCGTGATGACCTCGGCATCGGAGAGGGGCGCCGTTATAACATTTGCCCCGGTCGCGTGTACTTCGGTCAGCAATATTTGCTCGATAATGGCGGTTGCCTGTGAAAGATTTTCCCGGTCGGCTATGACCAGCTCAAGCGATGCCCTGCCCACCTTGGCCTTGAGTTCCGCCGGCGTTCCTTCGGCAATGACCTTACCCCGGTCAATTACGGCGATCCTGTCGGCGAGCTGATCGGCCTCATCCAGGTATTGTGTAGTTAATACGACGGTCGAGCCCTCGCGTACAAGCCGGCGGATCGTATTCCACATCTGGTTGCGCGTTCTCGGATCAAGTCCCGTCGTAGGCTCGTCTAAAAAGATCAATGGTGGTTGATTGATAAGACTGGCGGCCAGATCGAGTCTGCGGCGCATACCGCCGGAGTATTGGGCAATCGGACGTTTTGCGGCTTCTGTAAGCCCGAACTCTTCCAGCAATTCGCTGGTTTTTCGTTTTGCATCACGACTGCTTAAGCCTAATAGCCTGGAAAAAATGAAAAGATTTTCGGTCGCCGATAATTTTTCATCGACAGATGCATATTGACCGGTTACGCCAATAAGCTGGCGGACTATATGACTGTCTCTTATAACATCAAAGCCGAAGATCTTTGCTGAGCCGCGATCAGGTTTTAGTAAAGTTGCCAGCATCCGGATGGTGGTAGTCTTTCCGGCGCCATTTGGCCCTAATACGCCATAGATCCCTCCTGCGGGGATGACCAGGTCAATGCCATTTACGGCATAGTTATCGCCAAAAATTTTTACCAGCTGCTGTGCCTGTACCGCCGTTGCCGAAAGTTCGAGTGATTTCATAATAAAAACTTATCCCCACGAAACTAAGCAGCCTGTTGGTCGTTAAAAAAGAGCAATCGGGGAATTGCGTGGCCCTGCCGGTCAATGGCGTTCTTTTCCCGGTGAGAAAATATTATCGCTGCCGTAAAAAGCTCATATAAGATTTATTCAAATTTCTGTGGAATTCCCAGGGTTTCGCATCATTTCCTGATCACCATACAACCAACCAGAACTATGTCCGACAACCAGTTCCGTTCCGCCTTGCGTTCCCTCGCCCGTCACAAGGGCTATAGCGGCATCAACATCCTGGGGCTGACCCTGGGCCTTTGCGCCTGTCTGGTCATCTACAACATCGTCAGCTACGAGTTCAGTTTTGACCGCTCCTATCCGGACCGGGACCGTATCTACCGGATCGGCTGCCGCCTGCTGGAGAATAATGGCAATGGCGTTCTTCAGGAAGGTTATGGCAAATCCATCCCGGCCCCGGCCCCCGATGCCCTCCGCGCCGGGATCCCCTCTATCGAGACCCTTGCCGGCTATTATCCTTATGACGTCAGCATCACCATTCCGCCCTCCGGCGATCAGAACGGACCCGGCACAACTAACTCCGTTCGGTTAGAGCCCACCGGCACCACCATCCTCGCCGGAAAGGAATACTTCGACATCCTCCCCTATACCTGGCTCGCCGGCAGCCCATCCCAATCCCTAAGCCAACCCAATAGCGTGGTGCTGACCGAACGACGCGCCCATGACTACTTCGGTGACATGCCAGCCTCCCGATATATTAACCGCGAGCTGATCTATGACGACTCCCTGCATGTCCGTGTTTCCGGCATCATCAGGGATTATCAAGGCAACACCGACTTCCCTTATACCGACATCCTCTCTTTCTCCACGATCAGCCACAGCTTCCTGAAACAGCGATACCGCAATGACCAGTGGCGGTTTAATCCCCGCATTCCCCGCATTCAGGCTTTCGTAAAGCTCACTAAAAACGCCATCGCCGGACAGACCGAATCCCTGTGCGATGCCTTGATGCAACACCATATTGCCACCGACACCTTCCTTCGGCTTCTTAAATACAGCCTGGTCCTCCAGCCTCTCAGTGACGTTCACTTCAACGCAGCCTATGACCAGGATGGCATCCGCAAGGCAAACCGGCCTGCCCTCTATGGCCTCATCGGCGCTGCTGTATTCATCTTATTGCTGGCGATCGTCAACTTTATTAACCTGTCTACGGCGCAGTCCCTTCAACAGGCAAAGGACATCGGCATCCGCCGCATCCTCGGCGCCACCCGCCTCCGGCTCATCCTGCGATCGCTAACGGAGACGGCCATCCTCACCACACTAGCCGCTATTATCGCCCTGGCGCTCGTCCGTCCTGTCATGGCGCTTTTCCGCGATTACCTCCCTGAAGGTCTGCCTTTTAACCCCTTCAGCCTCTCCATTCTCCTTTTCACAGCCGGAAGCGTCGTCGTCACCACCCTCCTTGCCGGCCTCTATCCTGCCTTCAGTCTCGTCCGTCTACGATCCAACCGCACCGTGCAACCGCAAAACACCCAAAGATTCACCCTCCGTCGGGTCCTTATCGTCTTCCAGTTCTCGGTCTCATTACTGTTCATCATTACCTCCCTTGTCGTCGGCCGCCAGATCAACTACATGCTCGATGCTGACATGGGTTTCAATAGCAGTGCCGTGGTGACGGTCACCGGCTTCAACGCTTCGCAGCAACAGCTCCGCCTCTTCGCCCGGCAGGCCCTTGCCATCCCGGGAGTACAGGAGACCACCGTACAGGGTCATGCTCCCGCCGCGGGTGCGGCCATCCGGGAATTTTCGATGCAGCTCGACAACCGTACCGACAACACCCTCTCGGTCTTCTTACAGGCCGCCGACCAACAGTTTATCCCGTTCTATCATATGCGTCTGCTGGCAGGCCGCAACCTCTTATCCGGCGACAGCTTACGGGAGATCATCATCAACGAGACCTATAGCAAGGCCCTCGGCTTTTCAAGACCGACCGACGCCCTCGGCCACTTCCTCACCTGGCAGGGCAAGACCCTTCCGATTGTCGGCGTTTTAGCGGACTTCCATACCAGCTCACTGCATGATCCCATACCCGCCCTTGCCATCGCCCGGATCGTGAATATGGATAATAGCCTCGGGGTCCGGATTGCGGTAACAAACCACCAGACACTGTCGGGTCTGGAGACGCTTTGGAAAAGCGTCGTTCCCAATCGGCCTTTTACTTACACCTTTCTTGATGAGAGCATTGCCGGGCTCTACAAAAGGGATCGGCAATTGTCCTGGCTGGTAGGGATATCCACCGCCGTTACGATCTTTGTCTCCTGCATCGGCCTGCTCGGGCTTATCCTCTTTATCGTCGAGCGCAAAAAGAAGGAGATCAGCATCCGCAAGGTGCTTGGCGCCGGTGTTGCCGATATTGTCTTCTTATTGAATAAGGAATTTATGGTACTGGTAGGGGTTGCCCTTGCCCTCGCGACCCCGATCGCCTACCTGGGCATGCACCGCTGGCTGCAAAACTTTGCCTATCGCGTTAGCGTCTCCTGGTGGATCTTTGTGCTGGCCGGTCTGATCACTCTTGCGATCAACGTCCTTACCATCAGCCTGCGCGTCATCCGTGCGTCCCTGGTCAACCCAACGGACAACCTCCGTTCGGAATAGATCGGGCAAAGTGCTATATTTATGCATCATGGACAGAAAACGGACACTGATAAATATCCTATCGGCCCCTTTATTTTGGATATTACTTATCAGTGGAATAGTGCGGTCGATCTACTATTCGGTTCTATTAAATTCACAGAGTGTCGATACGGCCAGCTATTTGAATTACCACGCCAATATCCTGATCGGGCAAACCGATAGTCACAGAACGCCCGTCTATCCTTACTTTATAAAACTGATCGGATTGTTCGGGCATCAAAGCCTGATAAATAATATCGTCACGGCTCAAATAGTCGTTTCTTTTTTGTCGATTATCCTGTTCTATAGAATTGTCCGGGGCGTTTTTAAGGGCCCGGCGGTCATATTTGCTGCATCCTTGTTATATGGAGCAATGCTGCCCGTGATCAACTTTGATAAGATGGTGCTTACCGAGTCGCTGTCGGTGACTTGTATTTTGGTCTTTATTTACCTGTCCGTTTGCTATCTTAAACGACCCACCCATCTGAAAGCCTGGACGCTGACGTTGTATGTTTTTATCGCCATCATGCTTCGCCCATCCTTTGTTTATTTGTTGCCATTGGCGGGTTTCTTTTGGTTAATAAGGCTGATAATCCGGAGAGATGAATGGAAACTGTGTTTATCGGGTCTGGCAGCGTCCCTTGTCGTTATACTGTTGATAAACGGATACGCCGGGCTAAATGAAAAAAACACCGGTTTCTATGGCCTGTCCGATGTGGGCAATAAGAACGAAATAAGAGTCGTTGCGAATGCCGGTATATATATGTATGGCAACGACCCTGAAATATCTTCGGTTATAAAAAAGAGCCTGGACTCTCTGCAAGAACCTATTTATAAGCCTGACGCCGGGGAGACGGTGACCCTTCGATTCAAGCCGGAGAGGGTTCACAAATTTATCGTTACCTGTCTGAAGAACAAGCCTGTGATTTATCTGCTTTATATCGGGGGGAAATTTATTGACTTGCAGACTACCAATATATTTACAAATTATCCTGCCCATAAACTCAGCTTCCTTGCCTTCCGGATCAACAATATAGAGTACCTGTTATTTTGCGTTACGTTTAATCTTCTTTATATCTTTATAGTGCTTAGCACGATTTCGGCTTTGGTATGGTGGGTAAGAAGCAAACAAACGCCCTGGTTTAAGATCATTTTAGCGGGACTTTGTATACTCCAGGTACTGATAGCCATAATGGGCGCCGATGCGGAATATCCCCGTCTTATCTTACCCGCTATGCCCGCTCTTATCATCCTTTTATTTTATCATATCGACAGAATAGGTTTTGCCATAGACGGTGAAGTTCTAAAGCGTTATCCGGCATCGGTTTAATTTGAGGGGGTAACCTATTACCGAGTGCCGGCGACTACCTTTTCCACCCTTGTCAATCTCCCGTTCTCCTCGCATCCTTCGATGACGACTTTTATATTTCTTGTAACGTCATTATTGTAAAACGTCAGGGAGACCTTCCGGTGTACCTTATCGGTTATGACGAAGGGATTCCAGTAGAGCGTAGCGCGATAGTCCGGTATATCGGCTCCGGTGGGGGTGGAATAATCCGGCGAATAGAATTCCCTTACAGGCGAATATCCCGCCAGCAGGCTGTACTCATCGGGTCTGTCTACCTGTTGGCGTTCGCCCGGCTTCTTCAGATAGATCGCGATCGCACCCCCCGGTCCCGACCCCCAGGCGCCAAAAAAGGGGGGATCGAAGATCTTTACCATGGCGATCTCGCTCATAGACAGACTGGCGACGTACGTGGCGTCCTCTGCTATTTTACCCGTTTTGAAGGACATGGTTTGCTGTGGAACCTCGTCTACGAAAAGGGCCGTCGGCGTGCCTCTCCGGCTAATGGCGTTCTCCTGGCTGTCCGGATTTACGTCCAGTCCGGCCACTCTCCCCTGTAAATAGCTTAGCAGGCTTCTGGAGGCAAGGAACGCGGGATCATCCTCGGGAAGGATTATTTTGCTTTCGGAAACAGGATCGCCGAATGCCCCCGATGTGTATTCCGCATCCATCGATTCCTTTTTTGTTTTCATTTTGCCGGTCACGGTTACCGGTTTTAACAGCACGGCTTTTTTGTACTCCTCCTCCCTTCGTTGTCTGCGGGTTAAAAAACCGGCGTTTTTTGCGAGCGTTCCCATATCGGGTTGTAGCAGCCCCAACAATAAAGAATCACCCGGCCGCAGATGAAGAGGAGCCGTTAACAGATCCGTTTTGATGTTAAATTTCGCCTTTGTGGTCAGCGATCTGTTCTTATCCTTATTGAACTGATAAAAGAGTTTGGCCGTATCGTAGAAGATCATCCCGGATAGGGTAAACTTACCATCCTGCTGCAGGGAGGTATTCAGGAATTCTTTCCCTTTATTCTTATATTGGATCACCCCGGTTATTTCCTTTCCCACCAGTGATTTGTCTGCAACCTTCTTTGTCTTTCCTTCGACGGAGATATACTGGCCGGGTAGGTATTGTAAGATGGGAAACTGCCCCGCCAGCACCTTGTCCCACCTAAACCTCCGCCAGCCATTGGTCATCATTACCAGGTCGAGATGCCTGGCGATCGAGTCGGCGTCTCCCGAAAAATAATAAGCGGGGTGGTGTACATATCCTTTGATATCGCTGGTTAGTAAAAGGGATGAATAGATGTTTTCGGATCTTTCTTCCGCAGCTGGCTCCAGGTCTGCATCCGTGACCGATACCGAAAGATTGCAGGCGAGCGTATCGGGTACCTCTATTTCGATGGTATTCTTTGCACGGGCACTGGTGTCTCTGAGGGATGTCTCCAGGTTGGTGTTGAATGAATATCCGGAGGAGTTCGCAAAAACGATCCTTTCAGCCAACGGCTGCTCGTCGGGAGTAAACACGGTGATCTGGATGATGCCGGCCGGCAGGTCTTTGAGCGGTATCGCCCCGGATGGAAACAAGGGCTTGTCGATATTCGCCTTACCCCTGTATAACAACTGCTGGTGCATCTGTGCCACTACATAGACGGAGGAGTAAGGCAGCGCGGTTGCCGGATGTTTTATGGTAAAATAAATGGCATCTCCCGCATTCTCGGTTTCCAATACGATGCCGCTTTGTTTTGCCGGGGGGAGGATCGTTTCCTGTGTTTGGGACTGCCCTTGCTGTTTCCAAACCGCCTTGTATTGTTCGCCATTCACCGGCTGCAGCGTAAAGATGCCCATGCCATCATGTATGCTTTCGAACGAGGCGATCCGTGTTCCTTTGCTGTCTACTACTTCCCCTGTCACGTTGACCGGCATCCCCCGGTGGTCGGTTGCCTTGAAGGCCACTTTTGATTCTATTCCTTCGACAAGATCCCCCCCCTCAGGGAAAAAGCCCAGCACGCAGCCGGGAGCCATGGCGGGAATGGATACCGGTTTCCGGGGACTAATAAGGGGGATCGCCTTTGTATATAAAAAGGAGGAGTCAAAGTTCAGCATCCATTTTGTATAGGCCCTTACAAAAACGGTCCCCCCGGCATCCGCGGGTATGTCCATTGAACCGGCGGCGCTGGAAAGCATGACGGGCAGCGACAGTCGCTGAAGGACATTGCCTTTTGCGTCAATAAGCTCTGTATAGAGCGTCGTGCTGACCAGGGAGGGAAAGCTGCCGGCAAAGAGGTAAGCCTTGAACCAGATCGTTTCGCCCGGGTTATAAAGCGTACGGTCGAAATGCAGGTATACTTTTTCCTGGCGGTATTCGGCATTTAGTTTTTTAAGCGTCTCGACAAACTGCTGTGCCCGGGAGTGGGTGGAGAACAGGACGACGAGGAACAGTAAAAGGATCTTCAGACAGTTTCGTTGCATGGTGGTTGTAATATACTAATATACGGACATCCGCACATTTGCTATATTTGTCGTTCAACATTTTTGGATGCCGGGCAAAGAGCAGGTAATAGAACAGACAAAGAACTGGATCCGGGAAGTGGTCATCGGCTGTAACTTTTGTCCTTTTGCCGCCAGGGAGGTCAAACAGAACAGCATCCATTACCAGGTAGAAGAGTCCGGTAGGGTGGACATTTGTCTGCAGGCGTTGTTGTCGGAATGTGCGCGGCTTGACGGGGATGAGACGATCGCCACGACTTTGCTGATCCTGCCGAACGGCTTTGGGCGTCTGGGAAATTTCCTGGACCTGGTCGCAAAAGCGGAGAAACTACTCCATCGCAATGGGTACGAAGGGATCTACCAGCTGGCCAGCTTTCAGCCGCTGTACCAATTTGCGGGCGCCTCACCCGATGATGCGGCCAACTATACCAACCGGTCCCCATACCCGATGCTTCATATCCTGCGGGAGGCCGCTATTGACAAGGCTCTTGCGGGTTTCCCCAACCCGGAAGGAATCCCGGAACGAAACATTCGTTTTGCCCGGGAGAAGGGGGCCGAATACATGAAGATGCTACGGGAGAGCTGTTTGTAAATGGGTGTTTTACCCCGGCAGTCGTCCTGGCCGGAAACACGCCCATACAGGCCAATTTGCCGGGTCCGGGAGGGGCTAAGAAATTTAGTAGGTGCCCGGATGTGTAGAATATCTAAAAAACTGTACTTTTGCTCACACAATTCACTAACCCATAAAAGTATAACGATGAACAAAGCCGAATTAATTGAAAAGATCGCCGGTGATGCGGAGATTTCCAAAAAGCAGGCAACTGCCGCTCTTGACTCTTTTACTGAAGCAGTCGCCAAGACACTCAAGAAGGGTGATAAGGTGACCCTCGTTGGTTTTGGTACCTTTTCGGTATCAAAAAGAGCCGCTCGTACCGGCCGTAACCCGCAGACCGGGGCTACCATCAAGATCAAGGCAAAGAAAGTCGCCAAGTTCAAAGCCGGCGCTACTTTATCTTCCAAGGTCTAGCCGATCCGGGGCAAAATAAATTACTAAATTAATTAGTAATTTAGTATCTTTACCTTTTGTTCGAAGAATTATTGATAAGACCCGGTTCCAGAAAAGGACCGGGTTTTTTTCCAACAGATGCTCTTCACTGGTTTATTTCCCCTCATTTAAGAAAGATACTGGCCGGCAGCCCATCAAGGGCATTAAAATCTAGTTATAAGAATGTTAACGTCTCGGGTACTTGCAGCAAATGTAATAGCTTCCCGGTCCTAAATGAAAGTATAAAAGGATATATATGAAGAAAATAATGATCTGTATTTTATGTTTTGCGGCTACGAGGAGTTTTGGACAGGTTAAGTTGGGTATAATGGGGGGCGCTACGACCGCTAATCTCTGGCAAACGGATGGCTATAGCGGTTTGGGAACGGGTCTTTCCTCCTGGCCGATCACGGGTTATCATGGCGGTGTCGAGGCAGAGATCGATCTGAACTCTCTGGGTCTGATGATCGAAACGTCTTTATCTTATTATCAATATGGGTCGCATCTGGCCAATTCCCTGGGATTTCTGCCTGGCCCCAACAATTCCACGATCGACTATAGCGAGACGAATTTGAAAATAAACACGCTGCGTCTCCCGATCAACCTGATGTACAAATACAGCATAACCGATAAATGGAAGGTATTCGCAGGTTTTGGTCCTTATATCGCCAAGACCTTATCGGGTACGGAAAAAGGGTATTATAAGGGCTTCATCCAGAACCCCGACGGCAGCTATAATGTCATTTATGGGGGTATCGATAACAAGGCGCAGATCTCCTCGGGTTTCTCTTATGCACCGGGCGGCACCACCAAGCTCGCTTCGTTCGACATAGGAGCCAATGTATTATTCGGCGTCCAGTATAAAAAATTCAAGTTTGCGTTCAACTATAACCGTGGTTTTACCCAGGTCTATCGCAATAAATACGCCAACACCGGAAATTTTGCATGGAGCTATACGGTTTCCTACATGATCTTCGGCCATGATAAAAAGGCGCCCCTATAAATTTTTTCCGGATACGGATACTGTTCCGGCATTCGACATTTTGAGACCGGCCTGCTTTAGCAAGGGCCGGTCTCTTTTTTTGCGTAAGGAAGATCGCAAACTAAATTTCAGGAAGAGACCCCATGTGCGGAGAGGTCCTGGATAACAGGGATGTCGCTGGAGGATTTGTTGAATATGGCAGGGACTACTACCCCCTGACCAAAACCGCAACCGGAATGCGGATCGCTGTAGATCTCCCGAACCTCTACCAAATGTTCGGCGAAGAAAAAAACGATCAGACAGGAACTGTCTTTCGACGGTGACCAGGATATTTTATTATCGACATAGTCAAGCGTATCTGCAAACGCCCCGGACTCATATCCAGGATATCCCTTGTTTATATAAAAACAAACGGCCACCGTTCTCCTATCCAGGAGACGTACTCTCAACTCTCCGGAATGGCCGGTTATCCTGTTCTTTTTTACGAAGCCGGTTAAGACATAAGTGCCGGTAGGATCTATAAAGACAGGATCCGGAGCAAGGAATGACCAAAGAAGTATCAGGAGCGCGGCGATGAACAGACTCTTCATGATTATTTGTTTAATCGTTAACTGAAAAGAGCTTTCTCATGTCTGTTATCTCCTGCCAAATTAATAAATAAAAAATAGTTTACATAAAATTTGGCGTGATCAAAAAAATATTCTCATCTTTGCAGTGTTAAAAAAAATACAAATGCGCTACATGCAACTACATATTAAAACAGCCAATAGGTTTAGTCCCGAGGGGGATCATACCAGGCGCGGGGCATGTTTTGCTACTGAATAAGTTTGACGACTGAATCAATAAAACATAGGCCCCGCAAGAGATTGCGGGGTTTTTCTTTATAAGAAAACCGACAAGATCTGATAGCCTTCCGACTAAACATACGACCCATGACAGAACAGGACAAGACGTTGTTCCGAGAGGAACAGGTTTTTGCCTGCAGGGGGAACGTGTGTATATACATAAGACCGTGGAGTAAATGTTGGAGATGCCAATGAATGGATCTTCGATTAAGAAACCCGGTCTCTGAAAGGCCGGTTTTTTTATGGGATCTGTTAGTTTAACGAACAAAAAATTTTGACATGGACAATTTATTTAACCAAAAAGTGATCAATGCGAATAATGTGTTCGGAGATCATTACCTGGATGCTAAAACTTTATATCTATACTGTTTTAATGTCCTTCCCAGCCTTTGTTATATCGGGCATGTGGATGGAGAGAAAGCGTACGGCGCTTTTAAGGGACGATCCGGCGACCGGATCGTCCGGGAGCATCAATACAGGTGGTATAAGAACAAACAAAAGAAATACCAGTTCGACAAGACATTGCTCATTCTTAACAATCGTTGTCTGCTTGAGTTTGATGACTACTATTGCGAGATTTAGCATGATGGGGAGCAGCCGGCGTTTGTTGAGGAGATTACTATCCTGGTGAATCAATTTAAAGAACGCCAGCGAAGACAACCGCTGGAGATCAACCTGATCGTTCAGAACCGGAACAGGATGGAATTCAAGGCTATGGAGATAAAACGTACCCAACTGGACCTCGGGCTTTTTTATGGGGATGATTTTATGGAGGTGGATGAGATCATCCGGAAAAGACTGAATAAAAAGAAGGATAAAGGGATCGTGTTGTTGCATGGATTGCCCGGGGCGGGTAAAACGACCTATCTGAGATACCTGATCGGAAAGATCCGGAAGAGGGTGCTGTTCTTATCGCCTGCCGTTACAGAAAACTTGATGAATCCTGATCTTATCGAGCTATTGATCAGCAACCCGAATACAGTATTGGTGATCGAAGATGCAGAGAATATCATCATGGACAGGAAGCATAACCCGGGATCGTCTGTGTCCAATCTCCTGAATATCTCGGATGGATTGCTGGCGGACTTCCTGAACGTACAGATCATTTGCACGTTTAATAACTCCCTGACGTTGATCGATGAAGCGTTGATGCGTAAAGGAAGATTAATTGCAAAATATGAATTTGGAAAGTTAAGCATAGAGAAATCCCGTCGGCTGAGCCGTTATTTTGGATTTGACAGGGTGATCAACAGACCGATGACGGTCGCCGAGATCGCCAACCAGCATGAGAAAGAGCAGGCAGGAAACCGGGTCGAAGTGATCGGGTTCAGAAGACACGCTCTATGCGAAACCGAGTAATAAATTTGAAACCCTTTGGAACGGAAACAATGGAGAAAATAATAATGAGATCATGGAACAGAAACAACAATGGAGGAGGCTCGATGGAACCCATATCCGGCGGGATATCGAAGGCGAAGTCAGGTCCGTCCTCGTAAGAGAGAAGGCAGCAGGCCATACCCTAAAGGTCTGTATCGGAACCGATAGCCAGGTAAAAGGAGCGGTCACGGAGTTCGCAACCGTCATCGTATTCCTCCGAAAAGGCAGGGGAGGGTTTATGTATATCCTGCCGGAAACCACGGAAATAAAAATGAGCATCAAGGAAAGGATGTTGCGTGAAGTAGCTAAAAGCATCGACGTTGCTTATTCGTTGAGCCGGCTGTTTACGATCTACGATATCGATATGGAGGTGCATGCGGATATCAATACCAATCCCGGGTTTAAGAGCAATGATGCGTTGAAGGAGGCGATGGGGTATATCATGGGAATGGGGTATGCTTTCAAGGCCAAGCCGCATGCCTTTGCCAGCTCGAGCTGTGCAAATAAAGCCGTGCAATAAAAATATCCCGCAAGGGGCAACGAGGTAAGGGCCGCGCGGTAAACCGGGCAGGGGCTTTATAAAACCCCGCAGTGCAGATGTAATAACTACCTGTATGCTGTTGCCGCGATACGGCCTGTTTACCCCAAGGGTTCGAATCCCGTTCCGGCTTTAACGTCGGATAGTTCAATGGTAGAACACTACGCTGTTACCGTAGAGGATCGGAAGTCCGCTGCTTCCTTAAAAATGGCGACCTGAAAAGTTAAGGCCAGGGTTGTCAGCCGGCGAAGGATCGCTTGTTTTGGTTTGTCCTGAGCAGGAAGGTCCGACGCACTTTTGTAGACGCTTTGTAGCCGGCAATGCAATGAACAGGCTCCCCATTGTGGATGCTAACAATTGGGAAAAAGGAATTTACCGCCGTCTCCGTGGATATCGAAGGGATGATAACACTGGCTTTTTTAAAAATCTATTAAAAGTAAGAAAATGAAAAGGATAATGATCAATGCCTACCAGGCTGGGTTGGTATTTAAGAAAGGAGTATACCAAGGTCTGTTAAAAGAAGGCACCTACTGGTTCTGGCGGAATGAGACCGTGTGGATATATGAATTAAACAAACCCTTCAATCCCACCGTCGAATTAAATATCCTGTTGCAGGATATTAAGCTGCTGGAGGCCTTATATGTGGTGGAAGTAAAAGACCATGAGATCGCCTTGCAATACGAGAATGGCCTGTTGAAGCAGGTATTGACGGCCGGCCGGTACACCTACTGGAAGGGAGTCATCCAGTATGACTTTATTCACGTGGATACCAGCAAGATCGAGATCACGGAGAAAATAACCCGTGCGACCTTGCTGAGTCCTTCGGTAGTGCCCTATGTCCGTATGTACAATGTGGAAAGCCATGAAAAAGCCGTGTTGTTCGTGGATGGAAAATACGACCGTATTTTGGAAAGCGGTGTGTATCATTGGTGGAAGAATAATATAGCGATCCTTGTCGGCAAGGTCGATACCCGTTTGCAACAGGCTGAGATCAATGGACAGGAGATCCTGACCCGGGATAAGGCAGCCTTACGGATCAATGCATGGGCGCAGTATAAAGTCGTCGACATTGAAAAGGCGTTATTGAAGAACAAGGAATATGATCGTCAGCTATATATCATCTTTCAGTTGGCTTTGCGGGAATATATCGGAGGAATGGGTTTTGACGAATTGCTGGAGAAAAGGGAAGCTCTCGTACCGTATATCCTGAAGAGGGTAGGAGAACAGGCTGAAGATCTGGGCGTGTCTATTTCCGGGTTTGGTATCCGGGATATCATACTTCCCGGAGACGTAAAAGAGATCATGAACCAGGTATTGATCGCGGAAAAGAAAGCGCAGGCCAATATCATCATGCGTCGGGAAGAAACCGCCAGTACGCGGAGCCTTCTGAACACCGCCAAACTGATGGAGGATAATCCCATGTTGTTCAAACTGAAGGAAATGGAGTATGTGGAAAAGTTCGCAGAAAAGATCAATAGTATCAGCGTAAGCGGTAATGGGATGCTGATCGATCAATTGCGTCAGATCTTCATTGCGCCGAAATAGTAGATCAAAGGTTGATGGCCATGAAGGCTATCAACCTTTCATAAAAATCAAAACAATGGCTAAATTAAAATTACACGGCAAGAATTTACGGGCTATCGGTTACCCGGAAGGACCGGTGATCAGCATAGCCATGAACATAATGGAAAAGAACTATAAGTTCGAAAAAGAGGAGGATGTTATGAATTTACTGAAGAAAATACTGGCGGCCCCGGTGGAATATGCGGGAGACGCAGTATTGGGATTGATCGCACAGCAATTGGTGCCAAAGCAGGTTATTGAGGGAGCCGAGATCTCCCTGAACCAAACAGGCGTCGCCTTTAACGTATTCGGCGGTGCGCAAATCGAGGCGGGGGCGATGAACCAGATGTACCAGGCAGCAAAACTGCCCGTCGCTGTCGCCGGGGCCCTGATGCCCGATGCACATTCGGGTTATGGGTTGCCGATCGGCGGCGTTCTGGCGACGAAAAACGCCGTGATCCCGTACGGTGTGGGCGTGGACATCGGTTGCCGGATGTGTCTGTCCGTATTCGATATCGACCCGAAAGACCTTGTGCAGAAGGAAGCGTATTTTACCCGGGAATTAAAAGAGGCCACGTTATTCGGGGGCGGACGGCAGTTCGACAAAAGCACGCCGCATGAAGTGATGGACCGGTCTGCATTTGACGAGATCGCTCTTCTGAAGGGATTACAGGGGCGGGCTGCCCGGCAATTGGGCTCTTCCGGCTCCGGCAATCATTTTGTCGAGTTCGGGACGGTGGAGATCGGAGAAAAGGACCCGGTGCTTGGACTCGCGCCGGGGAAATACCTGGGCCTCCTGTCGCATTCCGGATCCCGGGCCCTGGGCGCAAATATCGCCAACCACTATACGCGGATCGCCAAACAAAAACGCCGGTTGCCGGGAGAAGCGAACAATCTCGCCTGGCTGGATCTTGACGAAGAGGAAGGGATGGAGTACTGGATCGCCATGAACCTGGCGGGGGATTATGCCGCCGCCTGTCACCAGGTGATCCACGCGAAGATTGCCGGTCAGCTGGGAAGACAGCCGCTGACAATGGTGGAGAACCATCACAACTTTGCCTGGAAAGAGACCCATGAAGGAAAGGAACTGATCGTCCATCGGAAAGGGGCCACCCCCGCTGCAAAGGATGTATTGGGGATCATCCCCGGTTCCATGACGGCTAACGGTTATATCGTCAAAGGAAAGGGTGAAGTTGCATCTCTCTCTTCCGCGGCGCATGGGGCCGGACGAAAAATGAGCCGGTCGGCGGCGATAAAGTCCATCACACCCGAGCGGTTGAAGGCAACGCTGCAGCAATACGGCGTAAAACTGATGGGTGGCGGTTTAGATGAAGCGCCGCAGGCGTATAAGGATATTGAAGAAGTGATGCGGTCGCAGCAGCAGCTGGTGGATGTCGTCGGTGTGTTTACGCCGAAGATCGTCCGGATGGATGGTTGATCGCACACGTGTTATGGTGTTATGGCTTCGTCGTTGCGGCGATATGGCTTTTTGATCGTGCCTCGACCTTATCCAGCATGGCCAGGATCGCGGAGTCGACCCTGTTTTTTTCCGCGAAAGCGATGAGATGTCCTCTCCCCGGTATCATTTCGATGTCCAGGGAGGGGACATTTGTTAAGTGCTCCCGGGCAAAGCTCTCGTTGCTTGTGTCGACGAGGCCGTCCTCCTGTCCCTGCAGATAAATTACCGGAACATGGATATTGCCCCAGAGCGGCAGCATTTTTGTCAGCTCCTCCTTATGATGTACTTTTTCCTTGTTGGCCGTTTGCAGCATGCGGGGAACGACCCAATGGATCAGGGGATTTTCGACGAGGTAGGTGAACCAAAAAATGCGTTCGCGCCCAGGGCCCAGCGGGGGCGCCATCAGGATCAGGCCATCCACCAGCTGCGGATAGTCCATGGCCAGGCGGCTGGCAATAGGCGCACCATAGCTAACGCCCACCACGACTATCGGATGATGGGTCTTATTCAGGCTATCGAGTATTTCTTTTATGATCGCCGCCTGCTTCGAAATATCCGGGAGGGGGTCGGCCAGTCCGGAATAACCATAGCCCGGTCTGTCTACCGCGTACATCGTAGCCCTTTTTAGCAGGGTGCTGTCGGACATATAGCCTTTCCAATAGCTAAGGGAACTGGGGGCGCCATGGATAAACAGGATCGTAGCCCTGGATGTATCGGTCGGGGAATCGCCGACCGCCGCATACCGGACCTTACGGCCGCCGGCCTCGTAATAATGAATATGCGGTTCTATGTGACGGGTATGAAACCAACCGGTCAGGTCTTTGTCATCCATCCTGAATTGAACCAGCCGATCGAAAATGAGAACAAGAATGATCAGGAAAATCAAGGTTATTATAATTGTCCGCAGGATGATTCGGCCGATTCGTAGGATCATACAATGCAAATAACGGTTAACTACTTTCTTTATCTAAAATTACGCAAATTGATGGTTTGACAGAGATTTATTCTGCATTGAAAAAGGGGCACTATTGAACGGTAATCACGTCGATCCGCATGGCCCGATCCTTGCATTCGTACCAAAAAGAATGGTATGAAGATCTTATATATAGCTGTGATAGGCGCCCTATTGGCTGTCTCCTGTTCGACACCGGGCGCGATCACCGCACGTCCCGATCCGAACACTTCCACCAGCGGGACCCTCGGGTCGGTAAAGGCCACGGATGGGGTCCGTCCCCTGACGGGCAATGGTATTCCGGATACGGCATGGACGAGAAGGGATACTGTTCGTCGGCATTGAGGCGGGATTTGAGGTCGCCGGCTTGTACAACAGGAATGGGCTGGTAATCCCGCCCCTATTTCCGGGTAATGTTAAATATGGAAACCGGGGGCTCAAAGGATTGATTGTTTTCCGGCCGCGCATAAATGGTGCGTACGACATCCATCCCTTTCACGACCTTTCCAAAGGCGGCATATCCCTGACCGTCGGGATTATTTTCCCCTCCATAGTCGAATCCCGGCTGATCGCCCACACAAATAAAAAATTCTGTCCCGGCGGTTCCGGGAGTGGTCCTTGCCAGGGAGATCGTCCCATCCTTGTGAAGAAGATGGGTCTGCGCGGTCGTCTCATGGGGGATGCCCTGGTGCGCTACGGCCTTTTTATAATCGGTCCTCCAGATGCCGCCCTGTACCAGGTTGGATCTTGGCGCACCCATGGCCTGGTTATCCTCATTCAAGACCCGGTAAAAAGAGCTGTTCTTATAAAAGCCCGAATCTACAAAAGAGAGGAATGCCGCTGTGGTCTTTGGGGCCTGACCGGGATAAAGCTCGATCTCGATTTCCCCGGCGGCTGTCCGGATCAGGAGATGCGGGGTGCGGGGATCGGAGGAAGAACAGGATACCAGGAGGATGGCCACCGAGAGGGCGATCAGCGCGATCCGGAGACCGGTTGCATGTATTATGGACGTTCGCATAGATGTTTTTAAGACGCGCAAATTAGCTAATATTGCTCATGCAATTCGACCTCCCTTTTTTGCACCTGATCTTTATCGGGTTCCTTTCCCTTTTCCCGGCCGTAAACCCCATCGGGTCGGCCTTTATCGTAGACCCCCTCCTTTCCGGTCTGAACCTCACGGAAAGAAAGAGCGCGGCAAAAAAAGTGGCGCTGTATTGTCTGGCCATCTGCACCGTATCCGCCCTGGTGGGGAGCTGGATCCTGAAGCTATTCGGTATCTCCATCCCCATCGTTCAGCTGGCGGGAGGCATCATGATCTGTCGCATGGGCTGGCAGCTGCTTACTTCCGATGATGCGATCAAGGGGAAAAAGGAAACGGCGCAGCCGGACCGGGAGGCCGGGGACATCGACAATATCCTGTTCTACCCCGTTGCCTTTCCGATGACGACCGGTGCAGGCACCATCTCCGTGCTGCTCACGCTGAGCGCCCATGAGGACGAGAAGGATCTGATGGCGCATTTTTTTAACCTGGGCGCCCTTTTTATCGCCATCGTGCTGATATGCCTGCTTATCTATATCTGTTATGCCAATACCCCCCGTCTCATCCACCGGTTGGGCCCTCGCGGCGAACAGATCGTCAACCGGCTCAGCGCCTTCCTGGTCTTTTGTATCGGGATGCAGATCGCCTCCGCCGGGATCCGGACGTTGATCAAGGGATAGGAGACGGGTAGGCCGGTGGGGCATAGGGTGGACCGCAGGGGCGGCGGTCGGATAGGTTAGTGGAGCATAGGGTGGACCGCTTGGATCTGTGGAATGCAGAGCGCCTGGAGCGGAACGTGCGCTACAAACACTCCTTTATCTCGCGGATCGTCTCTTCGAAGATCTTTTCCCCGCGTACATCCTTTTTCCAGGCCAGGTCCCGTTCGATCAGGTCGATCTCCCGGACCAGGGTCGAGCCTGCTGACCCTTCCTGCTTTCCCAGGATGAATACGGTATCGGAGATCGCGACGGCGGTGGCGATGTCGTGGCTGACGATGATCAGCGTTTGTAGTTCGTCGGACAACGATACCTGCAACAACAGCTCCACCACCTTATCCAGCACGCAGACATCCAATCCCGAAAATGGCTCGTCGAGCAAAAGGAAATCAGATCCCTTCAGCAGCTGCTGGATGATACTCACCCGCTGCTGCTGTCCTCCCGATAACTGGGAAGGGTATCGGTGCAGCACATCCGATAATTCGAATTGCCCGGCATATTGCCGGATGGTGTCCTCTTCCCGGCCTGCCAGCCTCTTGTTCTGACGGGCCGCCAGCATCAGCGACTGCTGTACCGTTCTCCACCCGAATTGATAATAATTCTGGAAAATGACGCCCATGTCTCCCGGCGCCACCTTCCGCTCATGATACATATCGATCGAGCCATTGCTATTTTCCTGCACCTTCCGTTCCCGGATGGTAATACTTCCCGAGCTGGGCTTTTGCAGACCCGACAGGATCCGGAAGAGCTGGGTCTTGCCGATGCCGCTCCGCCCGATCAGCGAAACGACCTGTCCCTGTTTCAGACCCGGCCGGATAATATCCCGGATGCAGAAATTTATATCGTGGAGAATGCATTTATCGCCATAGGTCAGGGAAAGGTCCCGGGCCCGGAGAAGCACTTCTTCTTTTGTATAGGCTGTCATAATAGATCTGTTTTGTGTTGATGACGGTTCCGCATTATAATTTTGTATACGGGAACAGCCAATGACGCATCTTTCCCAGTAAATAGTCGAAACAAAGACCGATGGCAAAGATCACCCCCTGCAGGGCGAGCACGTTCGTCAGGTCATTGTATTTATTGTATTTGATCAGCAGGGTCCCGATACCGCCTTCGCTCATGTTCAATCCTTCCACCATCGTGATCATCATCCAGGCGATGGCGAAGTTCTGCCGGACGATCTCGAATACCTGGTCGGCCTTTCCAATGACGATCACCTCGTAAAGACTTTGCCAGCGGGTATATCCCAGGGTCTGGCAAAGCTCGTATTCCTGCCGGGGGATACGAAGGATCACCGAGAGAAAGGACGTGGTAAAGAACGGAACGATGCCAAAGATCAGCAGGGACAATTTCAGCTGGCTCCCGTCCTTTGTCAGCAGCGTGAAAATAAAGATCAGGCCCGTCAGCGTCAGGTAACGGCATTTTACGATGAACCGGGCGAGGCTGTTGAAAAAGGGGATCACCGACAGATAGCTGAAGGCAAGCGTGATCAGGATCGAATACAGCATCGCCTGCAGCGTGAGCAACAGGCTCACCAGCAGGTTGTCTATCAATAACCGGGTGGTCAGCAGATGTCCGAACGCCACCAGCACTTTTCCCGGCTGCGGGATCAGCCCGCCGGCGCTGAATTGCCAGAGCAGTAGCGTAAAGAGGACCTGCGACCCTGCCATAAGGAGGAAGGCAGAACGGCTGATCGTTGAAAATGGCTTGAACATATTTTATATTTTAAAAAAGAGGCGACGAATCAGTCGCCGCCTCCCGTGAAAAATTACTCTCCCAATACGATCTCGACCCGGCGGTTGCGGCTTCTGCCCGCCTGCGTACCGTTGTCGGCCACCGGTTTACCGGCACCGAAACCCCTGGCTTCGATCCGGCTCTCTTTCAGGCCTTTTTGCAGCAGGTAATCCTTTACCGCCGCCGCTCTTTTTTCCGAGAGCGGGATATTGACGGCATCGGAACCGTTGTTGTCGGTATGACCGTATATGCCGAGCTTCAATCCTTCGGCCACTACGGCCGACTCGAAGATCTCGTCCAGCATCCTGTACGAGGAGGGACGGATGACCGCGGAGCCTGTCTCAAACTCGATGTGGTAAGACTTCGAAGAGACCGCTGCCGTGATCTGGTCGGCATATTTATTCTCGATGGCCTTTCCTTCCATCAATTCCGGGTGATTCGAGATCACGCTTAGCAGGAAGGATTTGTCCACCGCCTTTTCATAGGGCATAAAGGCGGGCATCAGCGAAGGATACATTTTCACCATCAGGTTGCCGAAGGTGTTGTATACCGCCTTATAGCGGTCGACCCTGTCGCTGCCCAGTCCATAGGTATTGGCCATGTCGGGCAGGTTGAATACGGCGGAGCCGCCCAGGTTCACCTTCAGGCCCTGGAGATCCGTCTCTTCCACACCGTTGTAATATTTCAGCCAGTAAGCGGCGGTCTGTTCCTGGTAGACACTGGCACTCACTTCGGACGCGAATTTCTTCGCCTCGTTGAAGGACCGTACCTGGTCGCCTGCCTGGGCCAGCGCGATGATCATATTCTCGATATCGGTCCTATGGTCATAAGCCCATTTCTTTATGACGATCGTCTGGTTTGGCATCTGGGATGCATACTGGCGGGTATTGGCGATCGTCACCAATCCACCTTTTTTTGTAGCGACATTTACGTCGCCGGGCGTCCAGGTAGCCACGGCATCCACGCCTACGGTCGTATCCCGGCCCGTGGTCCGGCCACCGGCGATGATCTTCCTTTTCTCGGTATATCCCGTGATATACTTGTTCGGCGCGTCGAGGAAGTCGCTGGCCGCGATCAGGTTGATGGCTTCTCCGTCATAGGTGGTCTCGTCGGGGTTCACCTTGATCCCATTGTCCCCGGCCCATTTCAGGAGGATGTTCACGTCCCCGTCGCGCAGTACGCCGGCTACGCATTTGCCGATCGCATTATGCGGGTCCTGTTTCCAGGCGGAAGGGCCCATGATCTGGTCCTCTCCATATGATTTACCATGCGCCACCGGTATAATGATGGGCTGGTATTCTGCGCCGAGGGGTTCCAGCTCCTTTGCCAATGAGGTCATGAAGGCGGGCATTCCATCGCCCATAAAAGTGATCAGCACCCCGGGCGTATTCGGGTTGGTCTTATATTCCCCGGCAAATTTGACCAGGTCGGCCATCTGCTTGTTGCAATCGTCCTGGCGTATATAGGTCACATCGAGATGGGCCTTGTCGAACAAGGAACTTTTTGTCGTACGTACGCCGCCATTTGCATACATACCGGAGAACTGGCTGTTCCAGGCCATACGCTCCCAGGTGATCGGCGTCCCGCCGTTTATGGCTTCGGTCGTCGAAGGCAACGCTAACAGGATGGCATGCGCATTCAGGGAGGCTTCGGGTGCATCCGGGAGCACCACCTTTCCCAGCTCTACGGCCCTGGCGGCTTCTTTGGGACGTCCCTGGTACCATTTTACGCTAAGGATACCGACCGTTACGACGGCGGCGATAAGGAGAAGTTTTCCGGCGGGTTTTAATTTGACTGACATATAAGTAGATTTATTTTTTTTAAGAATGTTGTTGATTGACGGACTACTGGTTTAATCCAGCAATCCTTTATAACGGTCGGGGATAGTAACTCCTTTCAGGTGTCCTTTGTCCTCGTTGCTTTTCAGGGCGGACCCGGTATAGTGGAAGTCGCTGCCGAGATCGAAGCGGTTGATCAGCTCGATCGCCTGTGCAGATTTGGCCTTGTCTTCCAGCACCTGGTCGTCCATGAAGCGGGAGGTCACGTCGATGGCGGACTTGATATGCCCGATCTTCTCGCCGATCCTCACTTTCAGGAGGGCCAGCGCCTTTTCCGCGTCCTGGTTCAGCTCGTCATCGCCCTTGAAGGCCTTCATCGCGCTGGTCACCGCGGAGAGCCCCGTCGTGACCGAATAATACAGGTCCTTTTTCGCTTCCAGGTCCAGCTTTGCATCTTCCAGCATGATCCCGCTCTCTTCATAGGCGGCGTCGGCAAAGCTGATCAGCTTGTTCAGGTCGCCCACGATCGGGGTCACATTGTCGATATACTCTCGGCAACGCATAACGCTGTTGGTATACAGGTTCACCTGCCGGTTACTGCCTTTTTCGGATTGCAGGATCTTCACCTTCCGGATGTTGAGCTGCAGCTCGTTTTCTTTTTCTCCCAGCTTTTCCATCAGCTCGCTTTGTTTGCCTTTTAGCCGGCCGGACTGCCGGTACAGCGTATCCCTGTCCTTATATCCCTGGTCGATCTTCGACTGCAGGATGGCAAAGGGGTTCAGCTCGATGGCGAGGCCGATCGAATAATTGGCGACGAACTCCGAGAGGTATTTTAGGGTCCTCCAGAATTTGCGGTTGGTGACGAGCATCAACAGGAATCCGCATACGACACCGCCGATCACCAGGTTGACCAGGCTCCAGGTCACTTTAACCAGCCACGGCAATACATAGGTGAGGAATCCGTAAGCGAGTCCGGTCAGCAGGGACAGACCGATAATGGTCGTAGCGATATTCTTTGGTTCGCTCCACCACCCGGGCGTTTTTGTTTTTTGAATGAGGTTGTTCATGATCGTGTAGGTTTTGTGTTAGTGTATAAAATGTTTGATCTTCTCTATATCTTCTTCGATCCGCGCCTTTCTCCGTTCGCTCTCCACGGCATATCCACCGCTGCTGGCTTCGATCTTCTCCTTGTTCTCCCGGATCTCTGTCTGCAAGGCCGTGATCTGGCCCTGCAGTTCGTGGATCTCCTGTGACAGCCGGCGGATGCGTTCTCCCTTCTCCTCCGCCTCCGTCGTCCTGCGCTGCACTTTTTCCTGTAGTGCGGAGTCAACCGTTGCCTGGAAATGCCCGGCGTCGGCCGACAGGATCCGCAGGTATTCACCGGCTGTCGACAACAGCTTTTCCTTGTCAAGGCCTTGTACCTGCAGACCGGCAAAGGCGGCATAGAAGCGGGCCTGTTCGTCCGGGATAGCTTGCATCGCCCCGATCATTTTCGAGAACTCATAATAATCCGGGCCGGGAATATTCGCCTCGCTGAAAAGCTTGTCGAAATATTCGATAAAGCGCGGATTGCCGGCCGGCGTGGAGGTTGCGGCGGCGGCCCCGGGTGTGGAGGTAGTGGTTGCCCTGGTCCCGGTCGCTGGGGATAGGGAATAGGGGTTCTGATGCGTATTGGCGTAACCGATAGGATCATTGCCACCCGTACTTACGCCGGGGGCGCCGCTGGCACTGTCACGGCCCCGGTCTTTTTCTTTTTTGTCGTCTATCGTCTCTACAAAAGCCGACAGGATCTTTTTGCCGATTCTGGACATCGTTGTTGGTTTTAAAGATTAAAAATGCAAGAACTGTTTCGGGTATGGCATGGCCTGTACGATCCTTGCGGGTCATCTGCTATCCCCTATCGGAGGATAGTGCGGCTATGCCTTGGTGTTTGCTATTGGATTGCCAGGGATGCGAGGAAGAGGTTTTCCTGTACTTCCTGCGCGACGGCGGGGACGGAGATCTTTGGCCGGCAGATCTTTGCCCGGGTCAATTGGCGGCAGATAAGGGAAATGGCGAGCGTAAGCAATAGCGCTGCCACCCCGATCATTTTTTTCATGTTGATTCGATTAAAAAATAAGTGGTGAGCCTGACAGTTTTTTCTCGGGGGAATTTAAGGAATGGAGATTTCCGGTGGTCTAACCCTGGGAGAAAGGCGGGAAGACAAAAGCTCCGTATATGTGTTCATTTTGGTGGGGAGACTAGCTCCGTTTTATTTGATAGCGTAAAGATAGTATGACTTTACCCTTCGCTGTTAGTACATACGGTAGGAGCGGTCCTTTTTGGTTAACGCCGGTCCTTCTCCTGTGATCAGCGGCAAAATAGGTGGTTAAGTGCGAAAATCCGGGTCTGATCGGTAAGTTTTGACTTACGAATGGTTGCCGGACCGGAGGAACGGTAAAAAAAAGAGGAAATGCCCTGAAAGCTGCTACAGCGTTGCATTTCCGCGTGCGCGTATTTGCATTATCGTTGCAAATTCAAGGACGCCGATGCGGCGTAGACTTGTGAGCATTCCGTGCGGCAAGCCTCGCCTATTCCGACTTCAGGCTTTTTGCCGGGTTTTCGAGCGCAGCCCGGACGGACTTATATCCAACCGTCATCCAGGCGATGCCGATCGAGATCATGATGGCAAAAATGAAAACGCCGGCGCCTATATGGATCCGGTAGACAAAATCCTGCAGCCAGTTGTGCATCATATAATAGGCGATGGGCGCCGAGATGATAAAGGCAAGTGTGATCAGTACGGTAAATTCCCTGGAAAACAGGTAGACGATATGGGCCACCGAGGCACCCAGTACTTTACGGATGCCGACCTCCTTTGTCTTCTGCACAGCCATAAAGCTTACGAGTCCGTATAGCCCCAGGCTGGAGATGAGGATGGCCAGAATGGTATACACTTTATAGGAGAGGCTGAGCCGTTGTTCCTGACGGTAGAATTTATTGATATTGTCATCCATAAAGGAGCTGTTGAAGGCATACTCCGGATAATATTTATTCCATACGGTCTCCACGGCACGGCTGCTCCGGCCCAGGTTATTGCTTTTGAACCGGACGCCGGCGAAGCTGGATAAACGCCGGTTCCGGAGAATAATATTCGGGGGTACACCCTGTTTCAGCGAGGTATTTTTGAAATCCTTTACAACGCCGGCGATGGATGTCCATTTGCCGTTGGGCCCGCCGCCTATCCGGATGTCTTTGCCGATTGCCCGCTGCGGATCGTTGATCCCGAGCTTATGCGCCATGGTCTCGTTGATGACCACCTCTCCCAGGGTATCGTTGGTCGTATACCAATGTCCGGCGGCCATTTTCAAATCATAGGTATTGGCATAATCCATATCCGCGAATTTCAAATAGGCGCTAAAAGGTTTGTCGGCTTCCACATGGTCGAAGCCGAAATTACTTTCCCAATTGTTGCCGCTACTGGGGGCATCATGTGAAAAACTGACGGATTGTACGTCTTTCAGCGTGAGCAATTCCTGTTTAAAGGCTTTCTCGCGGGCACGAAAGGCGCTATCGCTATTGCCTGCCAGTTGTAAGACCGCCTCTTTGGTGAATCCCAGATCGGCATCCCGTATAAAATTCATCTGGCTCACGGCGATCAGCGTGGCGATGATGAGGAGTTGGGAAAAGGAAAATTGCAATACTACCAGGACCCGGCGCAGGGAGAGTCCCCCGAAGAGGGAAGCGCTGATCGTGCTTCGGATTGCCTCAATGGGATTGAGACGACTTAGTTGAAGCGCGGGATAAAAGCCGGACAGGAGCGTAGCGACAACCAGGGCCCCGCCAAAAAAATACAACGTACCGGCATTCAGCAGATCGAGCGGTTCTTCGATCGGTGAGATATATCGGATATAGGGCAGGCTCAATTGGGCCAGCAGAAGGGCGAGGCTCATGGAAAGCAATACGACAAGCGCCGTATCGGTCAGCACCTGCCAGGCCAGTTGGATCCGGCTGCTACCCATTATTTTCCGGACACCGATTTCCTTGCTCCGGGTGGCGGCGAGCGCTGTTGAAAGGTTTACGAAATTGATGCAGGCCATTAAAAGAATGAGGAGGCCGATAAATCCCAGGGTATATAGGGAAGTTTTGCTGCTGGCATGATCCCCGTTATTCCCGAACCGGGTATCGAAATGGATCTCACGGAGCGGATGCAGAAAATAGGTCACCTTATCCATCCTGTCCATCTTGGAATATTTGGTAACAAAGGCCGGAAGACTTTTGTCGATGGCCGAAGCGGTTACCTGTTCCGGTAAGCGTGCATAGATCTGGTGATCGCTAACGCCCCATCCCCATCCCCGCAGATCGTTAAATCCCCAGACGCGGGTGTTGGCGAGAAATGTCCGGTAAGAGAGGACAACCGTGAATGGGAAATCGGTATTGGTGGGAGGGTCCGCAATGATCCCTGAAACTTTGGCGGTGATGACATTATCCACCCGGATATATTGTCCTATAGCCCGCTGCCATTGTCCAAAATATCTCGCTGCCACGGACTGGGATAGCACCACCGTATTATTCTCCCGCAGGACCGCCGCATTTCCGTTGAGCCATTTTACATCAAAAAGATCAAACAATTCGGGCTCCGCATAGAGCAGCCCCCGCTCTTCGATAAACTTATCGTTGCCGGTCGTAGCGGCGTCCTTCATCACGGTCACCTGTGAGCCATAACTGGTAAACAGCTCGGCCCAACGGACCTGCGGATAATCATTGCGCAATTCGCTGATTGCTTCAAAGGGCACGCTTCGTTCATGGTCGACCCCGTGATCCGTTTTCAGATCCTTTACCAACTCATAGATCCGGCTGCTGTTCTTATGATACCGGTCATAGCTGAATTCGTGTTGCAGGATCAGGAAGATCACCAGGCAACCGGCCAACCCGACGCCCAGTCCCAGGATGTTTAGAAAGTTCGCCGTCTTGCGGCGGATAAGGTTTCTCCAGGCGGTGATAAAGTAATAAGCAGGTTTCATCCGATGGGTTTTTGCGTTGATAGATGCCTAAGGGGTACAAAGAAAATGCCTTTTATCAAAATGATTGATATACAATCATTTATGCATTGACGAGAGGAAAGAAGTGTTCGCATTCGATACGATACGCGTCCGGCTATATAGACCGTTATAAACGGTTTTGCCTCGAAGCGCCTATTTTCCGGGGGCCGGGCGCCAAACAAAAACCCCGGTAGGACTACCGGGGGATGTACTAATCAAAGTGGTTTAACCATTAAACCTTATCCTATGAAAAGACAAAGCTACGCCGGGTCATCGGTAACTACCCGATTTGGCCCTATGGTTATTAATACTTTAGGAACTTACTTTAAAAAAGTCTTGGTAAACCACTTAATTTTCACCGTTATTTCTTCCGGGGAGCCTGCTTTTTGGTGGTGGAGGCGGACGCCGCAGCTTGCCCCGCAGCAGCTTCCTGTTCCGGGGTCAGGATGGAAGGCTCCTGGATTGCCAGATCTCCGAAGATCTCCGGGAACTGATAATTGATCTTCGCCACGGTGGTATAGCTCACATCGAAGAACTTCCAGGTCTCTCCATCGTCGGTCGATTGCCCGATAAAGAAGGTGATAAAATGATATTTTTTATCTTCTTTGTGAAAGTACCGGGATTGCCGGACCACGCATTGCCATTCGCTGTTCAGGGTCGCCAGTTGAAGGACTTTTAGTTCCGGGCTTTCTTCTTCGATATCGCTGGCGGTACGCGTTCTCAACTTACCGACCTGGTCGATATAACCTTGTTTTCCCCCATAATATTTGAGAACACTGGCCGGTACCAGGTCGGCATAGGCGGACCAATTCTTATAATAATCCGCTTTTACAAAACTGTCTGCAACCGAAAGGACCCGTGCTGAGATTCGGGCGGTATCGGTCTGCGCCTGGCCGGCGACGGATGCCAAAAGAAATAAGGATACGGCCACAAGGATCGGGTAGCGTTGTTTCATGGGTATTGATTTGTGTACCAATATAATACAAAATATCAGCCCTTGCAAGCCATTCTGGGGGAAACCTATCCTATT
>DASYBV010000029.1:0-2065 GCA_036500545.1 Puia sp. | reverse complement strand
CGCAATGCCGACGGCCACTGGTCCAAACCTAGCGACGGTCATTGCTTTTTGTTTTCTATCTTTAGCGGTGGGCTAACCTCACTATCAGCGGTCCAAACCAGCACGGGAGTCAGCTATGCTGTAGACGATGGAACCTACTGCCTTGAGCGCAAGCGCCACTTCGGGATGTGCTCTACATCATCCTCGGAGAAGCGATAGACGGGGGTTCCTTACAAAACGCTTCTATTGCTCCAGTTCGCTGGAGAAAGGAGATCGCATTGGCACTACGGTTGGGTGGCCCGATCCTAATTATCGAATGCAACGCCCAAGGATACCCTAATGAGGACTTCTTGAGGGATCCGGAACCCAAAGCCTTGGAGTGGTATTTCACCCACCGTTAAGAATATCCCATCGGTGCAGGGGCAATACCAAGACCGAGAAGGGGGTTGGCTAAGCTGATTGTGAGTAATTTCACTTGCCATAGTGTTCGCATGCGGGTGACTTACTGTCGGCAAAGATTTACAACAAACAACCTGTTCCCGCTGTTGAACTTTGTGCCCTATAAATAGGACACAAAGGAGTGGCGCATAGCATATATTCTATATACTACACCGGTACTCTACTACCTTACCTTTATGTATGGGGAGAGGGTTGAGGGGGGTGCGTGCTACTGGTTTGAGGGGAACTTGTTGAGAGGGTAAAGAAGTGGGAGCTTCGTTAATTTATCAAATAAGTTACCACATGTATATATACATATAGTCGAGCGTGCACAGACCATGTTTGGTTGTGTTTGGTCGCTCTAGGACCTAAGTGCATCACATGATATGATGGGATCATGGAGCATGTGATCGGGTCGCTTGTGGCGTTACCCGTCTACCGGTCCGCGCTAATCCGGGTCGCTTATGCGTTACCCGGGCGCGTATCTAGGGCGCTTGGGACTCTAAATAATTAGACTCTGAAGGCCGCTGATCGGGCACTTCGTGCCCGTTCAACACTCCCCTATGCTAAGTGCAGGGCTCTTGCACGCAAGCATTATGAGGACTTCAGTAAAACTCTAAGCCTAGCATGGCTCTGAATTTCTGGAACTTGACGTGTCCCAGGTTCTTAGTGAGAACATCTGCGGGATTTTCTTCCCCCTCAATGAAGAACACTTCCACTATTTTTCTGCGGATGGCGTCGCGGATAAAGTGGTAGCGGATGTCTATGTGTTTAGACCTCTTTTCAGTTACGGGGTTGGAGGCGATAAAGATCGAGCCTTGATTATCCCCACAAATGGGCACTGGACCGAGTTGGTAACCCAACTCCCCTAGAAGGGTGTGCACCCAGACAATTTGTCTGCTACAGTCGGACAAAGCCATATACTCGGCTTCTGTCGACGAGAGTGCGACTGTCTTTTGGGCACGAGAAGTCCAGGAGATAGGACCTCCTGCCAATCTCAAAAAGAACCCTGTGGTTGAGCGACGATCGTTGATATCGGCTGCCCAATCAAAGTCTGTGGTTGCGGACAGGCCTTGGCCTGCTCCCCCATCGTAGGTAAGTCAATACGACTGAGTTCCTACCAGATATCGGCAAATATACAATGTTCGATTTAGGTGGTCCTCCGATGGATTGGTGGCGAACTGGGCCATTTTTGTCACGGCAAACGCGATATCGGGCCTTGTCCCAAGCATGAGATACAGTAAGGACCCGATTACCGTCTGGTATTTGCTTCGTAGCTCTGGGGATGTGACCAGTTCCGATTTAGTCGGCACATACCCAGCCGGGAGAGGAGTAGCTGCTTGTTTGGCATTTACCATGCCACCTTTCCAGGACTACTTTCAGGTAGGCGCATTGATCCAGGTGGATCTTGCTGCCATCCCTTACTATCTTCATCCCAAGGAACTCGGTGAGCTCTCCTAGATCCCTGCACTCCCATTTCTTCATGAAGGCTTCCTTCAGGAGCTGGTTGAGCTCAACATCCGGGCCAGTGAAGAAGCTATCGTCGACGTAGACGACTGCAATACAGAAGGCATCTTTCTTCCTGTAAAGGAAGACTCCAGCATCTGAATTTAGGCATTGGAAGCCTAGGTCTTCCATGGATAGCTTC
>DASYBV010000028.1:0-235877 GCA_036500545.1 Puia sp. | reverse complement strand
TGTTCGTTTTGGTTTTGAATGGGCTCTCTGGAACCCCTGGCAATAAGACACAAGTTAGGAGGCCTCCCCCGGATCGGCTTGTCCAAACGTCCATTTCTCTTGTTCAAATCGACTATTCCAACCCCGGCCGGACGCTTTGCCCCCTCCCCTCCCACCCCTTTTATTTATATTTGGGTATGCGTTTGCTCCTCGCCTTGACCATCTCCTTCTTCCTCCTGGTAATTGCCCCCGCCCGCGGGCAGGCGCCAAACCTTCACTTTACGCACTTATCCGGCGAACAGGGCCTGTCCAACAGCACCATCGAAACGATCTTCCAGGATAGCCGCGGCTTTATCTGGATCGGTACCCGCGACGGACTAAACCGCTACGACGGACACGATATGATGGTCTTTCGCAACGACCCCGCCGACAGCACCAGCCTCAGCAATAGTTATATAAGGTGCATCTATGAGGACCAGGAACACCGCCTCTGGGTCGGAACGATCAATGGCCTGAACCGGCTAAACCGGGACAACAACAGCTTTGTCCGCTACAAGCACAAGGATGCCGATATCCATAGCCTCTCCGACAATTTAGTCACCTCCCTGCTGGAAGACCGCAACGGACATCTCTGGATCGGTACCGCCGCCGGCGGTCTCAACCTGCTGGATAATACCACCGGCCGCTTCTTCCATTTTCGCCCGCCGCTCGCCACAAGTACCTCCCATGATAGCACCACCGTCTCCAGCGATGACCATATTCTTTGTATGCAGATCGACCGCAGCGGACAGATCTGGGTCGGGACCGCCGCCGGCCTAAGCCTCTTTCACCCGGAAACAGGGTCTTTCACCCATTTCAACAACCCCGCCCTTACAAACCGGAGCGGCAATACGATCACCGATATCCGCGAAGACCGCCAGGGTAACCTCTGGCTGGGAACGGAAGACGACGGCCTCTATCTCTATGACCCCCAGCAAAAAACCTTTACCCGCTTCGGTCATTCGGACAAGGATCCCGCCAGCCTGGGCAATAATATGATCAAATGCCTCCTGGTGGACCAGAAAGGACGACTCTGGGCAGGCGCCATCAACGGCGGTTTGAATTTATTCAACCCCCAAAAGAGCGCCTTCTACCGGTACGAATACGAACCCGGCAACAACGCCAGCCTCTCCCAGCGAACGGTCTCGGCCCTGTTCGAAGACCGCCAGGGCAACTTATGGGTAGGCACCCACCGCGGCGGGATCAATATTTACTCCCCCGGCACGGAAAAATTCAAGCTCTACCGGCAGGACCCCTCCCCCGGCAGCCTTAGTTACAACGACGTAAAAACATTTTGCGAAGACAATAGCGGCAACGGTAATATCTGGATCGGCACCGATGGCGGCGGACTGGACCTCTTCCTCCGCGACAAACATATTTTCGAGCACTACCGCTATGATCCCTTTAACGATAAGAGCATCGGCTCCAACGCCGTACTGGATGTCATGCAGGACCGTGAAGGCAACATCTGGGTATCGACCTGGGGAGGGGGTCTGAACCGCTTCGATAAAACAAAGAACCAATTCACCCGCTTTCTAAACAACCCCGCCGACAACTATTCCATCAGCTCCAATTTCGTCCAGAAAACATTCGAGGACTATGAAGGGAATATATGGGTGGCGACCTATTATGGAGGACTGAACCTGTTCAACCCAAAAACACGACAGTTCACCCGCCTCCTGCAGGACCCCACCGGAAAGACAAGCCTTTCCGGAAAGAACATCGTATCCCTCCATGAAGATAAGGAAGGCCGGATCTGGATAGGGACCGATGACGGCGGTCTGAATTGCTATCACCAGGGCACCCGCCATTTCACCCATTATTTTAATAAGGGACAGCCCGTACCCGACCTGCGCGTTATCTTTTCCGACAGCAAAGGCCGTCTGTGGGTGGGACAGAAAGGGCTCTACCTGCTGGACGCAGCCCGCGATAGCTTCCGCCTGTATACCGATCTGGGTGGGCTGTCCAACGAATTTATCAAGGGCATCGCAGAGGACGAACAGGGCAATCTCTGGATAGCTACCTCCAATGGCCTCACCCAATTCAACCCGGATACCTATGCCTATAAGAAATATAATACGGGCGACGGCCTGCAGGACCTGGAATTTGAGGCCAATGCCTTTCTAAAGGCCAGGGACGGGGAAATGTATTTTGGAGGCATCAACGGCTTTAATTGTTTTTATCCCGGCACCATCCGCGCAAACCCCTTCGTTCCACCGGTCTATATCACGGGCTTCCAGCTCTCCAATAAAAAGGTGAATCCCGGCGTAGAAGGCTCGCCCCTGCAACAGGATATCAGCCTGACAAAAGATATCCGACTCTCCTATCGCCAGTCGACCTTCTCCTTTAGCTTCGCCGCCCTGAACTATACGATCCCGGAGAACAATCAATATGCCTATAAGCTGGAAGGGCTCGATAAGGATTGGAACTATGTGGGCAACGAAAAGAAGGCAGTCTATACCAACCTCAGCCCCGGAGAATACCTTTTTCGCGTAAAAGCATCCAACAACGACGGGGTATGGAACGAAGAAGGAGCCTCCATACGCCTCATCATCACCCCCCCTTTCTGGAAAACGGGTTGGTTTATCTTCCTGCTCTGTGTCCTGGTCATGGCAGGCCTCTATGCCTTTTATAAGTTCCGGACCCGGCTAAAGCTCCGCGAGCTGGAAGAAAAGAAAAGAGAAGAGATCCGTCAGGTGCAATTGCAATTCTTCACCAATATCTCCCATGAGTTCCGTACTCCCCTTTCTCTTATCCTGGGGCCACTCGAGAGGCTCCTTAAAGAACAGGCCCACCCCTCCATCAGCCGGTACTACCAGGCCATGCACCGCAACGCACAACGACTGCTGAGCCTTATCAACGAATTGATGGATTTTGGGAAACTGGAGAGTGGCGCACTAAAGCTAAGCGTCCAGAAAGGCAACCTGCACTCCTTCCTCGAAGAGATCGGCGAAGAGTTCCGGGACTGGGCGATCCAGAAAGAGATCGATTTCACCCTGCGCCAGGCGCCCATCACCACCGGGCGCCAGAGCCCCATCACCACCCAATCCCAAACTCCCCTTCCCCCGGATATCTGGTTCGACCGCCAGGTACTGGAGAAGATCGTACTAAATTTATTACACAACTCGTTTAAGTATACAAAGAGCGGGGGGAACATCACCCTCGAGCTTCTTTCGTCGATGGACAGCTTCCAACCCTCCTTCGACAACGAGCTGATCCTGACCAACGATTTTCGCGGCAGCTCCTATGCCTATATCCGGGTAGCAGACAACGGCATCGGCATCTCCAGGGATTCGATCCACCATCTTTTCGAACGATACTATCGGATCACCGACTCCCACCTGGGCTCGGGCGTAGGTCTCGCTTTTGTAAAAAGCCTGGCCCTCCTCCATAAAGGAGATATCTATGTCCATAGCACCCGGTTAAAAGGGACGGAGATCATTATCGGGATACCCATCGGGGAACATGATTATCGGAAGGAAGAAAAAAGAGCCGCCATCCTTTCCGAAGGTGGCGTTCGGCTGGAAGGAGGCGTCCGGCTGGAAGGATTCGATCCCCAGGCCCATAGCGATTTCATTCCTTCTTCCACACCCGGCCACGGCTCGCACACACCTTGCCAGGGTCCCCACGCATCCATCGACTTTCGCGATCTTCCACCCGTCGAGTCCATCCTCCTGGTCGAAGACAACGACGAACTACGGCATTTTATAAAGGAAAGCCTGAGCCCCCATTACCAGGTGATGGAGGCCGCGGATGGCAAAGAAGGCCTGGCCCGCGCCCGGGAGATGCCCCCCGGTCTTATCATCAGCGACGTGATCATGCCCGGGATGAACGGCTTCGATCTCTGCCGGGCCATCAAACAGGATATCGACACCAGCCATATCCCCTTCCTCATACTAACGGCCAGGACTACCCTCACCGCGCAGGTGGAAGGGATGGATGCCGGCGCGGACTACTATTTCGCAAAACCCCTGAACATGGAGCTGCTGCTGCTGACGATCCGCAACCGCTTTGACCAGGACCGGAAGCTGCGGCTACGCTATACCCGTGACTCCCATGCCGAAGCCATGGAGCTCGTCCACTCCGAAAAAGACAAGGAATTTATGAGCCGCCTCCTCCAGGTCATCGATGCGCAGCTGGTCAACCCCGACTTCGACATCGAATACCTCTGCCAGGAGATGGGCATGAGCCGGACCAAACTCTACCAAAAGATCAAAAGCATCAGCCAGCAATCCATCGGCGACTTCATCCGCACCATCCGCCTGAAAAAAGCCGTCCAGATCATGACCCACGAAGATACCACCCTCACCGACGTCATGTACCGCATCGGCATCCAGACCCAATCCTACTTCACAAAAGCCTTCAAAAAAGAATTCGGCAAGACCCCCACCCAATTCATGCAGGAGATGAGAAAATATTGACCCCGCTTCCAATTATAATCTCTCCAACTCGTGCCGGGTCAGGTGATTCTCCTGATCCCCCGTATTCAGCGTGGTCGCCGGCTCAAAAAGCAACACCTGCACCTCCTCCTCCGCAACGGGCCGGTGCTCGACACCCCTCGGAATAATGATAAACTCCCCGGGGAAAAGATCGATGGTCCTGTCCCGCAATTCCATCCGGAAGCTGCCCGCAACAACAAGGAACAATTCATCCTCGTGTTCATGCTGATGCCAGACAAACTCTCCCTTGAACTTTACCAGCTTCACCAGTTGCTGGTTGAGCTCACCGGCAATACGGGGATTCCAATGATCCCTGATCTGAAGGAATTTGTCGGCGAGATTGATTTTTTCTATAGACATACCGGTAGTATTATTTTTTCCCTGCTCCTGCGCCTCTTGCTGCCGCCTATAAGCGTCCTCCGCTTCCGTAAAAGAAATAGTCTTATCCGATTGCTCGTTAAACAAAGAAGTTATTTTTCGAAAGAGTCCCACGCAACACCGTTTTAGAATGACTTAAAGCTACATTTTTTTCAAATACCGCCATACTCCTTACCTTCGCCCCATGAATTTCTACACCCGTAAATGGGTCAAACCCGAAGACCTCAACGCACACGGTACCCTGTTCGGAGGCAGCCTCCTCCGCTGGATCGACGAAGAAGCCGCAATCTATTCCATCATCCAGCTGGGCACCACCCGCTGCGTCACCAAATTCATCTCCGAGATCAATTTTATAAACTCCGCCCGCCAGGGCGATATCATCGAGCTGGGTATCAAAGCCGTCCACTTCGGTCGTACCTCCCTCACCCTCAAATGCGAAGCCCGCAATAAGATCACCCAAAAAAGTATCCTCACGATCGAAAAAATGGTCTTCGTCAGCGTGGATGAACACGGCACCCCGGTCCCCCACGGACGGACAGAGATCACCTATACCGACGAACGGCTGCGGGAAGACTAAAAAAATCTTCCGGATCGTGTTACAAAAAACCGACCCCTGCGACATATTCCCCAAATCAGATCCCCGCAAAAAGCCGGATCCATTAAAACCCGAATATGTCCTCGCACCAAATACTCGTCCTGGTTATCATCCAGTTGTTTATTCTCCTGCTACCCTCCATCGGTCTGTCAAAGATGTTCGAAAAAGCAGGCACACCCGGCTGGAAAGCCTTCGTCCCCTTTTATAATACCCGGATCATGCTCCAGCTGGCGGGGCGGCCAAGATATTGGGTATACTGCCAGGTGATCCCCATCGCCGGCTGGTTTATTTCCATGGGGATCTACGTGGAATTTGTCAAGACCTTTGGGAAGTTCCGGTTATACGAACACGCCCTGGCAGCCCTCCTACCCCTGTTCTATTTTACGTGGCTGGGATTCAACCCCGGAGATAAATTCATAGGGGCCGGAGCAGCCCGCAACTACAAAAAAAGCAAAGCCCGGGAATGGATCGATGCAGGCGTCTTTGCAGTGGTCGCGGCTACCCTGATCCGTAGTTTTATATTCGAAGCCTATGTGATCCCCTCCGGATCCATGGAAAAAACCCTATTGATCAACGACTACCTCTTCGTAAGTAAACTAAGCTACGGACCGCGGATCCCTAACACCCCCCTGGCCATCCCCTTCGTACACAACACCCTGCCTGTCCTGAATAGTCCCTCCTATCTCGAATGGATCAAACTTCCTTATATACGATGGTTCGCCAGCCCGGTAAAACGCAACGACGTGGTGGTGTTCAATTTTCCCGTCGGAGATACGGTGATCAACAAGGAAGAATATCAATCCCGCATCCCGTATTATCAGCTATGCAGGGAACTGGCAACAAGAAAAGGCATGGACTCCGCAAGACGAACGATCCTGGATGACCCGGACCAGTATCCGATCATTCTCCGGCCGGTGGACAAACGGGAGAATTTTATCAAACGATGCGTGGCCATCCCCGGCGACACCGTCCAAATCAAAGCGGGAACGGTCTTTATAAACGGAAGACCAGGACCATCCCCACCCGAATCGGAGACATTCTATACCGTAACGACAAAAGGACAGGCACTGGATGAGAACGTCCTGCTGGAGGAATACCAGCTGGATATTAATAACCCGGAAGAATTCCGGCCCCTGAACAACCCCAACCAATATCGTATGCTGCTAACCCAAAAGGCCCGGGAAAAAATGCTAAGCGCCGGATGGGTCAGCAGCATCATACCGGAACCCGACAATACCCCGGACCTCTTCCCCTACGACAAGACACGTCCCTGGACCACTGATGACTATGGTCCCCTATGGGTTCCTGCAAAAGGGGTCACTATGCCGCTGACGATCGATAACTATCCCCTTTACGAGCGAGCGATCCGGGTCTATGAAGGGAACAAGCTGGAGATAAAAGACGGCACGATCCTCCTCAACGATAAACCGGCGAACAGCTATACCTTCAAAATGAATTACTATTGGATGATGGGTGACAACCGCCATGACTCAGAAGACTCCCGGTTCTGGGGATTCGTCCCGGAAGACCATGTGGTCGGAAAAGCTTACCTGATCTGGATGAGCTGGGGTAAAGGGATAAGATGGAGCCGCCTGTTCAACCGGATCCGCTGATTCCATCCCGCACCGTACACCCACTGCATCAAAACCGGACAGTGGCTACCCGCATTCATATATACTATGATGAAAATCAACTTCCTGCATACCGGCATTTTTCTTGGTAGCGAATAGATATCATCCAATCGCTCCATTATGCGCTCGATTATGAAAATGTTCACCGGAAAGGATCGCTATACCCGTGTCAACAATATCACCGGCTGGGCCGTAGCCCTGATCGCCTGTACCGTTTATCTGTTGACCATGGAACCCACCGGCAGCTTCTGGGATTGCGGGGAATTTATCTCCAGCTGCTACAAGCTCCAGATCCCGCATCCGCCCGGTGCGCCGCTATTTATCCTGATGGGGCGTTTTTTTATTATCCTCTTTGGCAACAACCCCCAAACCGCCGGCCGGGCCGTCAATGCGATGAGTGCCATCGCCAGCGGACTATCCATCCTCTTCCTCTTCTGGTCCATTACCCATTTTGCCCGCAAGCTCGCCCCCCGCTCTCTCTTTAGCATCATGGCCGCCGGTACCATCGGCGCCCTGGCCTATACCTTTTGCGATTCTTTCTGGTACAGCGCCGTCGAAGGCGAGGTATACGCGACCTCCGCTTTCTTCACGGCACTTGTCTTCTGGGCCATCCTCAAATGGGAACAACAGGCCGACCGGCCCGGCGCCGATAAATGGATCATCTTTATCTTTTTTATGATGGGACTGTCCATCGGCGTCCACCTGCTCAACCTGCTCACGATCCCCGCCATCGTACTGGTCTATTATTTCCGCCGCTATAAACCCACGCTCATGGGCACCCTTCTTGCATTCGGGATCGGCTGCACCCTCACGGGACTGGTGATGAAGTTCGTGATCCAATATAGTATCAAAGGAGCCAGTGAATTTGATATCTTCTTCGTCAACACCTTACATACTCCCTTCTTTGTCGGCTTCGGCGTCTTCTTCGCCCTGCTGGCAGCGGTCCTGGTCTTTACAGCCCGCTGGGCCGTCCGCAGGAAATACTACTATCCGAAAATGGCAGTATGGTGCGTCGCCTTTATGCTCCTGGGCTACTCGACCTATTTAACGACCATGATCCGCTCCAACGCCGATCCCGCGCTGGACATGTACAACATAGACAACCCGATCAGCCTTCAGGGCTACCTCGGCCGCGAAACGTATGAAGACTGGCCCATCGTCTATGGCCCCGACTTCCAGGATAGTCCGCCACAGGTGGAGACAGGCGATCTGTATGTAAAAGGCACCGACCAATACGAAGTGGCAGGAAAAAAATACGCACAGGACTGGGTCCATACCCCCTCCTCCCATTTCTTCCCCCGGATGTGGAATGGCAGCAATACCAGGGGTGAGACGGACATGTACCGTCGCTTCTCCGGGCTGGAAGAAGGCGATCAGCCGACGATGGCCGATAATATAAAATATTTCCTTCGTTATCAGGCCGGCTGGATGTACTTCCGCTACTTCATGTGGAATTTCGCCGGCAAACAAAACGACGTTCAGGGCTTCGGCAACGCCCGCGACAGCAACTGGATCAGCGGCATCTCCTTCCTGGACAATATGCGGCTGGGCGACCAAAGCAAAATGCCCGACAGCATCCACGCCGGCAACAAATCCTACAACCGGATGTATATGCTGCCCCTGGTCCTGGGATTGATCGGCTTGCTTTTTCAATACCGGCGCAACCGTCGCGATACCCTGGTCACCGGATCGCTGTTCTTCTTTACCGGACTGGCCATCGTGCTCTATCTCAACCAGGCAGGAATGCAGCCACGCGAACGCGACTATGCCTTCGCCGGATCTTTTTATGCCTTTGCGATCTGGATCGGGCTGGGTGTGCTGGGTATACAGACCCTCTTCGAAAAGCTCGCCAAAAAATGGATAGCCGGCCGCTCCACCGGCAAGCCTTCCTCCTCCCCCTACGCCTGGGAACTCCCGGCCTGGTCCGCCGCCTGCCTCTGTCTGGTAGCCGTACCGGTCCTCATGGCGAGCCAGGAATGGAACGACCACGACCGATCCAAAAAGACACTGGCCCGCGACCTCGCCGTCAACTACCTCGAAAGCTGCCCGCCCAACGCCATCCTGTTTTCCTTCGAGGACAACGACACCTACCCCCTCTGGTATGCCCAGGAGGTGGAAGGCGTCCGCCCGGATGTACGCGTCATCATAACGACCCTGCTGGCCTCGGACTGGTATGTGAACGAGCTACGCTATAAGGTCAACAACAGCGCCCCCTTCGACGTGATCTTCACACCCGAACAGACGATGGGGGACAGACTGAACGTCACTTACTTTACCGACCGTATCCCGGGTTTCGATAAGGATAAATACTACGACCTCTATGATACATTCCGAACGGTGATCGGTAAGGACGATCCCCGCTATACCGTCCAGGCCGACAATGGCACACCCCTCCAGGTCCTGCCGGTAAAGAAATTCTCCGTACCGGTCAACCCGAAAACCGTCCTAGCTAACGGTACGGTACATCCGGATGATAAAGTGGTCAGCGAACTCCATCTCGATATCGCCGCCTCGAAGAACTATCTGCAGAAGAACGACCTCGCCATGCTCGCCGTCATAGCCGCCAACCAATGGAAAAGACCGATCTGCTTCACCTCCAACCAAAACCTCGACGACCTGGGCCTGGCTAAATACATCCGCAACAGGGGCATGTCTTATCAGCTGGTGCCGGTAGAGAACAGCCACGTGGATATCCGGGCTGCCTATGATACGGTCATGAAAAAATTCCGCTATGGCAATGCCGCTGCCCCCGGCGTGTATTTTGATGAAGAGAACCGCCGCCGTCTGAATGCGATAAAATTTGCCCACCTGGAGATCGCCCAGGGCCTTCTGGAAGCCGGCCATAAACAACAATGCCGCGACATCCTGGAGAACTATGACACCCATATAAGCCAGACCAACTTTCCCTATGGGATGACGACAAACCTCGGCAATATGGACGACCGCACCTCGACCTGGTTCCTCGATCTGGCCTACGCCTGCGGAGACATACCCCTTGCACGGAAGATCGCCGTCTCCCTGAAAAAGGACCTCCGGCAACAAATGGATTATTACCGGTCACAGGGAGAAGCCATGCCCGATGAACAGCTGGCCATCAACGCCCAACAGGCGCTGCAGGGTAAGAGCACTACACTGGCTGACGGACAACTTATCTTCGCAGCAGATATCGTCTCCGCATATCAGTTCTTACGCCAGATCGCCGAAATGGAGACACAATACGAAAAAGTGAACCTATAATTAATAAAATACCTACCGTTATGATCAGGAACTACTTAAAGCTCGCCTTCCGCCACCTCCTCCGGAAAAAGGTCTTCTCCTTTATAAATCTCTTCGGTCTTACCGTAGGCCTGGTCAGCTGCATCCTGATCGGTCTGTATATCACCGACGAGCTGAGCTTCGATAAGTTCCATACAAAGGCCGACAGGATCGTCCGCGTGACGATGGACTATCAAAAGGGAAATGCCGGTACACCCCGTCAGTTGGCCTCGACAGGTCTGCGGCCAGGCCCTCGCTTCCAACAGGTCTTCCCGGTCGTGGAGGCCTTTGCCCGTGTGATCCCATCCCCTTCGCTGGTCAGCTATGGCGAAAATCATTTTTCGGAAGACAATATCCTCTGCGTTGACTCCACCTTTCTCCGGATCTTCTCCTTTCCCGTTCTGCACGGTGACCCCAATTCTCTAAACAGCAAGGAAAACATCGTCGTCTCCGCCTCCGCCGCAAAAAAATATTTCGGGACCACAGATGCCGTTGGAAAGGTCCTGCGTCTCAACGATACAAAAAATTACAACGTCAGCGCCGTGGTCGCCGACCCGCCGGGGAACTCGCAATTAAAGTTCGACTTCCTCATTAGCTTCAGGAACGTCACGGACGGACGGACGGAATCCTGGTGGACGGCCAATTATATCACCTATCTTCTGCTAAAGAGCTCCGGCCAGATCGCCCTCCTGCAACAGCAGATCGGCGACTATATGAAGAAACCGGAGATCCGGAAAGAAGCCGGACTGGAGGCAAACGACTATCTGACCTTTCACCTGGAGCCCCTAAAACAGGTTCATTTGCACTCCTCCCTGCAAGGCATTGAGCCAAACGGGAATATCGTCTATGTCTATGTACTGGCCGTCATCGCCATCCTCATCCTGGTCATCGCCTGTTTCAACTATACAAACCTGGCCATCGCCCAGTCGGCCAACCGTACGGGTGAGATCGGCATCCGAAAGGTATTGGGGGCGGGCAAAAGCCAACTCTTTGCCCAATTCACCGGGGAGTCGCTGCTCATCACCTTTCTCGCCCTCGTCCTGGCAGTGGTCATCAGCATTCAACTGCTTCCCGTCTATAATAATATGACCGGCAAACACCTGGTCGCCGGAGATGTGCTACAGATCCGGACCCTGGGCGCCATCCTGTTGACAGGCCTTGTGATCGGGCTCCTCGCCGGCTCCTATCCCGCCCTGGTCCTGGCCAATACCCGGCTCATCCAGATCCTTAAATCCGGCTTCCGCATTACCGGCGGCAACGCAGGGTTGCGAAAGACCCTGATCGTCGCGCAGTTTGTCATCAGCCTCTTTCTCATCATCACCACGGTGGTGATCCTGCAGCAGATGAACTATATCCGGAAGAAGGACCTGGGTCTGGACAGAGACCACGTGGTGGTCCTTCCCATTTCCTATAAGATCCTGAATCGCTATGATCTCCTGAAGAAGTCCATCAGCGCCATTCCCGGGGTGCAAAATGCTTCGGGCTCCTATCATCTCCCCATCACCGCAACCTGGGGCGACGGAATTTCGGCAAGCACGGAGCACGGCCCAATTAGCTTCTCCATCACCTGTATCCCCGCAGACCTCAACTATCTCTCGACGATGGACATGCGCCTGGTGGCCGGCAGCGATTTTACACAGGCCGACCTTCCCGCCAATACCGCGGCCCCCACCGATACCACTACACCCCGTTACCGGTTTATACTAAATGAAACGGCCGTAAAACAGCTGGGCTGGACGCCACAAGAGGCCCTGGGAAAAATAGTCAGCAAAGGAGAAGACCCGGGCATCATAAAAGGAGTGGTCAAAGACTTTAATTTCGCCTCGATGCACCAGGCAATAGGCCCCCTCATGCTCTTCGCAGATACACAATGGGTACGCCATATGCTCGTACGGATCAACGGCGCCGGCATGTCATCCACCATCGCCCGGATGGAAGCCACCTGGAATAAACTCATACCCGGACGCTCCTTCGACTACCATTTCCTCGACGACGATTATAACCGCCTCTATACCGCAGAACAACGCACGGCCGGTATCTTTACGGTATTCTCCAGCCTGGCGATCTTCCTGGCCCTTCTCGGGCTCTTCGGACTCGCAGCCATCACGACCATCCAGCGTACAAAGGAGATCGGTATCCGAAAAGTGCTTGGCGCCAACCTGCTGAATATCTCTATGCTGATCGCACGGAATTTTGTGGTGCTGGTAGGTATCTCCATCCTGATCGCCGCCCCCCTGGCCTGGCTGGCATCCGCCAAATGGCTGGAAGGGTTTGCCTATCGCGTACAGCTGCAATACTGGATCTTCCTGGCGGCAGGGGCCGGCGTCATCGCCATCGCGTTTGCTACGGTGAGCTATCATGCGATAAAAGCCGGCCGCCTCAACCCGGTGGAGAGCCTGAAGACGGAATAGTCACCTTACCAACACGACCGTACCGTTCCTCGTCACATTCTTTTTGATGACGGGATCGGCATATTCGATCACCCATACATAAACGCCGGCAGGCTGTGGCTTGCCGTTCCAACGCCCATCCCATCCCCCGTCGCTGCTCGTGGTGGCAAAGACCCGGACACCCCAGCGGTTATAGACAAAGAACCGGACGACGGTCACGGGCACGGAAGGAGGTACACGGAAAATATCGTTTTTTCCATCTCCATTCGGAGTAAAAGCGCCCGGCATGAGCAGATCATAAAAAACATGCACGTCCTCCATAGCAGAAGCTGCACAGCCATTCACGCTTACTGTCTTCAACGTATAGAGGGTGCTGATGGCCGGCGAAGATACCGGGTCCGGCAAGGAAGGATCATCCAGACCCGTCACCGGGCTCCATTCATAGGTCCTGATATCTCCCGCAAAGGCCGGGCTCAGCCGGATGCTGCTCCCCGCAGCTATGACGGTATCCGGCGTCAGCCGGATCACCGGTAAAGGATAGACCGTCATGGTGATGGTATTGCCCGAGACCACAGGCAAAGAACAGGTCTGGCTGCCGGTCATGACACATTCGACAATATCCCCGTTCTGCAACATAGCAGATGAATAACCGGCGCTGTCGATACCCGCATCGAGCCCATTGACCTTCCACTGATAAGAAGGATCGCTGCCCCCGTTGACAGGCAGGGCCATAAAAGACACAAGGCTGTCGCCGCAAACCTGGGTGGCCGAAGCCGTTATACTGACGGCCGTGACGGCATCGGGTAATATCGAGACGGGGATGGCATTGGAGACGGCAACAGGAGCCGCAACACAAAGGGCATCGCTGGTCATTTTACACTGTACGATATCCCCATCCGCCAGCGTGGTGGGTGCAAAAGAAGGACCGCCGCCCCCCGCATTCGTCCCATTGATCTGCCATTGATAGACCGGCGAATCACCCCCATTCACCGCCACGGCTGTAAACGGCAGCGGCAGCCCCGCACAGGCCTGGATAGAGACGGCGCCGATCGTCACACCCGGCACGGGTATTTCATTGACGACGACCATGATCGGGTTGCTGACCACACTGCATAGACTGCTGATATTACCCATCTGCGCCACTTTGAGACGATAGAAGTACTTACCCGCCGTAGCAGTGGCCGGACGGTCATAGATAGCATTGACGGCGCCGGGAATATCCGTCCATCCCGTTCCCCCCGGCACATTTTCCTGCCACTGGTATTGATTGGTGGCATAACAGCTTTCCACAAGGGAAGAAAAGGACAATGTGCCCGGATCGTTTTGGCACACCGCAACCGTATCATTTGAAAAACCCGCCACCTGCAGACCGACGGAAGGCCCCACCGGCCGGAAAGTGATGTCATCCAGCGCGAGGTCATTCCCAAGCCCGCCGGCCGCATTATTGGTCATCCGGATCACGACGCTGGTGACTCCGGGAGGAGTGGTAAAATTAAGTCCGTACTCCTTCCATACCGGCGCGATCTCCTCCGGCACATCACCGGACACCTGGCCCAGTACGCTCCCATCCGCTTTTTCGATCCGGAAGGTGACGTTCGGCAGGATCTCATTGGGCTTGGCAACCATATTCAGCAGCCAGGCGCCAAACCGGTACGTGGTGCCCGGACAAAGCCCGTCCACGGTCTGCACATAAAAATCGCTGGGCTGATAGGACGCATTGACGAGCATAAAATAGCCCGAAGTATTGCCGGTATGGTCATGAAGGATATTGAACCAGGAACCGGAAAAACAATTGGCGACGGAATTGGCGATAGTATACTCCCCGTCATTCGGACAGCCGCCTACCACATACTGCATGTTGGTGCTCCCCGCGGGCAGGGCAGGTCCATAATTCGGCCCCGCACCAAAAGTGATATTTACAAGAGGATCACCCAGCCCACCCGTACAGGTCTGCCCATCCGCTATGACAGCAGCTAATAAAAGAATAAAGGTCATAAAATCTTTCATGGGCGATCGGAAATTACCGAATAAATTCCTATTTCCCCGACCGCCGTCCCTTTTTATTGACCCCCGTTCATTTTTTTGCCCATGCAACGCTCTCTCCGGGCATCTTGTCAACCATCAAACCCAAGTCACATGCAACGCATAAACCTCCTGCTCCTTCCCCTGCTGCTGCTGATAGCCCTTTCCTGCAAAAAATCGTCGAACAACACCATCATCGGCAACTGGTCCATTATCGACGATTCCACCAAATTCGTCAGCACAGTGGATGGCTACCCTTCGACCCATTCGGATTATATCGGTCAGCCCGGAGACTACTATAACTTCAGCCCCAACGGGAACCTCTACGTCAAAGAAGGCACGCTCACGTCGACAATGGCCTATGAAGTATTACGCACCGGCCAGGTAAGATGTACCCCTTTACCGGGCTATACGGAAAATTACAACGCCACCGACATCACCGCCACCACCGCTACCTTCCATATCATCAATACAGGCCCGACGGGGCAAGTGACAAAGGTCATCCATCTTCGAAAATAGGTCTGCGCCGGCCCCATCCCGTCGACCCTCACCGGCCCGTCTGTGTATATTTTTTCTCCGTGCGCCCAATTATCGATATTTTCATTGGACAAAACTCACTGTCCATGCCAATACACAGACGCGTCCTCCTCCTCTCCCTTACCCTTATACTCCTTTGCAGCAGGAGCCTGCGATCCCAGGAAATCGCACCCGGACAGATCAACACAAACATCCCAACCCCAAAACAACATTTCGGATTTAATATCGGCGACAATTACCAATTGGCCAACTTCACCCAGACGGAAGCCTATTTCAAAAAGCTCGCCGCCGCCTCCGACCGCGCCCGCCTGACGGAGATCGGGAAAACCGAAGAAGGCCGCGGACAGTTTACCCTGATCGTCTCCTCCCCGGAGAACATAAAAAAACTGGACCGGTACAAAAGTATCTCACAACAGCTGGCACACGCCGAAGGACTGACGGACGAACAGGCCCACGCCCTGGCCGCCGAAGGCAAAGCCGTCGTATGGATCGACGGAGGCCTCCATGCCAACGAAGTGGTGGCCACCCAGCAGCTGATCGAAATAGCCTACCAGCTGCTCAGCAGGAAAGACCCCGAGACCCTTCGCATACTCGACAACGTGATCATCCTCCTTACACACGCCAACCCCGACGGACAGGAGCTGGTATCCGACTGGTACATGCGCAACCCGGTCCCCGAACATCGTTCCCTGGAACAGATCCCCCGGCTCTATGAGAAATATGCCGGACACGATAACAACCGGGATTTCTACATGCTCAACCTGAAAGAAACACAGAATATCACCCGCCAGCTTTTTATCGAATGGCTGCCCCAGATCATGTACAACCACCACCAGGCAGGCCCCGCCGGATCGATCCTGGCCGGCCCACCCTACCGGGACCCCTTTAACTATGTATTCGACCCCCTGATCATGACCAGCCTCGACGCCGTCGGCGCAGCCATGATCAACCGGCTCAACGTGGAAGGCAAACCAGGATATACGGAACGCTCCGGTTCGAACTACTCCACCTGGTATAACGGCGGACTACGGACCACCACCTATTTTCATAACATGATCGGACTGCTGACGGAGATCATCGGAGGACCCAACCCCACCGAAGTACCCCTGGTCCCCCAACGGCTCATCCCCAGCAGCGCCACCCCCAATCCGGTGACGCCGCAGAAATGGCTTTTCCGTCAATCGATCGACTATTCCGTCTCCCTGAACTATGCCGTGCTCGACTATGCCGTTCGTTACCGCGACGAGCTGTTATATAATATTTACCGGATGGGCCGGAACTCCATCGAACGGGGTCAACAAGACCACTGGACCCTCTCCCCAAAAAGGATCGACGAGATCAATAAGCTCTACCAGGCATCGCTCTCCACCGCTTCCGCCGCCGCCGCCACCGCCCGCGGCAATGAAGGCGCCCGCCCCATCCCCACCCGGTTCTTCGACAGCGTAATGAAAAACCCTGCCCTGCGCGACGCCCGGGGATATATCCTCCCTTCCGATCAGCCGGACTTTGCTACCGCCGCCCGTTTTATCAACGCCCTGATCGGCACGGGTATCGCCGTCTCGAAAGCAAGCAGCCCCTTCTCCGTAGCCGGCAAACAATACCCCGCCGGATCTTATATCGTAAAGACCGACCAGGCCTTCCGCCCGCATGTCATCGACCTGTTCGAACCCCAGGACCACCCCAACGATTTCGCCTATCCCGGCGGCCCGCCCATCGCCCCCTATGACGCGGCCGGATGGACCCTCGCCTATACGATGGGCATCCAATTCGATCGCATCCTGGAAGGATTCGACGGCCCCTTCCAACGCATACCCTATGGCGAGCTGCAATCGGTACAAGGTAGCATGCCGGCCTCCGCAAAAGCCTATGTACTCGATGCCCGCAGCAACGCCTCCTTCATCGCCGCCAATGACCTGCTGCAGGCCGGCATCCCGGTATTCCGAATGACGGGGACGGAGACGATTTCCGCCACAACCCCTTCCCCGGCATCCTCTTCCTCCGCCTCCTCCCCGGCATCACCTGCTCCCGGCTCCTTCTATGTCCCCGCCTCGAAAAAAGCACAGGAAGTCCTCCAAAGATCCGCACAGACGGCCGGCGCATCCGCCACCGCCCTGGACCGTCGCCCCGAAGGACTGATCCGGATCAACCCGGCCCGGATCGCATTATACGATAACTATGGCGGCTCTATACCCTCCGGCTGGGTACGATGGATCATGGAGAAATATCATTTCCCCGTCACGATCGTCTACCCAAAAGATATCGACGCAGGAGACCTCCGGTCAAAATATGACCTGATCCTCTTCGTCACCGGAATGATCCCCCCTCCCGCCGGTGAGAACACAGGCTTCCGCGGCGGTGGCGGTGGCGGCGGACGCATCGAACCCCGGGCCGACAGCCTGCCCGCCGAATATCGCTCCCACCTGGGTCGTATCACCATACAAAAGTCGATCCCCGAACTGGATAAATTCCTAAAGGCCGGCGGCCATATCGTCACCATCGGGTCCAGCACCAATCTCGCCTATCACCTGGGTATCCCCGTACGCGACGCACTGGTCGAAATGGTCAATGGGAAGGAACGGAAGCTGCCCGGAGAAAAATTCTATATCCCCGGCAGTATCTTACGGGTAAGCCTGGACGCCGATAGCCAGCCGTCATGGGGCATGGGCAAAGAGGCCGACGTCTATTTCGATCAAAGCCCTGTATTCAATATCAACCCCGCCGCCGCCACCAGCGGAACGGTCCGCCCCATCGCCTGGTTCACCGGCGATAAACCCCTTCGCAGCGGATGGGCATGGGGACAGGCCTACCTGCAGGACGGCGTGGCCGCCTTCGTGGCATCGGTAGGCAAAGGCAAACTATATGCCTTCGGCCCCGAGATCACCTTCCGCGCCCAAACCCACGGCACCTTTAAATTATTGTTTAACCAATTATACCTGGAATAACCCCAGCCCGCACAGCCCACGAAATAGCGGCCCCGTTTTCAGGAATTATTGTAAATTTGAGGTATCATTATAAATGGAGGAATGTCATGCCGGAAAACAGCGAGTTTTATCCCCAGGTAATGCAACGGTACCCGGCCCAGCCACCGCTGCAAGGGGAGCATACCGAATTTATAGCGACCCTGCTACGGGTTTTTGATGAAAAAGTATTCAGCGCGGGAGACTTTGAACCCTTCCCCCTCGAAATGATCGTGGATTATATCCAACGGACCCATGTGTATTACTTCGAGAAAAAACTACCCGAAATAGAACAAAGCATCCTCCTGCTCTCGGCTTACTACGACTCCCATCACCCGATCCTCGCCGCCCTGCATAATTTCTTCCACCGCTATCTCCAGGACCTGACCGAACACATCCGGGCAGAAGAAACAAAGCTGCTCCCCTATATCGCCGTACTCAAAAACGCCGGAAAAACTCCCGCTCACTTTTCGGAATTTCTGCATATCCGCCGGGAATATTCCATCGGACGTTTCCTCAACGACCACCACGATACCGAAGACGAATTAAAAGATATCCGGCAGACGATCCGCATGTACGAACCGCCACTCACCAACGAATCCCTCTATCGGATCCTGCTGACACAACTACAGGCCTTCGAACAGGATCTTCGCGTCCACGCCCACATCGAAGAAGAAGTGCTGATCCCAAAAGCCCAGGCAATGGAAAAGGAACTGAACGCACAGATCGGCTTCCTGGCGCCCAATAATTGATTTACTCGGTTTTCAAACTCTTTACCGGATTGGCAATCGCCGCCCGCACCGCCCGAAAACTGATGGTGGCAAGGGTGATAAAAACAGCTGCCGCCGCCGCAAACACAAACACCCACCCACCGATCTTCACCCGGTAGGCAAAATCCTCCAGCCACTTATTCATCACCCACCACGCAACAGGCCCTGCAATAAGAATGGCGATACAGACCAGCTTCAAAAAATCCCTGGCCAGCAAAGAAACGATACCCGCCACAGAAGCACCCAATACCTTGCGGATCCCGATCTCCTTTGTCCGCTGCTCGGCCGTAAACGTCGCAAGACCAAATAACCCCAGACAGGCGACAAAGATGGTCAAACCCGCAAAGATACCCAGGATGATCCCCGTCTTCTGCTCCGCCCGGTAGGTATCGTTAAACCGATCGTCAAGGAAGGAATAGGAAAAGGGAACGGCCCCCCTCAGATCATCCCACTCTTTCTTCATCGTCGCCAGCAACCCCGCCATATTCCTCCCCTTCGTCCGCACGATCAGGTTGCCCCCGCCGGTACCCAATACCATGACAAGCGGCGCGATCCGCTCATGCAACGACCGGAAATGAAAATCCTTTACCACCCCGATCACATGCCAGCTTCTCTCAACCCCATTTTCTATATTGGAGATCATCTGACCCTCAGCGCCCTTCTTCCATCCCAAAGCCGCCGCCGCCGTCTCATTCAATATCACCGCCGAGCTATCCATACCAAACTCCTTCGAGAAATTCCGCCCCGACGCCATCTGCATACCCAACGTCGGTATATAACGATCATCCACCTCATACCGCAGCGTTTTTATCATCTGCTGCGATCGGTTATCAGGATAAACAAAGAAATTATTGCCATCACTACGCCCCGCCGGTAAAAAACCCGAACTACTTACATCCAATACCCGCGGATCCTGTAATAACTCCCGGGCATAAGCCCTTTCATTATTCTGAAGCCAATAGGTCTCCTGCACGACCACGACCTGGTCCTTATCATACCCCAATTTTGCATTCCGGATATAATCCAGCTGCCGGTAAACGACCGCCGTAGCAATGATCAGCGTGATCGAAATAAAGAACTGGAACACGACAAGCCCGCTGCGCAGACCCGCCCGCTGACCACCCCGGCTAAGCCGCCCCTTCAATACCACCACCGGGTTAAAGGAAGAAAGAAAAAAGGCCGGGTAACTCCCCGCCAATACCCCCGTCAACAGACCAAACAACAATAGCCCCGGCAACAACAACGGATGCACCCCAAAAGAAAAGACCAGCTCCTTACCGGAAAGCGTATTGAACAACGGCAACACAAGATGCACGATCCCAACGGCCAGCAATAGCCCAATCCCCGTCAACAGGATCGACTCCAGCAGGAACTGCCACACAAGATCCCCTCTGCCGGAACCCAGCACCTTCCGCACCCCTACCTCCCGCGCCCGCCTGGAAGCGCCGGCCGTAGACAGGTTCATAAAATTTATACAGGCAATAAGAAGCATGAACAACGCGATCGCACCAAAAATATATACATACCGGATGTCCCCGCCAGGCTCCAGGTCATTGGTTGCCTCCGAACGAAGATGGGTATCGGTCAGGGGTTGCAGATAGAGCCCGACGTCATTGCCCTTCTTCCGGAACTGCGATAACGTTATGCCAAGCCCCTTCTCCATCTGCGGACCAATATACCTGTCCACCACCGCGGGCAGCTTCGCCTCCAGCTTCCGGTAATCATACCCATCCCGTAATACCAGGTACGTAAAATACCCGGAATTCATCCAGGACAGATCCCGCGAGTCGGGCAGCGTGGACAAGGACGCAAAAAGACCAAAATGAAAATGCGAATTGCCGGGCACTTTGTCAAATACACCCGTCACGGTACACGAAGCCTTCTGATCCGGAAAGAACAACACCTTACCCATCGGATCGGCATCGCCAAAATATTTCTTCGCCATCGCCAGCGATATGACCACGGAATTTGGCTGCACCAGTACCCTCGACGGATCCCCCTTCAGCAAAGGCAGCGTAAACACCTGGAAAAAATTGGAATCCACAAAAGCCAGATTGTCATCCCGGAAGGTCTTATCCCCAAAGCTCACCCGCGGATAACCAAAATTCCTCAGCCGGGTAGCCTCCTCCACCTCCGGAAAATTTGCTTTAAAGGCTTGCGCCACAGGCGGCATTACATTCGCCTCCCTCATCGGCTCCCCCTGCACGGTCCCCTTAAAAAGGACCCGCACCATCCGGTCCGCCTTTTTATTATACCGGTCATAGCTCAGCTCATTCTGCACAAAAAGCCAGATGACCAGGCAAGTGGCAATCCCGGTCGCCAGACCCAGGACGTTGAGAATGGAGAAAGCCTTATTCCTCCAAAGATTGCGAAACGCTATTTTAAAATAATTACGTACCATGCTTTACATAGTACTAAATGTATGCCAGAAGTAAATGAAGTTGATAATCAACGGCTTATCTCAATGAAACACACCATTTTGTCCGATTTCGATACACGGACCGTCCGTTTTTCGAAGTCTCGACCCCAAACCAGCGAAACCCTCACCCCCTAATCCAATGGCTTGACCATTATATTCTTAAAATAAACCTTGCTGTTCGGATCATGTCCCTGCAAGGCAAAAGTCCCATCCGAGAATACCCGTCCCTCCATCTCCTTCGGACGCTGCACATTCGCCGGCTCCGCATAATCCACAACGGTCCTGTCATTGATCTTTATGAGCACATGCTTCCCCCTTACACTGATGGATTCCGTAAACCATACATTATCCTTTACATATACTTCCTTTATATCCACAATCCCATAAAGACTGCCGGTCCTTCGCCAATCCGTATGCGAATTGTTGACCTGTACTTCAAAACCCTTTGCAGGCCATCCACCCTCCTGGTACTCCGTATGAAAATAGATCCCCGAATTGGAGCCGGGTTCCGTCATCACGTCCGCCTTAAAATCGAAGTTTTTAAAATCATGATTGCCTACCTCGCCCATATAAAATAAGTGAGCGGTCTTGCCATGCGCCACGATGGTCCCATTCTCTACGCTAAAAGTTTCCGCATTCTCTCCTACCTTCCACCCCTCCAGCGTCTTCCCATCAAAAAGAGAGATCCAACCCGCCGATGGGTGCCTGGGATTATTCCATGCCAGCAGGCTGCAACTGACTACGCAAAAAGATAGTAGACCTTTCATATCCTGAGATTTTGTCCAATTTACCGATTTTCCTCTTTTTTCTTTACTTTAGTTCTATTCCATTAACCGCTCCTGCGTCAAATTTGAACTAATATGAGCAAGCTCCTTCTATCACTTTTTATCTCCTTTCTTTGTATCCTTTCCGCCAGATCCCAGGACCCGCCCCGCTGGATCCAGCAACCCGCCCTCTCCCCCGACGGAAAATGGATCGCCTTCGAATACAAAGGCAATCTCTTCAAGGTGCCCGCGACAGGAGGAGCCGCCATCGCCCTGACCATCAACAACTCCTATAACGGATTCCCCGTCTGGAGCCACGACGGGAAAAAGATCGCCTTCGCCTCCGACCGCTACGGCAACTTCGATATCTATGTGATGCAGTCCAATGGCAGCGACGTCAACCGCCTAACCTTCAACTCCGCAAAAGATCTCCCCTGCGACTTCACCCCGGACGATCAGAACATCGTTTTCGGCACGGACCGCCATGACATCTATACCTCGGCCCGCTTCCCCGGCGACGCCTACTGGGCAAAACTCTTCGAAGTCCCCGTAAAAGGCGGCGCCAGCACGATGCTGAACAGCGCCGGGACCGAATACCTCCACTACAACGAAAAAGGAGACAAATGGATCTTCCAGGACCGCAAAGGATACGAAGATCCCTGGAGAAAACACCATACCTCCGCCGTCACCCGCGATATCTGGGTATATGACCTGAATAACCATACCTATACAAAAGTCTCGGATTTCAAAGGCGAAGACCGCGAGCCGGTCTGGGGAAAAGGAGAAACTTTCTATTATCTCAGCGAACGCAACGGCAACCAGAACCTGTACCGCTCCTCTTTGACAAACCCCACGGAACTCCAACAGCTCACGCATTTTGAAAAAAATCCCGTCCGGAACTTATCCCGCTCGACAGACGGAACGCTCGCTTTTACCTACAACGGCGATATCTACACGATGACCGATGGACAGGAACCAAAAAAACTTTCGATCAACCTCGAAGCAGACTTCGCCGGAGAACAGATCACAACGGTCCCGGTAAAAGGAGAAGCCTCCGAAATGGCCATATCGGCCGACGGTAAACAGGTCGCCTTTGTATACCGGGGAGATATCTTCGTCACCTCCGCCGACGGGTCCACAACCCGGCGGATCACAAACACCCCCTACCAGGAAAGAATGGTGGAGTTCAGCCCCGACGGACGCTCCCTGCTCTATTCCGTCGAACACGACCGCTCCTGGGACATCGAAGAGATAAGCATAGCCGCAAAAGGTGAACCTTACTTTTATGCCGCAACGCTGCTAAAGACCACCCCCATCATCGCAACGGATAAGGACGAATTCGAGGGCGTCTGGTCACCCGATGGAAAAAAGATCGCCTACCTCGAAGAAAGGAATATCCTGAAGTCCTATGACCTTACCACCAAAACGACAAATACCCTCATCCCCGAAGGCGTAAACTATTCCTATTCCGACGGCGACCAGTTCTTCACCTGGTCACCGGATAGCAAATACCTGCTGGCGCAATCGGGCGAAGGCGGCGGATGGAACACCCATGAAGTGGTCCTGATAAAGGACGATGGGTCGGGCCAACGCACAAACCTTACCTGGAGCGGCTTTGACGACGAGCACCCTCAATGGGGCCTGGACGGAAAGATGATGTACTGGATCAGCAATAAGAACGGCCTGAAAAACCTCAGCCGCGGCGGACAGACCGACGTATACGCCCTCTTCTTCGACCAGAAAGCCTGGGACCGCTTCCAGCTTAGCAAAGAAGACCTCGACCTCCGGACGGAGATGGATAAAAAAGATTCCTCCGGCACCACCACCTCTTCCGGCACCGCCACCTCTTCCGGCACCGCCCCTTCCACCGGCAAAAGATCCGCGGAACCCCTCATCCTCAACCTCCGCAATCTCGACGACCGCAGCCAACGCCTGACAACCGCCTCCGCCAACTTCAGCGGTGCAAAACTATCAAAGGATGGAGAAAAGCTCTTCTACCTCGCCAGCTATGAGAAAGGCTTCGATCTCTGGGTGGCCTCCCTCCGCACACACGAGACAAAAATGCTGGCAAAACTGGACGCCGCAGGCGGCAGATTGGAAATGACAAAAGACGGCAAATCCCTGTTCGTACTGGCCGGCGGATCGATCATGAAGGTGAATACGGAAGATGGAAAGGTCTCCCCGGTAAAGATCAATACGGAAATGGAACTCAACGCCGATGCCGAAAGAGCCTATATCTTCGACCACGCCTGGAAACAGGTAAAAAAGAAACTATTCGATCCCAATCTCCAGGGTGTGGACTGGAACTACTACCATACCAACTACCGCCAGTTCCTGCCCTATATAAATAACTACTACGACTTCCAGCTCCTGCTCAGCGAATTCCTGGGCGAGCTCAACGCCTCACATACGGGTGGCCGTTATAGCCCCGACTTCCCCAACGGGGACGAGACCGCCGCCATGGGGCTGTTATACGACCTCTCCAAAAAAGGAGACGGCCTCTGGGTAAAAGAAGTGATCCCCGGCGGCCCCTTCGACGTGGACGGAACCCACATGACCGCCAATTCGGTGATCGACCAGATCGACGGCACCCCCATCACCTCCGGCTTCGACTGGGCAAAACTGCTGAACCGCAAGGCCGGCCGGTTCACCCTCATCAGCTTCCATGACGCCCAGTCCGGCGCCCGCTACGAGGAAACGATCAAACCGATCAAACCCCGCGTGGAGACAAACACGCTCCTTTACAACCGCTGGACAAAGAAAATGGAACAGATGGTGGATAGCCTCTCCGGCGGAAAAGTAGGATATGTACACGTCCGCAGCATGGACGACCCCAGCTTCCGGGTCACCTTCGATAAGGTCCTGGGAAAGAATATAGACAAGAAAGCCCTGATCGTCGATACCCGCTTCAACGGCGGCGGCTGGCTCCACGATGACCTCGTCACCTTCCTCGGCGGAAAGCTCTATTTTACCCTCCACCCCCAGGGCCATACGACAAAGGGCGGCGAATCCCTCAACAAATGGACAAAACCAAGCTGCGTGGTGATGAGCGAAGGCAACTATTCCGACGCCTTTATGTTCCCCTATGCCTACAAAGAGCTGGGCATCGGCAAGCTGATCGGTATGCCGGTCGCCGGTACGGGCACCGCCGTCTGGTGGGAAACCCAGATCAATAACCGCATCGTTTTCGGCATCCCCATGGTAGCCAGCTACGGCGCAGGCGAGACCCACGCGACCGAGAATCATGAGCTGGAACCGGATATCCGCGTACCAAACGATTATAACAAAATACTGACCGGCGAAGACCAACAGCTCGAAGCCGCGGTAAAAGAGATGCTAAAGACGATCAAAGAATAAGGCCACCGTCCTGCCCGCCTTGACCGGCCGGCAGGACGCCCTTTCGGTAATTTCCGGCACTATCGTATATTCGCCCCATGATTGCTATCCGAATATTCGTAACCGGGGGTACCTTCGATAAAGAATACAATGAGCTGACAGGCGAACTGTTCTTCAAGGAAACCCACCTCCCCGAAATGCTGCAACGCAGCCGCAGCACCCTCGACGTGACCGTACGGACGCTGATGATGATCGACAGCCTCCATATGACCGACGAAGACCGCCAGTTGATCGCCCATCAATGCCAGTCCTCCACCGAAGACAAGATGGTCATCACCCATGGGACGGATACAATGGCTACAACCGCCAAAGTCCTGGCTGAAAAAGTCACCGGCAAGACCATCGTGCTGACCGGCGCCATGATCCCCTATAAGTTCGGAAGCTCCGATGGTTTCTTTAACCTCGGCAGCGCCCTGGCCTTTGCACAGGTCCTGCCACACGGTGTATACGTGGCGATGAACGGCCGCTATTTCAACTGGGACAACGTCCGCAAGAACAGACAGACAGGCCAGTTCGAAGAATTGCACTAACGATCAGCCCGGTACCCCTACCGGCACAGCTGCCCCTCATGCCCCAACTGGTGCCGCCCCTGTGCCGCAACTGAAAAATTGTACCTATGTTTGAGGGTATAAACACCCTCCATGACGGACCAGGTCCTGACAGCTTTTGGTTTTCCCAGCAACACCCGTATAACCGAATTTGGCAACGGACTGATAAACCATACCTGGCGGGTATCCTCCGAAAATGGCGATTTTATCCTTCAAAAGGTCAATGACGGGATCTTCACCGATCCATTCCTGATCGCGGAAAACATCGAAGCCATCGGCGCCTGGCTGGGAACCCACTACCCGGATTTCCTCTTCCCCCGCCCCCTCCGTTCCCTCAACGGCCGGCCGATGATCTACCTGGAAAAAGAAGGATACTTCCGCATGTTCCCCTTTATCCCGAACTCTTCCACTATCGACGTGGTAGATACCCCCGAACAAGCCTATGAAGCCGCCAGAAAATTTGGGGAATTTACCCGCCTGCTATCCCGTTTTCCCATCGACCGGCTCGGAACGACGCTCCGGGACTTTCACAACCTGCCCCTCCGCTACCACTCCTTCCGGGAATCACTCCGGAAAGGCAATCCGCAACGCATCACAAAAGCCGCCGGCCTGATCGACTACCTGGACTCGGTCAGCGATATCGTAACTACTTATAAAAAGATCACCACGGACCCCGCCTTCCATCGACGGGTCACCCACCACGATACAAAGATCAGTAACGTCCTGTTCGACGACCAGGGAAAGGGACACTGCGTCATCGACCTGGATACGGTCATGCCCGGCTATTTTATCAGCGATGTAGGCGATATGTTCCGCACCTACCTGTCACCGGCAACAGAAGAAGAAGCCGACCTTACAAAGATCCGGATCCGCCGGCCCTGGTTCACGGCCATCGTGGAAGGCTATCGCAAAGAAATGCACGACGTGCTAACCCCCGCAGAAAATGGCGCTTTTGTATATGCCGGTGAGTTCATGATCTATATGCAGGCCCTCCGTTTTTTAACGGACTATCTCAACGATGACCGCTACTACGGCAGCCGCTATGAAGGGCACAACTACATCCGCGCCCTCAACCAGGCCACCCTTCTGCAACAGTTCCGCGAGCAGGCGCCCGATCTCATCGCAATCGCCGCCAAATCCGCTACCCGCTCTCATTGAGCTTTTAGAAGAGTTCTATCGGATTTAATTTCAGGAAATCCTGCCACGGAATTCCGCTCTTCCCTACCAATAAAACCCTGTCGGGATTAAAGGCTTTCTTAAACGCAGATATTCCGGAAGAAGATTGAGCAACGCCACTTTTGACTTCCAGGCCAATTACCTTTCCTCTTTTCTCCAAGACAAAATCAACTTCCTCATTCCTTTCACGCCAGTAAGAAACAATAAACCCTTCAATTATTGAATAATTGATCAGATGCGCTCCAATGGATGATTCCACCAGCCTTCCCCAATTATCCGGCTTGCTTTGTATGTCTTTAAATAAGTCATCGCTTTGAGCGCTGATCAGAGCGGTATTATGAACCTGAAACTTCGGACTGGAAGACCTTTTATAGATCAGATTGCCGGAATATTTTTCGATACCCGCCAATAAACCCGCCGTATTCAATAAATCAAGGTAATGAGATAAAGTAGTGGTATTCCCCGCATCCAGTAATTGCCCGATCATTTTGTTATAAGATAGTATCTGGCCGGAATAAAGACACCCTAATTCAAAAAGACGCTTCATTAGAGCAGGCTTATCTATCCTGGTCAACATAAGTATATCCTTTGAAATACTCGTCTCAATCAGCGATTGCTGAACATAAGCTTTCCACCGATCTTCCTCGCCGATCAACGCTGCAGAACCCGGATATCCGCCAAACCATACATATTGATCAGTATCCCAACCAAATGCCTGCTGCATTTCGGAAAAAGACCAATGGCCCATATACGTGGTTTCAAACCTGCCGGCTAACGATTCTGTCAGTCCTTGTTGCAGCAACAGACGCGATGAACCTAATAAAATAACTTTTAGCACCCTTTTAGATTGCGTATCAGCATCCCATAAAAGCTTAACGGTCTCACTCCAATTATTTATTTTTTGAATTTCATCAATTACCAACAAAAACTCCTCTGCCTTCTGCTGATCCATTTTTAAACGGGCGGTTTCCCATTCCTGTTCCAGCCACGTAGCATTGGATGCAGCAATAGTGTCGGCCGAAACAAAATGGTTCGGTATGTCAGTTTTGCCCAATAATTGAAGTACCAGGGTTGTTTTTCCAACCTGTCGGGGACCTATAAGGACCTGTAGAAACCTTCTTGGCTCTAACACCCTTTTCATAATGCCTTGCAAATGAGGTCGTTCAAACATGTTTTACAAATTACTCAATATACTGAGCAAAGGTACTCAATATGCTGAGCATTCCGAAAAAATTAGTCCTTATAATTCGATTTTCCCTCCCCACACTTTCATCTTCCCCATCCCCATATTATCTTTATCCAATGAAAAACCTAACCCTTCTTATCATCATCCTAACCGGTATCCTCCAGCTGCAAGCCCAGGATACCACCTATTTCAACGCCGCCTGGAAAGAGACCACCGCCGCCAAATCCTCCTATTATCGATTAAAGACAAAGACCGACTCCGGCTGGCTGGTAAAAGACTATTTCCACAACGGCAAACCCCAGATGACAGGATTATTCAAGGACGATTCATTAAAGATCGGCCACGGACAATTTACCTGGTACGATGAAAAAGGCCTCAATCGCCGCACTACGTTACAAAACGGGAAACCGGAAGGCACAGAGATTTACTTCTACCCCAATGGTCATATAAAAGCAACCGGCAATAACAAGGCAGGAGAAATGGACGGCGAATGGCTCGGATATTATACCAACGGAAAACCATCAGGGAAGGCAACATATGCCAATGGCAAACAACTCTCCGCCACTTTCTTCGACGAAGACGGCACCCGTAATAAATCGATCACCCAGTTCATGCAGGAATCGGAATACCCCGGCGGACCATCCCAACTCCTGAAATTCATAGGCAAAACGGTAAAATATCCCGAAGCCGCTACAAAAAACAATATCGAAGGAACGGTCATCGTCACCTTCAAGGTCACAAAGGACGGCATCCCAACAGATTTCAAAGTGATAAGATCCGTCGATAAGAACCTGGATGCGGAAGCCCTTAACGTACTGAGACAAATGCCCGAATGGAAACCAGGGGTCCTCGGCGGCATCCCCACCGACACCTATAAAAGTCAACCGATCACCTTCCAATTAAAAGATAAAAAATAGCAGATCATACAATCCGCGTCTTCACCAGGCTCATAGGCCCACTTCATGAACAATCACATAGGCTCATTTCATCAACAGGCAGCCCTAAAACAACGCCTTCTGCAGCTCCCCATCGTCATTCCCCAATGGCGGTAGCCCCGCATATTCAAAAAGCTCACACTTCGGCAACCCATCCGGACGCGGTGTCCTCCCACGGATACTAAAGACGGTATTGTACACCATCTGATCATCCGGCATCTCATACCCCAGGATCTCCGCCATCCCCTCCTCGCTAAGACCCGGGTCCAGCCATGTAAGCTCCAGCTCCCGGGAAAGGAACAACGGCATCCGATAGGCATTGTCCCCGCTATTGTGGATCTGCCGCATCACCCCATTGGCCGGCCGCGTAATAGCCGTGAACATCCCCCGCACCTCCCCCGTCTCGGGGTCCGAAGGCATCTTCGTGTTATAATGATAAAGACCGGGAATACAAAACATGGCCCGGTCACGAAGCCCGATATAATAAGGGATCTTATTCTTCCAACCCTTTACTTCCCGATGCTCATAGATCCCGGTGACGGGGATCAGACAACGCGTACGATGGATCCGATGCCAGAAGGAACGTTTATCCTCCAGTATCTTCTCCGCCCGCGCATTGACCATCGACTTCCGCATGGCCTTTATCTTCTCCGGTGTATCCATGTACTCGGCAATGATCCCCCATTCGAAATTCTTCCGGTGATATCGCCCCTCTTCGGCAACGATGACAGGATATCGTTTGTGACCGATAGCAAAAAAATGAACTCCCATATCCAGGTCAAAAGCGATCTGCCCGTCATGGATCAGGTCCGGAAAATAATCATCGATCAATTCCAACGCAGAATAGAACGCTATATCCAAACACATAACTCAATAATTTTCGATGTTGTCAAAAGGGAGCATATCTTCTTCTTCCCCAAAACTAAATTTGAGCAAAAGCTGGCCGGACTCTTCATAAAGACCGATCCGGATCTTCTCTCCTTCCCTGGTGGTCCGCCAACCCGGATGACGGCTCCGGATATACTGCTTCATCTTCTCCTGGTACTCCGGCGGAGGCTTCCAGTCGATCCCCTTCTTACCGACATAAAAGATCTTATACCCGAACGGCTGACGGGCGGCAAGGATCAGCTTCTCCCGATGCTCCGCCACCTCCGCATCATAAAGGAAAGCATGCGGGTCTCCCGCCATCCTGATCCGCTGAACATGCAGCTCCGCCGCATCCTTCTCCTCCTCCCCATACGCCCGGAAAAGAAAAGCAGCCCTGAGCCGCGGCTCCTTCCCCCTTGGATAGGTCTGCCGGACAAAATATCGCTTGCCGGCCCCGATCCTGGACCGCAACATTGCTTCCGTAAGCAGGGGAAGTGGGTTATACATGTTTTCTGTCTTTAAGACCTGCCCTCTCAATATACGTCACTTCAATGCTATACACGCCAAACTCCTGTACCACTTTTCCGGTGATCCGGTAAAACCCCGACCGGGGAGGAGCCGACTGATAAATGGCCGGGAAATGAACGGTATCTATCCAGTCCTTATGACAATCAATAAAAGTGCCGAAGCTCATGGTCTCCCCCTTCACGGTACGCACCGGCTTCTGGGTGATATGATAGCCCAGGACGGTGACGACCTTCCCCGCATGCGCCGCCAGATCACGCGCCGCTATATAACGGCCGGGATCGTCATCCACCAACCCAAACGGATCACGGGCAGGGAACCCCAGCAACTCAATTTCATCATAAAGATCGTCCAGGGCATAAACAGGCAGCTCCGGCAGCTGGAACCCGATGGGCGGCTCCTTATACAGACTCTGATGCAACGGCGCCAACGCCCGGGTCTTCTTCTGCAGGAAATTGGCCTCCCAAAGCAATTGCTTCTTGCTCCGCCCCGTAAACCGCAACGCGCCCACCCGGATCAGCACATTGAGCTGCTCAAGACCGACCTGCGTCCGTTCGATAAGATCCGCCAGGGAAAGATATACGCCATTACGCACCCGCTCCGCAACGATCGTATACGCCAGCGCCTCTTCCATTCCCCGGATATGGATAAAGCCCACCCAGCAATCCTCCCCCTTTATATTCGTATAATAATCTCCGTTATTGACACAGGGCGGATACACCCGCGCCCCGGTCTTCATCAGCTCATAAAAATAAAGCTCCCGGGAATAAAAACCCCCGAAATTGTTGATCACCGCCACGGCAAACTCCCGGGGAAAATAGGTCTTCAGATAAAGACTCTGATAACTCTCCACGGCATAGCTGGCAGAGTGCGCCTTGCAAAAACTGTATTCGGCAAAACTGCCGATCTGCCGCCATACCTCCTCCACCACGGCATCCGGATAACCAAACTCCTTTCCGTTCGCAAAAAAACGCTCCTTCAACTCCTCCAGCCGCACCTTCCCCCGGTATTTACTGCTGGTAGCCCGGCGAAGAAGATCGGCATCGGCCATATCCAGCCCCGCCCAATAATGGGCGACCTTCAACACGTCTTCCTGGTAGACCATGACCCCATAGGTCTCCTTCAGCAGCTCCTCCAGCTTCGGATGCAGGTACGAAAAACCGGTAGGATCGTGGTGACGCTGTATATACTCCTTCATCATCCCGCTGCTCCCCACCCCCGGACGGATGATCGAGCTGGCAGCCACCAGCGTAAGAAAGTCGTCACACCGCAGCTTCCGCAGCAGCTGCCGCATGGCCGGCGACTCGATATAAAAACACCCGATGGTATTGACGGTCCGGATCTGCTCCCGGACCCTCGGATCACGCTTGAACTTCTCCGTCGCATGGATATCGATATCGATCTGCCGGTTCGCCCGGATCAGCGCAAGACTCTCCTTGATATGACCCAGCCCCCGCTGACTAAGCACATCGAGCTTGAAAAGCCCCACATTCTCGGCTATGAACATATCGATTTGCGTCGTAGGGAACCCCTTCGGCGGCATATGGACGGCACAATACGCATTGACAGGCTCTTCGGTGATGAGGATGCCGCCGGGATGAATGCTGAGATGGTCAGGAAAATTCTGCAATAGCTTGCCATACTGCAGGATGATCCGCTGGATCTGCCCCTCCTTCTTATTCTTCATAAAGTTCTCCTTCGCCCCATCCCCCCGGTAATACCTTTTCTCCGAAAGCTCCTCTATCTCGGCGACAGGAAGCCCAAAGACCTTGCCCAGCTGCCGGATGATGGCATTGTGCTGGAAAGTGGTATACATCCCCAGCAACGCGACATACTGGCGCCCATAACGCTTAAAAACATAATCGATCACCTCATCCCGGTCCCGGTAACTAAAGTCGATATCGAAGTCCGGCGGACTGGTCCGCTGGGGATTCAGAAAACGCTCAAAATAAAGATCAAGCTCTATCGGGTCCACATCCGTGATCCGGAGACAATAAGCCACGATGGAATTGGCGCCGCTCCCCCGCCCGACATGATAAAAACCCCGCGCGGTCGCATACCGGATCATATCCCAGGTGATAAGGAAATAAGCGTTAAAACCCATCTGGTCGATGATACGAAGCTCCTTGGCAAGCCGCTCCTCCGCCGCCCGCTGGTTGCCATAACGAAGCGTAAACCCATCCCGCGCCAGCTTCTCCAGCAGGATCCTGTCATCCTCACGGGTAGCGCTAAAGGTCTTTTTATTCTTATCCACCCCAAACTCCATCTCGATCCCGCAGGCATCGATCAGACGAAAAGTATTGGCAAGAAGAGAAGGGTGTTTATAATAAGCAGCCATGATCTCCCCCGGAGGAACAAAACATTCTTTTTCATCCCCCGCTTCCGTCACATCCAGTTTCGAAAGCAATACGTTCTTGTCTATCGCCCGCAAAAGCCGGTGAAGATTGAAATAGACCTTGTTCTGAAAACTAACGGGATGCCGCACCACAAATTTACCGGCATAGGCAGCCATCGACAAACTAAACAGCTTGTTGATCTCATCCATCTTCACCCCGATATATTCATTCGCCTGCAAGCTACCCGGCTCCCGCCCGCTCTCCAACGGATAGATCACAAACCCGCTAAAATCAAAAGCCTCCCCCGCTTCCGGAAATGGCTTCTTCTTCAACAAATGCTCCGACAAAAAAGCATTGATCCACGCAAAACCCTTGTTATTCGCCGCCAGCAGGATATACAACAGCTTCGACCCATTCCGTATCTCAACCCCCAGGATCGGCTTTATCTCCTGCCGTTGACAGAACTGAACAAAATCCCAGGCATCGGCAGTGGAATTGATATTGGTCAGGGCCAGCGCCGTCGCACCCAGCTCCACCCCCGCCTTCACCAGCTCCTCCGTCCCAAAAGTCCCATAACGAAGGCTGAAATATGTCTTACAATTCAGGTACATACAGATCGTCTTACATTAAAACCCGGATGCCCGCATCAGCATCCCCTCGCCAAATTGTTTCTTGATACTATCGATCGACTGATAAAGCCGTATGTCCTCCTGTGTATCGTCAAAAAGATGGATCTGGTAATTACCCGGTACAAGATGGGATAGACGTACCCCGATAAGCCGGACAAGAAGACGACGATCATAGAGCTTGCCAAAAAGCTCTTTCGCCTTTGCCAGCAGGAGGTGATCGGAGGCGGCATACGGAATGACGGCCTGTTTGGTGACGGTCTGAAAATCACTGTACCGGACCTTCACGGTGATACAACCCGCCAGCCGGTTGCCCTTCCGCAACTCATAGGCGATGGATTCCGTCATCCGAACAAGCTCCCGGTGAAGAAAGGACACATCGATAGTATCCGTCTGGAAGGTGTTTTCGGTACCGATGGACATCTGCTCCTGGTAAGGAACGATCGGGGTCTCATCGATGCCGCTCGCCCTCCGGGAAAGTTCCATGCCGTTCTTCCCCAGCAAATTGATCATCATCTCCACCGGTATCCCCGCAAGCACACGGATCGTCTCTACCCCCATACGACGAAGAAGCTCCGAAGTCTTCCCTCCAACCATGGGCATTTTCTCTATAGGCAACGGAGCCAGGAATTCTTTCTCACAGCCAAAAGGGATCTCCAGCTGTCCATGCGGTTTAGCCTCGTTGGTCGCTACCTTACTGATCAGCTTGTTGGAGGCAAGCGCATACGAAATACCAAGCCCGCTGTTCTTTTCGATCTTCTTCCAAAGATCCACGGTGTATTTGGAACAACCATAAAACTTATCCATCCCCGATAGATCGATATAGAACTCATCAATAGACGATTTCTCAAAGACAGGCACATTATCGGAAATGATCTCGGTCACCAGGCGGGAGTATTTCGAATAGCTGTCCATATCTCCCCGGATGACCAATAATTCGGGACAAAGACGCCGGGCCAGCTTTACCGGCATGGCGCTTCGTACGCCAAACCTCCGCGCCTCATAGCTGCAGGATGCAATGACGCCGCGGTCCGAATGCCCCCCTACGGCGACCGGCTTGCCTTTTAAAGCGCTGTTTTTCAGGCACTCTACGGACACAAAAAAACTATCAAGGTCGAAATGGGCGATATGTCTCTGTTCGGCAAGGAGCATTTTGAGAAGGTCTTGTCCCCACAAAACTATCTACATTCCGCATGCGTAATACTAATATTTTTAGTATCTTTACTGCTAAATAAATTAGTATTAAGAAATTCAGAATGAAGAGATTGAAAGAGAAAAAGGGACGGATCGGGAGTAACAAAGAGAAAGAATCGGATGCAAAAAGGGAAAGAGGGTTAGTTATCTGTTAACTCGTTGCTGACATTTGTAGTTTATTTTTGAAGAAATTATTTCTTTGCTATGTCCAAACGCGATACCAGGTATGACCTTATCGAACCGATGATTGCAACAGGGAAGATCACTTCCTTCAATGACATCTTTAAATATATCCCCAAGACGGTCGTAGCAAGAGACTTGGGTAAGAAGGTCGATCGCTTTAGTGAGCTGATGGTACGCGTCGATAAATTCACGCTGGAAGACCTTTTCATCATAGCAAGGTTTTGTTCCATAGACGAAATAACGATCCTGACACTGGTAAAAGCCGAATACCTGAAAAACAAAAGCAAGATCCAGCGGCGCGGCGGCCAACCCGATGACGAAACAGACGACCCGAAAAGCAAATAAGCATACCTGAATACCATAACCATAGCTGTCAAGCACCTTTCCTATTTCCACATCCAAATGTCCATTTAGAACCTCTTGACTTTACAACCTTCGCAAGGGCCGTCTCAAACAAATTGAGACGGCTCATTTTCTACCGGCCTGCGTCTTACTGTACCATTTATCAGACCTATTCCGCGCTCAAAAGTTCTGGTTATAGCACATTCTCCTTCAAAAAAGGGGCCCGTCACCGTCATGCTATTGTAAACCAAAACTTTTTTATGCTCCCTATTCATATCCCCGCTGCGTATGAAAGGATCTCCATCCGGACCATTTGCTTCCCGAGAGACGTAAATGACCTGGTAGAGATCCACCGGAATAATGACTACCATCCATCATGGAGCCTCCAGCCGGATACGAAGACGATCGAGACCTTCTACCGGATGTTCCTGGATTGGTCGCAATATGGCGCCTATCTTTTATCCTATCACGGAACGACCCTGTTCCTGCTGGAACTGGTGCCCATCGAATATACAGAGACCGGATACTTCTATAACGCCGTCCCCAACGATTATTCGATCAGCATAAAATTGAATATCGACCCCGGCCAGACAGAGCTGTCCATACAGGTGCTATCCGCAACCCTGGAAGGCATCTTCGCCGCAAATCCCCTTATCCGCCGGCTCATCTTCCCGGTCAGCTATAGCGTCCCCGGAAGCCTGTTAAGGACCATCCTCGAAAAGACAGGCTTCTCCATCCTGAAAGATCAGCCGGACCAGGGATCACCCGTGATCTATGCCCTCTCCCGCCCCACAAGCGGCAGAACGACTATTGCTCCTTCTTAGCCTCCGCCGTAGCCAGACAGGTATAATACTCGCTGCCCCCGTAATAAAACCACCACTTTCCTTTATATCGGGTAAGCCCGTTAAAAAAAATGCAATCCGCATAGCTCGAAACCAATTTATGCGGCGCCGAAGACGTGAACCCATGTTCGTATGGAAGCGTTGAATCCGCCGCCAATACCGGCCGGGGAAGATATTGCCGGATCTTCTCCGGATCCTTTTTGGAATATAACATCTCGCCCACCGCATAAAAATGACCGGTATGCGGCCCCCCCGTAAATAAGATCATGTTATCGGGATGCAGCGGATCATAGTCGGCCAGGGCAAAACAACATTCTTCATTGGGAAAACCCCGGTCGACCTCTTTCGACGTCCAGTGGACCATATCATCCGAGTAAGCCATCAACCCGAAATTAATATACATGACGAATTTCCCGTTGACCCTGACCGCTTCATTGTCCGGGTTCTGAAGGATCACGGCATTCCTGTGCGTCCGTTTCGCATCCGGAAAGACGATCCCTACCTTCTTCCAGTGCAAAAGATCCTTCGACGTCGCCAGAAAGGTGCCATTGACCCGGTGATCCTCGGTATTGCCCCATAACCACTGGTTACAGAATAGATAATAGGTATCCCCATGCCGGACCACATTGACATCCTCATAACTATATTTCCGGTCCCCCCCCTTCCTGAAAAAGGGACTGCTCTTGCTCTTGACAAAATGGATACCATCCCTGCTGGTGGCGACACCGATATCGCAGATATAATCGATGGGAGATCTTTTCGGGATATCGATCGGCCGCTCTCCCCGGTAGATATAATAGAAGATCCCATCCTTTACAATGATAGACCCGTTGTGAACACCCCCTGAGAAATGCCCCTGGTCCCAGGCTCCCGGAGTAGGAGCAAGGACAGGATTGCTCCTATACTTGATGATCGGCCCGATGGCCCAGGGATACTCCCCGAACATATTAGGCGAAGCCTTTAGCCCCTTGGGGAAATCACCCCACCATCGCTCAACCGAATAAGAATAATTCCTGTATTCCCGCTCCTTGTCCTTCCCCGGAAATTGCCATTGAAATTGACCCTCATGACCAGCAAAGGAAGCCGATCTTTTCTCCTGGGCCTGACCGGTAAAAAAGGAGCCGGCAATTACGCCCAATACAACAATCCGCATAGCTTTCATACTTTTAAATTAAAATAGATTGGTGAAATGTGTATTTATCCGGACCGTTTCCTTTTGTCCATCCATCAGGATCACGATAGCCGATCCATCCCATTTTATATCCGCAACACCGGAACAACCACCCGGCAACGCCTGCAAAAAACAAATATAGCTACGCTCCGTCTCCTCCCCGCGGCCAAGATGAAGATACGCACGCTCCCCCATGAATTCAGCGGGGTATGCCGGCAGATCGCCAAAGGCATTGTGAAAACCAGCCACGCCGAATTCCATCGCCCTGTACTTTATACGCCGCTCCTCCCAATGTTGCCACAGATGCACCCAGGGATAATCCTCGCGCCTCCAGCAATACCCGAATAACAACCGGTATTCCGGAGAATACGCCGCGATCCATCCAATAGGCTTCTCCCGGTCGATCAGGAAAGAGAATAATCCGTTATACGGTCGCTCCGATTGCCGCAGCCCCAGTACCGACCCGTCTTCACAATAACCAAGCGGCCATCGGGACATGTGGCCTTCCGCCTGCAGGGCATGTGCCTGGTTGAAACCAATGGAGGCATTGCAATTGATGAGCGTGCCGTCATCCAGGAAGGGAAAGCTCAAGGTAGGATGCTGCACCAAATGAAAACTCTCCGGCCGGGTCCCGATATTCCTGATCCTGTCCCGGACAAGGAAAACAGGCTCCCGCAGATCGAGATCAAGGGTCTTGACGATCGATAGCCCCTCTGCCCCGCTCGTCGCCTCCATCTCCAGCCGCTGCCCGCCCTGTCGCGTCCCCCGCCATTCCATATTACTAAAGGTCCCATGATCAGGCATCCCGTCTGCGGCCTCCTGCGCAGAAGGATGACCCCATCGGCCACAACATAGGAAATGCCCCTTGAAAGGAGCCCCCTGCCTGTTATTGACCGGCATCTGCTCCCGGGTATAGGCGAAGTTCAGCGGATTCACACGATGCCCCCTCAGATGAAAATCGGTTATGGCCCCTCCCCGCAGATCAAAAGAAAGATAAGATTTATCGTTTATCAACTCCATAGGTATACGGACCTTATCCGCCGAAATAGTTCAAAATAGAAAGTTTCGTAGTATCCGAAGCAGGTGCGAATATATGCTGTATGACGGCGCCTCCATTCAGCGTTGGTCCATTACGGATAGAGATGACCTCATTCTTGCCGGCGGCCTGGGTGCTGGTATTAAAAACAGCGCCGCTGCTGTCACAATTGGCCACGAATAAGGCGCTAAAGGTATTTTGAAAAGTATAGGCGTCCATCCAGATGCCATTATATGCCACTTCCAGGTCGGCGCTGGTGATATTGTTGCTCATACAGTCGGTTAATTTCATGGCATAGGAGTTCGGGTATATATTGTTGGTTCCCGGGATCACCGAATTGCTGAAGGCGCCGCTAATGGTGCAAAATGCCGCCTGCCCCAGGTAGACCCCATCGCCTGTCGCACTGACGGCCACCAGGTTCAGATGCGAATCCAACGGACGGTAAATGGTAATAGCCGACGAAGGGGAAACGCCTTTCGTATAGTCCGCCGGTACGTACCCGTTGTTGCCGGTAATATCGAAATCTACCCCATTCAACGGGAAATCATTTTCATCGATACCCCACTGGGCAACGGCAGCATCGACATTCCCAAGAAAACCCAGCCCCTGGAACTTCCAGTAAAAGACATCCGTACCAGGCCAATCGAATAATATACCGGGCTTGCCGCCTCGTAAGGCACTCCCGTTGTTGACATATATATTGGCATTCGAACCGAGGAATTCAATGCCATATCGCTGGAAGGCCGTCTTCCAGTCCGCATTGGACAAATTCGGCAGATCCTGGCTGAAGTCGATCTTTAAAGCCCCCTGTGTGAAATAAAACCCGGAACGGAAATACAAGACCCGCTTTGTCGGCGTCAGTGCCTGCAGAGCAGCCTTGATACCAGCCGAACTGTCGGCAGATACCCAGGGATTGCCGATGGTGCCGTCGCCGGTACAATAATCACTCACAAAAATGTATCCCAACGACGTATCGGCAGAGGAAGTGACGACGGCAGGCTCGACGATCGTCGTTCGCTTGGTACAGGAAGTAACACCCACGCATAACAGCGTACCCCAGATCAGGTAAGATAGAATTTGCTTCATATTATAGGTTTTTTTTTAAACTAATAGCCGGAATTCTGCGTCAGCTTGCTGTTACGGTTTATCTCGTCCTGTGGAACAGGCTCCAGGTTATCACGGCTGTCATTGAAAGCCGCTCCCTTATAATTCCCCGTCCCATAAGTAACCGCATAGGCCCGCATAACCTGTCCATAACGTTTCTGCCGGATCAGGTCGTCCCGCCTCCATCCCTCGTCCCCCAACTCCAACCTCCTCTCCTTCCAGATATCACTCCGCAAGATCGCAGGATCGGTAGTGGTAATGGCAGGCAAAGAAGTGACAGGGTTCGTGGCTGGAATGTAGACCTGGATATCCCGCTTGGGGTCCAGCGGGTTCGAATGCCGCGCCCGGTTGCGCACCTGCTCCAGGTAAGGCAGCGCCTGCCCGCCATTGCCGTTCTCATTCAGCGCCTCCGCATACATCAGCAGAACATCGGCATACCGCAGATAATGGAAGTTATATCCCAGGTCCCATTCTACGCTAAGCCTGTCGGCCGGCGGGATATACATCTTACGATCATGATAACCCGTAGTAGAAGTGGAAGGACCACAATCCTGTGTATAAGTGTCACCCTTGAACCGGTCACCGGTCTGGTAAAAAGTATAGGTGATCCGGGGATCATCGGGATCAAAGGTCTTATGAAGATCCACCGTCGGACAATGGAACCCATAACCATAAGGCCCACCCGTGATCCTGCTGGCAAACCATTCCACCACCTGCGTTCCCCCGTTCTGCAGACCCGCCGCATCCTCGGTATATTGGACCTCGAAAACGGACTCCGGCCCATTGTTATTCGCCTCCGTGAACAGGGTCCCATAATCGGGCGCCAGGTGATATTCATTCGAAGACACGACGGTCCCCAATGCCTGCGCCGCATCCGTATATCGTCCCTGGAACATGTACAACTTCCCGAGCAGCGAAAGAGCCGCCCCAGCCGTTGCCCTCCCATTATCCGTCGCCGCATACTTGCTCTTCAGGGGAAGATGGGATGCATCCTTCAGGTCCTGCTCGATCTGGGCAAATACCTGGCTCTGCGCCGTACGGGGTACAAAGACGGAAGCAGGGTCCTGCGGCGCCAATATCAACGGAACATCGCCATACCAGGTCGCCAGCTCATAATAGTCCACCGCCCGGATAAACTTGGCCTCATTCACCATCCGGTCGATCAACACGGTGTCACCCGGAACTTTCGGCGCATTCGCAATGACGAGATTACACTGGTAAATGCTGTTGTACCGCTCTTCCCAGTTGAGGGTCATCACCACATTGGTGCTGCTGACCGAAAAAGCCTGTATGCTGTACCATTCGGGGAACGTGCCGCCGCCGCCTACTTCCGCATCGTCCGTTGCCGCATCCTTCAACAGGAAATGCAGACTGTACTCTCCATAATTATCCGCCTCTCCCCCTTTTCGCAAGGAATAATAGGCCGACGTCAGCGCCTGCAACAGCTGATCCGTATTCTGGTAAAAAGTGCTGGCAGTCTGCGACCCGTATATCGGTTGCGTCAGCTCCTTTTTGCAATTCGTAAAGCCGCAGGCCGCTGCGATCAGGTATATCCAATACTTCTTTTGCATAGTGGTAATAATTAATCGTTAGAAAGAAACATTTAATCCCAGGGTAAATACCTTCGGTATACGCGGTGTCACGTAATCGATACCGAAATTCTTGGGGTCCGGATCGCCCTGCTCCGGGTCGATCCCCGGATATTTGGTAACGGTGAAAAGATTGGTTGCGCTGATATAGACCCTGATCGCAGACATCTTCATGACCCGAAGGGTAGACGCAGGAATGGTATACCCCAATTGGATATTCTTCATCCGCAGATAAGACCCGTCATGCACATACCAGGAAGATTTACCATAATTATTGTTGGGATCGGATAGGTTCATCGTCAGCCTGGGAAAATAATTCGAAGTCCCGGGGCCCCTCCAGGCTTTGGAATAGGCATCATTGAAGCTGCTGGCATTGGGCAAGGGACGCTCCAGCTCCTGCTGCCAGATCGACCAGATCTTATTGCCTTCCACACCCTGGACAAACAGGCCAAGATCAAAATTCTTATAAGAGAAATTGGCCGTCAACCCATACGAAAACGTCGGGAAAGGACTGCCGATAAAATCCTGGTCGCCGCCCCCGATCGCCTGGCCGTCATTCAGCACTTTCCTGAACTTCATATCCCCCGGCTGGGCATTTGGCTGAAGCTTCACACCGTTCTTGTCCACATAATTGTCGATCTCCTGCTGGGTCTGGAAAATACCTTCGAACACCGCTCCGTAAAACTCTCCGACCGGCTTTCCCACCGCGGTCTTACTGGTCCCATATGCATTCGCAAAGGAGGCATTCCCATTCCCAAGGGAAAGCACCTTGTTCTGAAAGGCATCGAAATTGACGCTGACATCATAATGGAAGGCCCCCTGGTGCTTATTGTACCCCAGCGTGATCTCATACCCCTTGTTGCTCATATTACCCGCATTGACATAAGGCGTGCTGGGATACCCCGCAGAATAAGGCGTCGGGACCTGCAGGATCATCCCAATGGTCTTCTTATTATACCAATCTGCCGTAAGGGTGAGCCGGTTCTCTAAAAAAGCGGCATCGAGACCGATATCTGTCTGCTGCCCCTTCTCCCATTGGATATCGGGATTGCCGACGGACGTCTGCGTATACGCCTGCTGTAAGCTTCCATCAAAAGGATACCGCCCGTACACCCCTACATACGTGGCGGCCGCTCCATAGGCAGCATCATTACCCGTCTGCCCCCATCCCGCTCTCAGCTTTCCCCAAGACAGGATCCGCTGATCCCACCCCTTAAAAAATTCTTCATCCGTAAATTTCCAACCGGCCGAAACCGCAGGAAAATAACCCCATTGATGACCGGATGCAAAATTACTGCTGCCATCCGCCCGGAAATTGACCGTCAATAGATACCTTCCGGCATAATCATAATTCAACCGTCCGATAAAAGACTGGATAGCCTGCGGATACCGGCTGCCCCCCGCAAAATAATTCGAAGTCCCCGCCCCCAATATCCTGAACTCGGGATCGTTACCCGGAAGCCCCTTGACAGAAGCATTGACGGTCTCATAGCTCCGCTTGTCCAATACATACCCACCCAACACGGAGAAATTATGCTGCCCAATGGCCTTGTCATACCGGATGGTATTGTTCCAGGTAAAATTGAACATATCGATACTGTTCTGATCAAACTCCCGGTTGGCATCCGTCCTTACCTGCGTATTGCTCTGAAGACTTGCTGTGTCATAGACCTGCGCGAAAGAAGGCAGGAAATTGGTAGACCGCGCATATGACTTATCGATACCGAATTGAGACCGGAGATGCAATCCTTTCACAGGCTCCACCTCCAGGAAAATATTCCCGTTCACATAGAACGTATTGGTCCGCTGAAAATTCATCGCCGCCGCCCCCACCGGGTTCGGGTAATAACTATATTCCGTCGGGGCATATTTATCAAATTGATAGTTCGGATCGCTCGTTGGCACATTCGGATTGATCACCGGCGTAAAAGGATCGGCCTCATACGCAGAAGCCAATAATAAATTGGGCGCCGGCGTCCGCTGACTAAAGGCGACATTCAACGTGTTGCCCAGCTTCAGCCAGGAATTGACAGTGACGTCGTTGTTGAAGCCGACAGTCATCTTGGAATAATCCAGCCCCTTGATATACCCCTTTTCATCCAGGTACCCGGCATTGATCGCATATTTATAACTTTCGGTCCCCCCCTGTACCAGCAGGTTGTAATTCTGGTTCATACCCTTCTGCGCGATCTGGTCGAACCAGTCGGTCGAATACCCTTTTTGATATTGCTCCGTCACCTGCCCGGGCATCGAATAACCCGCACCGGCATTGGCATAAGCCTCCGTCAGGTATTTATAGAAGGTATTGCTGCTCATCGCGTCCGGTTTTTTTATCGCCTGATCATAACCGGTATACGCGCTGATGGAGACCTTCGGCTTGCCCGCTACCCCTCTCTTGGTAGTGATCAGCACGACGCCATTGGATCCCCTCGACCCGTAAATAGCCGCCGCAGAAGCGTCTTTCAGAACTTCCACACGATCGATGGTCTCCGGGTTCAGACTGGTCGAATTGCCTATATCCATCGGCACTCCATCCACGACGATCAATGGGTCGTTGTTATTGATGGTCCCGATACCCCGGATCCGGATAACAGGGGCCGACCCCGGCTCCCCGGAAACATTGGTGACATTGACGCCGGCGATCTTGCCCTGCAACGCATCGCCAATATTCGCATCCGGCCTGTTCCCCAGGTCCCCGGCGCCGATGGAGGCAACTGCGCCCGTCAATGTCGATTTCTTCTGCGTACCGTACCCCACAACGACCACCGAATCGAGCTTCAGATTGGAAAGTACAAGACGAATATCCAGGCCCCTGCCGCCATCGGCAACCACCTCCTGGCTCTCATATCCCGCATGGGAAACGATAAGCGTGGCCGGCTTTTCAGTAAGATCAAGCACAAAAGAACCGTTATTGTCGGTGACGACTCCCTGCCGCTTGCCTTTCACGGTAATGTTGACACCGGGCAGAACAACGCCCTTCTCATCCCGGACAATACCGGTAATGCGATCACCTCGCTGCGCAAATGTAAAAATGGAAAAGAAAAGTAATAAAAAGGAGAGCGCCGCTTTCCCCGGCAATAGATGATAACCCTTGACTTCTTTCATAATGGCAGTAATTTTTGGAAAACCGAACTAAAATATAAAGACAGTGGAAAGGTTTAATCGTCGGTTCAAAAGTAGAAGTATCAGGAAAAGGTTTAATTGTCTATTTTAATAATTTAATACCCTATTTTGATTTCATTCATTTATTATGCGTCGAGAGTGACGTCGTTCACCGGCACACAACTGCAAGGCAGACAAGTACCCGCATCAGGCTTTACCATGGTGGGATGCAGGTATCTTACATCGCCGCTTTGCAATTTCGTTTGACAGGTGCCGCAATCCCCGAACAAACAACCGGAAGGAATATCGATGCCCTGATCTTCTGCAAACGCCAGGATGCTGGGATAACGCGGGTCCCAGGCGATCCTCTTCCCCGACCGGGCAAATCCGACGAAAACCGCAGCCGCGACCGGCTTGCCCTTATCCGTTGACTTTTTTCTTTCAATCGGTTTCAATTCTTTCGCTTCTTCTTCTTCCTCCCGTCGTTCTAAAGGAGGCGCATTGAATGCCTCGATATGTATCCTGCTTTCTTCAACGCCTAACCGGAGCAGCGAGGCCTTAATGGAATCCATCATAACGCCCGGGCCGCATATATAATGATCCATATCCATGCCGGGATCACCCGTCCTTTTCAACACTACCTCCATGTCGATAAATCCGGCATGATCAAAATCGACCCCCTCCCGGTCACCCTCGCCCACCACCGAATAGAAGATCAGGAATTGAAATGCAGGATGCGCCTTCCGCAATTGTTCCAGCTCCCCGCGGAAGGAATGGTCCTTCTTCTCATTGACACCATAGATAAAGTATACCCGCCGGCGGGGATTGACAAGGGCAATGGACCCGACCATACTAAGAAGAGGCGTGATACCGATCCCCCCTGCAAAGAATACGACCGGGCTATCCGCGGCAGGATCCAGGTAAAAACTGCCCTGCGGACCCTTTGCCTCCAGTACGTCGCCTTCCCGCAAAGTGTCGAAGAAATAAGAAGAGCCGAGACCAGCCGGCAGATCAGGACGATGACGCGGCGGCAGCTCCTTCTTTACGGATACCCGGTAACAGGAAGACCGGTAGACGTCCGAAAAACTATAATTACGGAAAAGGGCAACGCCCTGCCCCGGGATCGTTAGCCGGAACTGCAGATGCTGTCCCGGCCGGTAAGGCGCCAATACGCCACCATCCAACGGCTTCAGATAGATGGATACTACCAGGTCGCTCTCAAGGGTCTTTCGGACAACAGTATATTTTTGGTACGCACTCATATTCTTATTCGCTGTTTACACACTTCTTTCTTCTTCGATCACACTCATTCGGTCGCCAATTGCTTCCTGTCAGGCCGGGAATCCCGATAGCTGAGATCATACTCCAGCACCTTCGGATCGGGCGCCACCCCCCAGTATTTACAGGCATCGCTATATATTCCCGCCCACCAATTTGCATGCCGGGTCAGCCCCTCCTCCTCGAACTTATCATAGGCATCCTTCAGGGCTTCCGTCCAGGCTTTATTCCCATATTCCATCGCACTGGTCTGCCCTCCCAACTCAGGGACCAGCCAATCCCTCCCTATCCGCGCATGCAAGACCTCATCCGCCCAGTCATAATCCTGTATCAGGGAAGTCAGCTTATTGGCCGTGGCGACGGCTACCTCCCATTCATACTGCTTGCCGGTCCTGGCAGGCATGAGCCCCTGCTCTATAAAGAAAAGGATCGCATGCCGGTCTTTAGGCCCCATCCGCGTATTTAGCAGATAAGACCAGGTCAGGTTAAAGGGGATCCGCTTCCAGTCAATATCGATGGACGTAAAGCCTACTTCCCCCATCATAGCATGCCGGCTTTCATCCCACAGCTGCCGGATCATGTCCTTATAATACGCCCAGGGTTTATCCTTCGTTTCCCAAATGATGCTTGCCATCATTTCCGGAACATCGATCTCCCGCATCCGCTTGAAATAAAGCATGATGGTCTTGGGCAGCGCCGCATATCCCGCATCGAGTAAAAAAGCCTCCGCATTGACGCCCATATTGAAGACATCCTTAAACCGCTCGTCCCGGGCAGGTACGATCCCATAAGAAAAAGACCGGCCGGAAAAGATCCTGCCCAGATCGGTTTCTTTTTTCTCTGCCACCCCGTCGAGACCACCCATGACCCCCAGGCATTCCCGCAGCAGCCCCATCCATTTGGCATAACGCGACCGCACTTCATCCGTCAGGAAAATGGCCAGCGCCTTTTCACCATATTCGTCAATATCCCTTATCTCAGGAAGGGCCCACCGCAACACCCGGTAGGTCGGATGATCGAATAGCTTATTATCGACACCCATCTGCGCCTCGATCGCTTCGGTAAGAGCAGGTATCACCACCCCATAGACACCATAGAGGAATGGCTCCATCTCCGGCGCACTCCCGATCTCGTCGAGCAGGAGGTCTAATGCCGCATGCGGAGCGACATCCATACCATAAGGAGGCTCCCGCATCTCCCGCACCCGGTTGAAAAACGATTCCGTATGCTCCGCCAGGTAATGGGCATGAAGGCCAAACGCCATTTTCAATTCATAAATGGGCATCGCCGTGATCCGGCTGGTCAATAACAGGCTCAGCCTCCGGCACGTCCAATGATACCGCTTCAACCTGTCTACGGATTCCGCCACCGTCAACCCCTTTGCAATCGCGTCTTCCATCGTTTCCAGCCCCGCCAGCACCGGGAGCCCTTTGTATCCTTTATAATCTTTGGCTAACATGATCAGGTATTTTATTTATAAAATTTATTTCATTCGTTGAATGCATTCTCTGCCTTACCCCGCTCGCAGTTTTCCCCCTTCCCGCAATACCCGCGCAAAGAAAAGCAGCGACTCCGCTACATGTTCCTCCCAATAAGCCCATTCATGACCTCCCTCGTATTCCCGGTATTCATGATCGATCCCCGCCGCTTCCAGTCCCCTATGCAACACCCGGTTATAGTCGATCAGCAGATCCTCCCTTCCGCAATCGAACCGCAACGACGGTACCTTACCCTTATACAATAAACAGGTGGCCAGGACATCCTGCTTACCCGCATCGGCCTGTTGATAGGATCCCAACCCTTCTTCCACAAAAAGCTTCATCTGGTCCAGCGAGGTGATGGCGGAATGTACCGATATCGCATCGAAAAGGTCATGGTATTTGACACCCGCCAACAACGCCCCATATCCACCCATGGAAAGCCCCCCGATAAATAATCCGACGTCCTGCCGGGCAGCAGGGATCGCCCACCGGACGGCATTGACCACATCCTCTACGATCCATTTTTCAAAATCAACCTCCCCATGCGGCAGATACCCCGAACCATCGCCCCATAACCCATCGGAAGGCATCGCTATGATCATCGGAGGCAACACCCCCTCCCGGATCATCCCCGCGGCCCGTAAATGCACGCCCCCCTGCTGCGACCAGGACCAGGCGCTCCCATAGACGCCATGCAGGAGGACGACGACAGGTAAGCTTTGCCCTTCGGGTATCCCCCCCGGAACATACACACAGATATCGCCCCGGCCTTTCAGCCAGACCGATTTCACGGTGATAAACCGCAGCCCGCCTGATTCAAACCGCGGATCGGAAACTTCTATCGTTCGAAATGGTTTCATTCTTCTAATAAAATACGATGACCCCCTTCGCATTTCTTCCAGCCAGCATATCGTCAAAAGCCTGCTGCAGCCCTTCGAGCGAATAAGTGGCCGAGATCATCTCCTCCAGCAACAAGCTGCCGGCGTCGAATAACCGTACAATTCGCGGGAAATCGATCGCCGGACGACACTTGCCATACAATGGGTTGATATAGACCTTATCCCACTCGAACAGCCGCATATCGATGCTGATCGGCTCCTCGATCCCGCTTACCTGCACCGCCATACCGGCATTCCTTACCATCGCCAGCGGCGCAGCCCCCAGGGACGGTATGGCCGTGCACTCAAAAGCATAATCCGCCCCACGGCCATCCGTCATTTTCCGGACGATGCCGGCGACATCCGTCAGCCCCTCATCAGCACGCTCGGCCCGGATGATATGCGTGGCCCCAAAACGCTGCGCCATCTCCAGCCGCAACGGATTCACATCGACGGCAATGATCTTCTCCGCACCGGAGATCCTGGCCGCCTGGATCACATTCAAACCCACCCCGCCCGTACCCAGCACAACGACGGAAGATCCGGCCTTTACATCCGCCGCATTGACCACAGATCCATAACCCGTCATGACGCCGCAACCGATGATACTGGCCGCGGGGTACGAAAGCGTGTCGCTGAGGATCTTTACCACAGCCGCCTCTTTCACGATCGCATATTCGGATAGCGTCCCCAGGTTAAAAGAACGTTCGATAGGCTCCCCATTAAAAGTGGTGTGCGCCAGCGTCGCATGCCCCCCGCTATACCCATTTCCACCCGCCACCACCGGTGAATTTCGCTCACAAATATGCTGATTGCCCAACGCACATTGAAAACAATGGCCGCAAGGCGTAGCCCAGTTCAGCATGACCCTATCGCCGATGACAACGGACGTGATCCCCGCCCCAACCGCTGCCACGGTCCCGGCCCCCTCATGCCCCAGCACCATTTGCTTGCCCCAGCCCAGCGAATCGTGATCCGTATGACAGATCCCCGCCGCCATGATCCGCACGACGACCTCATCCGGCGCCGGCTTCCCGATACGGGTCACGCCGATCCCAAAACCTCCTTTCCCGTCAGCAATGGCAGCCTTAGCGTGGAACATGACGACCCGGTTTTATTTTATAGAATTTCCAGCCAAAAAGAAAAATGACGGCATAACAGACGATCGGCAGATAATAGGCGGCCGCAATATTGTGATTCGCCACCAACCCCATGACCGGGGGGAAAAGAGCGCCCCCGACAACCCCCATGACGATAAAGGACGAGGCCTGCTGCGCCTGGTCCCCCAGATCCTTCAAACCAAGACTAAAAATGGTCGGGTACATAATGCTCATAAAGAAATTCAACAGGATCATCGCTATAAAGGACGGCCATCCCAAATTCTGGGCAATGATCACACATAGTACGGCATTGGCTACCGCATAAATGGCAAGCAATAGATTGGGGGCGATATATCGCATCAGCCAGGTGCTCACAAACCGTCCGACCATCAGAAGGAACATACTGAAAGAAAAATAATACGCCGCTTTTACATCGGTCATCCCCTGGATCTTCTCCACCCCGTAATTGATGAAATAAGCCCAGGTGCCGCCCTGCGCGGCGACATTGAAAAACTGCGCCGCAATGGCCCACTTGAAATGACGATGCCGGAATAGCTTTTTTGGGGGTGGCAATGGATTCTCCCCGGTCAATACCTCATAGGCCTGCGGATCGGTAACAGGCGGACCCCCAAACACAGGTACCCTGACAAAAGAAAAACAAACCGCAATACAAAGGATCACGATCCCGATCACCGTATACAGGGATTTGACCGAAGACAGATCCCCGCCGGCCGTCTCCGTATGACGTAACAAAAAATAACCGCCGATAATAGGTCCCAGGATGGCCCCAAGCCCATTAAAGGACTGCGACAGGTTCAATCGCATATCGCTGGTCCGCTGATCACCCAGCGCAGCGGCAAAAGGATGCGCAACGGTCTCCAGCGTGGCAAGACCACAAGCCAATATCAGCAGGGCAAGCCGGAACAGGGAGAAAGACTGGGCATTCGCCGCAAAAATAAAGGAAAAGGCGCCGGCAGAGTATAGCAACAGCCCCAGCAACACCCCGCTCTTATAACCAAAACGCCGGATAAAAATACCCGCCGGGATCCCCATGATCGCATAAGCGCCAAATATGGATAATTGAACAAGACTGGACCGCGACTTGCTTATCCCCAATACCCGCTGAAAATGACGGTTTAGTACATCCCCCATGCTGATCGCGATCCCCCAAAGCAGGAACAAGGTGATTACAAAGGCAAACACAAGCATAAACTTTCTCTCGGTAATGGCAGGCTTATTCAAATGGCGGTTTTTAATATTCCCTCAAAACTAAAGACTGCCACGGCTCGTCATATTGCCATTTTTATCCTTTTATTACCCTATTTATACGTCAAAATGAAATATTTTGTACTTTTCACTACAAAATAAGATAGCATGAAAGCCCAATTCGAGCCCATTGCCAACCTGGAAAGCAACTCCTTCAATGCCCTCATCCAGCATAAAAAAGAGTTCGATTTCCCCTTTCATTACCACCCGGAATATGAGCTTACCTATATCCTGGCAAGTGAGGGTATCCGATATGTCGGCAATCATTTTGAAAACTTCGGGGCCAACGACCTGGTCCTCGTAGGCCCGAACCTGCCGCATTGCTGGAAGAATATGGAAGAGCTGCCGGCAGTCGCCTCCGCACTGGTCATCCAGTGGAAGCATGACTTCCTGGGCAACGAATGGATCGACTCAAAAGAATTCGATGCTATAAAAAAACTGCAGCAGCTGGCCGCAAAGGGAATAAAATTTCCGGAAGCAACAGCCTTACAACTCAAAGAAAGACTCGTGGCGATCGTCGCGCTTCCACCCTTCGACCGCCTGATCACCTTGCTGCAAATACTAAATGAATTGGCCACCACCAACAAATACGATATCCTCTGTAAGGAAGGCTTCTCTCATAATCTTGATTTTGTGGACAACCAGCGCATCAATACCGTCTACCAGTATGTGAAGAAAAATTATAAGGAAAAGATCACCCTGTCCGCTATTTCATCCGCCGTCAATATGAGTGAGGTTTCCTTCTCCCGGTTTTTCAGCAAGCTGATGAAAAAGTCCTTCTTTGCCTTCCTCAACGAGTATCGCATCAATATCGCATGCAACCTGCTGATCGAAACAGATTGGCAGGTGATCCAGGTATGTTACGCATCCGGGTATGAAAGCCTGCCTTTCTTTTACAGGCAGTTCAAAAAATTCAAAAAATGCACGCCCCAGAACTTCAAATCCCAGTTCCTGAAGACAGGGAATTTTTTGCTGCCGGTCGCCTGATCCCTATTTCCCTGTATCCGCCCCTTTCAGGTATTTATCAAGAAAGACCAGCGTCGTCTTCGAAGTAGCGATCTGGTTCTCCTTTTTCTGGAACCCATGCCCCTCATTCGGATAGGTTACATATTCCACAGGGACCCCATTCTTCTTCACCCCGGCCACTATCTCCGAACTTTCGACCGGTAACACCCGCACATCGTTCAATCCCTGGAAAACCAACAAGGGCTTATTGATCTTCTCATAATTATACAAAGGAGAAATATTCTTCAACCGCACCGAATCCGCGGTATACGGATCTCCCATCTCGTTATACAAGGCCTTGCGGGCCGACTCCCAATACGGCGGTATGCTCCTCAACGTCCGTATCCAGTTGGCAACGCCAAAAAGATCGACCCCTACCTTAAACTCCTCCGGATGAAATGCCAATGCACCCAACACCATACAGCCCCCGTAACTGCCGCCTTCGATGCCGATCTTACCGGTATCGATATAGTCCTGCTGCTGCAGCCATTTCTTACCCCAAACACAATCCTTCAGATCGCCATTGCTGTGATCCCGGTTATCCAGCTTGTAAAAGGTCTTCCCATAACCGCTGCTCCCCCTGTTGTTGACCGCCAGCACGGCATACCCATGATTGACCAGGTATTGGATATCATTGCTGAACCCCACCCTCGTCTGGCCGCCCGGACCGCCATGGATCCATAACATAGCAGGCACCTTATGATCTTTGGAGGCCGTAAGCGGCTTGTAATAGATCGCCGGGATCTCCTTCCCGTCAAAGGACTTGAACCGCACTACTTCCGCACTGACCATATCGTTTACATCGATCGCAGGATTCAGGTTCTGCGTCAGCTGCTTCAATTGCTTCGTCTCAAAATTGTAGACATAGATATTATTCGGACTCCGGCTGCTGCCGACAGAAAGCAGCATATTCTTCTCCGAAGGAGAGATCAGCGCACGCTGTACACTGCCGTCCTTTATCTCGGGAAAATCGACGGGCTTATTCGTAGCATGATCAAACAGCAGGATCTTGTTCTTCCCGTCCTCATTGATGGAAATGGTATGATACTTTTCATTCTCGCTCAGGTCCATACTCTCGACATCCCAGTTGGTCTCATACAGCTTCGTCGCCTTCCCGGTGAGGATATTATACCGGACCAGGTAGGCAAACTCACTCCCCGCATTAGTGATATAATAAAAGATGCTGTCATTCTTCTCAATAGCCGCCGGCTGCCAGACCGCCTCCCCGTCATCACTGATCCGCTTCATCGTATGAGCGGTACGATCATACAAATAAAGCTCGTTCTTATCGGTGGTGATCTCCTTTGTAAGCGCCAGCCACCGCTCCGACGCACTGATGACGCCGGGTGTATAGGCAGAATCATTCTTATAAAATAAGACCGGCTTCCATCCCACCGTATCGGCTTTCCAGATATCGAAGAATTTCGGGTTCCGGTTGTTGCTGTTAAAATACAGCGACTTCTTATCCCTGCTCCAGCCGATCGAATTGTTCTGGCTATTGGCCCAGGGCGTAAGATCCCGGGCAGCCGTATCACCTGCCCGCTGCAGATACAGATGGTTGTTCTCATTACCCCCCTGATCCGCACTGTAGATATAGGAACCCGTCCCGGGCACATAATCGACCGCAAAAAAGGACTCCTTGCTGCTATGCGTCAACGGCTTCAACACCGTATCCCTGATCCCCAGCTCATACAGGTTATAAATACCCGAGGTATTCGCGGTTACCAGGATGCCGGATTCATCCGCATTAAAGGCAGAACCCCCAATGCTCTTATTATTATAAAGCTGTTCGATACTATACTGCTTGACGCTATCCCGGGCAGCGCCCCCCTCCGTCGGCCCGTTCTTACAACTATATACAAAAAGAGAAAGCAGCAAAATGGACGCAATCGGTTTACGCATAAAAAGGGTTTAGGTAACCTAATATACGTATATTTAACCGTATAATGACAGACGCAATAACAACAAGATCAGCGACTTTGGAGGACCTCGACACACTCCTGCGCTTCGAACAGGGAGTGATCGCCGCCGAACGTCCCTTCGATCCAACAATCAAACCCGACCCCATCCATTATTATAATATCCCGGAAATGATCACCGCCCCCAACATCCAGCTGCTGGTGGCAGAACACAACGGCAGGATCATCGGTTCCGGCTACGCCCGCATCGAGACCGGCAGACATTACCTGCAACATACCCACCACGCCTATCTCGGCTTTATGTACGTCCTGCCCGAATACCGCGGCAAAGGCGTCAACCATGTTATCATAACGGCATTGAACAGCTGGGCCCGTTCACAGGACATAAAAGAGCTGCGCCTCGACGTCTATCACGACAACGCACCCGCCATCCGCGCCTATGAGAAAGCCGGATTTATTCGCCACATGATCCATATGCGGATGCCGGTTTTTTAACATATTTTTTTATCCACATAACCATCCTTTCCCCTTTTTTTCGCGTCTTATATATAGAGCTAAACCCTCCGATCATGGAAACGAACTCTACACAACAGGAAATCCTGCTGTTTACCGGAACGACCTTTTCCGCCGGACAGTGGGCCGATAAAGACGGAGCCGCCGATGCCGCTCCCCTCAACGAAAAAGAAAAACTGGCCGCCGCCTGCTGGAACGGCCTCCTGCTCGAATTACTCCCTGAAATATACCGGCAGCCCGCCAACACAGAAAAACTATACCTCTGGCATATCCGCGAAGGCATCTCCTTCCTGGAACTCGACCTGGGGACAGCCCCTATCCTTATAGACGGCCCTTCCTCCATCGACCCCTACCTGTTCCTGGCAACCCAATGCAATAGCTGATTGATATATACAATCACCCATTTTGTGTATCCTTTTTAAACCCATCACCCATACGAGGTAGTTTTATCACACAATAAAAAACCTCGTATGAAAAAGATCATGGTCCTCCTGCTGCTCAGCAGCAGCCTCGGCACACAAGCTCAATCTACACAAGCCCAATCCACACAAAACCTCTTCCTCCTGGGAAAGATCTGGGGCCTGGTAAAATATTTTCACCCCGCCCTCGCCACCGGCAGGATCGACTGGGACGAAGAACTGATCCGCATCCTCCCTACCTACCCGTTCCTACCCAAAAAAACACTAAACGACTCCCTTCTCGCCTGGATCGGTAAGCTGGGCCCGATCCCCACCTGCCCCGCCTGCTCGGATACCCTGCTGCAGGGAGCCCGACAAAAACCCGATTTCTCCTGGATCACCCATAACAACGGGCTCTCCTCCGCTCTCCAAAAAAAACTGCTCTTCCTCATCCATAACCGGAATATAACCGAACAATATTATCTGCAATTTATCTCGGAAGATGGCATCACCCTCCCCCTTTCCCAACACGAAAAACCCTATCCGCAAATAACCTACCCCGATAATACGATTGGACTGGTTTGTTTGTTCCGCTTTTGGAACGCCATCGAATACTGGTACCCCTATAAGTATGGCCTGCCCCTCCCCTGGGACGAGGTGCTAAAAAAATTCATCCCCCGGATGCAAAAAGAACAGACCCGGCAACAATATAACCGCGACGTCCAGGAAATGCTGGCCGCGATCGAAGATAGTCACGGCTGGATCCAATGGCCGCCCAGCGCAGATGTCGAAGGCAAATACATCCTCCCCCTCACGGTAAAATATGTCGGCCGCCGCTGGGTGATAACCTCCCTCCTCAACGATTCCCTAAAAGAAAACATCCAACCCGGCGACCTCCTCGACAGCATCGATGGTACTGCGCTCAACACCCTGGCAGAAGAGCTGATCCCTCTTACCCCCTCCTCCAATCCGGCCTCCGGTATGAACAAACTCTCCTTCCGCATCACCCATACCCACAACCCCAAAAGCCGCCTGGCCATCACCCGGCAAGACAACCATCCCGCCTCTCTCCTCGTACCCAATAAGATCCCCAACTTCTTCCTGCCACCCGATCTCACCCCGCCTTATTTCAGCTATGCAAAAGACTCCGCCTTCTGCCTGCTGGACGGCGACATCGGCTATATAAATATGGGAAAATTAAAAAGAGCCGATAGCCTAAAATTCACCGCCCTCATCGCCCGGACAAAAGGACTGATCATCGATACCCGGCAGAACCAGGACGAATCCAATGGCACCGGCGCCGGAGATCTCATCGGCCGCCTCATCCTCCCGCCCGCCCACGACTTTATGCGCTTTTCATCCGCGGCAAGAACCTACCCCGGCGTCTATCGCCTGACACCCCCCTCCGATGCAGAGTTCCCCGCCGGCGTCGATTTCTACCCGAATAAAATAGCCATCCTGATCAACGAGAACAGTATGAGCGTCGGCGAATTCCTGGCAATGGCCTATAAAAAAGCGCCCAAGGCCCAACTCATCGGGACCCCCACCTCCGGCGCAGACGGCAACGTCACATACATGACCCTACCCGGCGCAGCGATCATCCAGTTCACCGGCCTGGGTGTCTATCACGCAGACGGCAGCGAAACGCAACGAACCGGTATCCACCCCGACATCACGGTCCCGCAAACCCTGCACGGCTACCAGACCCAAAAAGACGAACAGCTCGACAAAGCACTCGAATGGCTGCAACAATAAACCTTTGCTTATATTTATAATACGATGACTTCCTATTTCCGCAACAGACGTTTTATCCTGCGCAACCTGGCAGTATGGACATCATTTTACCTTCTTTTCATGGGAGCCCAATACCTGGGTTCAGCGAAAGGCGATTATACCGGCTACGAGCAGACAAGCGCCGGGTTTATCTTACTGTTCATCCTGTTCTATGGTCATTTCTTTATCTGCGAGACCTTGTTCCACCAAAAAAGAGCCGCCTACTTCCTCTCCCTCCTGGCGCTGCTCGCCGGCTACCTGCTGTTCATTTACTGGCTCCTGGTCCGGCAGACGGCGGGACTCTTTACACCCGCCCAACGGGCCGTCACGGTCATCTATCTTTCCCTCTTTTTTGCGATCACGATCTTATTGTCCGGCTTCTACTGGTCCGCACTCTTCGCCGGAAAAAAAATAAAGGAGAACACCGCCATGCAGCTGGCCCTCCAACAAATGGCCAACGAAAAGATGCTGGCGGAAAAAAAATTCCTCCAGCTGCAGGTCAACCCCCATTTCCTGTACAATACCCTGAACTTCCTCTACGCCCGCTCCCTCAACGGCGACCCGGCCCTCTCGGACGGTATCATGACCCTGTCGGAGATCATGCGGTATTCGCTCCAAAAGAACGAAGACGCAAAAGGACTGGTCTCGCTGGAAGACGAGGTCACCCACCTGAAGAACGTGATCCATATCCACCAGCTCCGCTTTAGCGGAAAGCTCCGGATCGTCTTCTCCGTATCCGGCAATCTCCGCAAGGCAGGCATCCTCCCCTTCGTGCTGATCACCCCGGTGGAGAACGCCCTCAAACATGGCCAGCTCAACGACCCCCTCAACCCGGTACAGATCAACCTGCTCTGCGACGAAGACAAACAAAAGATCTTTTTCTCCGTCATCAACGCAAAACGGGAAGGGCCAAAAGAACGATCCACCGGCATCGGGCTTGACAATACGACCCGCCGCCTCCAATGGATGTACGGAGAGAACTATTCTTTCGGGATCAGCAATGAAAAAGATTGCTTCAAGGCACAACTGACCGTACCTTTATATACAAACACATGATCAACTGCCTGATAATCGATGACGAACAACACGCGATCGACGTGCTGGAACACTATATCCGTCAATCCGGCTCGCTGTCCCTGTCCGGCAGCTCGGATAACCCCCTTGAAGCCCTACAGCTCCTGCAGGAAAGACATATCGACCTCATCTTCCTCGACATCCATATGCCCCAGCTCAGCGGCCTCGACTTCATAAAAGCCATCCACCGGCGCTATAAGGTGGTCCTCTGCACCGCCTACCCCAACTACGCCGTAGAAGGGTTCGACCTCGACGTACTCGACTACCTCGTAAAACCCATCCCCCTTCCCCGCTTCCTGAAAACAGTACAAAAGGCGATCGACTACTTCGAAAAAGAAAGACCGGCATTCCCGCCCACCGAAACCAACGATTATATCCTGGTAAAAACCGAGGTCAAAGGAAAGATGCTAAAGATCAACCTCTCCGACATCCGTTTTATCGAAGCCATGAAGAACTATGTAGCCATCCACCACGGCACGGAAAAGACCCTGGCCCTCCTCCCCATGAAGGAACTCGAAGACCGCCTCCCCGCCAATAAGTTCATGAGAGTACACAAATCCTTTATCGTATCGATCCAAATGATCACCGCCATCGAAGGAAATTCGATCACCCTTAAGAACGACAAGACCCCAATCCTGCTGGGAGAATCCTACCGGGAAAAATTTATGACGATCATGAAAGAAAAACTCATCGGCCGCCCCTGAGACGGTCAGCACCCCACTTTCTACCCCAAACATGGGATTGACCGGCACCGTCAATTACATCATCTTTACGCGCGATCCGCTTCCGCCCTTTATCTCACATCTTCCTATCTATGCAAATTCCCGGTTTATCCCTCCCAAAAGGAGGAGGCAGCATCAAAGGCATCGGCGAAAGCTTCAGCCCGAATCTTTTTTCCGGCACAGCCTCCTTTTCCATCCCGGTCCCGGCTACCCCTGCCCGTGGACTGGAACCAGGTCTAAGCCTCGACTACCACTCCGGCGGCGGTAATGGCCCCTTCGGCCTCGGCTTCTCCCTCCCCCTCCCCGCAATAAGCATAGACAGCAACCACTCCATCCCAACCTATACCGGCGAAGACAGGTACAGCATCGGCAATACAAGGCTGGTGCCCAAAAGCGGTTCCGCTGCCGGTAATGTGATAACCTGGCTGCCCGTACTGGAAGAGGATTTTACCCTTATCGAACAACATACGGATCCCCAAACAGGGACCTCCTGGTGGAAAACGGTTTCATCAGCAAACATAACCAGCTTCTACGGTGACACGGAAGGATCCAGGGTGTATGATCCACAAGACCCCGCCCATATCTATACCTGGATGATCACCCGCACAGAAGACAGCCACGGAAATAAAATAACCTACGGATATAAAAAGGAACAAACCCGGATATATATCCGAAATATACAATACGGCAACTATTTTGACGAAACGCAGACAGAAAAATGGGCCTTTGAGCTGGTCTTCGACTATGGAGAATATGAATTGCCCTCTCCCGGCCACGCCCACCCCATACATCAACCCGTCCGGAGCTGGGCGACACGAAAAGATCCCTTCTCGACCTACCGCAGCGGATTTGAAATACGTACACAACGCCTGTGCCATAATATCCTGCTCTTCCATCACTTCCCCAACGAATTGGGAGAAGAGCCCTGCCTGGTAAAGGCGCTCCGGCTGACATATGACGATACGCCTACCTTCTCCTTTCTTACCGATATCCTATTGACAGGCTTTACCAGGAAAGAGGACGGCAGCTACGAACAAAGATCCACACCTCCCTCCCATTTCTCCTATACTCCCTTCCAACCCGCGCTCACCGGGCCATTCAAAGAATTACAGATAAAGGACAACGGCCTGATCCCGGGTTATACCGGCAAGGGAGAATATCAGCCGGTAGACCTTTATTCAGAAGGGATCCCCGGCATACTCTACAGCAACGATTCGGCAACACTCTATTGGAAACCGGAAGGAGAAGGTCGCCTTGGCTTTGCCCAGTCCCCCATCTATTTCCCTATCGAAAAGGATCTCGCCGACCCTTCCTATACGCTCAACGACCTGGATGGGGATGGGAAAATTGAACTGATGGTGGCCTCGCCACAACGCAGCGGATACTATGCCGCCACAACACATGATAACTGGGCGCCCTTCGTCCCCTTCGATCAATCCCCGGATATCATCGGCGACCCGCAGGCGGAATGGGCCGACCTCAATGGCAATGGACACAGCGATCTTTTCATGGTCAACGGTTCGACTATCAATGCCTGGTTCTCCGGAGGCAGAAAAGGATTCGGCAAACCGGTCACCCGGAACAAGACCCCCGGCTTTCCCTCCGGCGCCAACGAAGACCCTCGCCGCCTCGTCACCTTTGCGGATATGTTCGGCGACGGACTGTCCCATCGGGTACGGGTCAGCGATGGAAAAGTAGAAGTATGGCCAAATATCGGACATGGACGCTTCGGCAACTCCCTCCTGCTCGGCAACGCCCCGCGCTTCGACGATGATATGGACTCCTCCCGCATCCACCTCGCAGACCTGGATGGCTCCGGCACCCAGGACCTGGTCCTCGTCTACCCCGACAGGATCGACATCCATATCAACCAGTCGGGCAACGCATTCAGCAACCCGATCTCCCTCATCCTCCCCGAAAAATACTCGCCCATCGACCAATTGAGCTTTGCCGATCTCCTCGGCACAGGCACGACCTGCATCCTCTTTACAAAAATAGAGCCTTCCGTAAAACACTACTACTACGAATTCAGCAACCGGTCGGACAATAAATATATCGATGGCGTAAAAAGCTACCTGCTCTACGAAACAGACAACAACCTGGGCGGCAAAACAAAAGTCAAATACGGCAGCTCCACCCACTTCTACCTCCGGGATAAAAAAAGAGGAAGACCCTGGGTGACCCGCCTGCCATTCCCCGTCCAGGTCATCGAAAAGACCGAGACGATCGATCTGATCGCAGGCACAAACCTAACGACCCAATACATTTACCATGACGGCTATTTCGACCCCGTTGAAAAAGAATTCCGTGGTTTTGGATCCATAGAACACCTGGATTCCGAAAGCTTCGAACAATCGGCCACCAACGCACCAAAAGAGTTATACGTCCCCCCAGTATTGACAAAAACATGGTATCATACCGGCTGCTTTGAAGAAGCCCCCGCCCTCCTCGCACAGTATCGAAAAGATTATTTCCGGGGCGATCCACTGGCCGCATCCTTACCGGAAACCTTCTTCCATCCACCCATCCCCGCCGGCGATGCAGCGACGATCCGACAGGCTTATGCCGCACTCAGCGGCAAACAGCTCAGACAGGAAATATACGGGCTGGACAAAAGCAATTGCCAGGACATCCCTTACGGGGTGACGGAATCAGTCTATGAAGTAAGGCGCTACCAGCCAAAAGCCGGCCGGCACACCGCCGTCTTTACCGTCTGCGACCGGGAGAGTATACAATACCACTACGAACGTAACGCCGCCGACCCCCGCGTACAACATGCATTTGTATTGGAAAGGGACGCCTTCAACAACGTCCTCCGGACCTGCACGATCTCCTATCCACGCCGGCCACCCGTGACCGGCACGGTATACCCGGAACAGACAAGACTGGAAGGGACCTGCGAACTCAATGATGTCATCAACCACACAGAAGGCTTCCGGCTGATCGGCGTCGCCTTCCAGGGCAAAACATTCGAACTGTCCGGGCTCGATCTGAAGAACAACCGGTATTTCACTTTCGAAGAAATAAAGACACAGGTAGCAAAAGCATTGCAGGATATCGTTCCCTATCAGGGTCAACGGACAAAGACCACCTTGCAGGCACGCCAGTTCGCCTGGAACAGATCCCTGTTCTGGAACGAAACACAGGACCAGGCGCTCGCCCCCGGAGCGATCTCCTCAAAAGGACTCCTGCATCACGAAGAAAAAGCGGTCTTCCCAAAAGAATACGTGGAGAAGATCTTCGAAGACAGACTGACCGATCAGGTCCTGGAACAACAGGGTGGATATTTCTTCGACCCGGCATCCCAATACTGGTGGAACAAAGGACTGGTACAGTATTATTATACCCCCGCCCAAAAAAAAGGTTTTTACCTGCCCCATACAACGGAGAATAGCTTTGTCCCCCCGGCTTCTTCCCTGTTCTTTAAAGCCGCCACAGAATATAATCAACCCTATTTCCTCACTGCAATAAAAAATACGGTCTATATAGATGAACAAGACGGGATCAGCAACGAAGAAACGATATCGCTGGATTATAGCACACTCCAACCCAAACAACTGATCGATATCAATAAGAACGTCTCCCAACTGATCTTCGACCCCCTGGGACAGGTGATCGCCTCTTCCGCCTTCAGTATAAAAGAGGGTCAGTTGACCGGTGGGATGTTATTGCTTCCCTATGGCGGACTCGCTGCGGAATATACCCGGCGATCGGGATCACGGGAAGGAGGACCGATAACATTCAACGACGTCCTGAAAGATCCATCCTGGTATCTCCAGGGTGCGGCCACTTTTTTTTATAATGACCCGCAGGCATGGAGCCAGAACAAGCAACCGGCATCGGCGATCACACTGGTCAGGGATAACTACTATCACTCCCCCGAAAGGAACGCATCACCCCTCTGCCACACCTCCGTCGCCTATTCAGACGGAATGGGAAGAAATATAGAGACCCGGATTCACACAGGCCCCGCAGATCGCTGGCAGGTATCCGGTAAAACAGTCTATAACAACAAAGGAGCGGTAACCGAATCCTGGCTCCCCTTTTTTAGCAATACCCCGTTCTTCGGATCAGCATCCGAAAGGGCTGCCGATCCTCCGGCAATCCCTCCTACCGTCACCCATTACGACCCGCTGTTACGGGTCGTACGCACCGACAGCCCCAAACACTTCTTCTCCAAAGTGGAATTTACACCCTGGGAAATACAACGCTACGACGAAGACGATACCATCCTCGACGCTCCCTATTACAAATATTTCATGGAGCATTATCCCCTCAACCCCAGCCAACAACAGATCGATGAAAGGGACGCCCTGGAGAAAGCCGCCCGTTTTTACAATACCCCGGCGATCGATGTCCTCGGCAATACGGGCCATACCTTTCTTAGTATAGAGAATAACCTGGGCGCCGTTTCAGCAGACAGTCTTAAAAAAATTGCCGAAGGATCTGTCATCAGCCCCACTCAAATATGGAATCACCTGGTCATAAAAGGATACCTCACCCTGGCCGGATGGCTGACGCCCTTATTTCAGCCCTACCAACCCGGCTTCCGGCTGGACATGGACCAGGCATTCGATCCCCTGCTTGATAAGATCAACGACCTCCTCCTCCAGGGCTCCCTCACCTCCTATTATGAACAGGACATCCTGGGAAGAGAACTCCTGTCCATCGACCCCCGGCTCTATTATTCCAATATCACAAAAGGGACGGACTACTATAATTTTAAATATACTTACGAAATGGGCACAGACGCCCCCCTTTCCATAGATAGCGCAGATGCCGGAAAGGGATACCAGCTCAGCGATATTTTTGACAACCCCTTCTGGTCCTGGTCTCCCCGCTCGGTCAACCAGCTCATTTCCTTCGACCGGCTACAAAGACGCACAGAAGTACTGGTACTAAAGATCGACGACCGCCGGGACCGGCCTCCTTTCAGCGAATTTCTGCTGGCAGAACAATATACCTATGGAGAGACACAACCCGGGGCGGAACAACGGAACCTGCGCGGACAACTCTACCAGCTCAAAGATCAGTCCGGCATTTGCACAAATCCCCGGTATGCCCTGAACGGAGAAGTACTGGAAACATCCCGCCGCTTTACAACGGACTACCGGCAAATGATCAACTGGCGGGAAGGATCGGGCATCCCCCTCGAGACAACCGCCTACACCACCCGCTTTGCCTATGACGCCCGGGGTAGGCTCCTCGAAGAGGCGCTCCCCGATCGATCCACCATCCTCAATACCTATGATCAGACAGGCCTGCCTGCTACCATCTCCGCCCGTTTGCCCGATGGCGCCCTGCAGCCGGTCATCGATCAGATCGTATATGATGCAAATGGCCAGCGGACCCTGGTCGCATATGGCAACGGCTTGCGAACGACCTATACCTATGAGGAGACGACCCTTCGCCTGACGGCATTAAAGACAACCCGTTCCACAAAAGACGCAAAAGGCAACCCAAGAGACCCATTGCTGCAAAATATCCAGTACACCTATGACCCCGTCGGGAATATCACCCGCATGCGGGATAGCAGCCGCGACACGGTCTTTCATGATAACCAGAAAGTGGAGCCGCTCTCCGAATATACCTATGACGCACTCTACCGGCTACTCCGGGCAGATGGCCGGCAACACCCGGGCATCAATATCGGGACCTATAAGAATAATAAAAAAGACAACGACTTCAAACAAAGCAAGTTCAGCCCATTGCCGTCGGATATAGACAAGCTCGAAAAATACACGGAATACTATACCTATGACATGGGCGGCAACCTCATCAGAACACAACATGTCGCGGCATCCTCCCCATGGACAAGAGATACGACCGTAACCGCCCACTCCAACCACCTGCAGGACCTGCCATACGATGAGTCAGGCAACCAGCGTCAATTGATGCTCGACAATTCCGTGACGCTGTCCTATGATCTCTTTGATGGCCTGTCCGGTGCCGGCATCATAGAAAGAGACGAACAGGATGACGCCGACTTCTATACCTATGACATCAACAGACTACGCACAAGAAAGATCTCCGAACGCATGCGGTTCGGCGGCGCCCTGACACAGACCGAAGAAAAGAAATACCTCGGCGACTATGAGGAAAAAACCCGGCGGTCCATCTCGGTCAACGGAATGACAACATCTGAACAACGCAGCTCGATCCGCATCATGGACGAAGGCGATTGCGTACTCCTCATCCATTACACCCCCACCCCCGGGTCCCTGCAACGGCGATGGCAACTGGACAACCTGTTGGGCTCCGTTTCCATGGAAGTAGACAACGATGCACAGCTCATCAGCTATGAAGAATATTTTCCCTACGGAGGCACGGCCATCATCGCCGGAGCCAACGAAAAGGAAGTAGACCCAAAAGATTACCGGTATTGCGGCAAAGAATGCGACGACAACACCGGCCTCTATTATTATGGCGCCCGCTATTATGCCCCCTGGCTGGGCCGATGGCTGGACCCGGATCCCGCCGGAACGATCGATGGATTTAACCTCTACGCCTTTGTCGGAGGCAACCCCGTAACATATACAGACCCGACCGGCATGGTGAAAGGGGGAAAGAAAAAAAAGGCGCCAAAGAAAAAAGCAAAGGCAAAGACCGTCACGCTTAAAACAGATGATATCCCGGTCCACGGCCAGTTTATCCCAAAACCAGAAAAAATTCAGGAATTACACAAGGGGTCTCTGGCCGTCGGGCAGCAAATAAGGGCTGACATAAACAGTGGAAATTGGACCCTTGCCAAATTAGAACAACTGGACAAGGATATCGTAAAACTAAAAGGGGCCGCTAATATCCCACTGCAGGAGGAAGCAACATTCGACAATGCGGTAGAGCTGGGCCTGGCAGGGGACAATAAAAAAGCCTTTTCAGACGCCTGGAGGGCTACCGATGACCATATGGACGAACATGTGTCGACGATAACCATGTTTCATGTATTAGCTGGGATAGGCAGCGGCTTATCGGCTTCGAAAAAAGGATTGGTAAAGGCCGCCGCCCGCATCGTTTCCCATTTTCGCATGCCAACCAGCATGACGGGTTATAATAAGACATCGGGTTCCGTGCAACATCCGACGACAAAGGGATGGGAATATTTTGCCCATAGCGGCCACGCACACGGCTACTGGGACAGGATGCGCAGGGAAGATGTAGTAAAGGAAGGGCAGACAACAAAAAGTAAGGGCGTCGACCGTCTCATTGACATGGCAGTAGAAGCCGCAAGACATTCGCTCAGTTGGGGACTGGCCCCTGCCACCGCCAGCAATAGCCCGGCACTGGCAACGCCGGCAGAGAGTATGGCCCAGGCAGAACACCGGGAGATCATCAAAAAAATGGCACATCTGATCATCCCCGACCCAGACGCAGGCAAAACACAATCGATAAATGCCCCCTGGCTGGCAAATCGTACCCGCAGGTTTAGCCTTGCGCGGGCATAACTTATAAAAAAACACCATTATCCATGTCGCATAATAACACAGTTCCGGATATCGATCACATCAGCCATATCGACTTCTTCGACCAAACGATCCTGGCCGGGCTATCACTACCGGACAACCCCGCAGAAAGAGAACAGGCCCTGGAATCCCTGATGGCCTACCAACGCATACACCGCATTTGCAACGACGAAGCAACCACCCGGACCCTGCTATCACAGCAATTCGACTCCGCCCACCGCATAACTGCGATGACCCGCCGCCGTTTTATCGAAACAGCCGGCCCCCATATCAACACCAGCGAAGACCCCGACCTGGCCGGCCGGCTCTATGACCGCGCAAAGTCCATCACCATCCACCTGCAGCACACTGCCGCCAGCCTCCATAGCGTGGTCGCCTCTCCGCATTTTAAAGACACCCGCTTCAATAATACAGACGATCCGCTAAAGAAATATGTCACCCGCATCCCCGGATACCAGGACCTCTTCGGTAGCCAGGACTTCTGCCAGTGCAAGGATTGCCAATCCATCTTCAGCCCGGCAGCCTACTTCCTCGATATCATGCGTATCACAGACGATCATATTACATCCCCCAATAAAACAACCATCGATCCGGGGATGACACTGGAAGAAAGAAGACCGGACCTCTTCGATCTCGACCTCACCTGCACCAACACCAATGACCAGGTCCCCTACCTCGAAATAGTCAACAACATCCTGGAAAGCCACCTTTCCCATGAAAGACATCATATAAATGACCTGATGAACACACTGGCCTTCGCAGTGTATCCCTTCAACCTCCCCTACCACCTGCCCCTTTCCCAGATCCGTATTTACCTGCAACAACTAAAAACACCCCTGGCAGAACTCTATACCGCTTTTTCTATGCCCCTGGCCTATGGCACAGCACAGGCTGCAACCATCAATACGATCACGCTGGCAGCGGATACCCCCGCCGGTCCCCATGACTACCGGGATACGATGATCACGATCATCAGCGGCACAGGGGCCGGTCAGCAAAAGACGATCCGAACATACGATCCCGCCACAAAAATAGCCGCCCTCTCAGAAAACTGGCAAACGCCCCCCAATGACAAATCGATGTATTATATCACGGATTCCTTTGCCGCCGCCAGAGAACAACTGTCCCTATCCATCGAGGAAGCCGATAACCTGCTGCCCCCATCCGAAATAACCGGACCGTCCGTCTCCCGCTTCTATGGCTACGAAGACTTCGATGAAACAAGACTAAAAAACACCCTCGCCCCCGCCGATACCTTTTTATACCGAACCGGTCTGGACTATACCCGCCTCGTCTCCCTCCTCACACAGGAATTAGACGAGGAGGAACAAAAAGCAAACGCCGCCAACGACTTTTTTATAAACAATACCGGCGAAGAGTTACCCTATATGAAATTGATGCTGGACCGCACCGATCCGCAAAAACCATTTGAAAAGATCGAAAACCTCTCCCTCCGGCGCCTGGACCGGCTGAACCGCTTCATCCGGCTACAGACAAAGACAGGCTGGTCCTACGCCGATACGGACTGGGCACTCCGCTCCTTCCAACAAACAGAGATCGGACGGCAAACGATAAAAAAATTCGCACGGCTCCATGAACTGCAACAGACAACAGCCATGACGATCGTCGAGCTCTGCAGCATGTGGCACCCGCTAAAAAATAGCGGCAAAAAAAATACAGCCAACCCACAAGACCCCTTCGACATCATCTTCAACGACCCCCGCCTGCTAAAAGGACGGGACCCCTATGCCCCCACCGGTAACTCCGACGCCTACCTGCCATTCGACCCGGAAAAAAATTATGACTGGCTTTTCCCCGACAACCAAGGCATCAACGCCATCGTCCGTTCCCGCCTCCTCGCCGCCCTTCGCCTCAACGACAACGACCTCAGCCTGCTCGCCGGCTGGCTCCACCGGCACATTGCCAATCCACAGAACGGCGAGCTGCTGATGCTGACACTCAACCTGGAAAACCTGAGCTGGCTCTATCGCCTGCCAAAACTGGCGGCCAAACTCAAACTTTCCATCGCCGACCTCCTGTTACTACTGGAATTGATGCACTACCCGGATACCCTTGTCCTCCAACAGACAGAAGGCCTGGAAGCCGCCCGCGTACAGGAAATAACGACAACGGTCGGCTGGATGAGACGCACCGGCATTTCGCCGGCCCAGTTGCAATACATACTCACCGGACAGACGCCGGATAAATTTGACCGCGGATACGACCCGGAAAAGATCCCCGGTTTCTTACAAACCCTGGGAACACTGGCCGCAACAGCCCGGATCGATAAGACCTCCTTTGTATTCGAGAACATAGACGCCGGTATGGCTGAAATGATCTTTACCGCATTAAAAGAGGATAACTTCATCGACGCCGGCGGCATCGTGCTACAGGATAAGACCCTTGATTACAGCCGTTGTGCAGCACTTTTCCCGGTCAGCGAAAAAGCATTTACCGGCGAAAAGATCACTCCTGAACATTCCAAAGAAATATTTCTTCAATTGCTAAAAGACAAGATCCTTGAAAGATCCTTTTCCAGCGACGGAGTCGAATATGCCCTGCTAAACAAGGATTTCACCCCCTTCACCCCTCTTAACTTCACCTTTATCCTGCCCCCGATCCCTCCCCTGGAATTGGTCCGGGCAGAAGTAAGGAATACCCTGCTGCAGATAAGACGGGATCTCGACCACACGATAGACCTGCTTCCCTCCTATACCCGGCTCCAGGAAAATATGGCGATGGAGCAGTTGGCGACCTTCCTGGGTACGACCACACAGATGCTTGGCCTGCTCCTTCCCTTTTCGGCAAAGGTCATAGGCCTCAAAGATTATGGCTGGGACTTGTTATCTCCTTTACGACAGGAACTGCTGCCGGCATTTAAAGACAACGTATGCGAAACCTCCTTCGAAAAGACCAGCCTTATATCCGACAGCGAATCAGTAAAGATCTTCGGCCTCTTAGTCAGGAATAAGATCATCATCCCCGATCCGCCCGATCCAAAAAAGGCCGCCGTCAGCAATACCTTTAAACCCTGGGACTCGCTTGATTTTCTATTTGAAGATGGAGAAAGAGACGCAACTGCAAAAAAACAATGGGTAAAGGACATATTGCTGACCAGCAGCCGGGCAGCATCGATCCGGCGTCTCATCGCCTTGCTGGCAAGAGGTCATATGCTTGTTAAGACACTCGGACTAAAGATAGAGGACATAGAGACTATCTTCAATCATCCCTCCTGCTGTCACATCGACAACCTCCTCGGTCTCACCCTGGAAGGCATCCTATCGATTAGTACATTCAGACAACTGGCCACCGGCCTCAAAGACGGAGGCAAGGCGCTCGGCCATTATTTTACCATGCGGGAAACCCCGCAGCTCTCCGGCGAAAAGATCAGGACCCTCGCCACCCTGACCGGCTGGGAAACCGACCAGCTATCCAGGCTGATAAAAAGTCTCTGGCCACCCGATGGTAAAACAGCAACCCGGGACAACTACAACGATGTACAGGGCCTCACCCGGCTAAAGAAATGCTTCGATCTCGTCGCCCGCACCGGCATCGACATCTACGGCCTCCTAAACCTGTATACGCTTGCCACCCTGCCATTGACGGATGCCTCCAACCAACCCCTACCCTCCAACTGGGCCCTCTACGTTACGGCTTCTGGTGCCGTCCTGGATGCCGCAAGCGCCGCCACCGGTGAAGAGTCCTTCCCGGGTATCGTTACCGGCTTCGGCAAGATCCTGAACACACAAAAAAGAAATGTATTGCTGCCCTTTACGATCTGGCGCCTGCAACCGGCCTTTGCATTCATCCAAACACCCCGCGACCTATACCAATACCTGCTGATAGACGTGGAAATGAGTGCCTGCGACAGTCTGTCACTGATATCGGAAGGCATCGCAGCCATACAGCTCTATATGCAACGCTGCAGGATCATGGTGGAAAAAGGCGTCACCGACCTGTCCGGCATACCCGCCGCCTGGTGGCAATGGATGATGGCTTACCGTATATGGGAGGCCAACCGGAAAATATTTCTTTACCCCGAGAACTATCTCGACCCCTTTCTCCGGAGAGATAAGACGCCACCCTTCAAGGCATTCACCGAAGCCTTACAACAGGCAAATGTTTCTCCCGACACCATCCAGCAGGCATTCAACTCTTTTTTCGATGCCTTTGCCCTCGCCGCCGGACTGGTATACTGCGACTCCTTTCATTGGAAGGAAAAAGATACAACCAAAGATACCCTGTTCTTCTTCGGCCGGACCAATATCAGCCCCTACCAGTTCTATTACAGGAAATATAGCCCCCCCTCCGGGCGGTGGACACCCTGGGAATTGATCGACATCGCCATTCCCTCCCCACACATCTCACCGGTCTTCGCCTACAACAAATTGTTTATCTTCTGGTTGGAAATAGGAGAAACATCCTACCCCGATACACAGGACGCGACGACCCGGAAAAGCCAGGTGGCCATCCGGGCAACGATCAAATACGCATTCTATAACCAGAATGGGCAATGGCAGGAGCAAAGCGCCACCGATCATATCGTCGAAGATTATTTCCCCCTCTACTCCGAAGAAGGCTCCAACTATATTCCCCTCAACGGGATCGATCCGGATGCACTGTTCTGGAAAAAAGTCTATGCCCTGCACCTTCCCCAAAAGAACTATACCGGCACAATCCCTATAACACTTCCGGAAAGGATCCTGGTAAACGTAGGCGACGCCTACCCATTGCCAACGACCAAATTGGAACATTTGCCCCGAACACCACAAAAGAGCGAAAAGAAAGAAAACCCGGACAAATATAAATTTGAAGTGACCTTGCTCGAAACGACCGAAAGAGCAAAAAAGATCGAGGAAAATCATATCCCCAGTCCGGGACAGATCTTCCTGATGAACTCCAGGGTCATCGCCTCCAACCTCCTGGAAACATCCCCGCAATGCATCCTGTTGGACTATAATTCCATCGAAGGAGACCCCCGCCCTTACAGACCGGACTTCCTCCAATCCCGACTCGTCCTCATCCGGAGCGATAGCGTGATCTATGACAACTATTTCACCGAATACCTCGCCTCCGCCGACCGTAACAGCAAACCCGCGCCAACCGACGCCCCCCTACCCTTGCTCTATAACACATCCATCGACAGCAGCAGGGTCATTACCATAAAAAATCAACCCGGCTGGTTTCTGTTCGACAACGGAGACGACGTGTTCCTGTTAATAGCAGACGATCCGGGACTGCAACAGATCGATGCGATCGTCGTGGAAATGAATACCCCCCTTTCCGGTATACCCAATGAGATCGACCTCTGGTGTACCGCCTATACCACTTCCGGTCCCGAATTCTCAAAATTAAAATTCAAGGTCAGCAGACTATCGACCAATACGATCACCCCCTTAAGTCAAAAACTCTTCTTCGGAGGTATAGACGCATTACTCACCCTGCCATCCCAGCAAACCCCCGAACTGCCCTTTAGCCGTTTTTATGAACCCGGCAAGAAGACACCGCCGCCCTCCATCCTCATAACCGATCCCGATTCCATCGACATACTCGATTTCAACGGCGCCTATGGCGCCTACTTCTGGGAGCTCTTCTTTCATGGCCCCTTTATGCTTGCCTCTGCCTTCAACATAAACAGGCAATACGAACAGGCGATGAAGTGGTACCAATATGTCTTTGATCCCACCGAATCCGAAAAGACAGGAGGGGCCGGCGAAAAGGATCGATTCTGGCGATTCCGCCCCTTCCGCAACATGAACATCCCCACCCTGATCCGGATCCTTAGCAATCCGGCACAAATAGAGGCCTATAATGACAACCCCTTCGACCCGGACGCCATCGCCCGGCTAAGACCCTCGGCCTACGCAAAGACCATTGCCATGAAATATATCGGCAACCTGCTGGATTGGGGCGATTTCCTTTTCTCCCAGGACACCCGTGAGTCGATCACACAGGCGACAAACCTATATGTCATGGCCAGCGACCTGCTGGGAAAAAAACCGGAACCGGTAAAAGACTGCCCAAAACCCCGGCGGGAAAACTTCAACGGGATAAAGGATGCTTATAACAAAAAAACGGTACGAAGAGGAACAGTTGAGACAATCACAAACACAAGTATCAAGCTGGATCAGGGCGCATCGGATACGACCGACGCATATACCGGGATGTATCTCCGTATCATCCCCGCCACCAATATAGAACAGCAGCGATACATAACCGCCTATGACGGGCCCTCCCGGACAGCCATCGTAGATAGAAACATAGAGATCCCGGTCCAGCCCATCGCATACGACATTTTTAAAGACGGTATACCCCAGTTCTTCATCCGGCTCGAAAATTCCTCCTTCGCCGTCTCCGTTTCTCCGGCCTCTACCGGTCATGCCGAAGGATCTTCCTCCTCACCCTTCAACAATATCCCCTCCTATTTCTGCATACCGGAGAACGGCGAATGGATCGCATACTGGGACCGCCTGGAAGACAGACTGTATAAGATCAGACATTGTATGAACATCAAGGGGATTGAACGAACACTGGCCCCATTCGCCCCACCCATCGACCCCCGCATGCTCATACAGGCAGCGGCGGCAGGCGGTGGATTCGACTCCATCAACGTGCTGGAGCCCCAGGTCCCCTACTACCGGTTCCGGGTAATGATCGAAAAGACAAGATCCCTTACCGGCACGCTGACACAATTCGGCAACGCCCTGCTGGCCGCCCTCGAAAAGAAAGAGGCAGAAGCCCTGGCAACATTGATGGGCACACAGGAAAAAAGACTGCTCGATCTCACCAGTTTTATAAAACAACAACAGATCGATGACCTGAAACAACAACAGGCAGGGCTCGATGAAAGCCGGAGGAACGCCGCAGAACGCTACACATATTACACAGACCTGATCAACATAGGATTGACACCCGACGAGCAACTGAGTATCGAAGAGATGAGCCGGTCCCAGTCCTTCAATGTAAAGGCCGGTATTACCCGGGCAATGTCCTCCATCGGCTACGCCATCCCCAACGCCGGCTCCCCCTTCGCAATGACCTATGGCGGCCAGCAGATCGGTGCTGTATTAAGTGCATCGGCAGCCTTCCTCGAGATGGAGGCGGCAGTCTCGACCTACCACTCCCAAAAAAGCCTTACCATGGCCGGGTACCACCGCAGACAACAGGAATGGGAGCTGCAACAAAAAATGGCCGGGTTTGACGAAGCCCAGATCGGCTACACCCTGGCGTCGAATGAAATACAACAGGAGATCGCACAACAGGACCTGAACATCCACCTGGAAACGATCCGCCAGAATGAAGAACGCAGGCTCCTGCAGACGGATAAGTTCACCAACACGGAACTCTACCAATGGATGGTCAGCCGCCTGTCTACGGTTTACTTCCAGTTGTTTACACTGGCCCATGACCTCGCCCGCTCCGCCCAACGCGCCTATCAGTACGAAATGAACACGGCACAGGCCTTCATCAGCTTCGGATACTGGGACAACCTCCGCAAAGGCCTGCTGGCAGGAGAAGGACTGGCCCTGGCCATCGAACAAATGGATAAAACCTACACGGACAACCATATCCGCACCCTGGAGATCCGGAAGAACATCTCCCTTCTGCAACTCGACCCAAAAGCCCTTCTGGACCTGGTCAACAAAGGAGAATGCATCTTCAACCTCTCCGAAAAACTGTTCGACCAGGACTTCCCGGGACATTTTGCAAGAAAGATAAAAAGCGTTTCCGTGTCGATCCCGGCCGTTACCGGACCCTACCAGGGGATCAAAGCGACCCTCACACAGCTCACAAACCACGTGATCATGAAGGCGGACATCGATGCCGTCAAATTCTTATTAGGCGACGACGATGTGACGATGCCGGGGACGGATGTACTACGCTCCAACTGGTGGACCAACCAGCAGATCGCATTGTCCGCCGGGATCAACGACAGCGGCCTCTTCGAATTGAATTTCAATGACGACCGTTACCTCCCCTTCGAAGGAACAGGCGCCGTCTCCTCCTGGAAACTCTCCATGCCAGGATCGACAAACCACCTGGTCTTCGAATCGATCACGGACGTCATCATCCAACTGCAATATTGCTCCTTCGATGGAGGAAAAAGATTCAGGGAGGAAGTACAGAACCTCGATACGTTGAAGGAGTATACAGGCAGCCGGTTCTTTATCCTCAACCAGCAATTTGCCCTGCAATGGCACACGTTCCTGCACATCCACCCAAACACGGAGACACAGGAGTTGCAATTCATACTAAAGGACCTGGTTCCGCCCCATGTAAAAGATGCCGCCCTCACCCGCTTCTATTTCCAGCTTCACGTACCGGAAGACACCAATACCACCGGCAAATACGATTATATTACGTTGAAGCTGACAGACGATATAGCAGACGATATCCTTTTCAACCTGGATGACGACCATTCCTTTACCCATGAGATCGAACCCGGGCTAAGCATCGGTAAGGTGGAAGGGAACCGCTCGCTCCTCTTCGATATCGGCAAAGCGCCTGATGACCTGAAAAAAGGAGATCCTGAATATCTTGACCCGGACAAGATCCTAAGCGCCGTCCTGGTCCTGTTCTATTCATCTATAATATAACTGTAAAAAGATACAACCATGTCCGAAAATAGCAACCCTCCCCAGAAATGCGATCCCAAACGATGCTTAAAACTGGCAAGATCGATCACCAAAATATGCAGTGACCGGAAATGGGCGCCCGATAGCCCGTTTATGCTGGACAACCCCGATGGATCCGTCTGTTACTGTACCTGCTTTCTTTTCGGGTTTGAGAGTAAGACCAGTATTTTGACTAGGGGATTCAGCTTTAAGAAGGCATCGGCCATCATACCCGGAGATACGGTGCAGGCCAGTGGCAAAGAATTTTCATGGCGACCAGTGAACGTAGATTATTGCAGTTCCTACGCAAACGCTTCGCTCATGATAATGATCACCTTTGAATATGCTGACTTTACTTACAGTACCCGCGTCACGGAAGACAACCTGATCCTTGCCGGGGCGCGTAAACTGGTTCCCGCCAAGGCACTCAAAATGGGGGATACGCTATGCTTCTATAGCGGAACAGGAACTAACGGAATAGGAGTTATTAAATCCGTTGCCAGTTATACATCCAATAACCTGGTGTATCAAATAGGCACCGATGCACCATTGAACCCCACTTCGTTCGATGGACACCTGCTCTGCGCCGATTATGTCGTCGTAGCAGACTTTACCCTCCAGGCGGCCTATATCAGCGGCCTCCTGGACAGATCATTGTTGGTCAGCGACCTGGAACAACGCCTCCAAACCCTCCCCGACCACCTATCCAACGATTAAAAAATTTCAATAAGATCAAATGAATACCACGACCGATAACAAGACCTGGGACGAGATGCGAAAAGAATTCGCCGCCATGCTGGGCTGGGAAGAACCCCTTCCCCCACACGTGTTCCAAAAAGCCATGGCCGATGAAAAGTATGCACAATACCTGCTGTCAGCCCGTAATAACCCCCGCTACCTCCGGATCCTCTTCGGCCTGCCCCCAGATACACAACCACCCGCCCAACCGCCCCCCCGGCAACAGCCTTTATCAAACCGGCAGCTCATCACAAACGCCGCAACCGCCCTGTTACGCTGGAGCACGACCGGGTTCAGCCTGGTCGATCAGCCAACCTATGCAACACGGACCGGCGCCTGTACCGGCTGTAGCCACCTGCAACAACATCCGGACACCCTTTTATATAAATTCCGGCTCTCCCGGCAGGACACACGTATCTGCGGCATCTGCGGCTGTGTGGCGAGTCTCAAAGCCCGCCTGTCATCAGAATCCTGCCCGATGGAAGATCCGGAAAACCCCGGTTTTACTTTTTGGAAGGAGGCAATAAAGCCAAACGACGAAGCATTTTAAGATAAAGGGCGCTCTCCTTTGGATAACCCGCCTGGAGACTCAACCGGCCACAATATTCAAGATAAGTAGGATTCTCCGGATGCTCCAGCATGACGGCCTCCACCGCCTGCAACGCCCCCCTGGGATCGTTGATCTTCAGCCGCCACTTGAACAGCTGGTCCATCGCATCCAGCCAGCCGATCCGGCCTACCGCCAGGGCCCCCGCCAGCTTCTCCTCCGGCGAACTGCCCCGCACATAACCCGCAGGAATGGTATCATGAAAAGGCCAGCGCGTCTTTAACATCATAATGGTATACACCCCATAAAAAGAATCGACCTTTGTCACCGGCATCCGCTGCAACAAACTATCAAGCGGCATCTCCTCCACCGCTCCCTTCAGGACCCCCGCATTCTTCATGCCTGTATAAAAAGCCTCCGACATCAACGCATATCCATATAGGTTAGGATGTACATGCTCCAGCAGGGTCTCCTTCCCAAGGATGCCATGCGGGGAATGTTCCTCGAAGACGGCCCGGGTATCCACCAGGTGCACATCCCCGCCATACGTCTTACAAAGATCCCGTATGATCGTATTCAGCGTATCCGGCGCCCGGAACCGCAACAGATCCAACTCCTTCGCCCGCACAAAATCCCGCTTTGCCTCCACATACCGCCCCGCCGCATACGCCGTATCCCCCAACCGGAACTCCCCGTCGGCGCCTCCCTCTCCACTGATCAACGGCGCCTGGTCCTTCTCATTGCTCACCAGCGTACTCAAAAACAACGGCACCTCCTTATCCTTGCAAAGCCGGCAAAAGGCATCCATATTCTCCCCAAACTGCCGGATCCCCGTATAATAATCCGCCGACCCATAAGGAATGGTCTGCTTCAACGCCATCCGCTGCATCAGGTTCTCCCGGGTATCGATCACAGGAGCAGCATGAAAAGACCGGACCACGGCCTGCATCAGCTGCACCAGCCGCCAACGCCGCAGCCAAAGGATCGTCTTCACAAGCGTCCGGTTACTGCCAATACGGCTCGTCGATCCGACCCCCAACGCCCCATAATATTCATTGTGCCCGGTATAGACCAACAAGGCATCCGGCTCATACTCCATCACCTGCCGCCCAAACCCCAATACCGTATAGGAATTGACCGCCGTCAGCGAAACATTGATGACCTCGATATCCCTGTCGGGAAAACTATGCAGCAGCCGGTACTGCAGCCACCGGTGAAAGGACCCGTTATGCATATAGGGGTAACCCACCGTAGTGGACTCCCCCAACACAAAAATACGCAGGGTCCCCGGCGTCTTGTGCACCAAAAAACGCTCTATATTCCCCTTCGTGGCATTCGCCTCTTCCGAAAAATAGATCGACGAAGCAGCGGGATTCATCACATAATACGCTTCATTATCCGGGTCCTTCACAAACAACGACGTGTCATGCCCATAACCAAAAAGCCGTAGCAATCCCTCCGCCAGCAGCAACAACAGCACCGGCAAAAGGATAGCTACGACGGTAAATATTATTTTTCTTTTATCCATACGGTCATCTCTCCCTTACCCCGGTTCGCCCAGGCATAATAAGGGATCAGGGTCATTCCCGCTCCGCTAAGCGTCATTACGCCCCCCAATAGGTCCGGCCGGTACTTCGCAGCCAGATTGTCCTTCTCCGGCAACACCAGGTTACTGACCTTGCCCCCATTGTCCTTCCACTCCGCACAATAGATCATCGGCCCCCGCTGTACCGCCACCTTTCCGGCATCCTCCGGCACCTTCGCACTGGCCTGCACTTCCTGCACCGGCATCGGCAGCGCCATCGTGACCTTGTCACCCTTCTTCCAGACTCGGTTCAACACGGCATACCCGTTCTCCATAGTATAAGCCGTCGGGACTCCATTGACCCGGATCACCGGCTTACCGGCAGCAGCCCCGGCCTCTTTATGACGCTCAAACGTATATAACCCATCCGGGATCGCTTCTCCTCTCGCCCATCCGGGCACCCGGATCCGCAGACCCATCGACCGCGAAACTTCCGGCAACAACGTAAAGCTCAGCGCCCCCTTCCAGGGATAATCATTCTCCTGCACCACCGTCAACGCCTTCCCATCTATCATCAGCTTTGCCGTATCCGGAATAAAGAGGTTGATATACAGATCATGCCCCTTCTGCGCATAGATATATCCGGGCAACGATGGCAACAGCCGCAACATATTCGTCGGACAACAGGAGCATTCGAACCAACCGCTGCGCTCCCGCTCCAGGTCCGGATGATTAAAACCATCGGTGACCTGCATGGCATTGGTATAAAAGAAGCTCTTTCCATCAAGCCCCACACCCGACAATAAACCGTTATACAATACCTTCTCCAGCAGATCGATATACTTCGCATCGCCATGCAACAGGAACATCCGCTGATTCCAGAAGACATCCCCGATGGCCGCACAGGTCTCGTTATAGGCGGTAGCATTCGGCAATTCATAGTCCGCGCCAAAACGCTCTCCACTCCCCACCGCACCGATCCCCCCCTGCACATAGATCTTCTTCCCCACCATATTGTTCCAGATCCTGTCGATCGCCTCGATATACTCCTTATCACCCGTCAGCGCCGCCACATCCGCCATCCCGGAATACAGGTACATGGCACGGACCGCATGCCCCTCGGCCTCCTCCTGGTCGGTGACAGGCTTGTCATCCTGCCAGTACTCGCCATTCTTCCATTCATCCGTACTCTTCGTATCATAGGTACGATGCCCGCGCTGATCGATAAAGAACTTCGCCAGATCGAGATATTCCTTCTTACCAGTGATCCGGTATAGCCGCACAAGCCCCATCTCCACGATCTCATGACCCGGAGCCACCCCCCGCTTGCCGGGACCAAAGGTCCGGACCAGCAGATCGGCATTCTTCAACGCGACATCCAGGAAATTACGCTGACCGGTAGCAAGGTAATGCGCACTGGCAGCCTCGAACATATGCCCCGAATTATACAGCTCATGACTAAGCTCATGCTCCTTTACCCACCTGTCCGGCCCCGACCAGGGATGCGGATGCAAGCTATCGATGGTACGCGCCGTATACAGATACCCATCCGGCTCCTGGGCACGCGCCACGGTATCGATCAACGCATCCACATAGGCGCTCAACACGGGATCGGGATGAACCGCCAGTGAATAGCTGGCGCCCTCGATGGTCTTATAGATATCGGTATCGTCAAAAGGGAACTTAGTACAGAACTTTCCCTTGCGGGCCGCCGCCATCACAAAATTGCTGACCCTCCCCGTACTCTCACAACGGGCAAAACTGGCCGGAATGGTGACGGTACGGTTTAGCTCTATCCGCGGCGACCAGAAGGCATCCGTCAACCGCACCTGCGTAAAAGCCACCGGCTGGATCGGATAATCCTTTGTCTGGGCCCGCAGCATGCCCCCATATAAAAAACAACAAACGACCCATTTATTCATACGCTATCATTTTTTCTTCCCGTATAACATCAGTAGCCGGGGTTTTGTTTCAGATTGGAGTTCGTCTGTATCGCACTCGTCGGGATCGCCAGCAAGCTCCGGTACGCCCCGTTCGGCGAATGCGACAACCACGATTTTGTCGTGAACACCCCAAACCGGATCAGGTCCTGCCGTCTGCGCCCTTCCTGCGCAAACTCCCATCCCAGCTCATCCAGCATCCGGCCATATTGGATATCACTTACATTATCAAAGGTAGTGGCTAAATGGTTCCGCAAACCATAACTATAGACCGTCGGCTGACTCAGCTGCGCCGCCGTAACCGTCGCCTTGGCAGGATTGGCGGTAAAGTCCCGCTGTCTTACCTGCGTGACAAGGGTAGCCGCCGTCGTAGCATCATTCGACCGCAGCGACGCCTCCGCCTTCATCATCAGCACATCCGCATACCGGAACAACGGAAAATCATTGCTCATCCCCACCAGCTCACCCTGCGCGACCTCATATTTCCCCAGCCGGAACCCATGGACCTCCTCCGAAGAATCGACACCGGGCAACACATTGATATAGCTCAGCGGCTGACCCCGGTAGGCCCCCAGCTGACCGATCAGCGGTGTGCCGGAAGAAGTCAGCTGCGGCCCCTGGATCCAGTTGTTGGCCAGCCGGCTGTCCTGCGGATCAAAGGTATTGATGAACTGCGGAATGGCACAGATCCCCCCCCAGGGTGAATTTTGAAAATTATAGGTCGCCTGGTTCTCCGGCTCCAGCGTCTCCATATGCAGGGTCCAGGCCGTGGTGTTATCCGCCGTATAGACCTGGTCGAACGGGATCGCAAAAACGATCTCCTTCGACCCCGCATTATTGGTCGCAAAAACATTGGGCTGCGAAGACTCCAGGCTGTAAAGACCCGAAGCGATGACCTTGTTACAGGCAGTAATACAATCGGCCCAGTCCGGCGTACCGGTATAAACACCGGCATTCTGGTACATCTTGGCCAGCAGGGTATAACCCGCCCACATATTAAACCGCCCATAGGTGGTGGCATCATTGGCCGGATTCAGTAAAGGCACATTCGCCGTCAGCTCGGATATGATAAAATTATAGACCTGGAGCCGGGTGCTTTGCGTAGGCTCAAACCCCGCCGGGGTATTAAAGGAAGTGTCGATCGGCACATTCCCGAAAAAATCACAAAGCGCATAATAAAAGGAAGCCCGCAACACCTTTAGCTCCGCGATCAATTGATCCTTCCCCGTCGCGATCGGGATCAATCCCCCGCTGATTTGGCTGAGAAGACGATTACAGTTGGTGATACCCGCATAGGAATTGTTCCAGATCTGCAGACAGTTGTCCTCATCCGGCGTCCAGATATGATAATGCATCCGCTGATAGATCCCCCCATCCACCCAGCCATTCGGCCGCTCGGGGATAACGGTCTCATCCGCCGAGATCTCATTGGTCCGCCAGATGGCATTGGCGCTCCGGCCAAGCTCCAATGGCCGCCAATTGGTATAAGGTACGCCAACCAGGGCCGCCACATCCGCAGGGCCCGGGTTGAACTGGCTGGATACGATGGTAGCGTAATCCTTATTATTCAGTTTTGTACAGGCAAAAAATCCGATCAGGATCAATAGCCCGGCCATTATAAAATATATCTTTTTCATTTTACTTGATTATTTAGGTGTGCTCAATCGTTTAAAAACTGGCGCTCAGGCCAACAGTATAGGTACGGGTCGTCGGATAAGAATCACGGCTGTCGACACCCGGCGCCAGACCGGCCGCCCCATAAGGCTGTCCCGCTGCCGTACCCCCGATAAGAGGAACTTCCGGATCGGTCCCCTTATAACCCGTGATCATAAAGGTGTTCAGCGTCGACGCATACACCCGCAGATTATGAATGTATTTCGATTTTATATTCCTGAAATTATACGCCACATTGACATTGTCGATCTTCCAGTAGGCGCCATTCTCGATATAATGACTGTTGAACTCCTCCGGCATGGTAGAGCTCAGCACAGCCGTACCGAACAGCTTGTCCCGCGCAGACGCCAGACGATTGTAGTTCTGCACCGATGTATTCTCAAAATACATCCGCTGCATGTTCAGCACCTGGAAATGAAAGGCTCCCCGCATGGTGACGCCAAAATCCCAGTTCTTATACCGGAACGTATTGTTCCATCCGCCATAATATTTCGGTAACCCATTCCCGATGACCTGCTTGTCCGTAAATGCATGGGCAAACTGCGAATAAGGCACGATCTTCCCGTTCGGCTCCTGGTACATCCAGGTACCATCGGCAGCCACCCCCGACACCTTGAAACCATAGAAATCACCGATCGGATGCCCCACCTGTACGATACTGGTAAAGGTCTGGATCGGATCAAAGGTAGACCCCGTGGTAAAATAGGGCACCGTCGCCTGGTACAACTGGTTGGAAAGACTGACAAGCTTATTGCTGTTGGTGGAGAACGTAAACGTACTTGTCCAGGTAAAATCCTGTTTCCGGATCGGGTTGATATTGACGAGTACTTCGACGCCCTTGTTCTCCATGGTGCCTACATTGGCCTCTGTCTGCGGATAAAGATTGGGAGGACTGGGCACATTATAGTTGTATAACAATCCGGTGATCTTATTGTCATATACATCGATCGTACCGGTTACCAGCCCCTTTAACACGCTATAATCCAACCCGATATTGGTCTCGTGCTTCTGCTCCCATTTCAGGCTCGGATTGGCATTCTGACTGGGCCCCAGGGTCTGGATCCACTGCCCGTTATACAGGATATAATTCCCATAACCCAACAGCCCGACCCCCAGAAAACCATTCGCGGGCGGATTCCCCGTTACTCCATAACCAGCCCGGACCTTCAGGTCGTCAAACACATGCTGCCCGTCCATAAAGGATTCCTTGCTGATCCTCCAGCCACCCTGGACCGAAGGGAATTTCCCATACGGCTGGCTCGCTCCATAGAACTGGCTCGCTCCGTCAATACGCAAGCTGGCCAGTAACATGTATTTTTCCTTGTAGTTATAGGTCAGACGGGAGAAATAGCTGATGAGGTTTGTCTGCGTACGGCCACTGAGGATCACATCCTGGCCATTCTTCTGCGCCAGTCCCAACCCGATCAGGTTATAGCCAAAAGTGGTGATATCCGTCGGGAAATCATGGTTGGTGATGGAAGAACTAAAAATATTGTGATCCTGGTACTCATACCCCGCCAACAACGCAAAATGATGGTCATCAAAGGCCCGTACATACTCCGCCGATAGATTCAGATACCTGTCGACCGACTGTCCGCTGGCCGTAGTGGCAACCCCGTTCTGGTTATCCCGGAGAGTAGAGATGTTCTGAAAATTGGCAAAATACTGGTTGAGATAACCGCTCTTCGTATAGGCGCCCGTAGCCGTCAGCCGCAGCCCGGTAATGGGCGTCAGGATGATGGAGGCATTGTACTTGCTCCGGTAAGCCGATTGTGGCTGATCCGTGTTATAGATATCCGACAGGGGATTCTGATACTCAAAGTTATTCGGCTCCTGGTAATAGGTCCCATCCGCATTCTTGACCGAAGCAGTAGGGTTCATCTTCAACGCCTGCTCATAATCATATTGATTAAAAGGAAGATCGGTAAAGTTCGTCTGCAGGATCCCCAGGTTGAACTTTAGCTTCCCATCCAGCATCGAGTGATTAATGTCCACCCGGCCGGTGACCTGCTTGTGGTTGTTCCGCTGGAAGATCCCATCGAGGTCCCGGTAATTCAAGGAAGCAAGATAATTCGTCTGGCTGTTCCCACCCCGGAAGGTCGCATTCTGGACCGTAGAGACCGGAAAGCTATTGCTCATCGCCTTGATCCAGTTGGTAGAATGACCCAGATCATACGTGGACTGCCGGGTCCCCGCCGCGATCTCATTCCGGTAATCCTGTGCCGTCAGTAACTTGGGCACCCGGGTCTCCTGGCTGGTACTGATATTACCATTGTAATCGACCTGGTTGATCGTCTTCCCGGAGGATTTCTTGGTGGTGATGATGATGACCCCATTGGCCCCATTCACCCCATAGATGGCCGTTGCCGAGGCATCCTTTAACACACTGACCTCATCGATATCCTCCGGCGCAACCGTCAAAAGATCGCCCGGGACCCCGTCCACGATCACAAGCACACCCGTATTGGCGCCCCCGATGGTATTGGTGCCCCGCAGGATGATCTGCGATTGCGCATTGGGATCACCCGACGGATTGGAGACCGCCAGACCGGCTACCTTTCCCTTCAACAACTCCCCGGCATCCGTAACCGGCCCCTTTACAAAATCCTCCGACTTGACCGTCGTGACAGCGCTCGTGACATTCGCCTTGTTCTGCTGACCATAACCGATGATCACGATATCCGCCAGCGAGGTATTGCCGACCTTCAGCTGGATATTGATGACCGACAGGTTATTCACCGCCACCTCCCGGTTCTCAAAACCGATAAAGCTGACCACCAACGTGGCATTCTTCGAAGCCTTTATATGAAACGCCCCATCCAGACCCGTCTGGGTATTGATGGTAGAACCCTTGACATGGATATTCGCGCCTTCCAGCGGATCGCCTTTCTCATTGGTCACATACCCATGGATCTCTCCTACGTTCAACGCCCCCGTATCGGGGACCGGCGCCTCCACCAGCCGGCTCCCGGGAGGAGCAGGCGGACGCTTGACGATGATCACGCCATTGGATAACACATAGCTCAGCCCCTGCTGACGCAGACAGTCGTCCAGCACCTGTCGCAAGGGCGTTTTTTTATAATCGATAAATACAGGCCGCGTCCTTTCCAGCAGCGATTTGTCATACATAAAATCAAACCCGGTCTGCTGTTTGATCGTCTCGAATAACTGTGGCAATGTTACGCTCTTCCCCGTAAGGGTGACCTCCTGCGCAAAGGAGGTTGCACCCGCATGGCAGGTCGCAATAAGCAGTAGTACAATCGTTAGTTTCATCACTAAGAGAATTTGATTGCCGGTAGAATGCAACAATTTCATACTTTTGATAAGTTTTGGGGTAAAGAAAATCGTCTTTAAGATGGGTGGTTTTCGGGATCCTCAAAATCACTGCCGGGGGTGAGGCTTCCAATTTCACTTCCGGCTTTTTTTATGAGCTCCCTATCATTGATCGTTTAAAAATGAGGAGGCATAATCGTTAGTTTTGGTGATAAATTATATATAGTTCATTCTTATTTCCATCCCTTCTTCCCGGCGCATCCCTTCTCCTCCTTCCCTCATTTCCCCTGCATCGGCTCCACGATGATCCGCCGGCCCTCCAGCACAAAATGCACATCCTCCGTCTGTTCCAGCACCGTCAGCAGCTCCGAAACATCCTTCTTCCTCGAAATAACGCCATCAAACTCATTCCCCGGCAACACCCCCCTGAACTCCACATCCACATCATACCACCGGGCGATCTGCCGCATGATCGCCGCGATCTTCAGATCCTGGAACCGGAACTCCCCCTGCTTCCAGGCCAATACCTGCCGCAGGTCAGGCGTCGACAGCTTCCACTCCTTTCCCCCACGCGCCCAGCTCGCCTGCTGGCCCGGATGGATCTGCTCCCGGTCATTACCACAAACGACCTTCACCGCCCCATTGACCAGGGTGGTGCGGATAGCATCCTCATCGGAATATGCCATCATATTGAATTCGGTGCCCAGTACCTGGACCGTCACCCCATTCGAAGTGACCATAAAGGGTTGATTATCGGAGGGGGCGATCTCAAAATAGGCCTCCCCGCTCAGCTCCACCGACCGCTCCTTACCCGAAAAAGCCGTGGGATATCGCAGGGAAGAAGCAGCATCCAGCCATACCTTCGACCCATCCGGCAAAATAAGCTGGTAATATCCGCCCCGCGGAGTGGTCATCATGTTATAAGTGACCGGCGTAACCCCATCCTTCCCTGTCCCCTGTCCATTTCCGCCCTCACTCCCTTCCTTACCCATCCCGCCGCCACTATTTCCTTCACTCCCGCCGGCCCGGCGATACAGCAGCTGCCCGCCGCTCGTCTTCACCACCTCCATATTGCCCTGCTGCGCCAGACTCCCGGTCGCCGCATTGTCCAGCTCGATATGCGTACCATCGGCCAGCGTAAGGATGGCCTTGTTGGTTGCCGGGACGATCACCGGCGCCTTTGCTATAAGAGAAGAGGAGGGAACGACCGGCCGCCGGAAAAGAAAAATACCCGTGACGACCAGCACACAGGCAGCCGCCAGCGCGGTGACAAGAGAAAGAATACGCCGCTGGCCAAAAATAAACAACGACCGCCTGGCAGACTTGGGATACTGCCGCGATACCCCGTCCGGCTCCGCCGCAACCGGGATATTTTCCCGCCGGACCAGCGCCAGGTACAACGCGTCGGCATCAAGGTCCTCCGTCTGTGAAAAGGGAAAATCCCTGTTGATCCATTGAGCAAACAACCTGTCCAGCTCCGCCCGGCTCTCCTCCCGGGTGGCCATCTCACGGAAAAGACGGAGCTCGCCGGGAGTCATATCCTCATGGACGTATTTATAAAATAATTCTTCCAGTGTCATAGCAAAGCATCGTTTACTATAAAAAGGACAGGAAGATCAAGGGGAGGGAGGCATCAAAAAAGGCCTTTTTCTAAAAAAATTCACGGAACAGGTAGATCCACAAAAAAGTCAGCACCGTAGCATGGTGCTCCTCCAGGTAGGCCCGGATAAAAGTAAGGGCCCGGGCAATATGACTCTTGACGGTCAGGGGTGATAATTTCATCTGGCGCGCGATCTCGGCATGGCTCATCCCGGCCATCCGGCTCAACACAAAACTACGGTTCAGCTGCGGAGGAAGATGATCCACGGCCTCCTGCAAAGCCCGCTGCAATTCTTTGATCTCTACTATCTTATCGGGAGTGGGAGCGCTTTCCCTGAACCAGGTGACGAGGTACTCCTCATTGGCCGGGCTCAGCACCTTCTTCTGTAAATGGTTCCGGACCAGGTTAAGGGCCACCGTACTGAGAAAACCACTGAAATGATATACCGCCCCCAGCTTCTCCCGCCTTGTCCACAACCGCGCAAAGATCTCCTGGGTGAGATCCCTCGCCTGCTCGGAATCCTTTGTCAGCTTGAGACACAACGTATAGACCTGCCGGGAATAGGTAGTGAAGATCTGCCGGAACGCGTGGGGATCGCCTTGCGCAATGCGTTGCAGCAGTTCAGGTTCGGTATCGTAACTTTCCGTTGGCAAGTAATCTTGGTTTGAAAAAGCGCTTTCGGACACAAACAGACAGCGCTTTCAAACACAAGATAGTAAATTCCCGAATTTTCAAATAAATAATTGTCAATATTACATTATTTTCTTAGCCGGACGCTTACCGTCGTTCCCTTCCCCGGCTCACTCCGAACCTCCAATTGCCCGTTTATCGAAGAGGCACGCTCCCGCATCCGGATCAACCCGCCACGCCGCTTCTGCCGGCTCGCGTCAAACCCCTTCCCGTCATCCGTAATGCTTAATTGCAGCTGATCCCCCAGGTCTTCGATGCGGATCTTTACATGACCCGCCTTTGCATGATGGACGATATTCATCAGCGATTCCTGGCAGATCCGGAACAGATCGATCCTGACCTCGTTGCTTAACAAGGTCTCGTCATAGGCGCTCTCAAAGGAACAGGGCATCCCGTTCAGGATGGAGAATTCCTTAGAATGCCATTCCAGCGTGGCATTCAACCCCAGGTGCTCCAGCATGTTCGGGCTGATGGAAAAAGAGATCCGCCGGATGGTCTTGATAAGCAGCCGGGAAATACCCAGCGTATGCTCGATCCTGCTCTTGGCAGTGGGGGACAACGCGGACGCATTCGCATGGATCCACTCTATATCGGTCTTCAGAACGGAAGCCAGCTGCGCCAGCTCCTCATGTAATTCATTGGCCAGGTACCGGCGATCCTCTTCGATGCTGCTCTTGAAATGAGTGGTTAAACTTTTGAATTTCTTATACTTTTCCTCCAGCTCTATCTCGATCTGCTTCCGTTCCGTAATATCCTTCGCAATGGCAAATACAACCTCCTTCTCCGGGTTATAGACGGAAGTCCATTCCAGCCACACCAGCTCGCCATTCTTTTTTATATACCGGTTCTGGAAATTAAGCAATGACTTTCCCCGCAAAAGCTCCGTCGTCCGCCGATGCTGCGTCGTCATCTTATCCTCGGAGTGAATAAAGGAAGAAATGGGCCTCGCCATCAACTCCGCCTCACTGTATCCCAGCTTCTTTATAACAGCCGGATTCACCTTTCTAAAAAAGCCGTCCTTACCGGCAATACACATCAGATCAGGGGTCAGTTCAAAAAAAATGGACTCGTCAAATCCGGATTCGCGCAAACTCTCCACATTTAGTAATTTTAGTAGTAGTACGCGAATTTAAGTCATCTGTCCCATTTTCCCATCGCCCTCACTCCAACAAATGATTGATCTGCGCATATTGCAACAGCATGATCGTTTTCGCATCCCGTATTTCGCCGGTCTTCATCATCTCCAACGCCCGGCCATACGGCACCTCCAGCACTTCGATGTCCTCCTGCTCCTCCGCCAGACCACCGCCCTTCCCTACCTTCATGCTGCTCGAATATTCGGCCACAAAAAAATACAGGATCTCCGTTACCGAACCGGGAGACATATAAGCCTCCATTACTTTTTTAACGGAAGAAAGCTGGTAACCGGTCTCCTCCTCCGTCTCCCGCCTTATCGCATCCTCCGCATTGTCCTTCTCCAGCAACCCGGCACAGACCTCGATCAGCATCCCGGTCCCGTTACCATTAAGATAGGTGGGCAACCGGAACTGCCGCGTCAATAGTACGGTCCCCGCAGCTTTGTTGTAGAGCAGGATGGCAGCGCCATTCCCCCGGTCATACGCCTCCCGGGTCTCCTGGACAAAAGAACCATCCCGCCGGGTCCGCGTAAAACTGACCTTCCGCAATACATACCAATTGTCCGAAAGGACCACGCTGTCAAGGATCTTTACGGCATTCCTTTCGTTGATGTCATTCCTTTCGTTGATGTCATTCTTCTCGTTGATACCATTCATTTCGTTGGTATCATTCTTCTCGTTGCCATTCCTCTTGTTAATGTCATTCTTTTCATTGACGTCATTCATATCAATTTGATCGTTTTTGATTATTTGTGATTATATTTGATCCAATATAGAGCTTCTTTTATGAATGCACAAAAAAGGAAACAACTAATCCTGGCCAGGCTGGAGAAGACGGGGGATGTAGAGATCAAACCCCTGGCTACCGAGCTCCAAACCTCCGAAATAACGATCCGCAGAGACCTGAACCAGCTCGCCGGCGATGGCCGGCTCTACCGCACCCACGGCGGCGCCATGAAGGTCAACCCCCTGGAAGGACCCCATAACTTCGTAAATAAATCGGCCATCCACTCCGCCGCCAAAGACAGCATCGCCCGCAGGGCCGCAGCCGAGATCCGGGACGGCGATATCATTTTCCTGGACTGTGGCAGCACCGTCTCCCGCATCTGTCCCTTCATCCGGAACAAAACGATCAAGGTGATCACAAACTCCCTGCCCATCCTCTACGAATTGCAGAACAGCCGGGTATCGATCAACCTGATAGGTGGGGAATTTGACCAGGAAAGACAGGCCGTCCACGGGAAAATGGCGGAGTTCCATATCCGGAAATACCGCGCCTCAAAGGCCTTCGTGGGCGCGGACGGGATCTCGCCAAAAGGACTATTTGCAAACGGTGAAAAAGAGGCCTCGATGACGCTGGCCCTCGCCGGCCAGAGCGGCTTTACCTACCTGCTCTGCGACGCCGGCAAAATAGACCGGGAGACCTATTGGAGATTCGCTGAGACTACGCTCGCCGACGCCCTGATCACCGATTATGATCTTACAAAATTAAAATACCTGAAAAAAGCAGGCCTCCGGCTGATCGCCGCTCCCTGACCGCATCGGGCAACATTAAATAACAAACCAATAACACCCGCCTTTCCGAACGGATTCGGGGCGTTTTCTTATTTTAGCCCATCACCTAAAACAAAACCAATGAAAAAGATCTTTATCCTCTCTGCCTGTCTTGCCGTCATCTCTTTCTCCTGTAAAAAATCCAGCTCTTCCTCCGGTCCCAGCAACTATATCACGGCAAGTATCGATGGTACCGCAAAAACCTTCAATGCCGGCATCATGGCGTTCAAGACTACGCAGAACGGGCAGACGGTCTTCAACGTCATCGGCTTCTCCGACGGCTCGGCCAACCCCGAAAGCTTCAGCATCACTATAGGCAATTCGCCCACCACCGCCAAACCGATCGTAGCCGGCACCTATACGGAGGTCTTTAATCCCGATTTCATCACCGTCGGCGAATACATCCCGGGCAGCACCACGTATGTCTACGCGTCAGGCCTGGCCGCCCCTCCGGTCAACATTTTTACGGTGACGATCACCTCCATCGATAATAATTCGGTAAAAGGAACTTTCAGCGGGGACGTGGAATACCTGGACGTCGCTACAGCAATCCCGGGATCGACAAAAAAGACGATCACAAACGGGTCCTTCTACGCAAAACTTTCCATGTAGGATGTACACAATCGTAATCTGTACGCAAACTCAACCTTTACACTATCGCGATCCGGGAGCATCCCTAGTTCGGATGCTCCTGTTTCCATATCTCCGAATAGGTCTTCCCCCAGTCAAAGATGTATTTGTAGTATTGATACTCGGTCTCAAAACTCTTGAGCATCTCATAGCTGGGCCGGTAGATCTTCATAAACGTATCCAACGCCGGCGCCTCCAGCCCGGTGATCCTTTTTACAAGGGCCCGGTTGAACCGGTGATCGATATAGTTGTCCTGCTCCTCCCACTCCAGCCGTGACTTCATCGACTCCATCCAGCGGTTCTGTTTCGCATCGAGGATCATGTCCAGGCTGAACCCCACCCCCATTCCCCCACCCCTGCTGCCCTTGGGCATCTTCATATTCCCGAGGAAATTGGGCGAATAGTCGAAGATCTTCCGGTACTCCTCCCGGTTCTCCAGGGAATCCTGCCGGTAATCCTTGGGCCGTACAAAGACCGAAGGCAGGGTATCGATACTGACCTGCAGACTCATATCAAATGGAGAACCGGCGGGAATGTCCTTTACCGGAAACTTTGCGGTGAATTTACCCAGGTAAGAAAAGTAGATGGAATCATCCGGAGAAAGCCGGATCTGGTATCGCCCCAGCGAATCGGTCATAGTGCCCGCGCCCGATGCCGCCAGAACACTCACCCCCGGCATCGCATAAAAGGCCGAACGGTCATACACCGTCCCCTTTATCTCGACCTGCCCCATCGCTACCGTACAAAACAGCGACTGACCCGTCACGACCGCCACCAGAAAATAGAAGAGTCTTGGTATGTTCATTGCAACCCGAAAACTAAGCTACTATTGACATACAAAGAAGAACGGAATATTAATTAACAATTCATTTAAGCCCCGCATCACCGATCTTAATGCCATTTTAATCGCCCAAACAACACTGGTCTATTCCCGCCCAAAGAACCCTGTTTATCTTAACCCAAACAACATCGGTTCATCCCGGATGCTCCTCCTTCCACAACTGCCAGAAATAGATCCCACAATCCTTGATGTACTTATAAAACTCATAATCATTCTCACAATTCCGGATATAATCATAAGTAGGCCGGTACTGTTTCATAAAGGCTTCCAACGCAGGCGAAGGCAACCCGGTGATCTTTCGGACAAGGGTCTTATTAAACTTGTAATCCACATATTTCTCCCGCTCTTCTTCGAGCAACCGCGCCTGCAACGAAAGCATTTCCCGGGTATGCTTGGCGCCAAACAACGCATCCAGGTTCAATCCCACCCCCATCCCCTCATTGGAAGGCCCCAGGTAATCAGGCCGCTGAAAATCAAATACCCGCCGGTATTCCTCCCGGTTAGCCGCCGAATCATACCGGTAAGCCCGCGGCCTCACCACCACCAACGGCAGACTGTCGATGGTCACCCCCAGGCTCATATCGAAGGAGTAGCTGGCATTGATCTTTTTCACCGGAAATCGCTGGGTAGACTTACCCAGATAAGAAAAATAAATGGAATCGCTTCTGTTCAACCGGAGACTGTAATGCCCCGTCGAATCCGTCATGGTCCCCACCCCCGACGTCCCCATCACACTCACCCCCGGCATCGCAAAAAGCTGGCTCTTGTCATAGACCGTGCCCTTGATGATCGTTTGCCCCATGACCCGCCGGCCGCTTATAACCAATATACCGGTCATCAGCAGCACCAGCAACGCTATTTTACCGCCCCGATGGTGTTTTGGTAGCTCCATTACAACTGAAAACTAAGCTACTATTAATTTATGGAGAAATAGGAGGTTTTATTTAACAATCATTTAGAGTAACCCACGCCCGGATGGCCCTGCTTCCCGCGTTCCCCGATCGCTCTGCCTCCATCACTTCACCCCCGATCATTCCACTTCCCGTGTCCCCCGCCATCCCCCGATCACTCCACCTCCCGCATCCCTCGCCGTCCCCATGCCCGGATCGCTCTGCTTCCCGCCTCTCCGCCCCCTATTGCTTAGCCTTTACGACGATCTGCTTCCGATCGGTGACGATGATCTCCGGCTTCTCCTTATACAGGATGACCTTACCCGAAACACAAACCGTCTGCCCATCGATCCCCGGCCCCCCATCTTTGGCGCTTCCCCGTAACACGACGGTCAGCAGCTGATTGGGATAGGCCGCCCCCACATTGACAAGCGTCATCCCGTCCAACGCCTTATAACCATACACCTTCGCGCAGATGGTAACGTTCTCGTCTATATGCTTCGCGGCATCATTGATATCGATCATTGTCGCGGCAACCGGCGTTGCTTCCGCAGCCGCAGTCTTCCCTGCCCCCGCCGGCGCACCCGCAGCCGGACCCGTCACAGGTCCATTCTTAAACAACTCGTTCAATACACCCGCCAGCCGGATCCCCGCCTGCTCGATCCGCAGCTGGATGATACCGATATGCGCCTGGTAATAACTGTCATCGATACTCCGGCTCTTCATCGCATCGATCTCCGCATACAGCCGGGTACTGATCTCATAGCTCTCCCACAACCATTTTATCAACGGATCGCTCTGCCATTTTTTAATCTCCGACGGGGTGGCATGATCATACTTTTCGGCCAATTGCTCATAGGTCATCCCCTGATGCTCCAGCAATCTCGTATCCCACAGACTATGCAGGTTGGTTCCCTTTCCCTCATAATTGACCTGGATAGTATTTCCTCCCTTATCCTCCTCCCGGCTGACATGCATCGGCTGATGCATGTCACCGACAAAATGCACGACAAATTTCAACGCATCCGCCTTCTTCTCCCGCGAGGCGCCCGGGTCGGCAATGACCTTCTCCTGCTGCAACAGCGCGCTGTATATATTCTCCCGGGTCATCCCCTCTACCGTTTTCTCAAACTCGGGATAAGACAAACCCAACGGCAGGTCCAGGAAATGCCAGGGGGCCGTCGCCCGGTATTCCGGCTGATTCCGGACCTCATCCGCCCAGGGAGCCACATCCGCCAGCGTCTCATTCCCCAGCAGGGACTCCACCCCCGCCTTTGCCCGCGGGCTCAGATGGTTCTCCGCGATCTTCCCGATGGTCCGGTGACCGGTAACGCCCCAGGAAAGAAGACCGGTAGCCGCAGCCAGCAAAACACCCGCAAAAAAGAATTGTCTTTTATTCATAATGATCGAATAATTGTTATAAGTGTTTCCCCTTTATCGTTCTGTATGAGGGGGCTAAAATTAGAATAATTTGCCGGCATCCGGATAAAATTCCTACCTTAAATAACGCTATCTTAATACCATCTACCATGAAAAAAGCCATCCCCCTCTTTACCTTCCTTTGCCTGATCCTGAACACCATCCCTGCCCTGTCCTATGCGATCAACGGGACCGATACCCGGATGCTGTCCCAACCGGCTATCAGCGCCAGCCACATTGCCTTTATCTATGCAGAAGACCTCTGGGTGGCCAACATCGACGGCTCCCAGCCCCGGCGACTGACCGTCGATGAAGGCATAGAATCAAACCCCGTTTTTTCCCCCGACGGCGCCCTCATCGCCTTCAGCGCGCAATATGAAGGCAACACAAACGTCTACGTCATACCCGTCGAAGGCGGTATGCCCCGGCGCCTCACCTGGCATCCGGGCGCCGATCTCGTACGCAGCTTCACCCGCGATGGCAGCGCCATCCTGTTCAGCTCGGCCCGCGCTTCCTGGAATAACCGCTACTCCCAACTCTTTACTGTACCCGTAAAAGGAGGTCCCATCACCCAGCTCGAGATCCCCAACGCCAACTACGCCGTCTACTCTCCCGATGGGAAATGGATGGCCTATACCCCCCTCGGCGATGCCTTTAAACAATGGAAACACTACCGGGGTGGCTCGATCGCTACTATTTATATCTTCTCCTTCGCCGACCAGTCCGTGATAAAGATCCCCCAATCCGAAGGAGGCTGCAACGATACCGGCCCCATCTGGATGGACAACACGATCTACTTCCGCAGCGACCGCAATGGCGAATTCAACCTCTTCTCCTATGACATCGCCTCCAAAACAGTAAAACAGCTGACGGAATTCAAAGACTTCCCCATCCTCAACGCCTCCGGCAACAATGGGAAGATCATCTTCGAACAGGCCGGCTATCTCCATACCCTTGATGCCGCAACAGCCGCCGGCAACAATACCGCCGCTTCCAAAAAACTAACCATCGGCATCGGCGCCGACCTCCTCGAGCTCCGCCCCCGTTTTGTAAAAGGCCCCCGCTATATCCGCAGCGCCGACATCTCTCCCTCCGGCTCCCGCGCCGTCTTCGACTTCCGGGGCGATATCCTCACCGTGCCCGCAGAGAAGGGCGACTACCGAAACCTGACCGCCACTACCGGCGTCCATGAGAAATACCCCTCCTGGTCTCCCGACGGTGCCTCCATCGCCTATTTCTCCGATGCCTCCGGCGAATATCAACTCTTCATACAGCCACAGGACGGCAAAGGCGGGATCAAAAAAATAAAGCTCACCGGCACGGGATTCTACAACGCCCTCAATTGGTCTCCCGACGGCAAAAGGATCACCTATTCAGACAACGGCCGCGACCTCTATGTGGTAGACCTTGCCTCCGCTTCGATAAAAAAGATAGGCGCCGACGAATTTTATATCCCCGGCGCCTTCCGCGATATGTTCAGCGACTGGTCCTATGACTCCAGGTGGATCGCCTATACAAAGGTCACAGAGACGCAATTCAAAAGGATCTATCTCTATTCCATCGACGAAGACAAGTCCTATCCCCTCACCGACGGTCTCAGCGATGCCTCTGAACCAAAATTCGACCGCTCCGGAAAATATCTGTATTTCCTCGCCTCCACCGATGCCGGCCCCGTTCTCAACTGGTTCGATCAATCCAACGACGACATGCACGCGACCCAGTCCATCTACCTGGTCACGCTCCAAAACACGACCCTTTCCCCCTTGATGAAAGAGAACGATGAAGAACGCGCCAACAAGAAGGACAGCACCACCCCCAAACCCGCCACCCTTCATATCGACTGGGCCGGTATTCAAAACCGCATCCTCGATATCCCTATAAAAGCCGGCAACTACCAACAACTTGGCGTCGGAACGAACGGCGATCTCCTCTATGTCAGCTTCCCGGACAATGGTCCCGGCGTCATGCGCAAATACAGCTTTTCAAAACGCACCGATACCGAAGTGATGGGCCTCAACTATTACCTCCTCACCGCCGACGGGAAAAAAATGCTCTATCTCAATATCAGCAACGGCCAATGGGGTATCACCAACGCAGGAGAAAAACCCGAACAGGGAAAAGGGATTCTTAACATAGCCGATATCCAGGTAAAGATCGACCCGCAAGCCGAATGGCCCGACATCTTCGACGAAGCCTGGCGCATCAACCGCGACTATTTCTATGACCCAAAAATGCACGGCGTAGACTGGGCAGCCATGAAAAAGAAATACGCGGTCTTCCTTCCCGACCTCGCCTGTCGCAACGACCTGAATACCCTGATCCAGTGGATGTGCAGCGAGTTATCGGTAGGCCATCATCGCATCACAGATCCCGGCGACCGCCTCTACCTTCCCCAACGGATCCCCGGCGGACTGCTGGGCGCCGACTACTCGATCTCCGATAACCAATACCGTTTTAAAAAGATCTATGGCGGCCTCAACTGGAATCCTAACCTGCGGTCTCCTCTCACAGAACCCGGCGTCAACGTAAAGGAAGGCGACTATCTGCTCGCTGTCAATGGCCATGAGCTGACCGCCGCAGAAGACATCGATAAATATTTTGAAAATACAGCCGGCCGGATCGTCGAGCTGACCGTCGGCCCCAACCCCAATAACACCGGCAGCCGGATAGTAAAAGTGGTGCCCGTTGCCAATGAGGCCGATCTCCGCAACCGCGACTGGGTAGAAGGCAACCTCCGCAAGGTGACGGAGGCGACAAGAGGCCAGGTGGCCTATGTCTATGTCCCAAACACCGCCGGACTGGGACATGACTATTTCAAAAGATATTTCTTTCCCCAGGCCAACCGCAAGGCCGTGATCGTGGACGAACGCTTCAATGGCGGCGGCCAGCTCGCCGATTACTACATCGATATCCTGCAAAAGCCCTATCAGGCCTACTGGAACATGCGCTACGGACGGGACCTCAAATCCCCCAGCGCCTCCATCCAGGGACCAAAGGTCATGCTGATCGATGAGACCGCCGGCTCCGGGGGCGACATGCTGCCCTGGATGTTCCGGAAATTCAAGGTAGGCACCCTCGTCGGCAAACGCACCTGGGGCGGCCTGGTCGGCATCCTCGGCTTCCCCGAATTTATCGACGGCGGCGGGGTGACCGCCCCCAATGTCGGCATCTGGACAAAAGAAGGATTCGTAGTGGAGAACGTCGGCGTTGCCCCCGATATCGAAGTCGAACAGACTCCCGCCGAAGTGATCAAAGGCAACGACCCCCAACTCCAAAAAGCGATCGCCATCGCCCTGCAGGAACTGGAAAAGAACCCCCAGATCCCCCCAACCCGTCCACCCTATCCGGTAAAGGTTAAAAATTAAAGGCTTGGCCTGATATACAATGGGATGATGATTTGATAGAGAATATATCCGTCATATATCCGTCATATCCGTCATATATCCACCAGGATCATCTTCTAAGCAAGTAGCGGCTACCCTTTTTATCACCTTCTTTGACCAGGATGCTCCGGCGGACCAAGTCGTCCAGATCCCTAAGTGCTGTGCTGGCTGATACTTGATATGTTTGCTGGTACTGGCTATTTGTGATAAAGCTCTTTTGCTTTATGTAAAGTACAGCCTTCGTCTGCCGGTCGTTTAACCCCAGTTGGGCTAGATATTCCTGCGTATAAATGTCCTTTAGTAAAGTTACTCTTACACCACCCTGATCTTCTTCAAGTAAGGGCTCGGGCAAACCGAACATAACGCATTCTCTGATCATGTTGGTGGTTCCCCTCCCCCAGGCTTCGATATACCCGGCTTTAAAGAATACTTCCGCTATATGAGGATTGCGGGGATAGGAGGAATGCCGGCCTTTTAGCTTCTCGATGGTCAGTTCTTCCGGGAGAGGACCTGGATTCCATATCTCCAATTTATCGTCGTATACGCGAAGAAAGGCCCAGGTACTCGCGTAATCCTTGTGAACGATGGCGTTGAGGATAGCTTCGCGCAAAGCGGGTTCTGGATATTCCAGCGGTTCCACCCGCTCGAGACCCTTGTAGGAAATCGGCCGGACAAGGTACCGGTCGTTTAGTTTCCCCAGTACTACGTCGGGCATGGAAAACAAGTTGGTTTCGATGACGTCCTGAAACTGTAGATCGTCGTCTCTTCGGCCAAACCGGCCGATCTTAAAGCTACAAGTAGGGGACATCATGGAAGGCCTTTTCCCAAATAATAGGATCGCGGCCTGGGTCGGCCGTCCCTCTTTAGTAAGTAGATGAAGGCTTTCGAGAAGCACGGGCAGGTCGTACTCCATAGCCTCGTCGGGTAAGCGTTTTTGTGAAATAGCCCTTTTGAGAAATTTGCGGATGTTGTCCTCGTCAATATCGGTTAAGGTAGAGGATGGGGCCGGAAGATCCTCCCAATGTTTGCCAACCTTTTTAAGCAGCCAATTTTGCAGACTGATGCCTTTTAGTTCTTGCTTGGTGCTACCGGTGCGATAATGATAAATGCCATGATAGGAAATAGGGACGCTGCTGACTGGGACGTCGATCTCGATGTAATGCCTACTGTCCCTTTTATGGTGGTTAACATCGACCATAAGCCCCAAGTGATTAACTGCTTTATTGGGGATGTCTTCCATAAGCTTCTTATAGTCTTCGATCCCAGTGACGTCGCCGTTGTCATTCATGCCAATGAATATCTTTCCTCCCTGGGCGTTGGCAAAGCCGCATATCCATTTTAGGTAGTCATCCCTCCAGGTCTGTTTATATTCTATGTTTTGCGATTCAGTCACGGTTGTGTGGATTGAAAATTGTATAAAGGTATCAACATTTGAATTATTGGATGACAGAAACATAGCGTGTCGCCAGATGAAAAGTCAACAGGTTTATCAGCGTTTAAAGCTGCGCCCGAAATGTTGCTTCTGCCAGGGAATCGGGGCTGGCGGGTTTAGTCCGAAGAGTAGTGGAAATGACCTGGGGGACAAATATTTAAGCCGCTGAAGTACTCAGCGGCTTTTTTTATCAAATAATACGATCATTATTCATGCATAATTAAATCGCCTCAATCCTATCAAACCCGCAATAAGGCACCAACGCCTCCGGTATCATCACCGATCCATCCTTCTGCTGGTAATTTTCCAATATCGCAGCAACCGCACGGTCCATACCCAGCCCCGAACCATTCAACGTATGTAAGAACTCAACCTTATTGGTCTCCTTCCGCCGGAACCGGATATTCGCCCGCCGCGCCTGAAAATCGATGGTCGTACTAACGCTCGAGATCTCCCGGTATTTATTCTGTCCCGGGAACCATACCTCCAGGTCATACGTGATATGCGAAGTAAAACCCATGTCCCCGGAACACTGCGTGACGATCCGGTATGGCAGGTCCAGTGTCTGTAACAACTCTTCCACATTCGCCACCATCTTATCAAGCTCCGCATTCCCATCTTCCGGCTTCACAAACTTGACAAGCTCCACTTTGTTGAACTGATGCATCCGGATGATGCCCTTCGTATCCTTCCCATAGGAACCAGACTCCTTCCGGAAGCAAGGTGTGAACGCCGTATAATACACAGGTAACTGATCCTCCAAAAGGATCTCATCGCGGTGAATATTCACCAGGCTCACCTCCGAGGTCGGCACCAAAAAAAGATCATCCGTCGTCTTATACGCCTCTTCCTCGAACTTCGGCAACTGACCGGTCCCCTGCATGGTCTCCCGCTTCACCACGATCGGGGGAACGATCTCCTGGTAATTATTCTTATGATGAATGGTCATCATGAGATTGGTCAACGCCCGCATAAGCCGCGCTACCTTGTGAGAATATAAAACAAAACGACTTCCCGACAGCTTCGCCCCCGCCTCCAGGTTGATCCCCTGGATCGGCAGATCAAAATGCTCTTTTGGCGCAAAATCAAAAGAAGGCGTCGCCCTCCAGGTCTTGACGACAGGGTTATCGCTATCATCCACCCCATACGGAACATCGTCCCGGATAAGATTGGGGATATACAACAACAGACGTTCGATCGTCGCAGTCAATTCATCCAGCTCCGGACTCTTCTCCTTTATCTTATCGGAGATCAGCTTCACACTCTTCTTGATCTCCTCCCGCTCCGCCGGCGTACAGGAAGTGAATTTGGCAGAAGCCTCATTTCTTTGTTTATTCAAGTCCTCCACCTCTTTCTGTAAAGCCAGTTTCTTCTCATACGACTCCACTACCTGGTCGACAATCGCCATATCCTTGAACTGCCGTCTCGTCAAAGAATCGATCAGCTTCTCTTTATCATTGATTATCAGTCTAATATCAATCATTTATACAAAATTTTGCGAATGACCCGCCCACCGGACGCTCCTAAATTTTAGGGTCCCAAATTTAGCCAAACATTCATTAACGGACCACAATTGGCCTAACTTTCTCCGGAATTGAATATATTTGACCGCTAACCTACAGGCCTCCTGCAAAAGCCCCCTCCTGCATTTCCAAAATCTATAAAGTAATAGCCATTCATATGACTATAAAAAAGGCATCCCTTAACTTCGTTATAAGGTCAGTTATAAGGTCAATTACAAGGTCGTTTATAAAGTCGTTTATAATGGCGGTTATAACGACAGCGTTTTTCCTATCCGGCTGCTCCAACGACAAAAAAACCGCCAAACCTCCCGCCACACCGCAGGTCTATAGCACCCTGACCCTGAGCCCGCAGTCCACCACCCTCTATATCGACTTCCCCGCCACGATCGAGGGCATCGAGATCGTACAGCTGCGGCCCATGGTAGACGGCTACCTGGAAAAGATCTATGTGGCAGAAGGCGCCAACGTCACAAAAGGACAGATGCTGTTCAAGATCCAGAACCCCGTCTACGACGAAGCCGTCATCACCGCAAAAGCGGCGATCCGCAGCGCCCAGGCAGACGTAGACGCCGCAAAGATGGGCGTGGAAAAAGTACGCCCCCTCGTAGAAAAGGATATCGTCAGCAAATATGAACTGGACGCCGCACAATTTACCCTGCAATCAAAAGAAGCAGCCCTCGACCAGGCCAATGCCTCCCTTCGTAACGCAGAGACCAACGTAGGCTATACCACGCTGCGCAGCCCCATCACCGGGGTGATGGGCCCCATCCCCTATAAGATCGGCGACCTGATCAGCAGCACCACCGCCAGCCCGCTCACCAGCCTGTCCCGTATCGATCAGGTCTACGCCTATTTCGCCCTTAGCGAAAAACAGCTGCTGGGTATGTCCAACCGGATAGCCGGCGCCACCCTGCAGGATAAGCTCGATAAGCTCCCGCCCGTGTCCCTGGTGCTGGCTGACGGCAGCCAATACCCGCAGAAAGGCAAGCTGGAGACCGCCAGCGGCTTTGTCTCCACCGGCACGGGCACGGTAAGCATCAAAGCCCAGTTCGTCAACCCGACCGACCTGATCCGCAGCGGAGCCAGCGCCGTCGTACGCGTTCCCCGCATCATTGACACGGCCCTGCTGGTACCGCAATCGGCCACCTACGAGCTCCAGGATAAACACTTCGTCTACCTGCTGATCGACAGCAACCGCGTCATTTCGACGCCCATCACCTCGACACCGACCAACGACGGCAAATTCCTGGTGGTGACACAAGGCCTCAAAAAAGGTGACAGGATCCTGCTCAACGGCTTCAATCTGAAGGACAGCACGGTGGTAATACCCCGGCCGGTCAATGCAGACAGCCTCTACGGTAAATGATCACCCCCACACCAAATAGCGCCGACCATGTTTAAAAGATTTATAGAAAGACCCGTCCAAAGCACCGTCATCTCGGTGATCATCGTCCTGCTCGGGGTGCTGGGGTTGACAAAGCTCCCTATCGCACAATACCCCAATATCTCCCCCCCGACGGTACAGGTCTCCGCCAGCTATAGCGGCGCCAATGCCGATGTGGTGGTGAAAAGCGTGATCGTCCCGCTGGAACAACAGATCAACGGCGTGGAAGGCATGACCTATATGACCTCCTCCGCCAATAATACAGGCTCGGCCAATATCAGCGTATACTTCGCCGTAGGCACGGACCCGGATATCGCAGCCGTGGACGTACAGAACCGGGTCGCAGCCGCAGCAAGCCTGCTCCCGCAATCCGTAACACAAAATGGAGTAAGGGTACGCAAACAACAAAGCAGCAACCTCCTGATCCTCTCCCTCTATAGCGACAAGCCGGGCTATGACCAGACCTTCCTCCAGAACTACGCCGCGATCAACCTCCTTCCCCAATTGCAACGCGTCAACGGCGTGGGCGGCGCCGCCGTCACCGGCTCGACGATGACCTATTCGATGCGCATCTGGCTCAAACCCGATCTGATGGCCGTCTATAAGATCACACCCGCAGACGTCAGCGCCGCCCTGGCCGAACAAAACGTACAGGCCGCCCCGGGGCAATTCGGACAGAACGACAACCAAAGTTTTCAATACGTCATCCGCTATAGCGGACAGCTGGCCACGACGGAACAGTTCGGCAATATCATCATAAAGACCCTCGGCCGCGGCCAATACCTGCAACTAAAGAATATCGCCCGCATCGAGCTGGGCGCACAAAGCTATACCGGCTCCAACTCAACGGACGGTAAACAATCCGTAGGCATCTCGATAAACCAGACACCCGGCTCCAATGCCAAACAGGTCATCGATGACTGTCAGAAGGTGATCGACCAGGCCATCCCCTCCCTGCCCGCCGGCGTCAAGATCCTCTACCTGGTCAATATCAACGATTTTCTCAACGCCTCCATCAGCAAGGTCCTTCATACGCTTTTCGAATGCTTTGCCCTTGTCTTCCTGGTGATCTTTATCTTCCTCCAGGACTTCCGGTCCACGATCATCCATGGCATTTCCGTACCCGTAGCGATCACCGGCACTTTCTTCTTCCTCTACCTGCTGGGCTTCAGCATCAACCTGCTGACCCTCTTCGCCCTGGTGCTGGCCATCGGCATCGTGGTGGACGACGCCGTCGTGGTGGTAGAGGCAGTACACGCAAAGCTGGAGGGCGGTTATAAATCACCCACAAAGGCGGCCATCGACGCGATGAGTGAAATTTCAGGTGCTATAATATCGATCACCCTCGTCATGGCTTCCGTCTTCGTACCCGTGTCCTTTGTCACCGGCTCCTCCGGAGTGTTCTACCGGCAGTTCGGCATCACGCTGGCCATCGCGATCGGGATCTCCTCGATCAACGCACTTACACTCTGCCCGGCCCTGGCAGCCATGTTCCTCCGGCCACCCGACCACGGACAGGAAGGAAAAAAGAAAACGACCCTTCAACGCTTCGGCATCTGGTTTAATAAAGGATATAACAAACTGACCGATCGCTATTCAAGAACAGTGACCTTCCTCTCTGCCCGGCGATGGCTTGTCATTGGGATCATTGTGGCATTCGGAGCGCTTTTCTATCTCCTGATGAAGGCCACTCCCTCCAGCTTCGTCCCCGAAGAAGACATGGGAACGATCTTTGTCAACATCAGCCTCCCCCCGGCCAGCAGCATGGAACGCGTACAGACGATCGCCGACGAGGTCGACAGCATCTGCCGCTCGGTCCCGCAGGTCGCCAACACGATGCGCACGCTGGGAAGCAACTATATCGGCGGTAGCGGCAGCGCCTACGGGATGATAACGGCCCGGCTAAAACCCTGGGACGACCGGCCCGGCGTAACCAATAAGGACATCATCAGGACGCTTACAAAAAAGACCGCCGGCATCCGCGGAGCCAACATCGTCTTTATGTCACAACCCACGATCACCGGGTTCGGGACCAGCGGGGGCTTTACGATCCAGCTGCAGGACAAGGGCGGTCATACCACCGACCAGTTCTATAAGGTGTCGCAGAGCTTTCTCGGGGAGCTTAACAGAAGACCGGAAATACAATATGCCTCCACAAGCTTCAACCCGAATTTCCCGCAATATGAGATGGATATAAATGTGCCAAAGGCAAAAGACGCGGGCGTAACGGTCACAAATATCCTCAACGCCATGCAGGTCTTCTATGGCAGCTCCTATGCCTCCAACTTTACGGAATTTGGCCAGCAATACCAGGTGATCCTCCAGGCAGACTCGGACTATCGCGCCGCACCGGCAGGACTAAGCAAGATCCAGGTGCGGGGAACGGACAGCACGATGATCCCCATCACCGAGTTTATTACCCTGAAACGGATCTTCGGACCGGAAACGGTTTCGCGCTTCGATATGTTCACCTCGATGTCCGTCAGCGGCTCTCCCAACGATGGCTATAGCACGGGCCAGGCACTGCTGGCCATCCAGCAGACCGCCGCCGAAAAATTACCCGCCGGCTATGGCTTCGAATATTCCGGCATCAGCCGGGAAGAGCAGGCAGCCGGTTCCCAAACGATCTATATCTTCGCGCTCTGCCTTGCCTTCGTCTACCTCCTGCTAAGCGCACAATACGAGAGCTACCTCCTCCCCTTTGCGGTGCTGCTGTCCCTCCCGGTAGGCCTCTCGGGCATCTTCGTCTTTGCAAAGCTCTTCGGAGAGGATAATAATATTTATATGCAGATCTCGATGATCATGCTCATCGGGCTGCTTTCCAAAAACGCCATTCTCATCGTAGAATTCGCCGTCGAACGAAGACAAAAAGGCATGGGCCTGCTGGAAGCCGCTATCGAAGGGGGAAAGGCACGACTACGTCCCATCCTGATGACCTCCTTCGCCTTTGTCTTCGGCCTGCTGCCCCTCATCTTCGCCAGCGGCGTCGGCGCCAACGGGGACCGCTCCATCGGTACAGGAGCCATCGGCGGTATGCTGTTCGGAACCTGCCTGGGCGTATTCGTGATACCGACCCTGTTCATCATTTTCCAGGGCCTGCAGGAAAAATTGCGGGGCAACAAAAAAACATATGACGATGAAGAAAAATAACCTCCTCCTGTTAATCTCGTTTTTTTCCATCATCGCGGCCTGCAAAGTCACGAAACCCTACCGCCGTCCCGACCAGATCATCCACAGCGACCTCTATCGTGATACGACGATCACCGACACCACCACGATAGCCAGCATCCCCTGGCAGCAATTCTTTACCGACACGCCGCTAAAAGATCTCATAGAAGAAGGCATCCGCAGCAACCTTGACCTCGGCATCGCCACCGCACGCATCCGCGAGGCCGCCGCCAATTTCCGGCAAAGCAAGCTGGCCTTCTTCCCCAGCCTGAACGCAAACGCAGGCGCCTCCCTGCAAAAAAACCCGGGCACACCTTCTACTCAAACCTTCGAAGCCTATCTCAACTCCAGCTGGCAGGTCGATCTCTGGGGTAAGCTCCGCAGCACAAAAAGAGCACAGCTCGCCGCGCTGTTACAAAGTGACGCATTCCGCCGCGACGTCCAGACACAGCTCATCTCCGGCATAGCTACCAACTATTATCAGCTCCTCGTCTTTGATAAACAGCTAAAGATCACGCTCGCCACGGCGGAGAACCGTAAAGAGGACGTGATCACTACAAAGGCGCTAAAGGAATCCGACGTCCTCACCGGCGCAGCCGTCATGCAAAGCCAGGCAGGCCTATATTCCGTAGAAGTCACGATCCCCGATATCCGCCAGAACATCCGCCAAACGGAAAATAACATCTGCCTGCTGCTGGGCCGCTCCCCCGGCGCCATCATACGCGACAGCCTCGATAGCCTCCCGCCGCCCGCTCCGGACCTGCACCTCGGCCTGCCCGCCCAGTTGCTGGCCAACCGCCCCGACGTACAGGAAGCCGAATTCCAGTTGCGTTATTATACCGAACTCACCAACGCGGCAAGGACCTATTTTTATCCGGCCCTGACCATCACCGGCGAAGGCGGCCTGTCCTCCGGCAACCTGGCCCATTTCTTCGACGCTTCTTCATTCTTTGGGAATCTCGTAGGCGGCCTGACCCAACCTATCTTCAACAACGGCCTCAACAAACAACGGCTGGAAATAGCAAAATCCCAGGAACAGGAATTCCTGCTTACATTCGAAAAAACATTGCTGACCGCCGGCCAGGAAGTATCCAACGCATTGTTCGACTACCAGACGGCAACGGATAAGATGACGATCCGCGAAAGACAAATTCACTTCCTTCAAAAATCTGTCGACTATACAAAGGAACTGATGCGGGCCGACGCAAAAGCCAACTATACCGACGTCCTTACCTCGGAACAAAACCTGCTGTCCGCCCAGCTCGAAGGCATCGACGACCGGCTGCAACAGTTACAGGCATTGATCACACTCTACGCCAGCTTAGGCGGTGGGTGGAGGTAGGCCGTAGTAGTACTATATAACATCCGTTGCGACGCCCCGTTCATCTTATGAGCGCTGCATCGACTTTATTCTTCAACTCAAAATATCGCTCCTGCTTATCCTTCCCCCCACTCACATAGTACGTCATCAAAAACGCACAGTATCCTCTCTCCTTATCCACCCACGGAAAACTCCCAAACAACCCGGGGCAACTGACAAACTGCCCCCCGGCACCCGCACCACCATCCCCGCCCGCCTTACGCCCTTCCCCACCCAGGATCCACTCCCCATATCCATATCCCACGGACGCCGACCCCGCAGGCGAATACCCGATAGTCACATCCGGCGTAAGCCGGTTCACCTGCATCTCCTCCACACTCTTTTCACTCAACACCCGCACACCCCTGTACACCCCCTTATCCAGGATCATCACAAGAAATTTCATATAATCCTCCGGCGTACTGCTCGCCCCACCCGCTGGCAAGGCAACCCGCCCTTTACCAAAATCCGTATTACGAAGGCCCAATGGCCCCGCGATCCGTTCGGCAAAAAGCGTTTCAAAGCTCTTGCCGCTTATCTTCTCCAGGATAGCCCCTGCTATCTGTAACCCCGCATTGCTATAATGAAAAACGCTCCCCGGCATTCCCTCCATCGGCATCGCCGCAATAGCAGCAATGGCATCATCCATACTGGTAAACTCCTTCATTTCCTTCAGACTCTCTTTCAACGGAGGCTCCTTGATACCGGTCAGATGCGAAAGACATTGGCGGATCGTGATCCCCCCTTTCCCATGCAAGGAAAGCACCGGCAGATATTTCCCTACCGTATCGGAAAGGTCAAGCCGGCCCTCGTCGACAAAAGTCATCACCAGCGCCGCACTAAGCCATTTGCTGCAGCTGGCGATCGGCTGACGCGTGGAAAACGTATAATCCTCGTTATCCGCCGCCTTCCCCTGCCGCCGGGCAATAAAATTATTGACCATCTTCTGCCGCCGGCTCATCTCACTGACCGATTGATCATAGATGACCTTCCCATCCTTATAGACCACAAGCATTACACGCCCACCCATCTCCTTCACATGCTGCTGCAGCCAGTCGTCCACCCCGGCAAAACCCGGAGAAGAAGATTGCCCCCGGCCAATAACCGCCAGACATACAAAACCCAATAAAAAGCCGATTTTTTTCCCTTGCATGGATCATAGACCGCCCCACGCCCGCAAGGTTTAACCTCCTCTCTCACAATTGATAGATCAGCGCCTCATACGGCCGCAGCTTCCCATCCGCCGGCGGCGCCGGATAATTCCCCAGCAATAGCTTCGCCCGGCGCCAGTCGATCCCCGTATTCACCGTGGCGGCAACAGACTTGAAATTCAACAGGATCAACAGCTTCTTCCCGTTCAATTCCCTCGTATACGCATATACATTTGGGTTATTCTTGTCCAGCAGCTTATATTTCCCATAGACCAGCACAGGATTCTCCTTCCGCAGCTTCACCACTCTCCGGAAATAGTTCAATACCGACCGGGGATCCTTTTCCTCCTCCGCCCGGTTGACGGTCATATAGTTCGGGTTGACGGCGATCCACGGCGTACCCGTTGTAAAACCGGCATTGGCAGTGGCATCCCATTGAAAAGGAGTACGCGCATTGTCGCGGGAAGAGAACTTCTGCCCTTCGAGAAAAGCCTCCACATCGCCCCCCTTGCTCACAAGGCTCTTGTATTGATTGATCGTGGCAATATCCCGGTAATCTTCTATCCGCCCAAACCGGGCATTCGACATCCCCAGCTCATCCCCGTTATAATAATACGGCGTCCCCCGCATGGTCATGATAAAAGTGGTCAGCATCTTGGAGGAAACGGCCCGGAAGGCAGGACTGTCATTACCATACTTGCTTACCATTCGCGGATTATCGTGATTGGCAAGAAAGATCGACAACCAGCCGGACACCGCGAACGCACTATCCCATCTCGTATACACCCGTTTAAGGTCCAGCAGGCTATACCCCTTTGGATCATTACCTACATCCATCCCCTCAAAATGATAGGCCATGTTCAGCTCATGCCGCTCCGGGTCTACCAACGCATGCGCATCGGCAAAACTACTACCCGCCCCCTCTGCGACGGTCATGATATCGTATTTGGACAGCACGGACCGATTCATCTCCCGGAGATAGTCATGCAGATGCGGACCCATGCCATAATATTTGATGACATTGCTTTGATAACCCGGCGGCAATGGCGGGAAGGTCGTATCCTTGGCCACAAACTGGAAGGCATCCATCCGGAATCCATCGATACCCTTATCCAGCCAGAATTTCATGATCCCATATACTTCCTGCCGCACCCGGGGGTTTTCCCAGTTCAGATCGGGTTGTTTCCGCGAAAAATAATGGAGATAATAGGACCGGGTCAGCGAATCATAACGCCAGGCATCGCTATTGACATCAAAAAAACTCCACCGGTAGGCCGGCTTCCCCCTTTCTTCATCCCACCAGTGATAATAATTCCGGTAAGGATTCGAACGGGAACTCCTGGATCCCCTGAACCACGCATGCTCATCACTGGTATGATTGACCACCAGGTCCATGACAAGCCGGATCTTCCGTTTATGCAGCCCCTGTAGCAACGCATCGAAATCCTCCATGGTCCCGAAATCCTTCATGATATTCCGGTAATCGCTGATGTCATACCCGTTATCATCATTGGGAGAGGAATAGATCGGATTCAGCCAGACCACATCCACCCCCAGGCTCTTTATATAGTCCAACCGCGAAAGGATACCCTTCAGATCACCGATCCCATCCCCATTGGCATCCTGGAAGCTACGCGGATAGATCTGGTAAACGACCGCCTCCTTCCACCATTTCCGATCCCCCTGCGGCCATCCGGCCAAACGCAGGACAAACAAAAAAACAAAAAGGCACACAGACCCCGATACTATCTTTTTCATCATGGCTGATTTGTTTTTAGCAATACTCCCCGGAAGGTAGGAAGTTTTCCCATCCTTGCAAACCTCAATATATAAGCTTAAATTTATCATCAAACACCTTAAGCTACCTGCCATGCGTACAGCGATCCTTTTAATGATAAGCCTGTTTTTTCTCGATGGCTTTGCCCCCCATTCGCCGGGAAAGATCGAGCTCCCCGCACGGATGATCGACGGACGCTTCTATATAAAGATCCCGACCGCCAACGGCGACACCCTCCTGGGGTTTTGCGATACGGGAGGAGGATATAATGCCGTCTACCCCACCGCGATCAGCCGCCTGCACCTCGAAGCCAAGGTACTGGAAACCTCCATCGACAGCGAAAAGATCCGCTATATCCCGGCAAAAGACGTCATTGCCGATCCAAATATCCCTTCACCACAATTACGGGCCAGCTTCCGGCCCTATATAAAAGTCCCCTTCTTCCAGGTCCCCGCCCCCAGCGAGGAAAGTGAATTTATAAAAGCCTATATCCCCCATGATGCATTCCTGGGACAATTCTTTTTTATGGGCCACTCCTGGACCTTCGACTATGAAAAGGGCCGGATCTATGTGAATACCCCCCTGAGCCGCAACCCGGCGAATAAGAACATTCAACGCCTCGGATTTAAAAAAGACAAGGCAGGACATAAACTCTTCGGTCATCCCAGCATGCAGGTGGAAATAGACGGAGAGACGATCGATGTGCTGTTCGACACCGGCGCCTCCATCCTGCTCAGCAACAAGACCCAGACCGAACTGCTCAGTAGCAGCAAATCCATCGCCGGCTCCTTTATCGCAAAAAGCGTGTTCGACCAATGGCATCTCCGCCACCCCGACTGGCGTTTTATCGAACAGGGAGAAGTGACCCGCGCCGATATGATCCAGGTACCGGAAGTCAAAATAGGAAATACCACCGCCGGACCGGTATGGTTTGCCCGTCGCCCGGACGAAGCCTGGTCAAAAGGAATGATCGGCACGATGGATAAAGTGGTAAAGGGCGCGGTCGGCGGCTCCCTCTTTCAATACTATAAAGTAACGATCGACTACAACAGCGAGCTGGTCCGCTTCGAAAAGAACGACTAATTCACACAAGCCGCTCATTCAGCGCCTTGCTCACCGCCTCTATCTGCGAGTTCACATGCAGCTTGTCATAGATATGCTTGGCATGGGTACGCACGGTGTCGACGCTGAGCGACAGGGAAGCCGCGATCATCTTAAAACTATTGCCCTGGGAAAGCAATTGCAGGATCTCTTTTTCACGGGCCGTAAGCTGGTAGGCATCCTTCACGGCCTGCTGCCGCTGCATATTATCGATGACCATCCGGGCAATGGCAGGACTCATCGGAGCCCCCCCTTTCAGGACCTCTTCGATAGAATCGATCAGCTTATCGGAAATGCTTTTCTTCAACAGGTAACCATTGGCGCCCGCAGACAACGCCATAAATACATGCTCCGGATCCTCAAATATCGTGAGCATGATGATCTGCGCTTTCTTATCAAAGGTCCGGATCTTCTTCACCGCCTCGATCCCATTGACCCCCGGCATATTTATATCCATCAGTATCACATCGGGAGCAAACGTCTTAACCTGGCTCTCCACGGCACGACCATCGGCAAACGCCCCCAACACACTGTATCCTTCCGTCAGTTGCAACAGGCTGCATACGCTCTCGCGCAGGTTATTATTATCCTCGTATAATAAGATGGCAGGCACAGGTAAGTAGTTTTAAACAGTTACAAAATAATAGTAAGATAATGGTCTTTTCCCTTCCCCGGATACCCCAATCAGGTGATAGGCATGTCCACCTGTACAACGGTACCCGCTCCGGGAGAGGAATCGATGGTAAAAAGAGCGTTCATTTCACTGGCCCGGCCTTGCATATTCTTCAGCCCGTTGCCGTTAGTATGACGGGAGATATCAAACCCTTTTCCATTGTCCTCTATCCGTAACAGGACCCGGCCTCCCTCCCTTTTCAATACGATACCGGCCCGGGTGGCACAACTGTATTTTACGACGTTGTTCACCGCCTCTTTAAAAATAAGATAAAAGTTCTTCCTTTCCTCTACCCCCAGCCGCCAGTCACCCGGCTTCCCCTCCATCCGGAATGTAAAGTCGATCCCCGCCGACTCCAGGATCTCCGCGGCAAATTCCTTCATCTTCAGGATGGTCTTTTCCAACGGATCATTGGCCGGGTTGATGGCCCAGACGATGTCTCCCATATTCTCCATGATAACCGAGGACCGGTCCTTGATCTTCTCCAGCTCACGCATCACCAGGATATGGCTCTTTTCCTTCTTCAGGGCCACCTTGCTCAATATATTGATGCTGGTAATCGCTGACCCGATATCGTCATGCAGGTTCCGGGCGATATTGTTACGGATCTTTTCTATTTCCAGCAGACGTTTGGCCTTTTGCGTCGTCCGGTACCGCGCCATAAGCAGCCATCCCGAAAGGATCAGCGACACCAGGACGATCAGTTCCCCATAACGGAACAGCTGACGGTTCTTCAGATCGGCCTGGTACAGCAACCGGTCCTTCTTCAGCAAGGTTATTTCCTCCTCTTTCTTTTCTATGTTGTATTGCTGCTCCAATCTTCTTACCTGCAGCTGAAGCTCCCTGCTCTGCAGGCTGTCCGCCGCCTCGTGATATTTTTCGTTAAAGGCAAAGGCCTTATCAAACTGTCCGTTCCGGGCATAGAACCCCGACAGGTATCTGTAATTCCGGACCTCTGCATTCTTGTCACCCATCCGGATCGACGTGGACAAGGTATTATAAAAGACTTTCTCCGTTGGATTGGAGACGCTCTCCTGCAACGACGGGTTGTTCCGGAGATTGGCCAGCTCCGCATGGACAGAAGCCAAAAAAGCGGTGTCGCCCGATTGCCGGAACAAGGCTTCCGCCTGTAGTAAATATTCCCTGGCCTGCCGCACATCCTTCATTTTTTCATACAGCTGCCCGATATTAAAGGAGGTCTTCCCCTCCTCGGCCCCCAGCTTCAAGGCCTTGTCAAGTTCCAACGCCTCCTTATAGCTGGCCAGCGCCTTCTCATAATCCCCTACCCCGGACGCGATATCCCCCATATTGCTGTAGGCAGTGGCCTTCCCTCTCGTATCGTTCAACTCGTTTTTCAACGCGAGGGCCCGCTGTATATAAGGCAGCGCATCGGCAAACTGATTTAACTGGATAAAATCCCCACCCACCCCCGTAAGACTATATGAGATACCCCTTTTATTGCCAAGCGCCTCAAAAAGCTCCAACGCCCGGAGATGATGGAGCATGGCATTCTTATAATCCCCCAGGCTGACATAGCAATTGCCGGCATTCAGGCTTTGCCCCGCCATGCCGATCTTACTGCCGTCCAGGGTGCTCAACCGCAGTCCCTCCAGCAGAAAGGGGAGAGAAGCCTTTTCATTCCCTTGCTTATGATAAAAAAGACCCGCCGTCTGGTTGTAGTTTATTGCAATCCTGGTTACGGAGGACCCGTCAGCCAACTCCTTTAGCAGGTCCAGGTAATACCGGGCGCTGTCAGGTTCCCGGGTTTCCATATGCAGCGTCGTCAGTTCGGAATAAGCCGCCGATAGCTGCAGCGGAAGGTTCAGCTGCCGGGCGATCGACAACCCTTGCAATGCTTGTTTCTTTGCCGCCGGCAGATCACTCCGCGACAAAGCATCGGCCAGCATGATATGCGCATGCGCCTGGACCGAATCCCTTCTGTCCAGTTCGATGATCCTTCGCAGGCTGTCTGCCAGGGGGGATTGAGCCTTAACCAAACCAACAAAAATAAGCAGCACGCCCGTCATGACGACTTTCCAATACATAAAACAAATTACAATAATTATAAATCTGTCCCAAGCATTAGCTAACTTTATCTCTTCTTTTTCCCTCTCGCAAGGCTATAAGCCAAATTAAACACAAATAATCCCTGCGCAACCAGCAACCCTGACAAAACTATCATAAGAAAATGATTATGGCCATTGAGATCCACAGCATCCCAATGGCTATAATCCATATATCTCTGCGGCCTTACCTCCGGTTGGTAATATCTTGCCGGCCATATCCAACGCCGAATTGCCAAAAAAGAACATCCGATAGACAATGGCAAAACACCAGCATACGGCACCGGCCGCAAACAACGACGCGGGTGTCACAACCCCCCAGCGCCCCCTCATCCGTCGGACCACTACCCCGATCATCAGGAGCAACCTTTTCATGGATCAAGTTTTAATTCACACCCGCCCGTAATCAAAAAGCCCTACTGCATCACACAGTAGGGCTTCTTTAATATCATTCATATACTCACTCCGCCCCTCTCCCCATTCTTCCCTCCATCGGTCCAAGCCTCGGATCGGTCTTCGCCTGCAGCTTGTACTCCATCGGCGGCTCCATCCCCCCCAGGTTCTTTACAAAATAATCCCAGCGACGACGCATCATATACGGGCTATATGCACCATATCCATGCGGACTATTCGGGAACACCACCAGGTCAAAATTCTTATTGGCCTTCTCCAGGGCTTCCACTACCAACAGCGTATTCTGCGGCGGTACGTTATTATCCATCAACCCATGCGCCAGCAACAGCTTCCCCTTCAGGTTCTTTGCATAGTTCTCATTAGCCTGTATGTCATAATTGGAATTGCCGACCAGACCATCATATCGCTCACCCCAGTCATCCTCATAATTCCGGTTCTCATGATTGCCGGACTCCGAAATACCTACCTTAAAGAAATCCGGATACCGGAACATGGCGCCCGCCGTGGCAAAACCACCACCCGAATGCCCCCAGATCCCTACCTTATTGGTGTCGATATAGGAATACCGGGCCGACAACTGCCGGATCCCAGCCACCTGGTCGGCCAGGGTGTTCGTCGACATGTCGCCATAGCTCATATCATGATAGCTCTTCGACCGGTGCGGATTGCTGGTCCCTTCCAGCAACATCACGATAAAGCCCAGTTCGGCCAGCGACTGATTATCCCCCCTCGAAGAAGAGAAAGACCAGTTGCCTACGCTGCCCCCCTGGGGTCCCGGATAGATATAATCGATGATCGGGTATTTCCGATTCGGGTCCATATGCGTCGGAGTAAATAACAGCCCATAGACATCCGTCTTCCCGTCACCAGCCTTTACGGAGAAAGGAGTACAGGGATGCCAGCCCGTAGCAACCAGCCGGGAAACATCCGTTTTTTCCAGCGTAGCGATCAGCTTGCCATCCACATTACGTAGTACGGTCACCGGCGCCACATCCGGCTTGGAATAGCTGTCGATAAAATAGTTGTCGGAAGGCGAAAAACTAACCTGGTGATTCCCCTCTTCCGGAGTCAGTACCTTAAAGTTCTTCCCGTCAAGACCGACCTTGCACAGCTGGCTGAAATAAGGATTCACCGACTGCCGTCCATCGGCCAGAAAATACAGCTCCCGCTTCTTTTCATCCACCTTCAACAGCTGGGTCACTACCCAGTCTCCCTGGGTGATGGGATTCTTTACTTTTCCTGTTGCCGCATCATATAAATAAAGATGTCCCCAGTTGCTGCGCTCGGAGAACCAGATAATCTCATTGGTCCTGGCTAAATAACGCCAGTTGATACTCCCCCATCCGGATTCATACTGGGTAGGAACGGTCTCTTCAAAGACTTCCCGGACATCGCCGGTGGCAGCATCCGCGATACGCATTTTCTCATTCTTGTGGTCCCGTGAGGTGGAGACAAAGGCCAGCTGCGCCGCATCCGGGCTCCAATCCACATCGTCAAAGGTCCCGCTGCTCGAAATATCATCGCTAAGTGTAGCCCGGTGCTGATCCGGCGGCACTTTTAATACAATTACTTTCGGATTATCCACGTCGATGATGACCCGCGTGATCATGGTGACTTCCTTATCACCCGGCATAGGGTATTTCCAGGCATGCAGCACCGGATGGCCTACGTTGGTGGTCACGAGATACATGTCACCGACATTACGCTGATCCTGTTTAAAAGTGGCGATCTTCTTACTGTCGGGTGACCAGCGGAGGATAGCCCTGTCACTGCTTTTCCAACCGGCATTATCAGTCGCATAACCAAAATCCTTGATACCATCCGTCGTGAGCTGTGTCTCCTGACCCGAAGCCACATCCCGTACCCATAAGTTATAGTCCTTTATATAGGCCATCTTTTTACCGTCGGGAGAAAGATCTCCCGCACCGGCCCCACCGCCCCTGCGGCCTCCTCCCCTTCCTTCGCCGCCCCCGGCGCCACGCGCCATAGGAGTAGCATCAGGCGTCGCCTGGTAGCTCGCCAGGTCGACCTTATATTGCTTGCCGTCCACCCGGACCAGGATGGCCTTATCATCCGGCGTATAGCTAAAGGACTGGAAAGGCAGCATAGCAGCCGTATACGTTTTACCGGTGGCAGCGGACAAGGACGCCGCCAGCTTCTGCTGATCAAAGGCCGCCTTGCGGGTCCCCTTGACCGGATCGACAAGGATGTACTCACTGCCCTGGGCGGTTAAAATACGATACCAGAACCGGTCCCCGGACAGCCACGTGGGTCGCCCGCTAAAATGGTTGTCGACAAAAGACTCGGTATTGTAATTCATAAAACTCTCCGCATGCTGGTAATCCTTGTCCGTCAAAATCTTGCCCTGCTGGGCATTGACGGCAATGGTGGCAATGGAGAGGGCTGCAATGGTAGATAGAAATTTTCTCATAATAGACGACAATAAAAGGATAGTAGAAATCACTTAAAAAATGAATGTACAGCAAATTACCCGATTTTTGGATCGACGAATTTACCGGACAGCGGTTAATTTCTTGCCCAACGGTTAATTTTATCGACCATCGGTTAATTTCATCACCCCCGACCAACTCATCGTCTTCATCGGTCCAGCTTATCCACTACCGGCCTCGTCCTCCCCTCCGCATCCGCGATGATCAGCTTCCCCCCTTTACCGGCCGCGGTAAAGAACACATCCGTAGGATGGTCAAACCGCAACAACACCCGATCTCCCTTCTTCAATTCCGTCAGCCCCGCCGCCGCCAGCTTACGAACTCCGCCGGCCTTATCGAACGAAAGAGCGATCAACCCCTTATATTGTCCCGTATACCGGCCCCCTCCCGGCAGGTCCAAAACAAAACCGGCGCTCCCCGGCCCATTCAGCGACCCGATATCTGTAAACACATAGGCCCCATCCTCCGTCTTACACCCATCCGGCAACAAGGTCTTTTGGATCCCCAGCCCCGGCAGACCGGCGACGGAATAACCCCGGACCGCCGACTTCCGGTAGATCGACTGCCACCGGGCCGTAATATCCCTGCCCATAAAATCACGGGTGGCCTCCCCTTCGATCATCAGTTTCCCGCCCCGGGCGAGAAAGCTTTCCAGGAATTTTATCTCCTCTTCCCGGGCATATTGCGGGTTCAAATACAGGATGGCATCGAACCGGTGACCATTCATGACGGGCTTACCATCCGGACCCAGAACGAGCTTATGGCTCGCGATCAGATCGGAAGGCACCAACGCATCCGGGTAACCGGCATTCCAGATCTCCTTCGCCTTTTCCTCGATACCCAATTTGTCGTTTATATCGTACTCACCCCGGTCGGCTTCATTCGGATACCAGTTCGACAACGCCTCCCGGCCAAAGATGACCAGCAGCTTTACTTCCGGCAGCCGGGGATTGAATTTATTCAGGAGCCGGGCGCAGTTCTCCACTTTATTGATCCCTTCGACGGCCTCCGGGCTCTCCAGGTCCGACCGGTTGGGACGCTTATCATTCAATGCATGATAATGCGTACGGATGCCATAACGCAGATCCGTCAACGCCTTTGTGATGACATTGGGTATATGGATGTCATAGTACTGGTTGTACATTGCATTCATGGGATGCGCCATCGCAATCCCCATCTGCGTGGGCAGCGGCGTCTTCTCGTCCGTTTGCCCATAGGCGCGCGGCGCATCCCACCAGCCGATGCCATTGGCCCAGATCTCGTCGTTGATCAAACTATTGTGATAGGTGTTATGAATGCCGCTAAAGATCTGCGGCCCCCAGATCTCCCGGGACCGCTTATAGACGCCGTTCTCTACCCGGTTGGCCCCCCTCCGCATAAAGTCCATATATTCATTGATCGCCCGCATCCGCACTTCGGGCCGGCCCTGCGGCGCATACCGCCCGTCAAACAGGGTCCTGACCAGCGACAGCCCCGTAGCCTGCCCATACGCCTTCGCCATAGCCGGTGAATACCAGCGACCGCGGAACGGCGCCCCCTTCAGCTCGACCGGCCGGGCGACAAACTTGTTCCCATATTCATCCAGCGCCATCCCATCGAAGGGGATGTCCGCATAGGCCCGCATGGACCCCGTAAACCGGCCGATCTCATCGGCCCCAAAACTGCTGCTCTGGTAGATATACTCCTGCGTCATGATACAGGCCGTTAATCCCTTTACCTCCGCCCCCCCCTTGATCCTTACCTCCAGGGTCTCCTTGTCCGGTTCGGCCGTCTCACACCGATCGGTGATATCCTTCAGGGTGGCCGGATCATAGAATCCGTCCGCTGTTTTCTTAAAAGCATAGACCTTAAAAAGACCGGTCTTTAACAACCGGTCGGGGAACCGGATATAACGCGCCTTTATCCTGCGCTCCGCCCCTCCGCTCTCATCCAGCATCACCTCATCCTCCACGATCATCCGCTCCGCATTCTCCAACGGAACGGCCTTGACCTCTCCCCAGATCTGGAAACCGATCTTGATCCCCAGCCGGTGCGCCTCCGCAACGATCTTTTGAAATACAGGATGCCAAAGCTTAAAATCATAAAAATCCGCCCCCTCCCGCGAACTAAGGAACAACAAGGTATAGGGATCCATCTCCGCAATAGAGTCCAGGTAGCGGATATACCGCTCTCCCGGCAAAAGGGCCGGCGATATAAACCAATACCCGATCTCGGGATGATGCTCATTGGCAAACCTCTTTACATATTGGATCTCCTGGGCCTCCAGGCAACCGCAATAACCAATCAGCATCGCGGCAGACAAAAAAAACAGCTTCTTCATTTTAGATATCTCATTCATCTTAGGGTCTCCTTTATCTATTGAACCGTTTTTACGGGCTTACCCACGAAACCGGGCGTGGTGATCTTTTGAAATTTTTCATTCCGGACATTCCGCAGCACGACCGGCGCATCGTTATTCGCCTTCGCAATATCGACACCCTGCAGGTTCAGTCCGTCCACATCATCAAAGACAAACGCCGGCCGGAAATCCTTCTCCGCCGTCCGCACATGGATATTCTTCATGGTCAGCCCATCGACATGCCGGACATAAAAACCCCAGGACGGTAACTCGCCAAACATAGAGAACTCCGGGTAGCCGGCCGCATTCTCCGCCACATCCTTGATACGATAAAGCGGGATAATGGCCAGCCCGTCATTCCCACGCCCCGGCCAGGTGATATCGATATTCTCCAGGGTCACGTTCTCCACCGGATGACCAGGCAGCCCGGTTATAGAACAGGGAAAAGGATTGTGAAAGAAGGCAAGGTCCGGTCCCCGCAGATCATAATTCTTGTCGGGCCTGTCGAAGGGTATCTGGACCTTCACATTTCTAACCGTCACATTCCGGAGCTGGCTATACCGCTCATCCTTGTTCCGGTGCCCAAGCTTGATAAAGATCCCATCGCCCGTATTGGTGGCGACGATATTCTCCACCAGCACATCATCCATTATCCCCCCATCCACACACTCCAGGGCCACCGCGCTCCGGAAAGTATCAAATACCCGGATATTCCGCACCTTGATATGCTTAAACCCGCCTTCCCCCTTCGTACCAAACTTGATGGCGCTGGCGCTCGACCGGACGGTGCAATCGGCTACATAGATATCCTCATTCCAATGATCGGCCCCATTCTGCGATTTCAGACAAATGCCATCATCGGCCGAATTGACATAACAATGCGTGATCCGCACTTTCTTACAATCACAGATGTCGATTCCATCATTGTTCCAGTATGCATCGCTTTCTACCCGAATGCTGTCGATCGTCAGGTTCTCGCAAAGCGTATAGGTCTGCACCCACGCAGCCGCATCCTTGACCGTGATGCCTTTGAGCAATACATTCGTACAATTGGTGATCCGGAGACCACCCGGTCTCTTTTCGGGCCTTTTTCTCCGGAGATTGTAATCGGCGCTGTCATACTTCCCCGCATAGAATAAACTATCGATATACAGATCCACCTGGCGGCCCCTCCCGTCAATGGTGCCCTTCCCGGTAATGGAAATATGATCCTGTCCCTCGGCATAGACAAAAGCCAGTTGCTGGTAATCCGCCGGCAGCAGGCTCGCCTGCAATACCGCCCCCTGCCGGAGCTGTAGCTCCACATTGGATTTCAGTACGACCGTCCCCGTAAGGAAGATCCCCTTCGGGACGACGACGATCCCCCCGCCCGCGCCCGTGGCCGCATCGATCGCCGCCTGGATAAAACCCGTATTCATGGTCACCCCGCCGGCCTTCGCCCCAAAATCGACGATATTAAAGGTCTTCCTGTTTTGCCCGTAACCGGCAATGCCCAATAAGACAATAGCAAGTAATAGTGTTAAAGCATGTCGCATAAGCTCTGTTTGTGTTTAGTTCGTGTTTTTATTTCGTGATGAGTCTTTTCTTCCCTTCCTGTATCCTCTTCAGCAGCTCCTCCAGCTCCTTTACCTTCTCCGGATGACTGCCGTATAGATTATTGTCCTCATGCGGATCGCTCTCCAGGTCATACAGCTGCCCCGGCGCCTCCCCCGGCTTCGGTGTCACCTCCTTCGGATCCGACATACCCCCCGAGCCCAGCTTCTCGATCAGTTTCCACGGTCCCTTCCGGATATCGAAATGCCCGGTTGACGAAATGTTCACCACCGCCGGCTGATCCGTCACGACCTTCGACCGGCCCGTCAGCACGGGCAGGATGGAATAACTGTCCTGCGCCTCGAACCGGGAACGGTGATTGCCCACGATCTCCGCACAGGTAGCCATCCAGTTACCCAGCGTGGTGGTCGCCTCGCTCACCGACCCCGGCCGCACCTTACCCGGCCATCTAATGATAAAGGGTACCCGATGACCGCCTTCCCATACATCTCCCTTCATGCCCCGCCAGGGACCCGCCGCCTTATGATGGAACTGCTCTACAAAATTCTGACGCCAGTAAGGACCATTGTCGCTGGCAAATACGACCAGCGTCGTCCGGCTAAGCCCCATACTATCGAGCGTATGCAACACCTTCCCTACCGCCGCATCTACCTCCTGCACATAGTCGCCATATTCCCCCGCACCCGACTTACCGGTATACCCCGGACCCGGCATCCAGGGCGTATGCGGCGCCGGCAGCGCGAAATAAAGAAAGAACGGCTTCGTCCCCTTTCCCTCCCGTCTCAGGAAAGCATCGGCCTTATCGGTAAACACCGGCAAGGTCTGATAAAAATCAAACCCCGGCGCCATCTTACCAGCCCTCCAGAAAGGACCGGTATAACCCGACGTCAATTTATTTCCCGGCGTATAAGCCGTAGGCAGTTGAACAAGACGATCATTCTCCAGGTAAACATAGGGCGGCATATCCAGCGATGCGGGGAGGATATAGGAATAATCAAATCCCTGCGTCGCCGGCCCCCGCACAGGCGCCTGATCAAAATCAATCTGGTCCGGGTTCATATCATTCAAAATACCATAGAGCTTCTTCGGATCATTAGCCGGCAATAACGAATCCCGGAAAGCATCCTTCGGCACCCAGTCCAACCCAAGATGCCATTTACCGACGACCGCCGTACGATACCCGCTTTCCTGCAGCAGATTGCCGACCGTCGGCTGCCCATCGTCGATCAGCGTCCGGCTATACCCCCGCAATACGCCGACCCGCAACCGGCTCCGCCAGGGATAACGCCCCGTCAACAACGAATACCTCGATGGCGTACATACCGAAGAAGTGGTATGCGCATCCGTAAACCGCATCCCCTCACCCGCCAGCCGGTCGATATTCGGCGTGCTGATCTTTCCGTCGGGATTATATACGGAGACATCCCCATACCCCAGGTCATCCGCTAAGATATAAACGATATTCGGCCGCTGTATGTCCCGTTGCTGGCTATACGTACCGGCCCCCATCGCGATAAAAGAAAAGGACAGGAATAAGAATTTTTTCATACGCTGATCTTTTTCAAACCTGGCTGTTTATAAAGTTTTCTGAATATAATTTTTCTCCATCCACACCATAATGGGTAAAAAAGATCCGGCAACGATCCCCCTCCTGCTTTATGTCGACACCCAAAAAACCACCCACGATGTTCAGGTAATGGTGCTCGGGAAGCTTATCATCCTTCGGCCATCCGCCGGCATGCTCGTCACTGGCAGGCCCGCAACTAAATTCCATCAGACCCGTTTGGCTGTCCTGGCTTGCATATTGCCAGTGTCTGTCGCCACAGACAATAAACACATCCCGCTGGCTCGCCAGGAACTCCCTGATCAGCCTCCCCTCATGAGCAAATCCGGAGTTGGCATGGTTATCCTTTTTTTGCGGACGGTCCGGACCAACGATCGGCGTCGGACTGATCAATACCCTGAAAGTGGCATCCGACTGGCGAAAGCTTTCCTTGAACCATTCCATTTGCACCTTCCCCCAGATCGTCTTATCCGGTCCGTCTGGAATATCGTTCCGGCTTCGATACTCCCGGCCCTCCACCAGCCAGACCTGGAGATCCTTTCCCCAGCGGATCGTCCGGTAAGGACTGGGGCCAATCGGCACCTGCTGGTTGAAGACCCGCACACCCTCGTCAAAAGTAAACCGGCCCATAAACCTGTCCGCAGAACCCGGATAACAATCATTCATCCAGGTATCATGATCGTCTTTCATAAAATAACAGGGTACCTGCCGGTAAAACTCCGTACAGGTAGACAAGGCGAACATTCGCTGCCAATTCCAGTACGCCAGCGACAGGTCCTTCGCCACCTGGTCATGATACACCACGTCTCCCGTATGGACCATGAAGGCAGGATCCAACGCCCGCATATGCTTATAGATCTTAAATCCTTCCTGCGGTATATCCTGGTGATTGTATTCATGACAGGTGGTGACTACAAACCCAAGATCTTTTTTCCGGTCGGCCGGCAGCGCCGTTTCCAGCCTGCCCGACAACGCAGTCGTCGCCGCCCCCCCTTTTACTCCGCGTCCTTCCACCTTCAGCTCATACTCCGTATCCGGCGCCAGGGCATTCAATACAAATTGTGTGGCATAGTCCGTACCGTTATTCACCTCCTTCCAGGCGGTAGTCTCCCATTTCACCCCTCCCTTCGGACGGTAATGGACCCGCAGAGAACCGGGTGCGCCAGCCGCGGCTCCTTCCAGCATCGTCACGTCATGTCCCTCTGGATAGATCACTTTGACCTCCCTGTCAGGCCGGTCCTCTTTGTATTTTTCCTTGAAATACGCGACGGCATGCCATTCGCCGTTGGATTCGTCCAGGTAGAGAACCTGGGGAACGGGAGCCGGCTTTCCCACCCTTTCCAGGTCCTTTGTCAGCCGGGCCCAGACGATCGCCGATGTCGTGGTCACCTCCCCGATCTTTATCCCCGTAGCCAGGAAAGGCCCCTGCGATGATGGAAGCCCGGTCTTCAATATTTTTAACCGGTCTACAACCGGTAACAGACCGACAAACCCGATCGATGATTGGTAAATAAATTTTCTGCGTTTCATTATATATTGCTTTACTGTTTAGGAAATGTCTCCGCCATCACAACACTCCTTTTCGCATTCCAGGCACCCGCCAGCAGCTCCACCCGGCGCCCCTTCACCAACCCACTCTCCACTTCTATCCGGATCTCCTTCCCCTCACCCGGCGCCAGGCAAAAGAAATTATCCGAATAAAAAGCCGGCCGCACCGGCGATCCATCGGCATACTGCAGCTGCAGCCGCGTAAAAAAGGCCAGCCGCGGGCCCGGGTTGCCCACATGCACCAGTAACGACGTTCTACCCTCTCTATACTCCTTCCGCACATCGACGGTCAGCTTCGTCGCAGGCAGCTTATTGATCTCCGCAAAACCAGCCATGGCCGGACCCGTAATGGTCCCCGCCTTCTCATATTTATCTTTCGATCTCCAATACAACGACTCCGATACCGGCTTACCCGCCGCATCCATTAACTCCAGCCGGATAAAATGCACCGGCGTGAGATCCGCCGGGAAAACGATCCCAAACACATCCTTCGCCACCCCATCCGCGGGAATATTCACCCGTTTCTTTTGCACCATCCGCACCCGGCTGTCGAGGTCATATACGGTCACCCGAACCATATAACCGGTAAACTTCATCCGGTAGTCATTATACACGCTCACCGTATTCTTTAAATAATCGAATTGCGGATGTAAGGGCTGCAAGGCATTCTGCGTATAATATAAGGCAGCCGTCGGCTCCAGCGACCAATCCCACATCCGGCCCGCCGTCTGCCGCGCCGGACTGTTGAGATACCAGAATAAAAGCCCCGAACACCAACGATCGCCAAACTGGAATTTATTGTAGTTCCACGCCTCCCAAAGCGCCCGGTTGCCCATCGCCCCGACAAATTGCGCCTTTGCAGCATATTCATCGATGGAGCCGGACGGCCCGAACTGCTCCATGGCCTGGCGATAAACCGTGGTCATAAGATGAAAACCCCCGCCATCAAGATAATCCCAGACCGAATCGTTGATCGGCCATAGATCCTTCGCCGGCATCATCTCCCGGAGACATTCCACCGTCGGCAGACAGGGGGTGCCATACTCCGGGTTGAACCCATCTACCCGGCTCCCCCGGCCGGAAGCGGTATTTTCAAAATATTGCATCGGGTTGACATACTTATACGGGCTTCCATCATGAATGCCGCAACACTCCGACGTCGCCTGGTAACCGGTAACACTGTCATATTGATGGATATTCGCCTCCGCCCCGGGCAGGTCCGAAGACTCATTGGCGGAAACATAATAAGCAATGGAAGCATGACCCCGGATCCGCTTTACGGTACTGGCCACATTCATCATATATAAAGGCGTGTCCACCGGCATCCGGGTATTACCCGTGATCCAGAACTCGCTCCATACCATAATGCCAAATTCATCACAAAGCCGGTAGAAACGATCCGACTCCGCAATCCCGCCTCCCCAAAGCCGCAGGAAATTGATCCCTGCCTGGTGCGTATACCGCAGTTCCGCATAGACCCTTTGTTCCGTAGCATTACACATGGCCTCGGGTATCCAGTTGGCGCCCCGGATAAAAACCGGCGCCCCATTGACAAGGAATCGCCTCGAAGAATCCGGCGTGTTCCGGTCAGACCCGATCTCACGTATGCCAAAACGCGTCCCCAGCTCCTCCCGCTCACCACCCTCACCCATATATTGCAACCTCAGCCGGTATAAATGCTGCCCCCCCTTATTCACCGGCCACCAAAGGATCGGATGCCGGACCCTCAGCGAAGGATAGCTCCCCGCATCAAACACCACCTGCCTCACTTCGCCCGGCTGCAAAACCACGCTTTGCTCAAAGCCCCCCGCAACACCATCGATCAACCCTTTCACTACCCCCCGCTGCACGACAGCCGTCGCATTCCGCAGCTCCACGCTCACCGTCTCCCTCGCCAACCCGGTATCGGCCGCCACCGGCGCAGCCCCCGACCCCAACCTCGTCTGCACATATGGATGCTGCAGCAGCACAGCCCCGGTCGCATATAGCTCCACATCCCTCCAGATCCCGGTATTCCGGTCCCGGATGCCGTCTTTAAACGTAAAATCCCAACCGGCGCTCATCAGCATGGTGACGTTCCGCCCCATGATCCCATCCCCACCGTTCTTCGCCTCCCGCATGGCCCCCGGCGCCTTGGCCCTGGTCGGCTTGTTCGATCCGGGAAAATCCACCGGCAGGACATCCACCGCCAACAGGTTCTCCGATCTTCGATTAGCCCACTCCGTAATATCGATGGCCGTATCGTTGAACATCCCCGCCATCCTTGCAAGGGAATGCCCGTTCAGCCAGATCACGCACCGGTAATTGATGCCGTTGAATTTCAGCCAGACGCGCTTGCCGGTAAAAGACGCCGGCACGGCAAAAGCCGTCCGGAACCAATAATGATAGAACTCCCTCCCCGCATCGGCGATATCCGGGATCAACCGCCGGTTCAATTTGTTGTTATCCCCAAAATAGGGGTCCGGGTATACCTTATCCCGCACGAGACTATTCAATACCGTCCCCGGCACCATGGCCTCCATCCATCCCCCCTCTCCCGCCTGGTCGGCCCTCCGCATCTGCCATCGATAACCACCACCCCAACCCATCCTGCTTCGCAGGAACACCGACTGCTTACCGGAAGGTTCACAGAGCTGCCCAATAGAGGTAAAGGACCAAAAATGAAGGACAAGCAGCAATACAACCGCCAATAGTTTAGTTTGCATCGTTAAAATTGGAAAAAAAGATAAAGGAAAAGGCCCGGGACGGTCATTCAATAGTGTAAGGCTGGACAAAGTTTTGGAACATTTAAATTACTCAATTTTAATTACCCGCGCCGATTTTCTACGGAAACGTTTCCGTAAGAAAAATACATTTTTAAAAACCGGATGCCTTATTTTTAAACAAAAAAATGCCCATGCGCTCTCTACGATCCTCCTCCCCCGCCACTCTGTTCCTCCTTCTCTTCCTTGGCAGTACAACACGCTCGACAGCCCAGGAATGGACCTCCCTCTTCAACGGGAAAGACCTAACGGGATGGCATAACCTCAACGGCAAGGCGGAATATAAAGTAGCAAACGGCGAGATCGTCGGCACGACCGTCACAGGCACCCCCAACTCCTTCCTGGCCACCGATGCCGTATACGGCGACTTCATCCTGGAACTGGATTACAAGCTCGACGGCGATATGAACTCCGGCATCCAGGTACGCAGCGAAAGCACCAAAGCATATAACAACGGACGCGTCCATGGCTACCAGGTGGAGATCGATCCCTCCGACCGCGCCTGGACAGGCGGCATCTACGACGAAGCCCGCCGCGGCTGGCTCTACCCCCTGACCTACAACCCATCCGCACAAACGGCCTTCAAAAAAGGCCAGTGGAATAAAATGCATATCGAATGCATCGGTCATACGATCCGCACCTGGGTCAACGGCATCCCCGCCGCCGCCCTCGTGGACGATATGACGCCCACCGGTTTTATCGCCCTCCAGGTACACCAGGTCTCCGACGCCGCCAAGGCAGGCCACTCCATCCACTGGAAGAATATCCGCATCCGGCAGGGTACGCTAAAGGCAAGCCCGCTGACGCATATCTTCGTGGCAAACCTGATCCCCAACACGATCTCCGACGGAGAAAAATTCAACGGAGTACAACTACTGTGGGACGGCAAAACCACCAAAGGCTGGAGACGCGCCTATAAGACATCCTTCCCCGAAAAAGGCTGGGTCATCCACGACGGCATCCTCACCATCCAGGCCTCCAACGGCAAACAGGAAGGTATGGGCGGCGATATCGTAACAGATAAACAATACCACGCCTTCGACCTCCAGTTCGACTTCAAAATAACACCCGGCGCCAACAGCGGCGTAAAATATTTTGTCAACGAATCCTACAACGCCAAGGAACAGTCCGCCATCGGCCTCGAATACCAGGTGCTGGACGACTCCCTTCACCCCGATGCCAAACTGGGACGGGACGGCGACCGCACCCTGGCCTCGCTCTATGATATGATCGCCCGGAAAAAAATACCCGCCGCCATCCGCCCCGTCGGTGAATGGAACCACGGACGCATCATCGTCTACCCCAATAACCATGTCGAACACTGGCTCAACGGATATAAGGTACTCGAATACGAACGCGGATCGGCAGACTTCAAACAACTGGTGGCCATGAGCAAATACAAGAAATGGGACAACTTCGGCCTCTGGAAAGAAGGACATATCCTCCTCCAGGACCACGGCAACGAAGCCTCCTTCCGAAGCATCAAGATCAAAACCCTATAATAGGACCGGCGATCAACGGCCGGATCGAACAGGCGACGACAACGAATAAGGCAGGTCGGCATCCCGTATGCCCCTCGTCTTATCCGGCCGCTCCGACATCTTATATTCGATCACACCCCCGCGTTGCAACTGCACGCGGGTAAAATAATTCTTATCATAGGCCATCCCCTGCACCCGCACGGATCGCAGGTATACATTTTCCGGACCATTCCCTTCCGCCTTCAACACAAACTCCTTCCCGCCGGGCATATGGATATCGATCCGCCTGAACAAGGGCGACCCGATCGCAAATTCCCCCGTCACCGGGCAGACAGGATAAAAACCAAGCGCCGAGAATACATACCACGCCGAAGTCTGCCCATTGTCCTCATCCCCGCAATACCCATCAGCCGTCGGACGGTATAACCGGTCCATGACCTGCCGTACCCAATACTGCGCCTTCCAGGGCTCCCCCGCCCAATCATAAAAATAGATCATGTGCTGGATCGGCTCATTGCCATGCGCATACTGCCCAAAACCCGAGGTCTGCATCTCCCGCATCTCATGGATGACCTTCTTATAGGTCTTATAACCAAATACCGGCGGCAACGCAAATACCGAATCGAGCATCCTTACAAACATCTTCCTTCCCCCCATTAAATTGGCCAGCCCCAACGGATCATGCAGCACGCTCCACGAATAATGCCAGCTGTTGCCCTCCGTAAAATCACCGCCCCAGGCAAATGGATCGAAATCCGGCCGGAAATTGCCCAGCGAATCCCGCCCCGCCATTAACTTATACCGGTCATAAAAAAGGTTCTTATAATTCAAAGACCGGTCGCGAAATACCCGCACCACCCCGGTGTCCTTATGCAGCGCGACCGCCAGCCGGTACAGACAAAAATCATCATACGCATACTCCAGCGTCCGGGCAGCGCTTTCATTGACGGCCTCATACGGCACATACCCAAGCCGGTTATACGCCTCTACCCCCGCCCTCCCCAGCGTTGTGATAACAGGATGCACATGATAGGCATTCTTATACATCGCCTCCCACAACACCTCCATATCCGCACTCTTCACCCCGTTCAGATAAGCCCCGGCGATCACCGACGCGGAATTGGACCCGATCATGACCTTGATATGACCCGGTGAAGCCCATTCCGGCAGCCACCCGCTCTCCTTATAGGTATTGGCCAGCCCTTCGAGGATCCCCTGGCTGACCTCCGGGAAGAACAAGGTAAAAAAAGGATGCACCGCCCGGAAGGTATCCCAGAACCCATTGTCCGTATACATCCTCCCCGGCAACACTTTTCCATTATAAGGACTATAATGCACGATCTTCCCCTGTACGTCATACTCGAAGAACTCCCTGGGATAAAGCAACATCCGGTACAGGGAAGTATAGAACATCCGTACCTTGTCAAGGTCATCCAGCCCCCGGTCGCCTACCCTGAACCGGGACAGGTAACTATTCCACGCCTGCCGCCCCGCCGCCCTCACCTGCTCAAAAGATCGCTGACCGATCTCCCGGGTAAGATTCAGCTCCGCCTGCTCCGGACTGATAAAGGAGGAAGCAACCCGCGCAACGACGACCCTCCCTAAACCAACGCCCCCCTTCCCAAAACTCAACACCACCCCCGTCCGCCGGCCCTTCACCTCCTCCCGCTCTCCTACAAAAGAAGTATCCAGCCAGGTAGAATAATCCGCAAACGGCCTGTCGACGACGATCACAAAATAATTCTTAAAATTCCCCGGCAGCAACGCCTTCCCCCCCGCATGCTGCGTCGTATATCCCACGATCTTGTTCTCACCCGGGATCACCCGGACATAAGACCCCTGATCAAAAGCATCGATGACGAGATTGGCCGCACCCGTATCCGGAAAAGCAAACCGCATGACACAACCCCGCTCCGTCGGCGCCAGCTCCGCCGTTACATTATGGTCCGCCAGGTAAACTTTATAATACCCCGGCTCCGCCACCTCCGTCTTATGCGAGAACCAGCTCCTCCGGTCCTTCTCCAAAAACCTCTTCTCCCCCATGGTAGGCAACAACGATAACTCCCCGTAATCCCCTACCCAGGGACTCGGCTGATGCGTTTCCTTCAAACCGGTGATATAATTCGAATCATAGGAATACTGCCACCGCTCCCCGTTCTGCGCCGTCTGCGGCGTCCAATGGTTCATGGCAAAAGGCAATGCAATACAGGGATAGACATTCCCATTCGAGAACTGATAGCTATTCTCGGAGCCGACGATCGGCAACGCATATTTCGTAAGATCCCCCTGTGCCCGCAGGAGCGCAGGCAGCAATAAAAGATATAAGCCCAGACTTTTCATCGATGTGATACCCTTCCTTACCCCACACGATCCATCCGCAACAACACGACCCCATGATGCCGGATCTCCGTCGCGAACTTTCCTTCAAAACTCCCCAGGTCCTTCTGCCTCCAGACATCCCGTAACCGCCACTTCCCCTTCAGCCCCGCTTTGCTGAGATCAAAGACATAGGACCTCGCCTTCTCATCCCCCCACCTGAAATAAGAGTCCGGCCCTTCGCCAAACCCATCGATATTAAATAACCCGACGGCATAAGACCCATCCCCAAGCTGCTTGACCCATACCTGCACACCCCCCTCCTCCATCGATAACCGGGCTGGCTTCCCCAACGGGTCCTGGTCGATACCGATCACCTCGTCATTGGAAAGCAGGTTTATCGAAAAGGCATCCAGCTGCTCGATAGGACAGCCGATGATCAAGGGAGCGGACAACAGACAGAAAAGACTGACATGACTATACTGCTCGTCAGGCGTCAACCGGGTGGGATGCAACGCGGAACCAGTCGATACGTTCCCTACGATAAGCATATCGGGATCGTTCCAATGCCCGGGGCCGCCATAAGCCCCCCATTTATCGATGCTGAACGCCGAAAGAAAAAGACTGGTCCAGCTATCCCGTATATCGGGACCCGTACGCCAGGTATTCGAGATCCTCGCCCAATCGGCCGCATCGGCATACGGCGCAGAATTCGACAGACTGTATACGATGTCCCGCCCGCTCTGCCGCAACGCCGCCGACATACGCTCCGCCGACGGCACTTCCAGCCTCCAGTCATATTTTAGATAATCGATCCCCCAGACCGCCATCTGCCGCGCATCATTCTCCTCAAACCGGTATTTCCCGATCCGGCGATACATTCTTTTTTTCTCCCTCACCGAATCAGGATACAACCCGCCCGGGAGATCCGAAGACCCGCCCGGATAACCCGCATAGCTGGAGATCCAGGGCGTGGAATACAACCCTATTTTCAAACCCAGCCCGTGAATGGTATCGACCATCCCCTCAAAACCGGGAAATTTTTCATTTGGTTGCAGGGCGTTAAAGGAACCACCCCGCTGCCCCTGCCAGGCATCGTCGATATTGATATAGGTCCAGCCATGCTGGCTTAACCCCCGGCTCACCATGGCCCGGGCGCTCGCGATCACCTTCTCCCGGTCGATCTCCCTGGCCCAGGAATTCCAACCGTTCCAGCCCATAGGAGGGGTCAGCGCAATGGCGTCCCCGATCCGGAACCGACACTCCTTCCTTGCCTCGCCGGACGCATTCTTCGCCCGCACCACCACCACATACTCCCCTTGCTGATCCACGCGCCCGGTAATGATCCCCGTCCCCGCATCGATCGACAACCCCTTCGGCAAACCCTCCGCACTCCACCGCATCGGCCGCTCACCGGTCGTCGCCACGGTAAAAAGAAAAGGATTGCCGGGCCTCGCGCCAAAGATCCCCGCGGAATGAATGGCAGGCGCCTTCCCAACCGGCGGGGTCAGGATATATTTTTCATCCGTATTGGGTATATGCTCCGGCAGATGACTACCCTGCATCAATAACCGCGCATCCGCCCAGTCGGCATAGGCGCGTTGATTATTACCTTCTCCCGTCACCAGCAGCCCTAACCGCTTTACTCCCCTCAGATCGATATCCACCTTCCCCGCGACATCCCCGGCCTTCATCACCCCACTCTCAAAAAGTATTTTCCTGTCCCCGATGACAAAGAACCGGACAGCCGCCCCCGGCCCCGACGCATCATCCACACCCGCCCGCGCAGTAAACCGCCCGGCCTTCCCATCAAGGAAAAAAGACAGCACACTCAACGTTTGCACCCCGACCCCACGCGAAAACCCCACGCCTCCGATCCGCATCATATCCCCACCCGCACTGGTCTTCGCCACCACCGCCGGAATACCCTCCGAAAAAGATTTTATACCCACGCTATCCAGCCAAACGGCCGTACCCCCATCCCCGGCGGAAATACTCCCGGTATGGCTCTCCCCGGCAGGAATACTTTCTGCATCCGCCCCCCCCGCGACGATCGTATCTCCCCCCTTGATAAATATATCGGATGCCGCCGGCAACCGCAAGATCTCCTTCCCATCCCTCGACAACGAAGAAAATCCCGTAGCCGCCAGTTTCTGCACCCTTCCATTCGCATCCACTTTTATAGCAGCCAATCCTTTATAGCTCCCCGAAAAAACATGCCCATGATCACTAAACGTAAAATTGGCCGGCGTCCCCGATCTCAACGAGGCTTCATTCGTAAACGTATACGACCCGTCTTCATTGACGACCCCATCGACCGGGCTATCCGCGGCGATACCCAGCTTCTTTACATTCTCCATCGAAAACCCGGCAACCGCCTTCCGCCTGATGGCAGCCCACTGCCCCGACATATCCTTCCCATAAAAATCCCGGCTCGCCGGCCCCTCTATCAACAGCTTCCCGCCCTTATCGACATATCTTCTAAAAAAATCAGTCACCCGGGCCGGCGCATACTGCGGATATAAAAAGATCACCGCATCGAACACATACCCGTTCAACACCGGCTTCCCCGCCGCATTGAGCGTCAGCCGCCCGTCTTCGATGACATCCGTCGGAACGGCCGCATGCAGATACCCCGCATCCCACAGCTCCTTCGACTTCCGGTCCATCTTAAGACTTTCATTTATGTCATAGGTCCCCCTCGCCGCCGCATCGGGATACCAATCGAACAACGCCTCCATCCCATAAACCACCAGCAGCTTCACACCGGGGAAAGGCGGATCGAACCGGTTGAGAAGCCGCGCGGCATTCTCCACCTTATTGATCTTCTCCAACGCCGCCGGCTGATCGATAGACACCCCCCACCCATCCACGTCATTGGCGGCATGATAATGGGTGCGCACGCCATATCTCAGATCATACAAGGCCTTCGTCCAGATCCTGTCCAGGCTCTTGTTGTAATACATATTATATAGCGCGTTCTCCCGGTAACACATCCCGATACCAAGCTGGATCGGGGTGATGGTCTCTTCATCCGTATGCCCATAATCCCGTTTGATATTCCACCAGCTCACCCCCGTCTGCCAGACCTCGTCCTTGTCAAGATTATTATGATAGGTATCGTGCAAACCGATAAAGGTGCCCGGCCCATACTCTTTCTTACCCAGGTCGTACACCGCCGCCTCCACCCCTAAAGTCGCGGTCCGCAACAGACGCATATATTCATTGATGGTCCGTATACGCACCGCCGTATCACCCTCCGGCACATACCGCATGGCCAATAACCACGGACCCGCCTCCATCCCCGTGATCACCTTCATCCGCTCTGCCATCCCCAGCGAATAAAGCCTTTCCCGAAAGGTCCCGCCCATGCTGTCCAGTACCTTCTGCCGCGCAATGGTCATGTTCTTATACTCATCCAGTCCGAGCGCGTCAAAAGGGACGTCCCCATAAGCCCTGAAGACCCCCGTTATGATATCCTTCGCCTGCCTGGAAAAGTTGCTGCAGGAATGATAATAATGCTGCGTGAGTATATACGCCGTATACCCCTTCAGCCCGCCGCCCGCCGCGATCGAAATAGCCAGCTCTCCCGCCGGACCATTTCCGTCCATGCCCATGGTCCCCCCCGCGACCCCCTTCGCGGTCGCGGTAATATCGTGTAAGGTCTTCGGATCATAAAATCCGTCCCCCGTCTTCTTAAAAGCATAAACCTTAAAAAGCCCGCTCTTCAGCAGCGTATTCATATTCCGCGCCCCCATCGCCTTTACGCTATACGAACCCTTCCCCTCCCCATCCAACACGACCTCACCCTCCTGCATCAGCCGGTCCGTATTCTCCATCCGCACTCCCCGGTCATCCTTCCAGATCTGCAACCCGATCTTTAACCCCTTGCTATGCGCATAGGCTACCAGCTTCCTGAAGACGGGATGCATCGCCGCCGTATCATAAAAATCACAACCATCCCGCTGCGTCAGATAAACCAGCGTATACTTACTGTATCGGACAAAAGAATCGATCTTCCCCTTATACGCTGCTTCCGATAACATCGAATGGGTAAAAAACCAATACGCCACCTGTGGGTGGCGCGTATTGGCAAACGATCTTACATACTCTCTATGCCCCCCCTGCGCATGACCCGGCAACCGGCTCCCTATCGCAAAGACAGCAATCAATAATAATATCCTCATATAACCTTACTTGAGATTTGATGACATGGAAGGCGGCGCCACGGCCGGCTCGCTCCCCCATCGTTTGTCCGGCGAATCCCCCATGGTCAGCACCAGTTTCCCCCCTTTCACAAATACGTTATGGTACATCCACGGCCTGTCCAGCACCTGTCCATTCAACCGCGCCGACCGGATATAATAATTATGCGGCCCGTTATTGACGGTCTCGATTACAAACTCCTTCCCCGGATAATACTTCGGATCCAAATGTATCGTCACCTTGTCAAAAACGGGACTTCCAATCTCATAGAACGGATGCTCCATAGCCCCCCCATTCGTAGAGAAAAGCCCGATCTTCAAAAGAACGGCCAACGCCCCCATCAACCCCTGGTCCTCATCTCCCCCATAACCCTTTTGCGGCGAAATACCGCTATAAAGAGAATCGATGACCTGCCGGGTCCAATATTGCGTCAGCCAGGGAGCGCCCGAAAAATTAAAAAGCCACGGCGTCTCCATACAAGGCTGGTTGCCATAATTGATATACACCCTCCGCAGACGCGCCTGCTCGACAGGGTCCCTGAAATCCCCGGAGACAAACCCATGTACCCGCGCCTTTTCAAAGGAAGTGTTCAGCTTCCTGCTAAAGCTATCCCTCCCACCTACCAACCCGATAAGCCCGGCGACATCATGGGGCACAAACCAGCTATACTGCGCCGCATTCCCCTCTACCCACCCATGCTCATATTGCAATACATCCACCGGCTCATTCCATTTCCCATCCCGGTCCCTCGTCCACATCCACCCGATATCCTTATTCCATATATTCTTATAGTTGGCCGCCCGCCGCATGAACAGGGCATAGTCGTCCTGCTTGCCCAACGCCTTTGCCATCTGCGCCATCGCATAGTCCTGGTAGGCATATTCCAGCGTCTGCGCAGACCCATCCATATGAAGCCCATATTTTTTGGCGGATAAAGGATAAGGCACATACCCTTTTTCGATATATTCCCCGATCCCCCCACCCAGCGCGGTATTGAACTCATAGCCCACCTTGCCCATCATCCCGCCGGGAAAATGATCCTTCCGCATCCCCTCGTAGGCCTTCCGGATATCAAACCCCCGGATCCCCTTCATATAGGCGCTGACGATAAAAGGAGTGGTGGTGGCGCCCGTCATGACATAGGTATAGTTCCCGCCCGATGGACCCCGCGGGATCAGCCCGCCGTCGTCATACATCATGAGCATGGAATTGATAAACCCCTCCGTCACCTCCGGATAGACCAGCCCCCACAAGGTGTTGATCGACCACTGCGCCCCCCAATACGAATCGGAATTATAATGATTGAACCGGGGTCTTCCTGCGCCATCCAGCGGGATCTGCCCCACCCTCGGACGCACACCCGTATTGTCGATATAGGTCCCGCTCACGTCATTGACCACCCGCCGCCCCTGCAACGCATGCCAGAGATCGGTATAGAACCGGCGCCGCCCGGTCAGGGTCCCGCCCGTTACATCGATCCGGCCCAGCCAGGCATTCCACTCCCGCCGGGAATCGGCGACGACCCGGTCAAAATCCCAGTGCGGCAGCTCTTTTACCAGGTTATTCCTCGCCTGCGCGATAGAGACATAAGAGATGGCCACCTTCATTTGCCGGACCTCGCCCGCCGTCGTGGCAAATTGTACATAGGCCCCGGTATGACGTCCTTCGATGACATCCTTTACCGGCACGATCTGCCCATCCTTCCATTCTCCGAAATGCCCGAACGCCTTGTCCAACGCAACCACAAAGTAAACCGTGACCGCCTTCGGCCTCCGGCTGGTGGCAGCCATGACGACCTGCCCCTCCAGCTCTTTATTACTTACCCTCCGGGTGACGGCGCTGTCCGTCCCCGAAGAACCCAATACCGTTGTAAAATCAAAAAGGATCGCGCTCTCCTTCGAAGCCGGATACGTATACCGGTGAAACCCTACCCGCATGGTGGAGGTCAGCTCCGCAGTAACCCCATAATCCTTTAGCACCACTTTGTGATAACCCGGATGGACTACCTCCTGTTCATGCGAATACGACGACCCATAATGATCGGGACCCTGCTGCCCCCTGAACGGCCCCGTCGTAGGCAATACCGGGATACCCGACAGCTCCCAGCCATGGATATGACTAAAACACCGGATGGTGTCCTCATTATACCGGTACCCACTCCCCCAGGTCCCGCTCAGGATCATGTCGGGACTCAGGTTGACCATGCCAAAAGGCCGGCTGGCCGAACTGAAGAAAAAGAACCGTGAATTGGCCGCATCTACCCGCGGCTCCACCAGGTCTACCTTATCTCCCGCCTGCGCATCTGCCCGCGCCCCATTCAGCAACGCCATCCCCATAAGGGCCAGGAACATGATCTTACGACGCATATATTGGTTTTTCAATCTCATAGTCCCTTTTCTTAATACCCTGGATTCTGCGCGATCTGCGGATTCGAATTATCGATCTCACCCTGCGGGATCGGCCGCAGATAATGCTTAGCAGCAATTAACGGAGCGCCATTGGTGCCAAACGCCGTCCACGGATTGTATTTCGTGTCCCTCGAGATCAGCGTACCCGTCCTCTTCAGGTCATACCAACGCTGATCGCCTTCGCCCAGCAACTCCCTCGCCCGCTCATCCAGGATCAGGTCCACCGTGATGTTGGCCGGAGTAGCCCGGTAAGAGACCACATTGCCGACCGGATCGTTGACAAGACCGGGATTGACCGCACACATCGGGCTCTGACCCGCATTGGCTCCCAGCGCACGGTCCAGCACCTTGTTGTAATACACGTCGGCCGTGCCATACTGCGCACCGGTACCCCCCTTCACGATCGCTTCCGCCGCCATCAGGTAAACTTCGGCCGACCGGAACAATGGGTCATTAAAGGTAGAATACCCATCCCCATACTGAACGCCCGGTTGGAAGAATTTCCAGAACAGGGGCATCCCCCAGGACAGGACATCCGTAACAGGCGTCGTCGGGTTGATATACCCCTGCCCTGCATATTCATTCGGATTGATAACGGAATAATGTTTGGTGCCCCCAGGGATATCCACGCCCCGCTGCGCCGCCGTAGTGGCAGGATTGGTCCAGGGCAATGCAATACCCGTCGTATCGCTGACCGCATAGGTCAGGGTCACGCTCATCGGGTTGGGTTTGTTATTGGCCAGGGAGATATTCCCCGCGGTAGTCGCATAAATAACGCTGTTAAAAGTGCCGTTATAACGGACATCCTTGACAGGATCGAACAAACGGTAAGCAGCCCAGTTACAAACCTGGATCCCATTCCACCGGTTATAGGTAGTGGTCCTCGCCGCCTGCGCCACGGTCGTCGGCCCGGCATTGAATTGGCTATGCATATTATTCCCGATCAACGTCGTCCCATTGCTCGGATCACCCTGGTAATCGGAGGCATTGGCATACTGCACGGCAAAGATCACTTCTTTGCTGGCATTACAACCGGATACCGAACTGGTGATGGTAGCCGTTTCCTTGTTAGGATTGGTATTGTGCAGGGGCCACAGATTATTCCAGTTGGTCTCCAGCGGATAACGCCCCGAAGAGATCAATTGATCACAAAGCTGCAACGAGCTGGTAAAATCCGCCGGGGACCCGCCCAGCGAACTATTAAAATTCCACCCTCGGGTAAGATAAACCCTCGCCAGCAGGAATTGGGCCGCTCCCTGCGTCGCCCGGCCCGTATTGGTCTGTACCACAGGCAGGGAACTCACCGCCGTTGTAAGATCGGCAATGATCTGGGTATACACATCCGCCGCCTTGGCCTTGGCCACCACCAGACTTCCGCTGGTCGTTCCTGTCAATGGCATGGGGATATCCCCCCACTGCTGAACAGCCCAGAAATAACAAAGAGCCCGCAGGAACTTCGCTTCCCCAACCCGGATCTTCAAAAGAGAATCCGTTTCACCCGTTATCGGCTTGGCCGCCGCATCCACCGCCGCATTCGCCCGGTTGATCTCCCGGTAAAGATTATCCCATAATTGTTGTATTTCCGGAGCGGAGGCATTGAGACGAACATCATATTGATCATAGGCGCTCCCCGATGGGTTCGGCAAACCAAAATAGACAGGACCCCAGCCGCCAAGACCGCTCATGACATCAGTCCCGTTAAAGACCAGGTAACGCATTTGCGTTATATCCCTCAGCAAGGGATAACAGGAAGTGACAAGGCTTTCAAAACCCGATGCCGTGGTGTAATAGGTAGCGGTAGTCCGGTTGCCAGGATTATTTTCATTAAGGAAGCTCTTACTGCAGCCGATCCCGGTGATACAGATCGATACGATCAGTAGGGACAGGAACCGATGTTGTTTAAAAATATTCATACGAAGCTATTTTTAAAGTGAGATTTCAATTGTTTAAAAACCAAGATTAAATCCAAAGGTGTAGACGACCGTTGGTACCTGGTCGATATACGCGGCGGAGTTATATTCCGGGTCCAACCCATGATACTTCGTGACGACAAAGGGATTGGTAACCTGGAAATAAAACCGCAGCCGCTCTACACCCCGCTTGTCCAATATGCTCTTTGGCATGGTATAACCCAATGTGATATCCGATACCCGTAAAAAGCTCGCCTTCTCATATTGTATGGCCGACTTATACGGCTGCGAAACACCGGGAGCATACCATTTGTTGGTGGGGTTGCTCCGGGTCCAGTAGTTCATGACGATATGATTATACCGGGTATTGGTAAAGTCCCCCATCGTCCCGGTCAGCACCTGGTTATTATACAAGGTCCCGTTGCGATAATACAACAACGCGGAAAGATCAAAAGCCTTGTAATGAAAATAGTTCGTCATCCCCATCGTATAGTTCGGCAGCTGCGTCCCCAATACCTGGCGGTCATCCGAACCCGTAGCGGAAGAGATCGCGCCATCATGGTTCTTATCGACCACCCGCACCGAACCCGGCGATTGGTTATAGGTCTTGGCCAGCGCACTGTCCTGTACCTGCCAGATCCCCGCAAACTTATAGTCATAATAGGACTTCACTGATTTGCCGACAAAAAGAGAGTTCCCGATGATCTGGCTCACCCCATTGGCCAGTTTCTCGATCCGGTTGATGTTCTTGGCAAAATTTACGGACGTGGTCCAGGAGAAATTCTCGGTGACGATATTCCGCGTGGTGACCGCGATCTCTATCCCTTTATTCGAGATCTGGCCTACGTTGGCATAGACACTGTTAAACCCGGTCGTGGTCGGCAGGTTCTCCTGCAGGATCAGATCCTTCGTGGTCTTCTTGTACAGCTCGCCTACAAAGACGATCCGGTTCTGCAATAACCCGACGTTCAAACCCAGGTTTACCTCCTGGCTTCTTTCCCATTTAAGGTTGCCGTTGCCGAGATTGCCCGGCGCAAACCCACTGCCCAGCGTCTGGTCAAAACTATAGATCGTATTCAGTACATTGGCCTGCGTCGCATAGGGAGCGACATTCGCATTTCCTACCTGCCCGTAGCTGACCCGCAATTTCAGATCGGAGAACCAATTCAGCCGTTTGATAAAATCCTCCTCACTCGCATGCCAGGCAAAAGCGCCGGAAGGAAAGAAGGCCCATTTATTGCCCGGCGCCAGCTGACTGGCCCCGTCATTACGACCGGTCAGGGTCAGCAGGTATTTATCGTCATAGTTATAGTTGATCCTGCCCATAAAGGATTCCAGCGTAGTCTGCGCATAGCTGCTGGTCACTCCCGTTACATTGGCATTGCCGGCCGTTCCCAGGTTATACCAGATAGAGGCATAGGGAAGATTCTGCACCGCAATGGAATAGGTTTGGGCCGTCTTTTTATACGCCTCCTGTAAGGCAGTTACGGTAAGATGGCTCTTCCCCTTCGTATACTGATAGGTCAGCTGATTGTCAAGCGTATAGCTGGAACTGTCCCCCGTTGTATAGGTCGCCCTCGGCGGATTGACCGCCGCCCGGTCCTTCGACAAGGTACCCCGGTAATCACCGGTTCGGTTATCGAGATTGGTGGCGGAGATCGAAGACCGGAAGGTCAGCCCCTTCATCAGGGTGACTTCGGCAAACGCATTTCCCATCTGGTTAGCAGAGTTCACCTGCTCCTGCGTATTGGCCGGATCGGCCTCCACCAGCGGATTCAACACCTGGTTGTCATTGATCCCCATCCAGACGGCATATCCGTTATAGGGCCCGATCGCCAGATCATACCCCGCCCCCGGATTGACCAGGTCCTTATAATAAACAGTTCCCGTCGGCCTCGCCCGGTATGCCGAACGCAACGCCTCCAGTGACCCCGTAGGATTGGTACTGTAGGCGAGATACGCTGTAAAACCGACACGCAGGAATTTGGTGATCTTGCTGTCGACAGAAGCATTCAGGTTGTATCGCTTGAAAGAAGTATGCGGCATAGTCCCATTATCCTGTGTATAGCCTCCGGAAAAATAATAGGTCGTTCCCGCATTACCCCCCGACACGGCCACCGTCGTACCCGCCCGGAGCGCTGCCTGGTTCATCAGCTTCACCCAGTCGGTAGACTTGCCGTTGTTGATATTGTTCATCTCATTCACGGTGAAGGTCGCCGGTGTTCCGCCATTGGCCGCATAATCCGTAGCCACCATCTTATAGAACTGCTGCGCATTCTGCAGCTTGAGCAGGTGCGCCGGCACTTTATCGCCCGTATACGAATCAACAGTTACCCGCAGCCGGGAGGCAGATCCCTTCTTCGAGGTGACGATGACAACCCCATTGGCGCCCCTGGAACCATAAATGGCGGTGGAAGAGGCATCCTTCAGAATGTCGATGGATTGTATATCCGCCGGGTTGACATCCCGCAAACGTCCACCCACGACCCCGTCGATCACATACAAGGGTTCGGTATTCCCGGTGATCGTGCCCTCTCCCCGTATATCGATGGAAAAGGTCTGGCCCGGTTGATTGCTCCCCTTGGTCACGACTACACCCGGTATCTGGCCCTGGATAGCCTGTGTGACATCGGCCGGATTGGCCCTTACCAGGTCGGCTGAACCGATGGAACCTACCGCGCCGGTCAGGTCCTTTCGTTTGACGGTGCCATACCCGATGACCACCGCATCGTTCAACTGCCGCGAAGCATCCGCCAGCTTGACGACAAGCGAGCCCTTGCCATCGACGGTGACTTCCTGGCTGGCAAACCCGGTAAAGCTGACCACAAGGACCGGCTTACCATTACCCGTAAAATTGAGAGAGAATTTTCCGTCAGCGCTGGTAACGGTACCCTGGCTGGTCCCTTTTACCTGTACACTGGCGCCGCTAAGCGGTTTGCCTGTTTCGCTAATGAGAACGACACCCGTAATCGGATGGCTTTGTGTCCAGGCCGTACCGGAGATCCAGCACGACAAAAGCAGGAGGATCATTTTTTTCATATCAGCATGTTAGTTTTTGTATATCAAAAGATCATTTATACTCCACCGTTTACTATGGACCCACCGTTCACCATAGCTCCTCCGTTGACGACGATCGTCGCCCCCGTAATAAATCTCGAGCCCTCGCCCAACAGCCACACCAACACCCCCTTCAACTCATCTCCCGCTCCCACCCCCGGCGCGATGGCGTTGATGCGGATCGCATCCCCATATCGTCCTCTTAGCTCCGTCGCCATCCACTGGGTAAGACACTCTACCGCCGCCTTCGCAATGTCATAGCCCGGCGCCTTACTGACAGCACGCCCCGCCGGCATGGATATTATATTTATTATGCTGCCCGCGCCATTACGCGCGATGGCATCTCCAAAGATCTGTATCGGTAAAAAAGTCCCCCACAAATTCAGGTCCACGGACTTCCTCATCCCCCCGATCGGCAGGGAGAAAAGATCCTGGTCCCTCTCCACCGTCGCCTCAGGTATATAACCCCCCGCCGCATTTACCAGCCCGTCGATCTTACCATATGTATCGATCATCAACCGCCGTGCATTTCCCAGGTCGTTCTTATTGGTCACATCCGCACACAACGCAATTGCCTTCCCCCCTTCCCGGTTGATCTGCGTGGCCCTTTCCTCCGCAACCTTCCGGTTCCTTCCCAGGATCCCGACGGTACCGCCCGCCTCCGCAATGCCTTCAATAAAGGACTTGCCGGCAGCACCCGTACCACCGGTAACGACGATCACCTTTCCGGCTAACGTAAATGGTTGACACATAATTTTGAATGCAGTCGTGCAATGTTCCGGTTCAAATAAATTGTAGAGTGAATTGTCAAAAGGATAAAGCAATCATATTAATGAATGAGGATAGGTCGGGTTTATGAATGAGGATAGGTCGCACCAATAAAAGAAGATAGGTCGGGTTTATGGACGAGGATAAGGGCTTCCCTCGTGCAAGGTTTAATAAAAAATCAATATTTGGAAATTATACCGCTTAATTATTTACGGAAACGTTTCCGTCAAACGTCTTTAATGAAGGCTTTAACGTCCTTGCTCAATGCTTTTTTGTGCTTCCTCTCGGGATAAGCGTCGACTTCAGAACGATCTTTTCGCATACATGCGCCAGATCTTTCTTATCGATATACCGGAACAATTGCAAAGCCGCCTGCTTGCCGATCTCGTACGCCGGCTGCGTGATCGTGGTAAGACTGGGGCTCAGCAGTGAAGAGACCTCCAGGTTCGAAAAACTCACTATTTTAAGCTCCTGCGGGATCTTTATATTCATCCGCTCGCAGACATAATAAGTCGCAATAGCCAGCTTTTCAACACTGGCAAATATGCCATTCGGTCTCTCGGAAACACCTAACGCATTCCCTATAAGCTCCTCATTGGCAGATACGTTATTGGTGCACTCCAGGATCAGCTTTTCATCCCGGGGGATCTGGTACTTTTCCAGCGCCTTGTAATACCCTTCCATCCTTTTATTGGAAATGGACAGATTTCTCGACAGATCCAGATAAGCGATCCGGGTACAACCGGCCCGGATAAGATGCTCGGTAGCGGCAAAACCACTGTCCAGGTCGTCGGTTGTAATCGCGCTGCTTTCTATCGAATCGCAGGTCCTGTCAAAAAAGACAAGCGGAAGACCCTTCCCCTTCAGATCGGTAAGATGGTTGTAATTATCCGTTTCGGCAGACAACGACATCAGCACCCCATCCGCCCGCCCATTGAGCAAATGATTGACGAAGGTGACCTCCTTCTGCATCTTCTCGTGCGTGATATAAATAAGGACATGATAACCCTTCTCCTGGGCTACATACTCGATGCCGTCGATGGCCAGTGCAAAAAAATTATTGGCGACTTCGGGGATAACCACAGCAATCGTCTTACTGACATTCCTGCGAAGGCTGCTCGCATGGGGATTGGGTTGATAATCCAGCTTAAGGGCCATTTCACGCACCCTGATCTTTGTAGCTTCACTGATCTCAAAGCTATCTTTTAGCGCCCTCGAAACGGTACTGATGGACAAATTTAGGTGTTCGGCAAGCTTCGTAATATTCACGCTCATTGCTGTATTACTGAATACGGAAGATAATAAAACTTATAAATATCGTTTAATTAATTGACCGAAGTCAAATAAAACTGCCAACCCCAAATTTTAATCCCGCATCAAAAACCATTTAGCAACATTTAGCACCTCCGCCCGCGCCCCCGGCCAATCTCCCAGTCCCGTTCCTTCTACCCACTCACATCGACCGCTTTAAGATTTCCACCACTTCCCTGATCTCTTTTTCATCCAACGAAGCAAAACCCATCCGCACCTCATCATATCTCTTCTGCTTCTCATGGTAATATTTTTCGCCACTGGGGACGAGCAGACCCAGTTGCCTTGCCTTTTCCGCGACGAGTGCCGGCGAGATGCCGGCCGCATAACTAGCCCAGATGGCAAAACCACCCTGCGGTCGTTTAAAAGTAAGCTTCCCGGATAGCTTCTCTTCCAGCAAGTCACACATCAGGTCCCTTCGCTCGTGATAGATCTTATTCGTTTTCTTCAAATGCCGGGTGATATCGCCGTTCTTCAACATGTTGGCAATAGCCTCTTCCAACAGCTGCTCCCCCTGTCTGTCCACTATTTTCCGCAGCCGCGTCGCCTGGTTGATGAGGTTCTCCGGAGCCACCATAAAGCCGACCCGGACGGCAGGCGCAATGATCTTACAGAAACTGCCCACATAGATCACCTGGCCGGAATGATCCACACTCGCCAATGGCAGGATGGGGCTGGATGAATATTGAAAATCGTAGTCATAGTCGTCCTCCAGGATCGCAAATTGGTATTTCCGCGCAAGCTCCAGCAAATGCATTCTCCGAACAGAGCTCAGCGTGACCGTGGTTGGATTGTGATGATGCGGGATCACATAGAGCAATCGTATTTTTTTCCGTTTGCACAACGCCTCCACCGCCTCGGTATCGATCCCGTTCTCATCCACCGGGACAAAATGCAGATCCGCCCCCGCATTTTCAAAAACCTCGCTGGCCCCCAGGTAACCGGGATCACCCACGACCACCCGGTCGCCGTTTTTCAATAATAGCTGGCTTACAAGATAAAAGGCCATCTGTGCTCCCTTCGTGATAAGAATGTTGGCAGGCGAGACATGTAACCCCCTCGTATCACTTAAAAAACGCGATAATTCGTTCCGCAGGTTCTCCGACCCCTGCGAAGGTCCATAAGCCAGGAACTTCGAGGTGAATTTATAATTGGCAAACCGCCGGTATTCCCGGATCAGCAGATCGACCGGCGCCAGACGCGTATCCGGAAACCCTTCATTGATGGAAAGCCGCTCCTTTCTGGCGATATAGGGAATGTAATAAGACGATTTTTTTTCGGCCACTTCAAAACCCGTCGTGGCAGGATAATCGATAACCAGCTTTATCGGCAGGATCGCACGCGGCCGGATCTCGGGGAGACACTGCGAAACATATAACCCCTTCCGCGGGACCGTCTCCGCCCAACTCTGGGCCAGCAGCTCATCATAGGCAGCAATGACCGTCTTCCGGTGGATCTTCAATAGCTCCGCCAGTTTCCGGCTGCTGGGTAAGAGGGTCCCCGGCCGCAGGATTCCCTGTTTGATAATGCTGACGATCCCATTGGCTATTTGCAGGTATACCGGTACCGGCAGGGTCTTATCGATCTGAAGCAGGTTTTGAATGGGTAACATACTGGACTACTTTAGTTGAGTACTATCGACTACTAAGATAGTCCAAAAACTACTTCCCCACACCAAGCACCGCACTACTCTCCAGCAATAACCTCCAATCATCCGGATCCCCTATGATAACATTATGCTCCCGAAGACTATGAACAAACAATACCCTATTGTGTCTTACATCCTCGGGGCTTACCGCCTTCTCCTCCACCAACGCAAAATCGATATGCCTGTCCTTTAACTCCTTCATCATCGTCTCACTCACCACATCCGTCCCACCCCCATGATTGGTAAACCAATGGACAAAATGATGCCGCTCATCCTGCCCGATCCAGGCCATAAACTTATCCACCTGGCTATACAAGGCATCGAACAATGTCACCTCCTGGACCGGCACCTGCCCATTCTGAAGGATATACGCAATGACCCGAAAGGCGCCGCTATGGCCCGCCAGTACAACATTCCCCGCATCGACCTTCCGCGATACGATCTTCTTCTTCTTTAACTCATCCATCACATCCGCTACCAATCCCTTAAATACACCGGGCTGCTCCAGTTTCCCCCCATAACTATCCGGGGCATCCCTGGCAGTCTCCGCCAGCACAAAGACAGCATTGCGGTGGGACGCGATAAACTGCCGGGTGAGCCCATAAAATTGCGCCGCGGTATCGATGTTATTATGCCATCCGTGAAACCAGAAAACAAGATCGACCGACGAACCGACCTTTAAATGCTCCGGAACGATAAGCATGACGGAGCTATCACTATAATGCGCAGCCGCCGTATATAGCACACTATCATATAGATGCCCGTTCGCCCTGCCGGTATCCGGAAAAGAAGTATGCGCAGAAGAAAACCGCAATACCCGGAAACTCCCTTCCGCCGGATTTCCCTCCCTTCCTTGCGCAAAAAGCCCTCCTCCCTGTGTCAAAAATCCTACCCCTCCCCGTGCCAAAAGCAGGAAGGACAGCAAAAAAGCCTTACCATGGCCGTGGCACAACTTCTGCATTACGATATTATTATTCATCATTCAAATTATATACTATGTTACGCTGGACAGTCATTTTCCTCGTCATTGCGATCATCGCAGGTGTTTTCGGATTCTTTGGCATCGCTGCCGGGGCAGCGTCCATCGCAAAGATCCTGTTTTTCATTTTTATCGTTCTTTTTATCCTATCCTTTATCGGAGGAAGAGGACGCAGATCATCGGATATTGTATAAATCGACCGGCGATAAGCTGTCAGCATCCTTACCTGCGACATCTTTATACGCACGGCATCTTTTACCTGCGGCATCCCGGTGCGGCGCCTGACCCGTTGTGGTAGCGGGATCAGTTTAATTGATCCTTGTTATCTCAATATTGCGGAACTCGATCGGACCATGATCTCCCTGTAAGTAGATCGGCCCCGGCTCGCCTTCCCTGCTGTTAAGCGCCCCACCGGTGATCCCCGGGATCTCCTGCCGGCAGATGACCTCCCTGCCATTAAAAACGACAGTCACAAGTCTCCCGATCAGGGTGATATCATAGCTCTGCCATTCACCCGGCCCCCTGGCGGCCATCGCATTGGGCGAAAGAAAACCGTATACGCCCGCGATCTGGTTATTCGGCGGCTCCTGCCCTTCGGTATCCTCGATCTGTACCTCGTACCGTCCCCGTAGATACACTCCACTATTACTTCCCTTTGGATACCGAAACTCGATATGTAGTTTAAAATCGGTAAAAGTTGCATCCGTAGCGATATTCGATCCCGAAGCAGGGCTCCGCAGTACGCCATTGACGGCCAGCCATTGATTCTTTGTCCCCAGCGGATGCCAACCGGCAAGATCATGTCCGTCAAACAGCTTCATCGGTCCGCCCATCTTATGCATCTCCGGCCGCGTAAGCGCCGGCGCCCGTACACCTACCCACGAATATTGTTTGCCATCCGGCAGGATCATCGTCCCCGACAGGCTATCCCCCCGCAGCACCCCTTCCACGGACAGATCCCTGTTCTCCCGCTCCCATTGCGGCGGAATGGAAAAGCTCATCTTTCCGTCACGCGGATTAAAATTCACCTTCGAGACCGGCCTCGCGCTCCCTCCCCCACCCACAAAACGCCCCACCAACGTACTTATCCCCGAACGGATCACCTCCAGCCACGAAGGCATCTCCTTCCCGGGCATATGCACGGTAATATCCCATCGCCCAATAAGGGGAGCCGGATCGGCCGCGTAGCCGCCCCTCATTATAAATAAAAGAACAGCGGCAATGATCATCTTTTTCATATGCATACCTTTATAGATCATTTATTAATTTATCCCTACCTGGCTAATCCATCCCTACCCGTCCCCTGACCGTAGCAGTTAATCCATCCCCACCTGCCCCCTGACCGTAGCAAAGATCTTCTGCGAATCGAATCCAACGCCATTCTTAAAGACGATCTCCGTCTTCCGGATATTCTTTACATCGGAACCCGGATCCCCATCGATCAATACCAGGTCCGCCTTTTTCCCCACACCGATGGTCCCGATCTCTTTTTCCCTTTTCAGATAAATGGCCCCGTTCAACGTACATATTTTAATGGCCTGCGCGACGGTAAACCCTGCCTCGACCAGCAATTCGATCTCCCGGTAATCCGAATACCCCGCAATGGTCCTTCCATTCCCCGTTGGGTCCGTCCCCGCTACCAGCAACCCGCCCGCATCATAAAATTGTTTCTCCCAGGCCAGCTCCTTACGAAAAAGACTGGCAGCCGCCGAATCCCTTCCCTGCCGCGCCTTCCACCCATTCGTCACCCGCTCCAGCACGGGCGCCAGCATCGCATCCGCACCCCCGCCCTGGATCACCTCCCGGTCGGTCATGGGTTCAAATACCGGCAGCGTAGAGGTCAGCGCCACTTTCTTACTGATAAGAAAGGAGATCAGGCTCTTCATTTTCGGACTGTTCACATCGAGGTTCAGCAAAGACTGACGGGCCCCATTGGAAAAGGCATCCACTTTCTTGGTCTCATCAAAATCCGAGCTGGCCATAAACCCATGCTCCAGGTCGTCGATCCCAATCTCCGCCGCTTCCCGGTAGGTGACGGAACAAAGATGCCCCGTTACTTTTAAACCCCGCTTATGCGCTTCCCGCACAACGTTACGCAGATCGCCCTGTGTGATATGCATATACATCTTAAAGGAAGTACAACCCTTGTCGGCCCAGAAGTTGACGCTGGCGGCCGCCTCCGCCGTATCCTTTATAATATTGATGGAGGGTATGTCAAAACCCTTTCTTTCTATATAGGGAGCCGTCACATCCATATTGGGACCGATCAACTTGCCTTCGCCGATCATCCGGTTCAATGCCAGATCCGTCGAAGGTTCGATACTCCCCGCCGTTCGCATGGTGGTGACCCCGCCCGCGAGATACATCCGCGGAAAAGAAGAAGGCATTTCCTGTACATTAAAATAGGTATCGATCGGCATCGTGTAGTAAAGATGCTCATGCAACATCACCAGACCGGGGATCACCGTCTTACCGGCGCCATCGATGACCACCGCATCCGCCGGGATCTTGACCTCGCCGGCATTCCCTACCTGGGAAATAAGATCATGTTCGATGACAATCGTTTGGTGGACTTTGGGAGGATTACCCGTCCCGTCATAAAGGGTGACATCCCTGATCACTGTCTTCCCGGCAGTATATTTGATAAAAGGGGTCACATTGGGCGTGAAGGAGGCCTGAGCCCAACCCTGGTCATAAAAACAAAAAAAGGTGATCAGTAAAAAAAGGTTCTTTCTCATGGTGAGCGGTGTGGTTGGTAAGGATAAATATAAGATTTTTACCAATCAATTGATTTACATTAGCCAAAACCGGATGACCCATGGATCCTCTCTATATAAATAAAGAAAAGATAACGGTCCTCCTCCCGATGGACGAATGCATCGCCGCCATGGAAACCATGTTCTGTTCACTGGCCAACGGCGATTGTCTCCAGCCCCTTCGCTCTATCATGTGGCTCCCGGACAAGAGCGGCCTCCTGGGCATGATGCCCGGCTATGCAAAAGGCCCCGGCATCTCCGATCATCCTGGCATCCCCACTCATCCCGGTGTCATGGTCCTCAAGGCGATCAGCATCTTCCCCGGTAACCACGAAGCCGGCTACCCCTCCCACCAGGGAGTCGTCATACTCTTCGATGGCAAAAACGGCACTCCTCTCATGTTCTTCGACGCCGCGGAGATCACCGCCATCCGAACCGCGGCCGCCAGCGCCGTAGCCACCCGCCTCCTCTCCCGCAAAGATTCAAAGGTCCTCGCCATCCTTGGCTCCGGCGAACAGGCCGAAAAACATATCGAGGCGATCCTCCAAGTCAGAAATATCGATCAAATCAACATCTGGAGCAGAGACTCCAAAAAAGCATCCGCTCTCGCCAAAAAGCTAACACCCCAATACCCCGTCCCCATACACGCAACCGGTAACGTCCGCGAAGCCATCGGCAATGCAGACATCATCTGCACCGTCACCGCCTCCAAACAGCCCATCCTCACGGGCGACTGGATCCCAAAAGGAGCGCATATCAACGCCGTCGGCTCCTCCACTCCTGCCGCACGGGAGCTCGACACGACAGCCATAAAAATATCCAAACTCTTCACCGACCGTTACGAATCGCTCTTCAACGAGGCAGGAGACTTCCTCATCCCAAAAAGCGAAGGCGCCATCACCGACCAGCATGTAAAAGGAGAAATAGGAGAAGTCCTCATCGGAACAAAAAAAGGCCGCGAAAGCAACGACGAGATCACCCTCTTCAAATCCCTCGGCATCTCCGCCGAAGACCTCTTCGCCGCCTGGCATATTTATAAAAAGCTAAACCCCTGAGATCAGTGGTCTTATCCGGATAAATTTCTTCCGGCCCATTTTTTGCATATTATAATTTATCTTTTTATCTTACCCCATCCAATCGCATCCGATCATTATGAAAAAACTCATCCTAAGCATCCTCCTCCTGCCCACAGTGGCCTATACCGGGAAACATTCCCCCTCCGATGGCATCAATCTCGCAGAAATAAGATCAGGGACCTGGCCCATCAACCTCGAACGTGACATCGACCGCCGCGATACGATCTATTCCCTTATTTTTAGAAACCAGGAAGTTATGAACGGCGTCGCCCTCGATACCCTCGAATTCAATGGCCTGGTACAACTACGCTATTTCGAAAAAGCATTGACGGCCCTCCAGGGCGGCCACAACGGCGATATCGCACAATTTAAGAACTACACCCTCAAAAGAGAAGATAAAAAATTCGAAGGTCTGTGGTATCTCCTAAGCCTCAAATGGTCCTCCACCGAATTCCGGCAGCCCGAGGCAGATATCATACGAAAAACGATAAAAGGGCTCTAAACCGCCCCTCCCGTGAGATATCCACATCCTACAATAAATCCGGCTCCTCTTCGTTTGAGTTAGTTGAAAAAGTATCCCTAAGAAAAGCATGATCCACATGAAAAAAACCATCTTATTATCGGTCTTCATCGCAACAGCCTTCTTTGCAAAGGCGCAATTCACGATCGTCAATACTTCTACTACCAGCCTCTGCGAACTTCGCGCAGGAACCTGGCCCGTAGACCTCCAACGGATCATAAAAGAATCGGACACCTGTTACGCACTCTCGTTCCGTGACCAGCAATATACAAATGGCGTAAACATGTATACGCTCAAGTTTGCAAACGTAAAACAGCTAAAATATTTCCAGAAAGCCCTGGCCGCCCTGAAAACCGGCTCCAACGGCGACATCGCCCGATTCAAGGACTATACCATCAAAAGGACGGACGTAAGAAAGGAAGGCATCTGGTATATCCTTACCTGCACCGACGGAGCGCTGACAAATTTCCAGCAACCCGAAGCCGACAGAATGATCGCCGCGATCATATCATTATAAGATCATCTCCCCGTAACGCATAAAAGAAGCCGCCCCGGCAATTCGGAGCGGCTTCTTTGCAAATTATACTTCAACGATCTGACTATCAACTGCGTCTTACCATCCCGGATTCTGCTTCATCGCAGGATTCAGCGTCAGCTCCTGTGTCGGTATCGGGTACAGGTAGAGCTTCGGGTCCCAGGTACGGCTCGTATAGCTGGGATACACCCTGATATAGTTATTGGCATCGACCACAAGGTTGACCACCGGCGACTTGGGATCGATGGCCAAATATTGCGCCTTCAGGGCAGGCGTCAGCTTCATCCCTAAAATAGTCTCGGGATTGCTGATCAATGAGCCTGCATTCCATCGCTTCAGATCATCCCAACGGAAATTCTCCGAGGCCAGCTCGACCCTTCTCTCCCTCCTGATCTCATCGAGCAGGACCGGCAGCGTCGGGAAGATGGACTTGGGATCCTTTACCAGGCTCGCGATGATCATATGCGGCATCCCCACCCGGTCACGCAGCTTATTGATGGTATTATCCAATATGGTCTGCGTACATTGGCCAAGCTCCGCCTTTGCCTCCGCTTCGATCAACAACGTCTCGGCATACCGAAAAACGAAAAAATTGTAAGTAGACTGACTCGCATTATAGGCAGCGGCACTGCTGCTGCGCCCCTTGATACATTGATAACCCGTAGAGGTATTGGTCGTCCCGACACGGGGCAAACCAATGGTATCTCCATTCAAAAGATTAAAACCCCTCGTTGCAATCTCCTGCGCATAACGCGGATCGCGGTTCTTTGCCTCATTATCAGGATTATCATCCCCCTGGTATAAGGGGCTCAACGAAGTAGGCAGACCGTCGGTGCAAAGGAACGACCGGACAAAATCCTTGCTGTATCCATCCCCGTTCTGGCTCAATTGCCGGTCGATATCATTGGTCAGGATATTCGCCGCATCGAGGAAGGGCATGATCGCCTCCTTGTTCGTGCTCAGATCATTCTGTATAAACAAATTATAATAATCCGTTTGGGGGTGGCCCGTATTATAGATCGCAAAGGCTCCCGAACTCATCAATTGCTCGGCCGCACTCACCGCTCCCGCAAAATAAGCAGAAGGATCGCCGCCATTATTATACTTCCGGTAAGTGGCTTCCCAGAGGCAAACACGGGCCATCAAGGCCAGGGCCGCATATTTAGTGACCCGCCCGGTCTGCGAAGGAACCACCGGCAGATGAGCCACCGCAAAAGCGATATCCTTTACCACCGAATCCATTACCTGTGCATGCGGCATCCGCGGACCATACAGATAACTCTTCGATGTGTCCGTTATATAGGTATTGATATAGGGGACGTCGCCAAAGGCCTTCACCTTCTTCCAGAACTCATTGGCCCGGAAAAACAAGGTTTCGCCCACATACTCATTTTTTATGGAATCGCTGATCGAAGCCTTGCCATAGTTGGCCAGGAAAAAATTACAGGTCCTGATCATCGCAAAATTCCAGTTGGTACCCGTACCGTTGATGGTCGTCCCTCCGGCGCTGAAAGCCCCCGTACCGGGAAGATCCGCAGCGCTGCCCGCATTGGGGATGGTATAGGTGCCGGCTAACAAAGTACTAAGCGTTTGATTGACCTTGTCATCCGAAGTAAAATCCGCCCGCAAAAGGGTCTGTACCGGTAGGTTCGTGTAATATTGATTGCAATACAATTGAAAATCCGTTTCATTGGCAAAAAACGTTTCCGGACTGATATTGCTCAATGGTGCACGGTTTAGAAAGCTCTCCTTTTTACAGGCAGTCATAGCCATCAAACCGGCACAGGCGATATATAATAGATGTTTGTTCTTCATTTTTGTAATAATTAACTTTAAAAATTATTCACTAAAACGTTGCCTGAAGCCCGAAAGAGATGGACCGGTTCAACGGGTAGGTGTTGAAATTCACCACCTCCGGATCATAGTTCTTATTCAACGGAGTAAAGGTGAACAGGTTCTGACCGGTAGCATAGAATCGTATCCGCTGGATCTTTAACCGGGTGGTCATCGCCCTGGGCAGGCTATACCCGATCGTCAGTTGTTTCACCCGGACATAGGCGGCATTGAGGATGTACTTATCCTGCTCCTGCTCATTACCACCTCCCGAAAACCGGACCCGCGGGAAGAAAGAATTGGTATGATCCGGCGTCCAGTAATTGGTGGAAAATTGCGAAGGAATGCTATACTCATCATCCCGGAAGGCATAGAACACATATTCATTGGGATAAAAATCATGCTGCAATACCCCCTGGAAAAAGCTGGTAAAGTCGAAGTTCTTATAACCAAGATTGATATTGAGCCCGACCCGGTTATGCGGCGTACTGTTCGCCAGCAACTTCTGATCCCCGGGACTGGTCGTGGTCCTGTTGCCATAGTCGATCTTGCCATCCTGGTTAAGGTCCTGGTACTTGATATCCCCTGCCAGCCATTTGTACCCGGCCAGCGCGGAATTATTGACCGCCTGCGCTTCCGCATCCGATGCATAAAAGCCCTTGTTTACAAAACCCCACATATCCCCCAGATGCTGCCCGACACGAAAATCGGACAGGCTGTTGGTCGGATTGCCGCCATACCGCGTAACCCTGGTATTGGAGTTGTTGGCAAGCGTAAAGGTCACGCTGTACGACAATTTACCATCCAGCGCCTTGTCCTTCCAGGTCAGGCTCAGTTCATACCCCTTTGCCTGCAGATCCGCGGAATTACTGGGCGGTGTAGCCGTACCCAATACAGCCGGCAATTGCAGGCTGTTCACCAATATATTCTTGGTCGCCGTGATAAAGTAATCAAAGCTGCCATTCAACCGGTCATTCAGGAACGCATAGTCCAATCCGAAATTCTTAGTCTGCACCTTTTCCCAGGTAAAGTTCGGGCTGATCAGCAAAGGCGCACCAACGGTGATAGCGGGCTGACCATTGATCAGGTAGCCCAGTACATTGGCCGACGAGGTTAACGCACCCGACGCCATGGTGGCGATATAGGGATACTGGTTAAGAGAGGACGGAGCCCCGGGAGGCGTCAGCTGGTCCGGTAATTGACCATAGGAAACGCGCAATTTTAACTGGTTGACCGTAGACCGGATATTGGACATAAATGCTTCTTCGGCAATATTCCATCCCGCGGAGGCGGAAGGCGACCATACATACCGGTTATTGGGTTGAAAACGCGATGTTCCGTCATACCGGGCATCCAGTTCCAGTAAATACCGGTTCTTATAAATATAATTCAGCCGGCTGAAGGTACCGACAAGGGCCGCTTCCGTTTCCGTACCGCCGACGGTGGGCTTGCTGGCGCTATTGACCCCGATGGCCGGCAGGTTGGGGTCGACCAGGTTCGTCGCCAGCGCATTGCTCAGCTGGTAATGACTATACTCCTGGTTATAACCTACCAACAGTTTTACATAATGGTCCTTGACAAAGGTGTTCTCATACGTAGCATAGGCATTGATCGCCTTATACACATTGTTTTGCCTGTTCTCGCTCACCTGGGAAGGGTTCGTCCAGGGAAAGACATCCAGGAAGGCCCCGTTCACCCCATACTCATTAAAAGGGATCAGGTTGGCCTTCTCATACTCCGTGTAGGAATTCCAGGTATAATCCGCTATCACCGAAAGATGATTGACGGGCTTCAGGATGATCCGGGCCGTACTCCAGAAATCGTTCTGCTGGTCCTTGTCCCTTCCGGACAGCGTGTTGACCGCAACCGGGTTGGTATAGTTCCCCTGACCGGCAAAATGCCCATCGGGATTATAGACCGGCATGACCGGCGGCAGATTGGATTCGAGCCAGCCGCCATTTGTCGGACCACCCTGCCCGATCCGGGAGGTAGCCGGTTGATTGTTATCGATATGCGTCAACGAAACGTTCAGGTTGAATGTCATCCACTTCGTCACTTCGCTATTCAATTTTAAGGAAGGAGTATACCGCTGGAAGACCTGGTTGGCGGTCTTCTCCAGCCCTTCCTGCCGGAAATAGCCCATGCTCGCCGTATAGGTCGTATTATCCTGGCCGCCGGACAACGATACATTATGCTGCGTCTGCGGGGCCCATCCGGGATACAATACATGCATCCAGTTCGTATTCCCTACATAACGATATTTTTTGGGATTGCCCGGATCCGCATAGCCCGTCGGGTTATGCGCGGGATCGGCCCGGTAAGCCGCCGCCATCGTAGAGTCCAGGGCCGTAAAAGAAGTGGTCGTATAACCGCCGCTCGCCTGACCGGACCGGTTGGCATAGTTGAACATCTTTATATAATCGTCGGAATTTACCTGGTGTACCAGCTGCGTCGGCCGGGAAATGGTATAGGATCCGGAATAGGTCAGCCTCGGAGGTCCCTTCTTCCCGGTCTTTGTGGTGATCAGGATCACCCCATTCGCAGCCCGGCTGCCATAGATGGCGGCCGAAGCGGCATCCTTCAACACCGTCACGCTTTCGACATCATTGGGATCGATCAGGTTAGGATCGCGGGAGACCCCATCCACCAATACCAGCGGAGCCGTAGTAGTCGGAGTCGTAGACCCGGGAGCCAGGGTAGTAAGACCCCGGATGTTAAAGGTAGCCTTTACACCCGGCTGCCCGCTCCCCATATTCACATTCAGATTGGGGATCAATCCCTCCAACCCATCTCCAAGATTTACAATGGGTCGCGCTTCCAATTTATCCGCATTGACCGTAGCAACGGCGCCGGTCAGATTTACTTTCTTCTGCGTGCCATACCCGACGACAACGACATCATTCAGGCTCTTATCGGCCGGCGTCAGGGAAATATTCAACGCTTCGGTCCCGCTGGCCTTGACCTCCCTATCCTGGTATCCCAGGTAGCTGATGACCAGTACCGTATTATCCGGCACCTCCAGCGTAAAAGAGCCATTGGCATCGGTCATGGTCCCGGTCCTTGCCCCCTTTATCCGGACGGAAGCGCCCACCAGCGGCTGCCCTTTTTCATCCACAACCCGTCCCGTATATCTGCCGGCATTGATCTCATTCTCCGCCTTGGTGATGACGATGAGGTGATTCGCCAGCTCACTGTATTTAAAACCCGAATTGGCCATCAGCTCATCCAGCAGCTTTGGCACCTCTTCGTTCTGTACGTTGATGTCCATCCTCCGGATCACCGGGATCTTACGTTCGCTGTATACAAAATGATAAATGCTTTGTCTTTCGATGCTGGAGATGATCTTTTTGAAATCGGCCGCCTTCAGATTGAGCGTGACCCTTGTTTGTGCATGTACGACTGCAACCACATGCAGGTTGAAAAACAGCAGTAATATCAGCGTTAGTTTCATGATTAATATGGACTTGAGCAACCAATACTTCCCTGTCACCCCTATTTTGGGGTGTTTAAAAAATTTCATATGTTTACTGAGTTAAAGGTGAATAATGGCTATTCTCTGGTTCAGAGAGGATAGCCTACTTATCTTTAAGCGTTTATGATGCGGGAATTACCATTCAGGGGGTTCCCGCGTTTTTTTACCCGGTTCCTTCTTTCATATGTGCATTATTAGTGTTTGGTTTAATATATATATACAGTCGAATCAGCTATCCGGTAATTGAAATGCTCGATCATCTTCAACGCATTTAACGCCTGCGGCAGGGTCTCCTTCTCAAACAACGCCGTAAACCGGTACCCCTTTACCCGCTCATTGCCAAATTCGATATGCACCCCGTACCACCGCTCCATCTGACCGGAAAACTGCGCAAACTCCCTGTCTCTGACGACCAGCTTGTTCTCCACCCACGAGGTCTCGATGATGGTCTTTGCATTATTGGGAAAATAGGTGAGATTGGTAAGGGCATATCGCGTCCCCCTGCCGGCGCCGCTGTCCGGACTTACCCTGTTGGCCAATACCGCGGTTGGTTTGATAACGGCCGTATTATTGTTCTGAACGATCAGTTTCTCCCTGGGTTTTAAAATGATCCTGTCCGAAGGCCGGTCATTGAGGGTGACTTCGATAGAACCCTTGATCAGCGAGGCTTCGCTCAACGCCTCATTCTGATAGGACTTGACATCGAAGGAAGTGCCCAATACCCGGATATTCATTTTATTCGCATGAATGATAAAGGGATGGGAGGCATCCCTGGCCACATCGAAATAAGCTTCCCCATCCAGGTAGATCTCCCGGCAGGTATCGCCAAAATGGTCGGGGTATTTAAGAGTGGTCGCCGAATTGAGCGTCACAACGGTCCCGTCGGACAAGGTAACGACCGATTTTTTTGTAGGCAGGGTGGTTTTCTGAAGCCACGGGATCGACGCTATAGGAGGGGTATTGACCACCGGCTTCCGGTTCAGATACAAGGTAAAGAGAAGGATGCCCGCCATAACGGCCGCCGCACTGTACCAGACAATCCTTGCCGTCCTTCGACGGGGAACAGACCCGGCAATGTCCTCCTCTATTTCCGCGGCACTGTCTTCCTCAATTTTCGCAGCACTGTCTTCTCCAATCTTCGCAGCCCTGTCTTCCCCAATTGCCCTGCCTTCACCAATTGCACCGTCTTCCCCAATTGCACCGTCTTCCCCAATTTTCGCAGCACCGTCTTCTCCAATCTTCGCAGCCCCGTCTTCCCCGATCTTTATCTTCTCCAGGACCTTCCTGTACATGGCCGCATTGCCCTGGTACTCGACCCGGTCCTTCTCCCAATAATCTTTTAGAATTTGTTTCTGATCGCGATATTCGGCATTCGCCTGTAGCAACGCATAGAGCTCCTCCCGCTCGACATCGGTAATGTCATCGCATAATTCCTTGGTAAGCAGCTTAATAAACCGGTCATTCACCATAAAGCAGATTGTATCTTTGATTGGGGAACACCGCGGCTCCCGGGGAAGGGACACCATTCCGAGCCAAATTGCCTACAAGGCCGAAAAAAATAGTTTAGCAATACTCAAAAGAAGGGCAATACTCAACAGCGCTTGCTTGCTGCCGGCGCCGCGGGAGGCGGCCGTATATTCCGAGAGGACAAGACTTAATTTCTTCATGGCCCTGAAAAGCTGCGTCTGGACCGTACGGGGCGAAATATTCAGGATCTCGGCGACTTCCTTATACTTTATCCCCTCCTCCTTGATCAACCGAAAAACGATACGGCACTGTTGCGGCAACGCCTCGATAGACTGCTCCATCTTGAACAGCAATTCCTTCTTCTCCAACTCTTCCTGGGGATTCACGGTCCGAACAAACCTTATTTCATTCGTATCCTCGATCTGGACGAGGTGTACATGGGAGTATTTCCTGATATAATTCAATGACTGGTTCTTCACCGCCACAAACAAATAGGTATCCATGCTCTGCACCTCCGCCAGCGCCTTCCTGTTGAGCCAGCACTTGACAAATACATCGCTGACGATCTCTTCCGCCGCTTCCTTCTGATGAACATACATAAGGGAAAACTTGATCAGCCGGGCATTCAACAGGTAGAACAGGGATTCAAAAGCCCTGTCATCATCATATATACTGATGAGTTTCCACAGATTTAATATATCAGTCTTTTTGTCCTTCAAAGCAGTTCCAAAATAAAATAGTGGTTACAAATCAAAATAAAAATATAACAATTATACCATATTAAACTTAAAAAAATAATTGCCGACCTTGTAGGCAATTCGATCCAAAAATTTGTCTATGCCTGTAATGAACAAAACATTTCTCGTCTGCATCATCTCGATGACGCTGGTCTTTACCTGCCTCACCACATCGGCCCAAAGCCCAAAACACACGCCAGGCAAGCAACACACAAGCGGTCAGCAACACATGGGCGCTCCGCAGCACACCTTCGCACTGGGTGACAGCACCTTCCTCCTCGACGGCAAACCCCTTCAGATCATCAGCGGCGACATGCACTATACCCGGGTACCACGCGAATACTGGCGCGACCGTATGAAAATGGCAAAAGCGATGGGTCTGAACACCATCGGCACTTATGTATTCTGGAACGCACACGAAGAACAAAAAGGTAAATACGATTTCACCGGCAACAACGATATCGCCGAATTTATAAAAATTGCAAAGGAAGAAGGTCTCTGGGTCGTCCTCCGCCCAAGCCCCTATGTCTGCGCCGAATGGGAATTCGGTGGCTACCCCTGGTGGCTCCTGAAAGACAGCACGGTAAAAGTGCGCAGCAAAGACCCCCGCTTCGTAGACGCCTATCGCGCCTATATCAACCAGCTGGCCAAACGACTGACCCCCCTCCTCATTACCCACGGCGGTAATATCCTCATGGTCCAGGTGGAGAACGAATATGGATCCTATAGCGATGACAAATCCTACCTCGACCTCAACCGCAAAATTTTCCGCGAAGCCGGCTTCGACGGCCTCCTCTTCACCTGCGACGGCGCCACCCAAATGCCAAAAGGGTATATGCCCGGTTACCTCCCCGCCGTCAACGGAGAAGAAAACCCCGCTACCGTAAAAGAGCTGATCAATAAATACCACGACGGCAAAGGCCCCTATTATATCGCCGAATGGTACCCCGGCTGGTTCGACGATTGGGGCAAACCACACGCCAACACCGGCTTCCGTCAGGCAGCTGCCACCCTCGATAAGATCCTGAGCGCAGGCATCAATATCAATATCTATTTGTTCCACGGCGGCAGCACCCGCGGATTCATGAACGGCGCAAATATGAACCAGCATAACCCCTATTCTCCACAGGTCTCCAGCTACGACTATGACGCACCCCTGGATGAAGCGGGCAACGCCACCGAAAAATTCGCCGCCTTCCGCGAGGTCATAAAAAAACACCTGCCCCCCGGACAAACGCTGCCCCCCATCCCCGCAAAAAAACCGACGATGGTGATCCCACCCATCCAACTATCCGCCTATGCCGGTATCTTCCATAACCTGCCCGCACCCGTCCTCTCCCCGACGCCGCGCTGCTTCGAAGACCTCGACCAGGCCTATGGCTTTGTACTCTATCGCACCCAATTAGCAAACAACGCCAATGGCTGGTTGAAAATAAAAGAGCTGCGCGACTTCGCCGTCGTATATGTAAACGGTAAACAGATCGCCATCCTCGACCGGCGGCTAAAACAGGATTCCCTACAGCTGACAAACATCCCGCCCAACGCGACCCTCGATCTCTGGGTCGAGAACAACGGCCGCATCAACTACGGCCCCTTCCTCACCGATAACCGCCAGGGCATCACCCAATCCGTCACCCTCGACGGCCGGGAACTAAAGAGCTGGAAGATGTACCGCTTCCCCTTTACCACCACCGCCAATTTTAAATACTCCGCCCAACCCGTCACCAGCCAACCGGCCACTCCCAGCCAACCCGCTCTGTATAAAGGCAGCTTTACCCTCACCGAAACAAAAGATACCTATCTCGACATGCGCAGCTTCGGCAAGGGATTCGTTTTTCTCAACGGCCACAACCTGGGTAAATACTGGGAGATCGGCCCGCAACAAACGCTCTACGTCCCCGCCGGCTGGCTGAAAAAAGGCATCAACCAGGTGATCGTCTTCGACGAGCTAAAAGACAAACATACGACCCTCCCGACGCTCGCGACCCCCATCCTCAACCAGCTCCGCCAATACGCCCTCATACCCTATCCGACCTCCCTGACTCCCGGCAGCGGTGAATTTACGGTTACACCGGCAACGACCCTCGTTCAGAGCGGTACCCTATTCTCCAATGAAGCCGCCGCACTAAACCAGCTTTTTACAAACAGCTTCGGCCATCCCTTACCAACGGCCATGGCCGCCACCAGCCAGCCCTTTATAGAATTAAAATACGACGGACACATCCGCGCCGAAGAAGGCTATACCCTCAATATCACTGCCCAACAGGTCACCCTCTCCGCCCGTACACCCGCCGGTATGTTCATGGCGGTGGAGACGATCCGTCAATTACTACCCGCAACAGTGGAAGTATCCTCATCGATATCCCCGTCATCCGCATCATCCAGTTCATCTGCATCATCCAGTTCATCCGCATCATCCAGTTCATCCGCATCATCCAATTCATCCGCATCATCCCATCCATCCTCCCCCCTCGCACAGCTAACCCTCCCCGCCCTCAATATCGTCGATGCCCCAGCCTACGCCTGGCGCGGCATGCACCTCGACGTCTCCCGTCACTTCTTCTCCATCGACTACCTGAAAAAATTTATCGACGTCATGGCGCTGTATAAAATGAATAAATTCCACCTCCACCTCACCGATGACCAGGGCTGGCGCATCGAAATAAAAAAATATCCAAAACTGACCGAATACGGCGCCTGGCGCACATTTAACAACCAGGACTCCGCCTGTATAAAAAGATCCGTCGACAACCCAGACATGGCCATCGACCCCGCCCACATCATCCAAAAAGACGGGAAAACCCTTTATGGCGGCTTCTACACACAGCAACAAATGAAAGACCTGGTTGCCTACGCCGCCGCCCGCCATATCGACATCATCCCCGAGATCGATATGCCCGGCCATATGATGGCAGCCATCAATCAATATCCCTTTCTCAGTTGCGACGGCAGCAGCGTCTTTGGCAAACTCTTCTCCACCCCCATCTGCCCCTGTCTGCCCTCTACCTTCGAATTTGCAAAAGATATCTTTACCGAGATCATGGATATCTTCCCCAGCCAGTATATCCATATCGGCGGCGATGAAGTTGACCGCTCCCTATGGGCCAAATCGGACGAATGCAAAGCCCTGATGCAAAAAGAAGGGATCAAGGATCTGGCCGGTCTGCAAAGCTATTTTATCAATAACATGGAAAAGTTCTTCAACGCCCACGGCCGCAAAATGATCGGCTGGGATGAAGTGCTCGAAGGCGGCGTCAGCCCCACCGCGACGATCATGTACTGGCGTACCTGGGTCCCGAAAGCCCCGATAGAAGCCGCAAAAAGCGGCAACCCCGTGATCATGACCCCCGGCAATCCGCTGTACTTCGACGGTATCCCGGATAAGAACTCCCTGCCCAACGTCTATAACTTCCACGTGGTCCCCCACGGCCTGACAGGCGCCGAAGCCAGGAACATCATCGGGGCACAGGCAAATATCTGGACGGAATATATCCCCACCGAAGCCCGGGCAGATTATATGTACATGCCCCGGATGACCGCCCTCGCCGAAGTCCTGTGGACCAACCACCGCGATTATGACTCCTACCTCCATCGCCTGCAAGACCAATACGGCCGGCTGGACCGCCTCAACGTCCATTACCGCCTCCCCGATCTCAGCGGCTTTTCTTCGCTCAATGCCTTCGTCGACCAGGATACCCTTTGGATCAAAAAACCATTGGACAACCTGGCCATCCACTATACTACCGACAGCTCCGCTCCCACGATAAGCTCACCCGTCCTCAGCCGGCCGCTGATCATCCGCCGGCCCGGATCGGTCCGCCTGGCGGCCTTCCGGCCAAATGGTTCCCGGGGAGATATCTATACCCTCCAATACCAGCAACAGACCCTGGCTGAACCGGCAACGGCTTCCGCCCACAACGATGGCCTGATCTGCAGCCAGTATAAAGGACATTTCCGAATGACCACCCGTATGCGCGACCGGAAACCCGATACGACCATGACCACCCCGACCATCGAAGTCCCCCCGGCACTCGCTGCCCCCAGCTTCGGTCTCCAATACCGCGGCTACCTGGACATCCCGCAGGACGGCATCTATACCTTTTATCTTACCTGCGACGACGGCGGTACGCTGGCGATCGCCGGCCGCGACGTGGTGAACAATGACGGCAATCACTCCGCCATCGAAAAGAATGGACAGGTGGCGCTGAAAAAAGGCCTCCAAAAGATCGCGCTCGATTTTATCGAGGCCGGCGGCGGATATACCTTACAGTTAAAATACAGCCTCAACGGCTCGGAACCGCAGGAACTTCCTGCACAATGGCTAAAAAATTAATATGATCAGCATGACCCGACACATTTTCCCCGGCTCCCCCGTAAGGCCGCTTACCATCCTGGCCTGCACTCTCATCGCCTCCGTCCTCCTTTCCTCCGCCACCTTCGCACAGCCGGCGCCCCCAAAACCATATGGCGTCCTCCCTACCGCCACACAACTCCGCTGGCAGGAGACGGAAATGTACTGTCTGATCCATTTTGGAGTGGATACCTATACCGACAAGGAATGGGGTTATGGCGACGAGGATCCCAACCTCGTCAACCCGGTTGATTTCAATGCCGCACAGATCGTCGGCGCCGCAAAAGCAGGCGGATTCAAAGGCATCATCGTCGTCGCAAAACACCATGACGGCCTCTGTCTCTGGCCTACAGCCACGACGGAACACAATATCTCCAAAAGCAAATGGAAAGACGGCAAAGGTGATTTCATGCGCGAATATCAAAAGGCATGCGACCAGCTGGGCATGAAGCTCGGCGTCTATTGTTCCCCCTGGGATCGGAACAACGCCCTATACGGCACACCGGCCTATGTGGCCATCTACCGCGCGCAGCTAAAAGAGCTCTATGCAAACTATGGCCCGCTCTTTATGTCCTGGCACGACGGCGCCAATGGCGGCGATGGCTACTACGGCGGCGCAAGAGAGACCCGGAAGATCGACCGCACCACATACTATGGATGGGATACGACCTGGGCCATCACCCGCAAAATGCAGCCCGGCGCCGCTATCTTCGGAGACATCGGTCCCGATGTACGCTGGGTAGGCAATGAAGAAGGCCACGCAGGAATAACCTGTTGGGCAACATACTCACCCACCGCACCCGACCCCGGAAAAAAACCGGCCAACGGCTATAGCAACTATATGCAGGCAACCGAAGGAACCCGCAACGGGGAATTCTGGCTGCCCGCCGAATGCGACGTCCCCCTCCGTCCGGGCTGGTTCTATCATCCCTCCCAGGACGCACAAACAAAGACCCCCTACCAATTGCTGGACCTCTACTACCAAAGCGTAGGCAGAGGCGCCGGTCTCGACCTGGGACTGGCGCCCGACCGCCGCGGCCTCCTCAGCGACAGGGACGTAGCTTCCCTGAAAGGCTTCGGCGATCTCCTGAAAAAGACATTCTCCGTCAACCTCGCCAAAGGCGCCACCTTCACCGCCAGCAATACCCGCGGCGGAAACAGCCGGAAATATGGCCCCTCCTGGCTGATCGACGACGACCGCTATACCTATTGGGCAACAGACGACTCGGTCACGGAACCCACCCTGACCGTCAACCTGGGCCATCCAAAAACCTTTAACGTCATACGCCTCCGCGAAAATATAAAGCTGGGACAACGGATCAGCTCTTTTACCATAGAAGCATGGACCGACGGACGATGGCAGCAGATCGGGGCGGCGACCAGCATCGGCGCCAACCGCCTTCTTCGACTGTCCCACGACGTTACCACGTCAAAGGTCCGGCTATCCATCACCGGCTCCGGCGCCTGTATCGCCCTCAGCGATTTTGGCCTCTTCAAAGAACCGCCGCACGAGGCCAGCGTCGCCAGCGAGGCGATCAATCGTATCCCGGCACTGGCAACGACAGGCTGGAAGATCGTTTCTTCCACATCGCCCGGTACTCCACCCTCATCCGGCACTCCCTCCTCATCCAGCGCTCCCTCTTCATCCAATAATCCCTCCTCATCCAATAATCGTCCCGCATCCGGCAACCGCCGCTCCCGCCCGGACAACGTCCTCGACAACAACCCCGCTACCCTCTGGAGCACCCTGCAAAGAGACTCCTCCGCCACAGGACAATTCCCGCAGGACATCGTCATCGATATGGGCGCAACGACGACGATAAAGGCATTCACCTATCTCCCCCGCCAGGATAAAAAGACCGAAGGCATCGCCGACCGCTACGCTTTTTATACCAGCAACGACGCGACAAGCTGGCAAAAAGTGGCCGAAGGAGAATTTTCCAATATCAGGGCCAACCCCCTCGAACAGGTAGTGTCCCTCCCCCAACCGGTCAACGCCCGGTATTTCAAATTTGCCGTCCTGCGTGTACTGGATGGCAACGGAGTGACCGTAGCAGAGCTCGGCGTCGCGAAATAGCGCGGTGCCCCCTGCGGGCGTTTTCCCGCGAGTCATAAATACTTCTCTTCCAATTAATTACACACCCACCTCCACCGGCAGGGAATTAGCAATTCCATAATGATCCCGTTATCGACGGTGCAAGACCTCAATTTGTATTTTATTTATATATAAAAAAACGGTACTTTAATTTCAATTTTATCACCTTAAAGCAACTTATAATGAAAACATCTTCTTTTACTACAGCGTTCGTCGCTGCCTGTCTGCTCTCCTCCCATCTGTCCGCTCAGACGACTGAGATGGATACTACAAAAAGCAAAAATCATCTCTATATAGACGTACATCACCTGGAGCCGGGCAAGGTCACCTATGCAGCGGTAGAAGAAGCTCATCAAAAAGACCTGGCCGCCGAGAAACAATATGGAGTGAGCTTCATCAAATTTTGGGTCGACGAAAAAGAAGGGAACGTCTATTGCCTTTCCTCCGCACCCGACTCCGAATCCATCCGCAAAACACACGCCGCCGCCCATGGATTGCTGCCGGAGCAAGTTTACCAGGTAACTTCGGGAACCCCGGCATCCTATACAGGGAAGGATTTCTTCCTGGACGTACATGAGTTGGGCGCCGGCAATGTCAAAGCAAAGGATGTGGCAGCAGCACATCAAAAAGACCTTGCAGTACAGAAAAAATATGGGGTGAGCTTCATCAACTATTGGGTCGACGAAAAGGATGGCCGCGTCATATGCCTGTCACAGGCTCCCGATTCCGCCGCCGTTGTTGCTACCCATAAGGAAGCCCATGGACTGATCCCCGTGTCGGTGGAAAAAGTAAAACAGGGGGATTAATCTATTTTTGCAAAACCTATTTCGACGCCAGGAACTTATCCACCGCTCCAAAAAACCATACCGGTTCGTCATACATGATAAAATGTTTGGAGCTGTCGTTCATCTCGATGGTAACATGCGCCGCCTTCCCGAACTGTTGCTGATACTTTTCCAGGACATTCTCCCGGGTGGCGCCATAGGATTTATAAGAGACCCAATCCCCCAGCACCAATACCGGGCATTGTATTTTATTCATCTCCGGGCGAAGATCGAGACTAAACAATTCATACATGACCTCTCCCTGGGTAGCCGGATCGCAGCGGACCGCCATAGCGAGCACTTCACTGATCCGCGCCGTGTCCCGGATCATCGTAGGCAGCGTGTACAGCTGGCCCTGATGGATCTGCTCCGGTGTCTGCCCGACCATATACCCCTTGATCATCTTTCCCAACGCACGCGCGCTGTCGATCGAGATGCCATTCCCCATCGAAAGGCCCGGCAAAAAAGGCGACGAGCTGACACATACGACGCCGCCAAGAAGACCAGGATTGGTCACCGCGATCTTCAACGCCAGCCAACCACCCAGGCTATGCCCGACTACCAGCGGCTTCTGCAGCTTGTTCCGGACGATGAAGCGGGCAATGTCCTGCCCCATAATCGCCAGCAGGGTGGTATCTCCAGAGCCCGCAGCAGCCGAAGTCCCGGCAGGAAGCGGAGGCTGCCCGGCAAAGCCCGGCAGCGTAACGCTATAACAAGTATACCGATCCTTATAATGCGCCACCGTCTCCTTCCATACATCCCCGCTGCAATAAAGACCGGGGATCAGGATCATCGCCGGGCCCCGTCCCGTTTTCTCTACAGAAAAATAATAGGCGCCGCCGGCAGACTGCGCATCAGCCCGGTAAACAGGCAGGAGTCCGATCACCAGGACTATCAGGGAAAAAATACATTTCTTGTACATACAATTTATATTTAAAGGTTTTTGTTCGGTGCGGCATCCTACCGCTTTACGAGTGTAAAACTTGCAACTTTCCCCCGCCGCTCAAAACCCAATGGACATAATCATACTTTCCAGGGACGAAATCAACTTTCACCCCGCAAGCACAAAAAAAGTTGTAAAAATTTTCCTGCCGGAACTCATTACATTTGCCGTCGCTAATCTTATTGTATGAAAAAATTACCAACATATATCTATCACTATTTTCTGGATGAAGCAGGTGATTCCACTTTTTATGGAAAAGGCAAAACCCCCATTTTAGGCGAGCAGGGAGTAAGTAGTTGTTTTATTTTAGGACTTCTCAGGATCAATGAACCACTCGATAGTATCCGCAGGAAAGTGATCGACTTACAAAATCAAATAGCAGAAGATCCTTATTATGAGAATATACGGAGCATCATAAAAAAGAAGACTACGCATGGATATTATTTACACGCTAAGGATGATATACCCGAAGTCCGTAAAGAAGCGTATCAATTGATACGGGGGTTGGATTGCAGTTTTGAGGCAGTGGTCGCCAGGAAAATATATTATCTCTTTGAAAACAGACACCATGGCAATGAAGCTGAGTTCTACGCCGACCTTCTCTCCCATTTACTTAAGAACCGAATAGGCAAATATGATCGCCTCGTATTAAACATTGCCGAGCGGACAAGATGTACGACGCTCAACAATCTTCAAAAAGGGCTGGACAAGGCAATAACACAGGCTAAATTCCGCTTCCCGGGCAGAATCCAAAATCATAAAGTGGTGTTTAACATCCAAAAACCTACAGTTGAACCCTTATTAAATATCGCAGACTATTTATGCTGGTCTATACAACGGGTTTTTGAAAAGGGGGAGATACGATATTATAATTACGTTAGTAACAAAATTTCGGTTGTTTGGGATCTTTATGATTTCGCAGGGGCAATAACCGGCCGTAACTATTATTCAAAATATCGGAAACTGACAGAAGCTAACTATATAAATGAAAAAAGCCCGAAAATGCACTAAGAAGATTGCTCTTCGACGGCTTGGAGCCGACCTTCATGCACTGCAGGCTATACAAAGATATCATTTTTTTTCAAATTATTTTGTCTTTTCCAGGCACCTAAACTACCGGGATTTCTCCCCCACCCGCCCTCCAATTTCATCCCTAAATCCCCGCATTTCATGGAATGCAATTGCATTCCCCGATTTTCCCCTCTATTTTGCAGCATGGCTCATTTCCTCCTCCGTTTTCGCTGGCATATCCTCTTCTGGCTTGCCTATTTCATAGGCTGGACCTGGTTCTCCGTGGCTACTTACCATACCCCACTGTGGATCGCACTAAGCGTAACCATGGCTTTTTTCCTTGGCCAGGCTACCATGATCTATCTGACCATCTACCGCTGGATCCCCCGCCTCTTCAAACCCAGACGCATCGGGCGCTTCTTTGCAGCACTAACAGGCACGATCCTCTGCGGCGCAGCATTCACGACGCTAACCGGCCACCTCCTTCTCACAACAACCACATCCACCTATAACTACCCCCTCCCAACCTTTTTTGGTTATGTACTCGCCGGCAATGTCTATTGGGAATTCCTGGCCATCGGGTTCTTCACCGTCCGCGACCGGCTACGCAACGAACGCAGGAACCAGCGGCTGGAAAAAGAACATACGGAGAACGAACTTCGCTTTCTCAAATCCCAGATGAACCCCCACTTCCTCTTCAATGCCATCAACAGCATCTATGTCCTGATCCGTAAAGACCCCGGCCTCGCCGAACATACACTGGCCCGCTTTTCCGACATGCTGCGTTATCAACTATACGATTGCGCAACTGACTTTATACCCATCGAAAAAGAGATCACCTACCTGGAGAATTATATACGGCTGGAACAGCTGCGAAAAGGATCGATGCTGGATATTGATTATAGCACGGACGAGACGGTAGCGCATTTTTCGATCGCTCCCCTGTTACTGATGCCATTGGTCGAGAACGCCTTCAAATTCGTATCTTCCTTTTCCGAATTGCCAAACCAGGTCCGGATCCGGCTCCTGTATGCCGATTCGCAATTTGTTTTCGAGATAGGTAACACCGTAGACGAATTTGTCCATACGGGCCAAAAAAAGGATAGCGGCATCGGGCTGGAGAATGTCCGCCGGCGGCTCGAACTTCTTTATCCCCTGCAACATACCCTGACCATCGATGCGGCGGAAACATATTATACCGTTGCACTTAAATTGAAAGTGGCATGAATATAAGCTGTATTATCGTCGACGATGAACCCCTCGCCCGGGAAGGCCTCGAAAGATTGGTGTCCGAAGCCGGCTTCCTGGAGCTCGTGGCCTCCTGCAGCACCGCGATGGAGGCGAACCGCGTCCTGAATACCGAAAAGATCGAACTGATGTTCCTCGACATCCAGATGCCCCGGTTGCGGGGAACAGACTTCCTCCGAAGCCTGGAAGTAAAGCCGCAAACGATCATCACCAGCGCCTATGCCGACTTCGCCCTGGAAGGCTTTGAACTGAATGTCCTCGACTACCTGCTCAAACCCATCACCCCCGAGCGATTCCTGAAAGCCGTCAACCGCGCCCGGGAAGTCCTTTCCAAAGAAGGAGCCTATTTCTTTGTCCGCGCCGGCAAAGGCTTCGAAAAGATCGTCTTCGACGAATTGCTGTTCATCGAGGCAGCCCAGAATTACTGCGCCCTCCATACCACCCGCGGCAAATTCCTTACCCTCAGCACGATCCATTCCCTCGAAGAACAGCTCCCCACGGACCAGTTCCTCCGGGTCCAGAAATCCTATATCGTCTCTATCAATAAAATACAATCGGTCAACGCATTGGAGGTCAGCATCGGACCGCACACGATACCCGTAAGCAAGAACTACCGCGAGATCCTCCTGTCCCTCGTCGATAAAAAGCTGCTTCGTAAATGAGCGCAAAACAAAAAACATCCTAATTAACAAGCTTCCCTTCATCTTTTCTCCTCCTTCCTTTCTCCTTCTTTACTTTTCCTTCTTTCCCATCTTTTCTCCTCCTTCCTTTCTCCTCTTTTCTTCTTCCGCCCCTAACCCCCTCTTCTCTCACCCTCTCACCCCTTTTCCCCATCCTTAATTCTTCCCCTCCCCCGCTTGTATTATTTATCTTAATAATTAAAATACTTAATAATCAAGATAAAAGTCTATCTTTACTCGCCATAAAAATCAAACGCCTGTCTATGAATCAGTTAAAAAAATCTTCCAACGACCTGGGACCCGCTCTCACCCTCATGCTCCTGGCCCCCCTTCTCACCGAAGTACTCCCGGGCGCCACCCGCTTTAGCTCGATCTTCGTCCTCCCTATTGAAATATGCGTCTGGGGCGGCGGCGCCCTCCTGATCCGCTATGCCGTAAGAAAAAGACGGCTGGGCTGGCCCGGTATGCTCCTCCTGGCGCTCGCCTTATCCCTCTCCGAAGAATGCATCATCCAGCAAACCTCCCTGGCCCCCATGGTCATCCACCTCAAAGGAGAAGTCTACGCAAGGGCAGGGGGCGTCAACTACGTCTATCTGCTCTGGGCGCTCATCTATGAATCGGTATTTGTGGTATTTCTCCCGATCTGCCTGGTAGAAATGATCTTCCCCGCGCGCCGCCAACGTCTTTGGATCAGTAAAGGCGGCTTCTTCGCTGTCATCCCGCTTTTTCTGTTGGGCAGCTTCCTGGCCTGGTTCTCCTGGACCCGTATCGCCAGGACAAAGGTTTTTCACGTACCGGTATATACACCCCCGGCCATCATCACACTGCTTTCATTGGCCCTTATTGCCGGCCTGATCTTTCTGGCCCTCACGCGTTTCAAAAACAACCCACCCCTCTCCTCCATCACCCCGCCTCCCTCCTGGGTCCTTCTCATCACAGGCACCCTCTGGGCCACCCTTTTATTTGGCCTCGTCCTCTTAGGTTTTGGCATCGCGCCGCATTTCCCACCGCTGGCCGCAATTGGCGGAGCTATCCTCCTATTCTCCGCAGCACTGTTCTTCGTCCCAAAATGGTCGGCAAACCCGCAATGGCAACATCCCCAGGTCTTCTCCCTGCTATTCGGCACGATCCTCGGCTCGATGCTGATCAGCTTCGTTGGCTTCATTGACACCGGAGGCCCTGACCTGTATTTCAAGATCATCACGAATATTCTCGCGATCATCCTCCTGCTCCTGTTGGGAGGCAGAAAAAATTTATCTTTACAAAATGGATAGTGCGCATCCTTCCGTTTATGACCTGATGTGGGCAATAAGAAGATTTACCCGCTCCACCCTACTCTTACAACACGTGATCGCAGAGGACATGGGCCTGCATGTCACAGATGCAGAATGTATCGATTTCTTACAGGAAATGGGCCCTTCGACAGCCGGCGACCTGGCAAAAGCGACCCGGCTTACAACAGGGGCCATAACCAATGTGATCGACCGGCTGGAAAAAGCAGGGTATGTCCGGCGCGGCCCCGACCCAAAGGATCGCAGAAAAGTGATCGTGACCTTTCTGCCCGAAAAACACGCCGCTACCGCAAAGATCCATTATGGCGCACTCACAGCCGCGGTTCAGGAGCTCTTTTCAAAATATGATGAAGACCAATTAAAATTCCTCCTCCGGCATACGCAGGCCCTGACCGATATCTACCAGGCCCAAACAAAAACCATCGAACTGAATCAGGCATAGCACAGATCAGGCGACGATCATGGTTTCATAACGAGGTCATACCCTTTCTATCACCCCGGCTAAACTTACCGCATTTATAATGAGCCTTCTACCTATACCGGTTACAATATCTATGCCTACCTGGAGAATGAACAGATCATCAGTTCGGAATGGTCGGGATTATCCAACGGAAGCGCCAGAGAAGTATTTAAGATTAGCTACCAGGATTATGCGTTTGATCTCGCAACGATCTGATCTTCGTATCTTGTACCCATGCAATGGCTCTCCCTCTATAGTATGGTGCTTTTCTACCTCGCAGCCGGCATCAACCATTTCTGGCATCCCCGCATGTACGAAAAGATCATACCTTCCTATATCCCTTTCCACGGCCCGATGGTCGCCGCCAGTGGCATATGTGAAATAGTTTTCGCACTCTTATTACTCCCACTGCAGACTCGCTGGATCGCCGCCTGGCTGATCATCGCCCTCCTGATCGCCGTCTTCCCCGCCAATATCCAAATGGCCGTCGACTATTCACGCCGTCACTATCCTTACACCTGGCTGGCCATCCTCCGCTTGCCGGTCCAATTCCTGCTGATCGCCTGGGCCTGGCAATTCACCCGGCGCCCATGACCACAGACTGCACGTCATCGGCATAACCAAACTCCTCCCGGGAGCCGGTATTCAGTTGTACTTTTTTATAGTCTCCGCAAACCCACCCAATTCCCGATAAACCCGGTAACGACGGTCATACAACGCCTTTCGCCCCGGCTCCGGCAGGTAACTATGCGAGAACCCCTGCCCCATGGCATCCATGGCCTCCATTACCGTTGGATAAATCCCCGCAGCCGTAGCGGCAAACATGGCAGCACCCAGCGCACAGGTCTGATCGGATGCATGGATCCGGATGGACTTGCCGGTCACATCGGCCAGGAGCTGCATGACAAAAGGCGATTTCGCGGCGATCCCACCCAAACCGATAAGCCCCTTGACCGGTAAACCAGCCGTTTCAAAACGCTCTATTATAGCCCGCGCACCAAAACAAGTCCCCTCGGCCAGCGCCCTGAATAAAGAGGCCGGCGTAGTCGCAAGGCCCAGGTTGATAAAAGCCCCTTTTACCTCCTGGTCCGAATCGGGCGTCCGGCGACCATTCAGCCAATCCAACGCCAACTCCGACCGATCGGTCACTTCCACCAAAATAGCCTGCTCCGTCAATTCTTCCAGCGATAGCCCCGCCGTCTTCGCCCACCAATGATAGGCATCTCCAAACGCAGACTGCCCCGCCTCCAACCCCGTCAGACCGGGAATGACGGATCCATCCACCTGCCCGCAGATCCCCCGGACGGCATGGTCCAGTTGCGAAGTCACCATGATGTCACAGGTAGAAGTGCCCATGACCCTGCTCAGGTAATAGGGTTCAATCTGCCCGCCAACAGCACCCATATGCGCATCCAATGCACCGACGGCTACTATTACCCCCTCGTGAAGACCCAGCCGTCGCGCCCATTCCTCTGATAGAGAACCGGCAGCCTGGTCACTCGTATAAACCCGGTCAAAGCGAAACCGTTCATCCAATAAAGGATCGAGCGATGAAAAAAAGTCCGCCGGCGGCAGCCCCTTCCAGGCATCCGACCAAAGGGCCTTATGGCCCGCCGAACAGACGCCCCTTCGTACCTTCCGCAGATCCCTTCCACCCGTCAGCAGATAAGGCACCCAATCACAATGCTCGATAAAACCACGCGCCGCCCCATTCACACGTTCATCCGCCCGTAACACATGCAGCAGCTTAGCCCAATACCATTCGGCAGAATAAATGCCGCCCACATATTCCAGGTAATTCCTCTCAAAACCAGCCGCATGTTCATTGATCCGGATCGCTTCGGCCACGGCGGTATGATCCTTCCAGATCACGAACATGGCATTGGGGTTTTGCTCAAAACCCGGGCACAACGCCAAAGGCATACCCGCTTCGTTTACGACGACCGGCGTAGAGCCCGTCGTGTCGACGCCTATTCCCAGGATCTCACGGACATCAATACCTGCCTTATCAAGACAATCCCGTATCGTGACCACCAACCCCTCGATATGATCGAGCGGATGCTGACGGAACCTGTTCGATCCGGGATCACAAAACAACCCCTCCTTCCACCGGGGATAATAAAATACCGACGAGATCAGCTTCCTGCCGGTGCCGGCTTCGACGATCATCGAACGCACCGAATCAGTGCCGAAGTCGACTCCGATCACATAACTCATATGATTATTTTTGTAAGACCCGCAACACGGTCAAGATCATCCCCCCGCCCGCCGGTCAAGATGCACATAACCTCCATCCACATGCACCAGCTCGCCTTTAACTCCCTGGCTGAGAGGTGACAGAAGAAAGACCACTGTATCTGCGATTTCCTTTGGTTTTGTAAGCCGGTTTTCCAGGGGAACCATGGCTTCGATCTCTTTCAACTGCTCTGTCCCATTCTGAAGCCCCGAGATCCACTTCTCATAAGCCGGAGTCCAGCATTCGGCTACCACGACCCCATTGACCCGGATCCCGCGCGAGGCCAGCTCCAGCGCCCACTCCTGCGTCAGCTCCGCCCGTACCCCATTGGCCGCCGCATAACCCGATGTATTCCCCTGCCCGGTAAAGGCGACCTTGCTAATGATGTTGACGATACAACCCCGGGAATCTTCCAGGGCGGATAACGCCGAATGCGCTACCTGGTAATAATGCCCGGCGTTACGCTCCAGCGAACGCACAAACCCCTCCTCACCGCCCGTCTCCAAACCGACCCCGTCATTCAATCCCGCGTTATTGACCACTCCATCGATCCGCCCCCAACGCTTCATCACTTCCTCTACCGCGCGGCGACAGGCGACCGGGTCGGTCAGCTCCACGACAATAGAAAAACCATCGCCCTCCCTAAGATCCAATATACAGGGAATGGCGCCTTCTTCCGCCAGCGTCTTACAGATCGCCGCTCCAATCCCGCTGGCTCCGCCCGTTACGATGATGACTTTATTTTTTAACTGCAGGTCCATAGGGGTATTTTTCTTTCAAATGTAGGTGTTTTTCCTAGTCCCAAACCATCCGGGCAAGATATAAGCCATCCTTGTCCCAGCCCGTATTGGAGATATACCAACGGTCATTCGCCGTATGCATGATCTCCGAAGCATGCGTATCCAGCGTAGTGACCAGGTTCTCCTTCGGGAAATGCAATGGATCGGCAGACCAGTAGACCAGCGTCTTATTATAATCTGAAGAAAAACAGGTGAAGAGATAGAACAATCCCTTGTATTGAACGACGAACGGACTTTCCGTATTTCCCCCCCAATGACCAAATGGCGGTTCCTCATGCACGATCTGCGGTCCGCTCCAGCGATTGAGGTCCAGGCTCGTCCGCACCGCCACACAGGAAGTACTATCCAGCTCGCTCTTCACCCGGCAATAATAATAATACCAGACGCCGTTGTATTGCATGACATACGAATCCCTCGAATGCCCCGGATCGGAGAATAAAGGGTTCAACGGATATCGCTTCCAGTGGAACATGTCCGTCGAAGTCGCCTTCCGCAAAGAGCCAAAGGAAGCATACTGATCGGCATTCGCAAAAAGACTGCCGGTATTGTAGAACATGACATATTCCTTCCCCACCTTAATGACATGCGGAGCCCATAACACCCGCTCGACCCCCTTTTCCGCCGTCATCGCATAATCATGCTCCTCCCATTTCGGATCTTCGATATCCTTCGCCGAAATATGAAAAAAGTCACCCTCCCTCGTCCAGGGATTCACATCGTTCGCCGGATCTCCCTGTTTGCTGAACTTACCCCATCCGATGATCCCATAACAATGCCACTGCCCGTCGGAACCAAAAACAAAACTATGGTCATTGGTGTACCAGCGCATGCCATTTACCGGCTTCCGCTTATCATTGGGGTTGTAAATATGCTTCCATTCTGAAGACACCCGCGGCTTGTATACCTTTACCTTCGGGGTCTCCTTCTTACCGGTATCACCGGCAGCCGTTCCCCAGCCCACTAAATACATTGCCGCAAAAGCCAAAACTGTTTGTTTGATCATGGTCTTTTATTTAATCGTTATCGAATAGGTCTTATTTACTTCTTCGTATCATTCCATTTCAACCGGGTAATATAAAGCCCCCCCTGCGTCATCCCCCCATGACTGATATACCATTGCCCATCCGTATCTTTTACGATCTCCGGCGCATGTACCGGCAGATGACCCACATACCCCGCATTCTCGAAATGATCCCATCGCGAAGACCGGAATACATCCGTCCCCACATACCCGGGATGCAGATTGTTAGGCAATGAATCGGTAGGATGATCATAAGGACGGGGACCGGTAAACAAATAATAGGATCCGCCTCTCTTTACCACGAAAGGCGACTCGGTATCCCCATAATCGCTGCCGGAATGCTCATCCGTATACGCGATCTTCTTCCCGCTCCAATGTATAAGGTCATCGCTGATCCGATAAGCCACCACATAATGCCCGCCTTCATTCCTCTCCGTGGACGCATAATACAGCACCCACCTCTTCTCCGCTTCCAGCCACATGACCATCGGGTCACGCGCCTGGTAACCCTCCCGGAAAAGAATGGTCCTGTCCGACCAATGCACGAGGTCTGCGGAAGTCCTGCACGCAATCCCAAATTTCTCCGGATCACCGCCGGCACAATAAAATATCCAAAACAAACCCTTCGCCCGGACAATATAGGGCGCCCACAACACCGCCCCTCTTTCTACCGGATCATAGAACGGCGGTGGCGCCTCCTTCCAATCCGTACAGGCCAGACAATCCGATACGGCAGCCCCCAGGTAATTCATCACGGCCGGCCCCTTAACCCCCGGGTTGGGAGCGACGATGCCATACATATGCCACTTCCCCCGGTACCGTACAAAACAATGATCATTTACATGCCATCCGGCAAGCGGCCTGTACGCAGGCGTCGCGCTCAATGGCTCCATCGTGAACAGAGACCGGCGATCATCCCTTACCGGGTGCTCCCCCGACCAAAAATTCTTCCGGTATTCACTATTATAGAAAAGATGATCCCTGTCATCAAAATAAAACAGCTTTCCATATCCGCTCCCCGACCCGAAATAACAACTGTCAGCCCTCCGCCCGGACTCTTCCACAGCAGGAATCCCAGCCAGGTAGTGCACCCGTATGCCATCCTTTGCATCCGGTGCCGCCGACACTGCCCTCACACCCCCCGCCAGACGCACGGCAGCACCCCATGACATATACCCCGGCCCCGGCCTATCATCCGCCCTCCTCTCCATCTGCCGGTAAAGCACATGGTTCTTTTTAACATAAAAAAGCTCCACCAGCCCCCCCGGGCCCGCCACCGCCGCGATCCGCCCCGCTGTATCAGGCTCCGCCGCAAAACCATGGGCACAAACCCCCGCAGGCCGGACAACGATGCAGCACAACAGGCCCAACAATATTTTTATCCTACCCGGTAATAATAGCTTCATGAGTGATAATCGTCTTCGAACGTTGACTAAAAAAAGCATAACCCGCAATAAAGGCAAAACAAAACAACGGTATTAAAAAGGCAATGGCCATCCCATAATGATCGGCAACCGCCCCCATCAAAGGCGGACAAAACGCTCCTCCCGCCACCGCCATGACAAGAAAAGACGACGCCTTCTTGGTCATAGGCCCCAACCCGCGTATCCCCAATGCAAAGATCGTTGGGAACATCAGCGACATAAAGAAATAAGTAGAGAACAAGGCAATGACGCTGATCCAGCCCAGCCGCAACACGACGATAAGCGTCAAAAAAGTATTGATACAGGCATAGATGGCCAGCAACCTCGCCGGCTTGACATACTTCATCAGCCAGGAACCGGCCAGCCGCCCGATCCAGAACGACCCCATCCCACCCAACGCAAGGATCAAAGAGGCAGCCTGCTCGGGATTCTTAGGTCGGAATACTTCCCCGAAACCGCCCAAATGACCCATCATCCCCGCGACAGCAGCCTGCAATCCGGTAATGGTCTCCGTTACATAGTTGATAAAGAATGAATTGAAACCCGTCTGCGCCGCCACATACAGGAACTGCGCCACCACCGCCATGACAAAACCGGGATGCTTCAACAACTCGCGCGTGGGCGCCGTCTCGGCGATCCCCTGCTCATTTTCCTCCCGGATAGCCGGCAGCCGGGTAAAAGCAAAGATGATAGCAACGGCCACCACCACACTCCCAATGACCATATACGGGGTCACCAGCGAACCGCCGCCAAAAATAAACAGACCACCCATCAACGGCCCCAGGATCCATCCCAGCCCATTGAACGACTGCGCAATATTGATCCTGCGGGCCGCACCCCCGCCCGGACCAAGCACGGTCGTATACGGATTGGCCGCCGTCTCCAGACAGGACAACCCGCAGGCAATGATGAATAAAGAACCCAGGAAAGGCAGATAGGCCGCCAGCCGGGCAGCCGGGTAAAAAAGAAAAGCTCCGAACGCAAAAAGGGTCAGACCCAAAATAATCCCCTTCTTGTACCCATGCTTCTTCATGAATACTCCCGCCGGATAGGCCATGACCAAATAACCGATATACAGCGAGAACTGCACAAACCCCGACTGCGCCTTGGTAATATGAAGCGTATTTTGAAAATGCTTGTCCAGCACATCCAGTAACCCATGCGCAAACCCCCATAGCAGGAACAGGCTCGTGACCAGCACAAAAGGCTTGATATAAGAGCCGCCACCCGGAGCGCCGAATAATTTTCCTTGTTGTCCCATTGCTATTTGTATAAAGGCCCGTACGTCGCACAGGCATGATGATCGGAATAAAAAGCCGGCCACGCCGACGGACGGAATAACCGGGTCTCGTCCACATTGTGCATGTTCACGGGGATCCGCAGCATCGAAGCCAGCGTGATGAGGTCATGACCGATATGACCATAGCAGATAGAACCATGATTGGACCCCCAGGCAGCCATGACGGAATAAACATCCCTGAAATGCCCCTCGCCCGTGACCCGCGGCACAAACCAGGTGGTCGGCCAGGTCTTGTCTGTCCGCTCATCTAATATCTTATGAACATCCAAAGGCAAGTCGATAGTCGTCCCCTCCGCAATCTGCAATACCGGCCCAAGCCCCCTGACCAGGTTCAGCCGGCACATGGTGACCGGCATCCCCCCGCGCGTCACGAACTTGGACGAATAACCGCCGCCACGGAAATAACCATTGTTCGCAGGATACCAGGTGGTAGCTTCCAGGCAATCCTTCGCTTCTTTTTGTTCGATCTCCCAGAAAGGTTTCATCACAGGCCGGCCATCCCGGCTCTGACGCCCGCTTCCATCAAGCGTGGCCGAACCGGAATTGATAAGATGAATAAACCCGCTCTCCGGCTTCCACCCCGATACCCGTTGCACCGCCTCCGGGCTCCAATACGTCCTTACATCGGCAAAGATCTGCGCAGTATTGGTCAGCAGATACCCCAGCAGCATGCTCATACCATTGAGGGAATCATTCTCCGTAGCGACCATATACGGCGCACGGATCCCATTCCAGTCAAAGCTCGAATTGAGGATAGCTTCCGAAAAGTCGCCATTGGGTAAGAAATCCGTCCACTGTCGCTGCCCCTGGAACCCGGACACGATGGCATGATGCCCCATCGCTTCCTCTCCAAAACCCTTTTCCTCCAACCTGGGATTGCCCACCATCAGGTCGCGGATGATCATCGTCATCTTCACCACGAATTCCCAATCCTTATCCTTTTGCGCACGTGTCGATTTATTTGTATTATAATCCTCGCCTTCCTTACAATGCTGCTTCGTCCACTCCATCGCCCGCCCAAACTCCTCCTCATCATAGATCTTCTTCTCGATCCGCCGCAATACCTCGGAGGAATCGACATATTCATTCCGCATCCCGAAATATTCGCGGAACAGATCGGGCACGACGATGGAACCCGCAATACCCATCGAGACCGAACCAATGGCGAGATAAGAACGGCCGCGAAGCAGCGACACCGCCAACCCCGCCCGCGCAAACGACAACAGCTTCTCCTTTACATCCTCGGGGATCGTCGTATCCCCCAGGTCCTGCACATCATGACCATAGATGCCAAAGGCAGGCAATCCCATCTGGTTATGCGCAGCCAGCGTGGCCGCAAGATAAACGGCCCCCGGACGCTCGGTCCCGTTGAACCCCCAGATCGCCTTGGGCCGGCTGGGATGCATATCCATGGTCTCGCTTCCATAACACCAGCAGGGAGTGACCGAAAGACTAAGCCCCACCTGGCTGCCCTCGAATTTTTTCTCGCACGACGCGGCCTCCCGCACTCCGCCGATACAGGTATCGGCCAATACACAACGAACGGGCGACCCGTCCGGGCAACGAATATTCTCCTGTAGAAAAGCGGCCACATTCTTCGCCAGGGTCATAGTAACTTCTTCCAGGGATTCCCGGACACCGCCTAATCGTCCATCGATAATAGGCCGGATCCCGATAGCCGGATACTGCTCTTTTTCCTGCATAATGATAATTTTATAGAGATTGATTCTAAAACGCCTTTTCAATACTCTCCAGCGAACTGCGCAGCACCTTCTGCGCGATCCTGTCCAGGACCTCCCGGTCGCCCATACAATGAACGACGATATGGTTATGCACCTGCGTCGCCCCCGGCTTTAGAAATGCCGCCGGCGCCACACTCTCCAGCTCATAAAAAGGACCCATCTGCGTACCATCGGCCAACGGTCCATCATTGTAAGCATTCAACGCATCCCCCGAAAAAGGAGGCTTGTCCGTAGTCCATTGCTGGTTCAGATAATCGGCGGAAGGCGTTATATCGAAAAAGATAAGGGTAAGCACCCCTTTCTTCGCATCATAGCTCCCCGCCACGCCTTCCGCATTGCCGGGATAAACACCCAGCTTTCCCCTTTTCTTTCCATCCGCCTTAAAATACAGGATGCTGTCCCCGTGCTTCAACCTGTCCCCGCCGATCTCCCCGAAATAATCGGTAGTGGCGATGGCATGCAAAGGCTTTCCCTCCGGGTTTTTGAACGGTACGACGATCACCGTGGAATCCGTAGGCTTGAACATATCCAATATCCAGATACAGGGCGCCCCGCTCTTCTTCGTCCATTCCTTATCCCCCGTATTGGTCAGCCGGTTCACGGTCCGATATCCCACCGCCTGGATCACACCGCTGACACCCAGCAAACCAGAGATATCGCTTTCCCCCAGGATAGTGATATTACGATCCACATGAAGGCTCATTTCCATCCCATGATAATTCAGCAGCTTCATGTCCTTGGACAAAGTGACGCTGCGATCGTCCTTCCCCGATACCTGCCAGGCCTCCGTATCGAAAGCCGCCGGCGTCCTCCAGTTATCGAAAACCATCCTGGACCCGGGTGCAAAGAATAAAGAATACCGCCCCCCCTCAGGACCCAGCCAGAGACGGTTCTCACCTCCATACCCATTCATATGGGCATTGACAGGCCCGTTAAAAGCCTTGTAGTTGACCCAGCCAAAGCTGGGACCCGGGTCGCCGGCAGCCGTAGAGGTGAATACCTTCCCCTGGTATTTGGGCGACACGATGATCTGCGCCTTTCCCTCCCTGCTGCTGAGCACGACAACGCTGTCATGCTGCCGCAAAAAATCGAGGTCATATCCAAAAGTTCCCGGCTGATAAGAGACCGGCCCTGTCTTGGCAACTTGTTTTTGACCGCCCTCATGGCAGGAAGAAGATACTATCATAAAAAAAAATACCGGTTGAATAAATCGCTTGAACATGACTGTCTTATTTCTTGATGAACTTGATCGCCTGGTTGTTTACCTTCAATACATACGTGCCGGGTGTCAGCGCCCCTATATACAGTTTCTGATCCGTCACCTTTGTATCCATCAGCTTTTCGCCCTTGATCGAATAGACCTGCACATTGACCGCATCCGGCAGCCCCTTCAGGAACAGTTGGTCCGTAGCAGGATTGGGATAGATGACAAGTTCCGGTGTCACGATAGCCGGCGCAGCCGCCGCATGTACCGAGTCCTCCGCCCGGCTCCCCCCGCCCGTTTGCCGGACAAATTCAATATCGTCGAACCCAAGCCAGTTCCCGGCATTGCCATTGGAATAGATCCCGATGGTGCATTGCCCGTTCGTCACCGGGATATTCGACACGGAGATCTGCGTCCAGGTGCCCGTAGTAGGAATGGTGGTCTGCAACAGCGTAGCGCTTCCATAATCCTTGGCCTCGATAAATTTGTAATTCTGTCCCCCGCTGGAGATCACCCAGGCCTTGTACGTATAGGTGCCGTTGGGGATCCCGGTGATGATCTGGAAGGTATAGACCTCGAAGGCCGAGCTCTTGTATTGCGTACCCCTGTTGACGCCTGTATGCGGCGTCAGCGCTTCCGAATAATCCGCATCCCAATCCGTCCCCGCAGCGCCCGGCCAGGTGCTCCACCCGCTCGGTGTTTGATTCGCCGTCTCCCCTTCGAATCCGGGATCGCCCGCATAGTTGGTATTCCCCACCGGCCCGCTGATCTTCAGCACCTTGATGGCAATGTCATGAAGGAAATGAGGGACCGGTATCTCCAGGATGCCCGTCGATGGACAGGTGAGGGTGCTGGTGGACATAAGGACCCCCGTATACGTATTGTAGAACTTGACGGAATACGAACCGCTATCCATGATGGAAAGATTGACGACCTGCCCGCTGATGCTATCCTGCGTGTTCGCCCGGTTAATAAAAGTATGATTGAGATCCTGCATCCAGATATACGCCTTCCACCAGGTCTTTAAGCCATATGTCCTCGCCGTGGCATTGTAGGTGGTATATAGCTGCATGTTGGTCAGGTCCTCCCCGTTCAAAAAGATCCCCAGCGGCTTATAATGATAATAAAGACTGTCGTCCTGTATATAGGAGCCCCAGGTCCAGTGCATGGCCGTTGTCGCCCCCCGTTGCATGATGGAAGCCCATAATTGGTTGTGGAAGGCGATACCCGTCGGGTCATAGGTTCGCTGTATATCCCCGGCAGGCGAGAGGGCAAACTCACCGACAATGACCGGCTTCGGATAGCTGACGAACCGGCTTTGGATCAGGCCGCCGACCGTATTCTCCGTTTCATATTGCTGCGCCCCATAATCCGCATTGTAATAGGTATACCGGTGCGCCGTGGTGAGGTCCAGGCTGGTCAGCGCCCAGACGGAAGACTGGTTACGCGAATCGGCAAAACTGGTAGTGACCATATGATTGGGATCCAGTCCCTTGATAAAGCTGGCCATGGTACTGTGCCAGTTGGCGATATTGGTCTGGTTGGAAGAATAAGAATTGCCCGACCCCCAGACCATGCCCCCATCCACCTCATTCCAAAGCTCATAGGTCAGCAGGTTCTTACTGTACCCCCATCTTGCCGCGATATAACGCAGGTATCGCTTATAATAGGCCTGGGCCGTCGAATTCGTAAAAAAACCGGTCACATCGCTAACAGGTCCCCCATTGGCGGAATTGTACGGGTTCCGGTTCCATCCCCAGGAAGGGAAATTCCCTGTCTCCCCATCAAAATCCTCCCAATGCGACAACGCGATCCGGTAAAAGATCCCCAACGTGGTCGCCTTCGTCATCTTATAGTCCATCTTCCAGGCCGTCTGCTGGTTATAGGTGCCCAACCCCTGCCAGGAAGATGAAAAAGGAAGCTCGGTGGCATTGTAGGTCCATTCGATCTGATCCCCCTCGCAAAAATCGAACTGCGACAGGTTCGCATCGTTATTGGACATATTGGTCAGCCAGGTATCATAGTCATACGTCCCCCGCGTATTGGCCGTACCGTCATACTCCCATCCGCAAAGATTATGGCCGATCCCGACATAAAGACTTCCATCCTCATATTGAAGATAGGCCGGATCGGTAGTATTGACCGCGAGGAACCCTTTGTTGCCGGAACTCACAGAAGAAAAGCTCAGCGTGCCGGATGACGGATAGCGTAACGTATCATGCGCCGTCTGGTCGATGATGAGGATATAATAGGTGTAGGTCCCCGTGACCCGGGGAGCATAACGGACCTTCCATCCATTGCTGCCCGTGGCCGTAAGGTTCTCGGTCGTATCCGTCAGGGCCCGCGTATAGCCCTCATACCAGAATCCCGGGATCATGACGGCACTGCCGCCGGGTGGAGCAAAATAGGCATCCACTTCCACCTGTCCCGAATAATCGTACGGGTTGGTCCAGGCCTTGCTAAGCGAGAAAGTGGCTTCCCACAGATCCAGCCGGTCCACCGAGCTGCTGTTCTGGCTGAACGCGGTGACAGAGATGGCCTGTGCGGCGCCTGCACAGCCGGTAAGAATGATCGCGGACAAAAGGGCGCTCCGCAGCAATCGTTGTTTTGAATGACACATGGCAATTGGTTTTTATGGTTTGATCAGCTCCCCGAACTCTTGCGCACGATTAATTTGGTTTCGACGATGATACTTTCATTTTTCTTCTGGCTATTCCCGATCCGGTCGATCACCAGCTTCAACGCCGCCTTACCCATATCCGCCAGCGATTGGCTCACATAGGTAACAGGGGAATAAAAGAAATCAAAGGCTTCGGATTCATCGAAAGAGATTATGGCCAGGTCCGACGGCACTTTTATGCCCAGCGCATTGATCTCCTTCAATCCTTCCACCGCCAGCGAGTTGGTGCCAAAGAAAACGGCATCCACATTCAAGGAAGGACGCAGCAGCCGCAACAACCCTTCATCCACTTCCTCCGACAGGTTCTGAAAAGAAGCTTCGACCATCCAGGCAGGATCCACCGGCAACCCATGCGCATTCATCGCATCCAGCCACCCTCTCTTCCGCTCGTTCATATGTGCTAAAGGCGTTTTATAGGCGACCATGGCGATCCTCTTCCTCCCTGTCGCTATCAAATGCTCGACGGATTGATAGGCAGCCCGGTAATTATCGATATGGACGCTATCCGCCGGGATCTCCGGGAAATACCGGTCGATCAGCACGACAGGCACATTCATTTTTGTCAGATGCCGGACCTGGTCCTCAGTTCCCGCCGCAGAGGCGATGATAAAAGCATCCACCTGCCGGTTCAGGAAAACATTGATCAGGTCCTGCGATTTCTGCGCACTCTCATCGCTGCTTCCGAAGATGACCACATACCCGTTCTTCTTCGCCTCATCCTCGATGATCCGGGCGATATGAGAAAAGAACGGGTTCGAAATATCGGCGACGATCAGGCCGATGGTATTGGTGGTCCCCATCTTCAGACCCCTTGCAATAAGGTTGGGCTGATAACCCAATTCCCTTGCTGCATTCCGTATCTTTTCGCTCATCTCCACGCCTACCCGCGGTTTCGTTTTGTTGTTCATGACGTAGGAAACCAGCGCAATGGAGGCACCCACATGCTCAGCGACGTCTTTCAGGCTAACTTTTTTCTTCATATCCTAAGGTTTGTTAATGGCATCTCCTGGCTTTTCCCGGCAACGCCGCACGTTACAACCTCACCGGTTGCACCCACGGGTTACCAGCCCGTATTCGGCGTCAGCGTCCCCTTGGACTTGTCGATCTCGGACTGGGGTATAGGCAGGTAATCATCCTTCCCCTCGACAAAATTCGAATACCCCTTGCTATGCATATACGTTCCCAGGTTGGAACCATACCATCTCCTCAGGTCGAACCCCACCTTCGACTCCAGGCACAGTTCCACCCTTCTCTCATGTTGTATGGCCGTCAGCACGGCGCTCTGCGAAAGACCGGTGCTCAACGCAGGCATAGCCACGGAAGGGCGCGCCCTGACCATGTTTATATAGGGTACGGCATCGGCCGGCCTCCCCTGCTGGTTCAAGGCCTCCGCATACAATAATAAGACCTCGGCATACCGCATGATGGTCTCATTGACGGAAGCATACCAGGGAAAATTGGGCTCCATACCCGCCGATACGATATATTTTTTATTGGCATAACCCGATCCGTTCACCAGATCCTGAAAAACGATCCCATTAAAAACATCCCCCTTCCGGAAGATAGACGCACTAAGCCGGGGGTCTTCCTTGGGACTCGTCTCGAATTCGTTCACGAGATCCGCCGTCGGCCGCAGCCAGCCCCAGCCCCCGCCATTCACCATCCCTTCGCCATTGGGCGCATTCAGCCAGGATACCGCATTGCCTACGTTCAGACCGGTATTTGCCTTAAACTGAATTTCAAAAACGGACTCCTTGGAATTTTCATTGGTCCCGTCAAAAAGGCTGGCATAATTATCCACTAAACCATAAATTCCCGAATTTATGACGGACTGTAACCTGTCGGCAGCCTTGGCGGGCTGGTTCTCCCAAAGATAGAGATTACCAAGATACGCATCGGCGGCCCCCTTCGTCGCACGCCCCACATCGGCGCCGGTGTAACTCGCAGGCAGCGATGAATCGGCCGTCAGCAGATCCTGCTCCACGAGGTTGAAGAAGTCCTGCCGCGGTGACTTGGCCAGGTACAGGTTATTCAGATCCAACGTCTTCGTCACCAGCGGAGCCTGCCCCCATAACATGGTTATCCTGAAATTATAAAAGGCCCGTAGAAAATGCACCTCTCCCAACAGCCTCGACTTCATCCCGGCGTCAAAAACATTATCCGGCATGAGCGTGATCTGCTCGATCGCCTGGTTGGCCAGGTATACGCCATTGTATAAGGTGATCCAGGAAGAGTCGACCACGGCATTATCGGTGGTGGCATCATATTCATGCACCTGCCGCAAAGCCGTGAAGTCCTGGTGACTTTCCACATCCGGGCTCAGCAGATCGGGCCAGCAGTCGAAACCACTCTCCACATCCCCAAAGGTGAAATTCTGCAGCCGGTGATAGACCGCCGTCACACCCGCCAGGGCATCGGCCTGCGTCTTGTAGAAATTGGTCACGGGCACAACCCCATAAGGCTGCTGATCCAGCTTTTTATTACAGCCGGCGCCCGCCAGCAGGGAAAGAAAGGCAAAAAATATCGTTATCTTTTTCATATCGCTTCTGATTGAATGAATATTTACAATCCTATGTTTATTCCCGCATACAAGGACCGGTACATCGGGTAGGTCGAAGTCAGGTTGCTCAGCTCAGGATCGAAACCCGGCCACTTGGTGATGGTAAAAAGGTTCTGCGCCGCTATATAGATCCGCGCCCTTTTTAAGACCGAACTGCTCCGGGTCTTTAAATTATATCCCAGCTGTACGTTCTTCAACCGGAAAAAATCACGGCGTGCCAGGTAAAAGCTCGAAGCCCTTCCATTATTGTTGGGATCGCCCGCTACGAGCCGGGGAAAATTATTGCTCGTCCCCTCTCCCGTCCAGGTCTTCAGGAATATCGCCGCATTCTGCTCCCCCGCCCGGTTGATGTCAAACCCGTTATCCTGGGTCAGCCCCCATGCACCCCACTCACCGACGGCGCTGACGGACAAGTCGAAATCCTTATACCGCACCTGCCCATTCAACCCAAAGGACTTGGTAGGCATGGAGGAACCAAGAAAGGTCCGGTCACTGTCACTGATGACGCCATCGTGGTTGAGATCCTTGAACCGGATGTCCCCGGGTTGGGCCCCCGTCTGCCTGGCCGCGCCACTGATCTCCTGTTGGTTCTGGAAAATACCCTGCATGACATATCCATAAAATGAATTGATCGATTGGCCCTTTACCGTTCGCGTATTCGCATAGATAAGGCTCTCATCGCTCTCCAGGCTTGTCACCTGGTTGTGGTTATAAGTGAAATTGACGCCGACGTTATAGGTCAGGTCCTTCTTTTCTCCCATATTGCCATAGCCCACAGTGAACTCAAACCCCTTATTGGTCACCTCTCCCGCATTCTGGTATGCCGGGTTGCTGCTCACGCCGGTGATGCCGGGAATGGGCACCTGCAATAAGATCCCCGAAGTAAAACGGTCATAATAATCTAAAATAAAACGAAGCCGGTTATTCAGAAAATTCGCATCCACCCCCGCACCCGTCGTACGCGTCCGCTCCCAGCTGATATTTTCGTTCACAAAACCGGTAGGCGCATACCCGGAACTCACATTATCCGCAAAAACATAATTGAGCCCTGGGGAAACACTGGCCTGGTAAGGATAAGTGCCGATGTTCTGGTTACCGAGCTTTCCATATCCCGCCCGGATCTTTAAGAAGCTCAAACCCCGGAGATCCCGCATAAAAGATTCGTCGGAGACGATCCAGGCGGCGGAGAACGAAGGGAAATAACCCGTACGATGCGAAGCCGCAAACCGGGATGACTGATCGATCCGCAACGTTGAGGTCAGAATATACCGGTTCTTATACGCATAGTTCAACCGGCCGATATAAGATTGGACATCCCATTCGCTGATATTGCCCCGGGCCTTGTCATTGGCCGACCCCGCATTGAGAACCTGGAGATTGGGATCGTTCCGGCTGAAATTTTCCCGGTACCCCTCCAGGTTCTCGTTCCGCGAGCTCTGGAAGGTATAACCCGCCAGCGCATCAAAGGAATGATCGCCCAATACTTTATTATACGTAAGAAGATCATTGGTCTGCAGGTTATAGGCATAGCTGATATTCCGGTCCAGACTGGCCGTAGCGACCTGGTTGCCCAACCCATAGTTGTAGGAAGGAATAAAGCTGGTGACATTCTGCTGGTAATATTCCAACCCACCCTCCGTCCTGAACTTCAGACCGGGCAGGATCTCATATTCAAGGGCCAGGTTGTCCAAAGCCCGCGTATATCCGTAACTGTTGACCGGGATCAGGGCCTCCACCAGCGGAGCATTGATGGTGATGGGCTCACCGGTCTGCGAGGCGATCCCAAAGCTGCCATCCGGCTTATAGGCAGGGATGGTCGGCGCGTATTGCATGGCGGTCGATACGGCCATCTGGCTATTCCCCTCTTTCTCGACGCTGTAGCTGCCCAAAAAAGTATTGCTGATCTTCAGCCCCTTCAAAGGCATAATATCGTTATTGACGGAAAGACTGTACTTGGTATTTTTTGAATTGATCACGATCCCATCCGTCCAGGCAGCGCCAAGCCCAACCGAATAGGTGCTTTTTTCGGAGCCCCCACGGAAGGCCAGGCTGACATTTTCCTTCTGCGCATTCCGGAAGATCTCGTTCTGCCAGTTCGTTCCCTTTCCATAGGATGAAGGATTCGCAAACGGAGCGGCGCTGCCCCCATTCACATAATATCCATTGACGATAGTGGCAAACTGGGTGGCGTTGAGCACGGGTATCTTATGCGATACCTGGTCCTGTCCTGCATACACGGAAACATCGATATCCGATCTCCCCTTCCTGCCCCGCCTGGTGGTGACCAGCACGACGCCATTGGCGCCCTGGCTGCCATAAATGGCCGCAGCAGACGCATCCTTTAACACCGATATATTATCGATATCGTCGGGATTGATATCCTGCAAACCAAATTCAGTGATGATACCGTCAATGACGATGAGCGGGTTCGGGTTGGCCCCAAAAGTGCCAAGCCCCCTAATGGTGATGGTAGGCGAAGAAGAAGGATTACCGCTCGCCTGCGTCACTTGTACGCCGGCAATCTGCCCCTGCAGCGCCTGCCCTACATCCCGGACAGCCTGGTTCTCCATCGACTCGGAGCTGACCACCCCCACGGACCCGGTCACGCTTCGCTTTCTGAGCGTTCCATACCCGACGACTACTACCGGGTTCAACTGACTGGCGGCATTATTTTGTGAACTCAGCACGACATTCATTTCGTCCTTTACGCGGACGGTGTCGGAAGAGAAACCAAGATGGCTAAAGATCACCATCGCATCCGTTGCCGGCAGCCTAAGGGAAAATCGACCCTCGCGATCGGTTACCGTTCCCTTCGAAGACTGCACTGCCACTACGCTGACCCCTTCCAAAGGCAGGTTGTCGGCGCCGGTCACCCTGCCCTTGACGACCCGGTCCTGGCCATAAGTAAAGGGGGCAACACAAAACAGTAAAAAAAGAAGAAAAAAGGGAATTGCTATTTTTCCCTTGAGGATTGCTGCTAATCTGGAGCTCATACGCAAGTTGTTTGATCGTTAGTTAATCATAAAGCCCTAAACACTCGTTTAATCGTTTAAACAAATCCTCAGACGTTTGTCTCAAAAGTCATCTGCCTTAACCAAGAGATCGTTTAAACGTTTAAGCAAACATAATTTAAACGTTTAAATAAAACAAGAAAAATATAAAAAATCTTATCCCTTTCCAAAGAACACCCCCCATACCCTTGGCAATTACCCATTTTCCGTAACCCCATAAATGGTATATTTAATCAAACAGCAACACATGGAACAACAACTGGAACAGATCCGGGAACAACAACGCCAGGTCTGGGATAAATTCTCTCCCGGCTGGAGAAAATGGGATACCCTCGTCATGAATTTCATGCAGCCCATGGGCGAAGAGATCATCCAACGGCTAAGGTTAAAAGAGACAGATAATGTCCTCGATATAGCAGGGGGAACGGGTGAACCAGGCCTGACGATCGCCCCCATCCTCAAAAAAGGAAAAGTGATCATCACCGACCTCTCGGAAGGAATGCTGGCAGTCGCCCGCGACAACGCAACAAAAAAAGGGATCACCAATTATGAGACGCTTGCCTGCGACGTCAGCGAGCTGCCCTTCAACGACGGATCATTCGATAAGATAAGCTGTCGCATGGGCTTCATGTTCTTTCCCGATATGCTGATGGCCGCAAAAGAAATGGTCCGGGTACTAAAACCCGGCGGGATCATAGCCACTTCCGTCTGGGCCACACCCGATAAAAATCCCTGGGTCACGATGATCATGAGCGTTATCAATAAGAACCTCAACCTGCCCGCCCCGCCTCCCGGAGCCCCCGGCATGTTCCGCTGCGGCAACCCGGGCTTTATAGCAGAGATCTTCCGGCAGGCAGGTCTGAAAAATGTCGTCGAAAAGGAAATAACCGGGAAACTACAGGCCGTCAGCGCGGAAAACTATTGGAACTTCCACAACGATGTAGCCGCGCCCATCGTAGCCGCTATGAGTAAAGCGGACGAAGCCACAAAGGCAATCATAAAAAAAGAGGTCTTTGAGCTGGTCAACCGGAAATACCCCGATAAAAAAACCGCCATCGATTTCGCCGCCATCGTTATCAGTGGGGAAAAATGATCCTGGCGGTTCCAGGTCCACCAGGGACAGTCCTAATCATGCATTTACATTCAATCTTTCAATACTTATTGAAAGTTCAGAAATATATGTATCTTCGCATAGCAAACAGCTTCACCATGCGAACGCTTAACAACCACACCATCCTCTACGACGCCGAATGCCCGATGTGCAACCTCTACACCCGCGCCTTTACCACTACCGGAATGCTCGACCCCAAAGGCAGAGCGCCCTACCAGGATATGCCACCCTTCGCCTGCCCCATGGTAGACCGGCAAAGAGCCGTCAACGAGATCGCCCTGGTCGATAAGACCACCGGAGAAGTAAAGTACGGCATAGACAGCCTGTTCACCATCATCGCCCATTCCTTCCCCATTTTCGGCCCGCTCTTCAGATGGAAACCCTTCATCTGGCTGATGCGAAAATTCTATGCCTTTATCTCTTACAACCGGAAGGTCATCATCCCGGCGCCGATAAACGGCAAGACCCATTCCATCCAACCCTCCTTCCGGTTAAGATACAGGATCGCCTGGCTGCTCTTTACAGCCGGGGTAGCCGGATCCATACTCACAAACTATACGGGGCTATTAAAGGAGCTGCTCCCAACCGGCAGCCCTTACAGGGAATATGCCATAATAGCCGGCCTGATGATCTTCCAGGGTCTTATCGCCGGCGGACCCGCACCACGCAAAAAATGGGATTATCTGGGTAATATGATGACCGTGCTCCTGATCGGGTCCCTGCTGCTGCTCCCGCTAATGGCAATAGCGGCTTTCACGCGCCTGCCCGTCGTCATCGCTGCCGGTTATTTCCTCCTCGTAGCCGGTTGGATGTTGCTGGAATATATCCGGCGGATAAAATTGTTGTCTGGTATTTATTGACCTATCCGGTCTTCCTTTTCAATAACGATATGATCGATCCCCCTGTTCTGTTTGTTCCATTTAACTATTATTATTTGCGAATATCTATCTCCGTCATCTCTTTATGCGCGATCCGGATGATAGCCGCCGCACATGTCTCGATGTCTTCCCGGCTCGTCATCCACGAAGAAACGCTGATTCGCATCGCGGTTATCCCCTTCCACACCGTACCCCCGCACCAGCAGGTTCCATCGTCCTGGATCTTCCTGATGATCCTATTGGTCATCGCCGCATCTCCAAAGTCAACAAGTACCTGGTTCAACGTTACGACATTTAATATCCGGAACCCCGCTTCTTTCAGACGACCGGCAAATAGTTCCGCCAGCACGCAACAACGCTCGATCAATTCGACGACCCCACGTTGCCCCAGCGAATACAAGGCAGCCCAGGCCTCGATCCCCCTTGCCCGCCTCGACATCTCCGGTGTATAAAAATAAGGCTCGGGTTCAACCGAGTCGGGTAAATAAGCGGCGCTGACGGACAGGGCCTCCTGCAATTTTCGGGGTTCCTTACAAATGACCAGCCCGCTGTCATATGGCACGTTAAGCCATTTATGCAGATCGATCGCCCATGAATCGGCCAGTTCACACCCATCCGCCATAGACGCCTTCCCGGGAGAGACCCTCGCCCATAGACCAAACGCTCCATCGATATGCACCCAGGCTCCCTTTTCATTGGCCGCGCGGCATATTTCCGTAACCGGATCGATAGCTCCCGTGTTTACATTTCCCGCCTGCAGACAGACCAGCGTCGAGGCATCCAGCGAAGGCATCTTCTCCGCCAGGATCCTTCCCTGGTCATCCGTGGGCACCCTTACCAGGTTCTCCGTTCCGAACCCCGCAAAGATCAGGGCCCTGAGCATGCTGGCATGTACCTCTTCTCCCACGATGACGCGGATAGGAGGGGCGCCATTGATCCCCCTGGTTTTACTGTTCCAGCCATTACGTTCATATAGACTATGGCGGGCAGCCAGGATACCACAGAAATTTGCCATCGTCGTCCCGGTTACAAACCCCACCGCCGATCGCGCCGGAAGACGCAACAGATCCAGCAACCAGCCCCCCGCTACCTTCTCCAGTTGCGCAGCAATAGGAGAAGACGCCCTAAAAACGCCATTCTGATCCCACGCCGCAGCCAGCCAGTTAGCCGCCAGGGCGGCAGGCAGGGTACCCCCAAATACAAATCCAAAATACCGGCCGCCATTGCTTGCCACCGTATTCGGAGAACCAATACTATTTAACAGGTCAAGCACCGCCGCGGGTTCCGTCGGTGATACGGGCAATGGCACAGATAACTGCTCCAGCATCCTTAATTCCTCCTCCCCGGGAAAGGCCCGCTTGCCCGGTAATTCATCGAGGTATTGGACGGCATATCTTTTTACTTTGTCCAGCAGATCATGTTCTTTCATCGCATACATTTTTTTTGGCCGCTTTAAAATTATAATAAATTTTAGTATATTCATTCCATGTTTCATCTGGCCTTCTTTCATTTTTTTCCCTTTATGTCCGGCGCAGTAGGCTGGGTCATCTTTGTCTTTTTCCTTTTCCCCTACTTCCTGCCAACGATCATCGCGATGATCCGCAGGAACGACAGCGCCGGAGCCATCTTCGCACTAAATTTTTTGCTGGGATGGACCTTTATAGGATGGATCGCCTCCCTGGTATGGGCGCTTTCCTCCAACCGGACCACGATGGTCGTAAATAACGCAGGCCCAACATATAACCCCGCGCCGCCTATCTATCAAACCGCACAACAGACACCCCACCAGACAAACCCTACCGTGCGCCCCTCTGCAACAAATACCAGGCCGGCTAACCCGCAGGATAAAATAGACCAGCTCCGCCAGCTAAAACAACTGCTCGACGAAGGCGTCCTCACACAAGAAGAATTTGATAAACAAAAGGCAGCCATCTTAGGCTAAGAGGCAATCCGAATACCGTTGCCGCATCCCTCCCCCTCCTTCCGACGATTCCCGGCGTACGTTCATCGATTACCCCGCAGGACCGGATCCGGATAGCTTAATTTCAGATCACTATCTCAAAAAAGGTGATCATGAATAAATTGCTGCTGTCCCTGACAGGCGTCCTGGTACTGATAACAGCCTGTCAGAACAATAATGGGCGTCCCGGCAACGGCGATAGCACGAGCAACGGCCTCTTCGGCGACAGCATCCCCATCAGCAACGGCCTCATGGGGAAGGTCTTCCTGCTCCCCGACACGACGAGGTCCCTTCCCGATTTCGATACCCTGCAACCGCTGGATAATTACATCTATACAAAACAAATAGACATACCCTGGCAAAAATGGTCCTCCGGTTTTCCGGGTCTGCGTGATCGCTTCGAATGGTTCGGTATCGAATATACCGGGATCTTCCGGCCCCGCAAGGCAGGTAATTATACCTTCAAATTGATCAGCGATGACGGCTCAAAATTATATATAGACGAAAAACAGCTCATCGATAACGATGGCATACACTCCGAATGGCAGGTAAAAGGAAGCCTGTACCTGTCGGACTCCCTGCATTCGATAAAGATCCGCTATTTCCAGGGACCGCGATATGAACTGGCGTTACAGCTCTTCTGGAGCCTGGACGGCTCTCCCGAAAAGATCTTCCCGGGAATGGACTTCGTTCTGTATACACCAAAACCCGCCTCCCATTGGTGGATCTGGCTGCTGATAGGTCTGGGGATTATTTTAATGATCCTCGGCATAATATACGCCCGGCGAAAAAACACGACACACCCAAAAAAATAATATATTCAGGGTATATTCCCGGGAATGACGACATCTTCCATCAACAAACAGGGTTCCCGCCCAACCTACTGGCTCACCCGTTTTCTGATCCTTCGATTACTGGGAGCGATCTACGCCGTGGCTTTCTTCGCAGCGATCAGACAGATCATCCCCCTCATCGGCACAAACGGCCTCCTCCCCGTCGACTCCTTCCTCCGGAATATCGGCGATTCCATCGGACCCGCCTCCGGCTTCCTGCGACTACCCTCCCTCTTTTGGTTTTCCCATTCTGACACCGCCCTGCTGACGGCCGCCTGGATCGGGTTCATCCTTTCCTGTATCGTGGCGGCAGGCTTCGCAAATGCACTCGTGATGGCTGTGCTTTGGTTTCTGTATATGTCCTTTGTCAACGTCGGACAGGAATGGTATGGCTATGGCTGGGAGATCCAGCTACTCGAGACGGGTTTTTTGGCAATCTTTCTCTGCCCCCTCCTCGATGGACGGCCGTTTCCCCGGCGTGCACCACCGGTCCTGATCATCGGGCTGTTCCGTTGGCTCATCTTTCGCATTATGCTGGGCGCCGGGTTGATAAAGCTCCGCGGTGACGAAGTCTGGCGCAACGGGACGGCGCTCTATTATCATTTTGAGACCCAACCCCTGCCGGGCCCGTTAAGCCGTTGGTTCCATTTCCTGCCTCGCCTGATCCTGCGATGGGGGGTCTGGTTTAACTGGCTGGCCGAGCTCGTCGCTCCCTGGTTCGTTTTCTGGCCGCGTCTTGCCCGGCATATCGCAGGATCGGTGATGATCCTCCTGCAGATCGTTCTCATCGTTAGCGGTAACCTCTCGTTTCTCAATTGGCTGACCATCGTCCCCGCATTGGCTTGCTTCGATGACGGGTGCTGGTCAAGGCTGCTGCCCCGGTCACTCGTCCGTCGCGCAGAAGCCGCACAAGCCGCGGATGCGGATGCCGAACCATCCCGGCCGATGTTCCTCACCGCCTGGGGAGTCACGGTTATCATCGCCATTCTTAGTATTCAACCAGTATTTAACCTGCTGTCTTCCCGGCAGATCATGAATACCTCCTTCGATCGGTTAAATCTCGTAAATACCTATGGAGCATTTGGCTCGGTAGGACGCGAACGCTTAAACGTAGTATTCGAGGGCACGGCCGACTCCGTCCCGGATGATAAGGCCGATTGGAAAGCCTATCCCTACAAAGCCCTTCCCGTGGCGTTGGACCGGCGACCGCCGCAGATCGCCCCCTATCAGCCGCGCCTGGACTGGCAGATGTGGTTTGCCGCGATGTCATCACCCGATGACTATCCCTGGACACTTACCCTCGTCTCAAAATTGCTGAACAACGATCCCGGCGCGGTAGGTCTGTTCGCCGGCAATCCCTTCCCCGGTAAACCGCCGCGCTATATCCGGGCAGTCCTGTATCGTTATACCTTTGCACCACCGGGCAATCCCGAAGGCCGCTGGTGGGATCGCCGGCGGATCGGCGACACCTGGCTTCCCGCTCTGTCAAAAAATGATCCGCGCCTGTCCGGCAGATAGATCATTGATCGGGTTTGTAGGCTGCACGGTGCAACGAATTACTACGATCGCCTCATTTGAAATACAATCCTATGCTGGCCGCAGCATAAGGACCGCCCATCGAGCCATTCCTGTCCATCCCAACGGTAGCGGCGACAGCGCTCTCTTTCGAACTATCATTCACCTGCTCCAATTGTAAACCGGAATTCTGCTTTACCTGGATCATCCATCCCGTCTCCAGGCTAAAGATCAGTTTGCGTACCGGGTTTGTCGCAAGGATCAGCTTAGGGGTCACCATCCAGTTGGTTCGCTGATAATTGACATTCAGCCGGTCCGCATCATAGGTATTCTCGACCGTTCCGCCGTCACCGGCGCCGTCATCATCCAGGGCAGTAAAATGGTCGTTCACCGTGGCGCCCAACAGATCGATCGTCTTTTTCTTATTGTCGATGCTGCCGAGCTTTTCATTATCGATAAAATAATACACATCGACACCCGGTTTTAACTGCAGCCCGCCCAGGTGAAAGGTATACCGGTATCCCGCCTGGAGCCAGGACCCATGTGCACCGCCCTCTTCCTGGAAAAGCCCAAAACCAATATCAAATCCAAGATGCTTTTCACCAAACTCGACATTCAGCCCTTCCATAAGGGCCGGACTGGTAAACTTGCCATGCAGCGAACCACTAAAGGTTTGTTGCGAAACGCTCCCCGTAACGGTCGATGTGGTCGAATAGGGGAAGGTCGCGGTGACATCATGGCCCGGATGGGCCGGCAGAAGGATGCCGGGGCTAAGGGAGAGGATAAGATAGTTTTTGGAGGTCTTAGAGGTCCCGGAAGTCTTGGCCGGTTGGGTTTGCGCTCCTGCGGTCCCGAAGAGGAGCAGCGCGGGCAGGAGCAGATACAGCAATTTCATAATAGTAAAATTGGTTAATGGTAAGGGTTACATTCGTCGAGACTAATGTCGGGACCTTTCCAGCCAATTCATAACAAAGACGCTTAAAAAACGATTAAAGCAAATACATTTAAGCCCCCTTTAATCCCCTCATTAAAACGGGTTAAATTCATCCGATTTTATACCTTAGGCTGAAAAACAAATTCTACCATTTCCCGTTACTATTTATATCTTTTATGCCAAATTTTATCATACAAATGAAACAATTTCTGCTGGTTGGCTTGGTGCTGGCGACCCTAAACACCACGGCCCAGAACGATTCCTTATCATCCGGGGTCTATCCCATTGCAGGAAAACCAGCCGGCAGCACCACCGACCTGTCAATGTTTAAAGCACATGCCTCCACTCTTGCACCGGGACAGACCAACCATCCGCCCCGGGCGTTGAACGATGCAGAAGAGCTGATCTTTATAAAAGAAGGGTCCTTAAAAGTTTCCATCAACGATTCTGCAAAAATATTGGGGGCCGGAAGCATCGTCCTGATAATGGCCGGGGACAAACAGAGCTTTCAGAACAATTCCGATAAACCCGTCACTTATTATGTCCTTACGTTCACATCAGGATCACCGGTAGACAATACACGGAGTAAACAGGGAGGCGGTTCGATGATGATAGACAGGAATTCGCTGACGGTAAAGAGGACGGACAAGGGAGAATCAAGACCCATCCTCGACCGCGCGACATCCATGTTTACCAGGTTGGAAGTCCATGCAACGATGCTGAACGGCGGCATGGAAAGCCATCCGCCGCATACACACAGGGAAGAAGAGATCATGCTGCTGATGGATGGAAAGCTAACCGCGCATATCGGGACAAAGGACTCCAATGCCGTACCGGGTGATATCATCTTATTGAGGCCCGGTATCATCCATAATGTAAAAAATGCAGGGACGGAGCGATGCTGGTATTTTGCGATAAAATGGAGTAATATGTAACAATAGCGTATTATCTTAGCCATAAATTAGACCCAATTTAAACCCCTTATATGCGATCTGTCCATTTCTATGTCATTATCCTTTCCTCCTTCCTGGTATCCTGTGTCAGCACAAGCAAATTCAAAGCGGAACAACAGGAAGCGCAAAAGAACGATTCTCTCTATGTCTGGTCGCAACGTACCCTGAAAGGCTGCCAGGATGACAATGCCCGGTTGAACAAACAAAAGGTAGCGCTTCAGGAGCAGACAAACGAGATGAGCCTTCAACTCAGCGCCACCAAAGAGAACTACACCCAAATGCGCAAGCAGCTGCACGACCTCGCGGCCATCAGCAGCGCCCAGGCAGAGAGCATAAAGAAATCACTGGATAATATGGGCGCAAAGGATATCTATTTCCGGGAGCTGCAATCCGCGCTGACGCAGCGCGATGAGACGATCCTGGCGGTAATGATGAACCTCAAGGCAGTCCTGGGCGGCATGAGTGCCCAGGATCTGAGTATCACGGTGGAGAAAGGCGCGGTCTATGTCGATCTTCCCAACCAGCTCTTATTCAACAGCGATAGCACCGGCACCGGCATCGGCTATACCGTCGCCAACAAGGCAAAAACGATCTTGAGCCGGATAGCAAGGGTATTGAACGATCAACCCAACGCGGAAGTCGTGATCGAAGGACATATAGATAGCGTTTCAATCGCCGGGGATAGCCTACAGACCAGTTTGAAGGATACCGCAAACAGCAGTTTACCGGACAGTATATCCAATAGCCTGAAGGACAGCGCAACTCTTAGCTTGAAGGATAATGCAACAAGTGTCTTGAAGGATAGCACAAACGCCAATCTAATGGCCCTTCTGAAAGATCGTCTGACCGACAGCGCAAAGGGCGATTGGGAGCTTAGTATCAAAAGGGCAACCGCCATAGCGCAGATCCTGCAGCATGAATACAACGTATCTCCAACGCGTATAACGGCTGCCGGCCGGACAACCCCGGGCCGCACCAGGATCGTCATCTTACCGCAGATGGACCAACTGTTAAAGGTATTGGAGCACAAACAGGGGCAGACCGAACCGACCGCATCCACCCCTGTCAGCAGCGGATCTTAGCTAAAAGGCATCCATGGCCGCTGTAGGCTCTCCATCCCAACTCCGCATCATTGCTTTTGTCCAGGCGTCCATTTCTTTGTCAAAAGCGGCTCTTGCTTAGCTATTCCGTGACCATTTCCGACAACGAGATCACGCGAGAACAACTGAAAACACCGCCGTTATCCATAGGACGGATGTCATCCATATACCCTATTTGATAGACAACCCCGCAGCGCTGGAACAGCGCCTGGCAACGTTTGCGCCAATTACGATAAAACCCAACGACCCTTTCTACAAAAAATACGGGGTGTTCCTGATCATCCTTGGATTTGGCTCGATGGTGGCCGTATACACCGTAACGAATAAGATAATAGTGGGCATCTGCGGCGTCCTGGTGACGGGGTTATTAATATGGGCGTTCTATGAAATTCGCACCAGCAAGAACCTTCCGGGAAATACCAAACGAAGCGGTTGGGCCATTCTCATTTTGATCGCTTCCACTATCTATATAACATATAGCAAACTTATGGGGACCCTCTAGCTCATTAAAGAGGAAACTCAATTCTTACCAAAAAGACTGCTGCCTCCAAACTTATCCTTTAGACCCTTAATCGCCTCCATAGCCGCCGGGTAGGTGATCTGGAAAAGTTCCTCGCCGGTAGTCGCTCCTATCTCAAGCACCTGGTGATCATATTGATCAAGCACATCCAGTGCATAAGCATAGTCAGTAACCACTCTCAGCAACCCCGTTGCTTCATCCGAATTCAAGGACTTACTTTCGATCACATTCCCCAGGAGCTTCACGGTCTGCTTTAATTCCTCCAATTGGCGTGAATGCTCTTTTAATCGCCTTTGATCAATAGCATAACCTTTTGTAAGATAGTCCTTTAGAACTTTATTAGCCCAAATGCGGAATTGGGTGCCTTGTTGGGACTTAATCCGATACCCTATAGAAATAATTACGTCAAGGCTGTAATATTCAACTTGGTAAGTCTTGCCATCAGGACCAGTTGATGCATTTTTTGCACTAACTGAAGTCCTATCTAATTCATTCTCTTTGAATACTTTAGATATCTCACAGAACAAAGTTTAAAAAGCATAATTATTTTTGCGAAGGCACATATTTCCCCACCCAATCAAGCATCCGGCCGACAAAATCCATCTTGTGTCGCAGATCGACAAAACCATGCCGCTCATTCGGATAAAGCACCAGCTCCACCGGGACCTTATAATATCGTAACGCCCTGTACAACTCCTGCGATTGACCGACAGGATCCGTATCATCGTCCTTGCCCTGGATGATCAGCATGGGCGTCTGCGCATTTTTTATAAAATTGATCGCCGAGTGCCGGGCAAAGACCTCCGGGTTCTCATAGGGCGTTCCCAAATGCCAGTTATCATAAGAGGCGCCGCTCTCCGTACCAAATTCACTGGCGAGGTTGAATAACCCCGCACCGGACATGGCCGCTTTGAATCGATGGGTCTGCGTGATCGCCCACTCGGACATATACCCGCCATAGGACCATCCTACGATCGCAAGCCGGCTGCTATCGATACCCTTATGGGCGATCATATAGTCGACGCCGGCCATGACATCCTTATAATCACCACCACCCCAGTCCCTCCGGTTGATCTCCAGGAACTTCCAGCCATATCCGGTAGAACCCCTGATATTGGGCATCATGACCGCATACCCCCTTTGTACGAATAACTGCGCCCATTCATTATAGGAATCGGAGAAGGCGCCGGTGGGGCCCCCATGGATGATCACCACCAACGGCAATCCCGCCGCGGTACCCTGCCCCCTGGCAGGCGTGAAAAACAAGGTCTCGATCTCTTTTCCGTCAAAGCTCTTATAGCTTAGCACTTCCGGGACCGCCAGGGCGATCTTTTCAAAAACCTTATTAAAATGCGTCAGCTGAACAGCCTTCTGCCCGCTTGTATACAACCACAATTCCGGTAGGGTCGAAGCCGAGGCGCTTACAAATACAATTTTATGATCGGCCGACAGATCATACGCCGATACATTTTTCCCGATGCCCCAATTGCTGGTCTGACCGGTGATGGAGATCTTATAAAGCCAGGAATTCATCCCATGCTGAACGACCCCGGCCAAAAGATCGTCCGAAAGGAATTTGAGGCCCCTGACCGGCAGATCGATCGTCTTATCGGAAATGTTCTTTGGTCCGGCCTCCCCAAAACGCTGTATAAACACATCATGCGCCACGGGCCCATCGCTTCTCGCCGCCGTAAAACAAAACAGCTTGCCACCCGGGGCGATCTCAATACCCCCCCAGGAAGGATGAGTGGGAGAGGGTATATCGCTATACAAGCCGGTACCAAGGTCAAGTTTTACAAGCCGTCTCGCCGGGATCTCCTTTGCCGGCAATCCTTCCACTTCAAGGACCAGCGCATCCCCCGACGGCATATATTTAAGGTCCGTTATCCGCCAGTTATTCCCGGGCTGACGACGGGTATGTTTTGTCGCCACATCGATAATAAAAAGGACCGACGCCTTTCCCTCACCCACGACCGTCTCGTCATACTTATCCTCCTTTCTCTTTTTCTCCTGCGCGGTCGAACTATCCCTTTCTACATAGGCGATATGCCGACCGTCGGGAGCCCATACATACTCCCCTACCCCAGTCTTCGAAGCCGTCAGCGGCAACGCCTCCCCGCCCTGATCATCCAACAGATAGACCTGGTTCTCCCCGCCACGATTGGACAGGAAGGCCAGCTTCTTCCCTCCCGGCGCCCACTTTGGGTTGGACTCGGATTTCTCGGAGGCGGTATATTGCCGGGTCGAACTATCCCGCAGATCGAGCATCCAGATATGATTGCCACCCGGCTTGCCAAGGGTAGCAGGCTGGCTGACCACAAAAGCGCATTTGTTGCCATCCGGAGAAAAGACCGGGTTTGACAACCGGTAATAGGTCAACGACCTTTCTATCGTCAGGGAATCCGTACGCGTTGATTGGGCTGAACCATGCAGCCCGATACATACGAGCAGGGTTGCAGAAAAAAAATAATGTGTTAGTCCTGGCATGGACAAAAGATAAGAAATTCCATGCATTTCCGGTCATTCGCTCCGCAAATTCTTCGCCGGACTCGCCAGCGCCGCCTTTGTCGAATGGAAGGCCGCCGTCAGGACCGCCGTCAGCACGATCGCCAACGCACTAACAATAAACGGCAGAAAGGAAAGACCAGCGCTATAGCTAAACACCTTCAACCAGTTGCTCATAAAATACCAGGCGACCGGGAAGGCGATACAGGCTGCGATCAGCGCCAGCCATAGGTAATTCCGGGTGATCAGCGTGACGATCTCGGGTATCGTGGCGCCCAGCACCCGGCGGATACTGATCTCTTTCTGCCGCTGCTGCGTGGTAAAGGCAGTGAGACCAAGCAACCCAAGACAGGTGATGATGATCGTGAGGATCGACAACGCCGCAAAGATCTTCCCCCGCTTCTGATCGGCGGCATATTGCGAATTGAGGCCTTCATCGAGGAACTTATATTCAAAGGGCAGCTGCGGGAAATATTTCTTCCACGCGGCTTCGACCCGTGCAATCGACTCATTTATGTTGGCTGGACTCATCTTCAGCTGGATGACATTGTTGTTGGGTCCGTAGAATAATAGCAGCGGGGCGATAGGATTATAAAGCGATTTCTGATGGAAATCCTTACACACCCCCACGACCTCAAAAAAACGCCCCGAAGTGTCACCAGGGAATTTTATCCGTTTCCCGATCGGCTGATCGACCCATCCAAAATGCTTTGCCATGGCCTCGTTGACGATGATGCTGCGCAGCGTATCCGACAGACCGGAGAAATTGCGGCCTTTCACCATCGGGATACCCAGCGCCGCGAAGTAGTTCTCATCGATGGTATAGTTCTCAATCGCTTTGTCCACATAGCCCGTATTTGTTTGCATCGAGAACAGGTTCAGGCTAAGACCCGGGCTTCCGGGGTAGTTGTTCCCCGTACCGACGATCTTTACACCCGGTATGTTATGGAATACGATGTCCATGGCGGCGATATTGTTCATTTCATCCTGGCCCGTATTCACCGTGACGCTCATCACCTGGTTCTGGTCAAAACCCAGGTCCTTTTTACGCAAATAAGAGAGCTGCGAATAGACCACCCAGGTGCAGATAAGCATCGTCATGGAAATGGAGAACTGCAATACCACCAGCGTCCGTCGCAGGCTTACATTCCCCGATGCCTTGGACAGCGCGCCCTTCAGGATGCTGATAGGCATAAACCCGGAAAGATAGAAGGCCGGATAGCTGCCCCCGACCAAACCCGTAAATAACCCGATCCCCAGCACCAGCAAAATATTAAAAGGCCGTAACAAGGTATGAATCGTAAAAGCCTTCCCCGACAAGGCATTAAAAACAGGGAATAAAAGGATCACCAATATAAAGCTGAGCAATACCGCTACCAGGGCGGTCAGCACCGACTCGCCCAGGAATTGCAGGACCAGCTGCGACCGGTTGGAGCCCGTCACCTTTCGGATACCGATCTCCTTGGCCCTTCTCGCAGATCGCGCCGTCGTGAGGTTCATATAATTGATACAGGCGATCAGCAGCATAAAAAAGGCGACGGCCGAAAAGATCCAGATATAGGACATACTGCCCAGCTCTTCCGGCTCCCGCTGCAGTTCCGAATGCAGATGGATCTCCGTGACAGGCATGATCCCATAATGCATCGTGATGTTAAAGCGCGTAAAGATCGGCGCCACAAATTCATCATTTAGCTTCTTTAGTTTCGCCAAAACCCCTTCCGTACGTACACCAGGTTTCAGCAGGACATAGGTAAAAGTGCCAAAATTCCCCCAGCTACCCCTACCTCCATTATCCTTTTGGGTGGACATCGAGATCAGCATGTCATAACGGAGATGCGCATTCTGCGGCACGTCTTCGATCACACCCGTTACCTTGTAAAGGTCGTAAACCGTCTTCAGCGTTTTCCCAAGGGCCGGCGTGTTCTTGCCAAAGTATTTGTTGGCAAGGGTCTTCGAGATAACGATACTATTGGGTTCGTTCAGCGCCGTGGCGGCATTCCCCTCCAGGAAATGGGCGCTAAAGACCCTAAAAACGCTACTGTCAACATAATAGATCTTCGTTTCGTAATAATCATTGGCCCCCTGTTTAAAGAGCGTCCTCTCCCGGCTGTTGAACCGCACGGCCTCCTCTACTTCGGGGAAATCCTTCTTCATGGCGGGCCCCAGCGGGAACTGGGTGATCGTCCAGTCCGTATTCTTGTCCTTTTCCTGGATATAGGAGTTCACCCGGTAGATCCGATCGGCATGCTCGTTATACCGGTCATAGCTCAATTCATCCCGGATATAAAAGATGAGGAAGAGACTAAAGGTCATACCGATCACAAGCCCCAAAACATTCAGCAGGCTATAGCCCAGGTCTCTTTTAAAGTTGCGCAGTGCTACCAGCAGGAGGTTCTTTAACATGGGAAGCGTTATTTTTTTGGTGGTTGTTACAAATAAGACGTATACCAGGCGGTTATGTTTCAATATACGCCAATTTTTTATCCGCTTAGCGGACCAATAGGACAACCCCCTTGCCCATAAATAATTGTTAAAAGGCGGCTGTATCCGGGTGAGCCTATTCTCATTTCAAAAGCAGCAGGACGCCCCTCATACCCTGCCGGCTGGCCGCGGCGATCTTGATATCGGTCCCTGCCGGAAAAAAGGCAAACCCTTTGGCCGGTATTTCTCTTGTTTTACCCGAAGAGATCAGCGTTCCTTCTCCCGCGATGTCAATAAAAAGGCAAGCGCATTCCATCTCCGGTATAAGATATTTATCGCTATCGTGCAGGTTTACGGCATACGCACTTACAAATTGTTGTTGCCACAGCCGTTCGGCCTGCCACCGCACCGGCATGGTACAGTCATGAGCGACTCTTTGCCGCGTCTTCAGCTCCAACACAAAAAAGTGGAGTGCCGTCGCTCCTTCGGTCCACACGATATGGTTCACCGGCTTATCGCCATAATTGACGTATTTCACATCGCCCGGCTTTACCGAAGAGCGTACCGGTTGACCACCCACCGGCTGGATGGCAAAGGTGGAGGGAGAAAGGAAGATGACCACTCCATCGGCGGCATGAAGATGCGCCGGCGTCGTATCATGCGGCGGCACAACCCCTTCCAGCAGACGGATCTGGCTGTTCTCGAAGACGACGGTATGATGGCGTTCCTTGTCCACCGGCAACTGCGCGGTCGCCCGGTAGCAAAAGAACAGCAACAATAAAAAGGTATTTTTCATTACCGTAAGGTACGCCTCCGCTCCGACAAATGCTACAGCCTGGATTGAACTATTGCCTGCACTTGCAAATCAGCATCCAACATAGTATATTGGCGGATGAAACAAACCTTCCTCCTGATCATTCTCCTCGCCGCAAGCAGACTGGCTGGATCGTTCAGCGGTTCATTTCTTGTTGTCACAGCGGATAAGCCTTCAGATAGGCCCTCGTCTTCATCCCCGACTCTTTCAGATCACCGTCTTTCCAATGACCGGTAGAACTCGCCGAAGGATTCAATACCGAGCAGGTCTCATTCTTGTCAGATACCGACCATGCGATCCAACTCAGGTTATTCTTATTCATCCAATCGATATATGACTGCCATTCCTTGTAATCGATCGGGCCGTCGCCGCTGGCTTCCATACCTGCCGATTCGGAAATAAATACGGGCAGACCGGCCTTGATAGCGGCATCCGTCCTGTCACGCAGCCATTGTTTGTGCGTACCTGCATAAAAGTGCATGGTATAAAGCAGGTTCTTGTATCCCTTTATCGGATCGGCAGCGGGCAGTTGTATTTCCTGGTCCCATCGCGGACACCCCACTAAAATGATATTGTCGGGATCCTTTTCCCGGATCACTTTTATGACGGCTTCTGCATAAGCCTTTACTTCCGGCCAGTTGGCTTCCGACGGTTCATTAAAAGGCTCATAAATAATATTTGGATATCGGCGATATTTGGCCGCCATCTCACCAAAAAAGGTCTTCGCCGCTTCCAGGTTCACATGATGGCTGTGCCAGTCGATGATCACATAGATGCCGGACCGGATCGCGCCATCCACAACGGCCTCGATCAACGCTTTAGAGCCGGCCGGGTTGGCAATATAGCCACCCTGGGGCTCCACCCCCATGGCCGCCCGCACTACGGAACAATTCCAGTCCCTGTACAACCAATCCACCGTACCGCCATCATAAAAACGCGGCCAAAAGCAACTCCAGCCCAGGCTCATTCCATGCAACGCATACGGCTTGTTATGCTCGTCCAGTAACCGGGTTCCTTCCACTTTTAAACGGCCATGCATTTTTACAGGCTGACCAATGACCGTAAAAAAAATAGCCATCAACAATACAGAAAGGATTGTCTTTTTCATTGTTTTTCTATAAAGGCAGCAAAGTATATAATTTGTAATGTACATATTTTTATAATATTTTCACTTCCGTATCCATTAACCGGCCTATGCTGAAGGAGGAACGATTAAAATATATCATCAACCAGATCAACGTCCACAACAAGGTGCTTTCGGCGGATCTCAGCCAGCAGCTCAACGTCTCCGAAGACACCGTCAGACGCGATCTAAAAGGGCTGACCGACGACGGCCAGGTCATAAAAGTACATGGCGGCGCCGTCTCCAGGTCCTTCCACTTCCCCTACGCAGACCGCAATGTCTATAAGAAAGAAGAAAAAAAAGAGATCGCCCGCAAGGCGATCGGTCTCATCGATAACGACATGATCATCATCGTCGGAGGCGGAACGACCATGATCGAAATGGCCCGGCTCATCCCAAACCGCCTGTCCTGCACCTTCTTTACGATCAGCCCCATCGTCGCGGTGGAACTGGCCGAACACCCTAACCTCACCGTCAACCTCATCGGCGGTAAAGTCGCATCCGACACACAGGTCTGCGTCGGCGCCCAGGTGGTCCAGCAACTCTCGGAGATAGAAGCGGACCTGTGCTTACTGGGCACAAATAGCGTCTCCCTGCAAAAAGGGGTCACGGACTCCGACCGGGAAGCCGTCCAGGTAAAGAAGGCGATGATCAGATGCGCACACGGCTGCGCCATCCTGAGCATCTCGGAAAAACTGGACTCCATCCAAAAGATCAAGGTATGCAACCTGACCGAACTCTCCTACCTTATCACCGACCTTAAACCGACCGACCGGCGGCTAAAAAAATACGCCGCGCATATTCGCCTTGTTTAATGACCGCGTTTGCGGTTTTTTGCGTTTTTTGTAAAATAAACCGCAAATAAACGCCTTTTATTAAAAAACTTTCTTTAGATTACGTAAGAGTATTCCAGTAACCACAAAACGAAAAGCTATGAGAAAGCAACTCCCCCTTCTGTTGCTCCTGCTCGCCCCGGTCATCCCGGTCCTGGCACAATTCAAGTCCGAGAACCTGTTCTATATGGTCGACAACCCGGAATCCTTCGAAAGCTTCCGCAGGAATGCCGCCCAGATCTCCATCGTCAGCCCCCAGGTATTCAATATGAGCAGGGAAGGCGTCCTCACCGGCTCCATTCATCCAAAAATACTGGAGATCGCAAAAGCCAACAACGTAAAGGTGATGCCCCTCATCGTAAACACGGGCTTCAACACCGTCCTCCTCCATGCGGTCGTATCCTCCCCCATCGCCCGCAAACGCGCGATCGATATGATGCTCATCTTCGCACAGGAATATCATCTCGATGGCTGGCAATTCGATATGGAAGGCCTGAACATGGAAGACCGGGAGAACTTCACCTCCTTCTTTCAACAGACCGCCGACTCGCTTCATCGTCATCATCTGCAACTGTCGGCTGCCGTCGTCCACGCTACCGCCAACACCGGAGGCACGGACGCCTACCATAAGTTCCTCTACGAAGACTGGCGTGCAGGCTATGACTTCCGCGCCATGGCGCTCGCCGGCGACTTTATCTCCATCATGACCTATGGCCAGCATACCCGCCGGACCACCCCCGGTCCGGTAGCAGGCGCCGACTGGGTAGACCGCGTCATCCAATACCTCCTGAAGGAAGGCGTCCCGCCACAAAAGCTTTCCCTCGGTATCCCAAGCTACTCGCTCCACTGGTATACCGACTATACCGACGAGAAAGGCGGCTTCTCTACCTCCAATTCATTCAAATATTCCGATTTGCGCTACTTCATGGAACGCTACAACGCAAAACCGCAATGGAACGAAAAGGCCCAGGTCAACTCCCTCGTCGTCGACAACGACGGCGTGTTCGAATATGTCTTTATAGAAGATGGCGCCTCCCTGAAAGCAAAGCTCGACATCCTAAAAAAATATCACCTGCGAGGCATCTCGGTCTGGGTCCTGGGCAGCGAATCCCCGGACTTCTGGACCACCCTCAGCCAATCGATCACAAGAAACTAATGGCATGAACCCCAATATCACAAAACTCTTCGGGATCGCCGGCAAACCAACACGCACCATCATCGGACTGATGTCCGGCACCTCCTTCGACGGCCTCGACATTGCCCTGTGCGAGTTCACCGGCAGCGGCCCCGGCACCCGGCTACAGCTAAAACAATTCACCACCCGTGAATACACCCCTGCCTTTAAAGAAGAGCTAAAAACGGTCTTTGCGAGATCATCCGTCAACCTGGAACGCGTGACGCTGCTCAATGCCTATATCGGCATCTACTACGCCCGGCTGATAAAAGAATGCCTCGTCGAATGGAACGTCGATCCCTCGACAGTCGATCTGATCGCCAGCCACGGTCAATCCATCTTTCATTCGCCAAAACACCAGCGTCCGAAAGACGCCGACCCCTATGGCAACGCCACCCTCCAGATCGGCGATGGCGACCACCTCGCAGTAAACAGCGGGATCATCACACTCACCGACTTCCGCCAGAAACAGATCGCCGCCGGCGGCGAAGGCGCCCCCCTGGCCGTCTATGGCGACTACCTGCTCTTCGCCAGCCCGACGGAGAACCGGATCCTGCTCAACATCGGCGGGATCGCCAATTTCACCTACCTGCCCGCCAACAACACGGATGACTTCTTCTCCACGGATGTAGGTCCCGGCAACACCCTGATGGATCAGTATATCCAGGCAAACTTCCCCGGGCAATACTATGACAAGGATTCAGCCATCGGGCTCCGGGGCGCCGTCAACGAACGGCTCCTCGCGGCATTAAAGAACCACCCATTCTTCGCCGCGCCTTTTCCAAAGACGACGGGACCGGAACTGTTCAATCTCCCCTATCTAACCACGGCCCTCGCCTCAGCCTCAGCCTCAGCACACGGCACGACCCGCACCGAGACACCCGGCACCGGCGGCCAGCACGATCTCTCACCCTACGACATCATGGCCACCCTCGCCGCATTTTCGGCAACACAGATCATCGATGCCATCGAATCAAAACTCGGAGGACGCAACGACTTTTCCATCTATGCCAGCGGCGGCGGCATCTATAATCCGCAACTGATGCAACACCTTAAAAAACACTTTGGAGACAAACTGGGAACGACGACAGCCCTTCATCTGAACCCGGACGCGAAAGAGGCGGTACTCTTCGCCCTGCTGGCCAACGAAGCCGTCGCCGGCACACCCACGGGGCCATCCCCCCGGGTCTCGATGGGCAAGATCAGCTTCCCTCATTAACACAAACAAAACAGGCGCACAATACAAACAAACCAAGCACTCACGTAAAAACCAATCAAAATGATCCATCTCTCACCAAAACTGACAAAAGTAACGCACGGCCTGGTCGTGCTCGCCCTTTTGTTCCTGTGGCAGACAAGCTTTGCCCAGGATCATCAGACGATAAAAGGGGTTATCACGGATGCCCGAAACAAGGAGCCGCTGGCCGGCGCCACCATCCGGCTCGAAGGCACCAACTATGCCACGACCGCCGACCTGCAGGGAGCCTATACCCTCAACGCAACGGTAAAGGATGGGACCTACACGCTGACGATCTCTTATACAGGCTACAAACCCTTTACAAAAAGCGTAACGCTCGATCAAAAGGCGGTCACCGTCAGCACCGCCCTCACGGTCGACGCACTAAGCCTCGGTGAAGTAGTGGTGACAGGGACTACGGTTGCCGTCACCAAGAAACAGCTGGGCAACGCCATCTCCACCGTCTCGGGCAAAGAGCTCACGCAGGGTCTCGCGACCTCCGTCGATCAGGCCCTCGCAGGAAAAGTAGCCGGAGCGGAAGTCTCGCAAAATTCGGGGAACCCCGACGGCGGGATCAGCGTCCGTCTCCGCGGCAACAGCACGATCTCGGGTTCCAGCGATCCGCTCTATATCATCGACGGGGTCATCGTAAATAACAACTCCGACCAGCTGATCGATCTCGGTGGCTATACCGAGAACCGCCTCGCCGATATCAACCCCGCCGATATCGATCATATCGAAGTGATCAAAGGGGCTGCCGGAGCCGCCATCTATGGCTCCCGCGCCAGCAACGGGGTCGTCCAGATCTTTACAAAGAAAGGCCGCTCGGGCGAACCCACGGTGACGGTATCCACCGATTTCCGCCAAAACTCGCTAAGAAAAAAAGTGGCCTACAACACCTATCCCTTTGTCTTTGCCAACACAAACGTCAACGACCAGACAAAGATCCCGGTCACGCGCTATGATCTCCAGGACCAGATCTTTGCAAAAGCCGGCGGCACCGATGACAACGTCTCCGTCTCCGGTGGCAATGACAATACACAATATTATGTCAGCGCCGGCTATCTCTTCAATGGCGGTATCGTCAAAAGCACGGATTTCCAAAGAGGAACAGCCCGCGCCCGCGTCGATACCCGTCTCAACGACTGGCTAAAGGCTACCGTAGGCTTCACCTATATCTACGACGCCGCCAACCAGATGCCCAACGGCGGGATCAACCAGCAATATGGCGCGCTTACGGGCTTTATCTTCGGGAATAACTTCATCAATCCCTACCCCAATGCGACAACAGGCGTCTACCCCACCCTGTCGCCCGCCGGTCTCCAGCGGACAAATCCGCTCGAAGCCATCGCCCGATTCAAATTCCGGGAGAACACCAGCCGGTTTATCGGGAATATCACGCTCTCCGCTACCCCGGTAAAAAATCTCTCCATCAACTACACCCTGGGATACGATAACTCTACGGAACTGGGTACGGGCTATATCCCCATCGGGAATACGACCCCGACGTACAACACGGGCTTCTCCAGCAGGGCCGACAAGATCGCACTGCTGCTGAACAATGATCTGACAGTCGCCTATAAGACACATATCGGGGATCGCTTCGAGTCTTCGACTGCCATTGGCGGAACGGTACAGACAGCGGTCTCCAACACCGACGTCGTCACCGGCACACAGCTGAGTCCCGTCAGCCAGATCTCCTCCGGCGCGGCGACCATCGCCACCGCCGAAAGCCGATCGACGCTCAACATCATGGGCCTCTATGCCCAGCAGACCTTCGGCTATATGAATAAGATCTATCTCACCGGCGCCATCCGCAACGACGTCGCCTCCTCCTTTGGCATCAACGATCGCTGGCAGTACTATCCAAAACTCAGCGGCACCTACCTGCTGTCGGAAGAATCCTTCTGGAAGAAGAGCCGCCTCGCGTCGCTCATCCCCGACCTGAAACTCCGCGCTTCCTATGGCCAGAACGGCAACCTGACGGCGATCGGTCCCTTCGATCGCTTCACCAACTACTCTTCGATCTCCTTACCCGGTCTCCCCGGCCTCGCATCCCCCACACAGTTGGGCAATGCCGATGTCAAACCCGAACGACAGACCGAAAAAGAGATCGGGATCGACGCAAGCTTCCTCCACAACCGGCTCGGTTTCGAGTTCTCCTGGTATGACAAGTCGGTAAAAGACCTGCTGCTCCCCGTCACGCTGCGCCCCAGCACCGGTTACAGCACCCAATACCAGAATATCGGGGATATGACAAACAAAGGGATCGAGCTGCTGGTCCGCGGTATCCCGATCCAGACGGCCGGGTTCAAATGGGATGTAACCGCGATCTTTAACTCCTATCGCAACAAGGTCTTCAACATCCCCGGTCATGTGGTCACCTTCCCCAACGGGTTTGGTGAAGTGGCCGCCGTCGAAGGCTATCCGCTGGGCTCCTATTATGCCACCTATGCCGCCCGGAACCCAAATGGCTCCCTGCTGCTGACCCCCGGTGGTCTGCCCCAGCTGGAGAAATCCGGACGCGACGCAAATGGCCAGCCGACAGGTTCACCCCTGACAAAGGTCATCGGGGACGCCAACCCCAAATGGACAGGCTCGCTGACCAACGAACTCGAAATAGGCAAGAACTGGTCCTTCCGTATGCAATGGGACTTCTCCTATGGCAACAAGCTGTTCGACTTCACCCGGCGCGTAGGTGACCGCGATATCTATGGCGGACTCGCCGGCTATATGCCCGAACTGGAAGGGAAAGTGCCAAAAGGTTATTCCGCGGCGATCTACAGCGCCTTCGATTTCTGGATCGATAACGGCTCCTATGCCAAGCTCCGTGAGCTCTCCGCATCCTATATGCTGCATTGGCGGGTGCTGGGGAATAAACCCGTCCGCATCTCGGTATATGGCCGCAACCTCTTCGCGATCACAAATTATCCCGGCTGGGATCCCGAAACCAACGCCGCCGGCCAAAGCACCGCCGTCCGCGGTTTCGACTTCGTAGAGGTGCCGATCCCCAGAACCCTCGGACTCGGTCTGAACTACACCTTTTAACCAGCAAAAACAAAGAAAATGAAACTGAAAAAATATAGTTTATTCATCCTCACCGCGGCAAGCCTCCTGGGGGGATCCTGCAAACTAAGTGTCGTCAACCCCAACGCCGCCTCCGATCAGCAGGTACTGGGCACCAGCTCGGGGATCATTGCCCTGAGCATCGGCATCCGGCAAACCTATTCCACCACGGGCCTCACCAACCTCATGGTCTCTCCCGACGTGACCGCCCGCGAAATAAAGGGGGTGGCTACATTCACAAATGTCATCGCCCTCGAGCTCGGCGGCTCCAACGTCACCCCCGACGGCAACGTACTCAGCTACTGGAGCTCGATGCAGACAGTGATGAGTATGTGCGAAAGCGTCATCAATAGCGCGCCAAAGGTAACGGGCCTCGACGCAGGCACCCTCAGCGGCGTCATGGGACAGGCCTACCTGTTCAAGGCGATGTGCCTGGCCGAATTGGCAATGGCTTATCCCGAAGCCGATCTGAATACCAGCACGACCACACCTGTCACCTTCGCCCCCCGTGACCAGGTATTTGCCCGGGCGATCGGCCTGCTCGACAGCGCGGTAACGGCTATAACGGCCAACGCGCCATCCGCAACCTTCCAGAGCTCCGTTGCCGGACCGGATTTCGATCTTGTCAACACGATCTATGCCATGGAAGCCCGGATCAACCTGATGGCAGGGAACAACCAGGTCGCGCTCACCAACGCCAATAAGGTAAACCTGACCGCTACCTCGAAGTTCGACTACTCGAGCCTGACCCCAAATCCGCTATATACTACCTATACTATCACAAAGTCCTATTTCCCCCGCATTCACTTCGGTCTGCCGGATAGCCTTTACTACGCCGGCGACAAACGCATCGCCTTCTATATGACGACACCCACCCAGATCATCAATGGGGACACGATCGGTACGATGGCGGGCTTTTGTACCTCCCAGACAGGCAGCATCCCCGTCTACACACCGGATGAGGTCCGTCTGATCCAGGCCGAAGCCATTCTCCGGCTGGGCGGCGATCTCAACCAGGCGCTTACATTGATCAATGCCGTCCGTACCCAAACCGCAGGCGATCCCTTTGGGGTCAACGCCGGTCTGCCCCCCTATTCGGGCACGGTAGACTATCCCAGCCTGCTGGAAGAAGTCTATAAACAACGCTGCGCCGAGCTCTATCTCAGCGGTCTTAAATGGGAAGACACCCGGAGATTCAACCGGCCCGCGCCACCGGCCAACAGCTCGGAACGCAACCGGATCTACTATCCTTATCCGACACAGGAAAGGATCAATAACCCCAATACGCCCGCCGATCCAAACATTTGATCCATAAAGAGGGAGGAAGCCACCCTTCCTTCCTCTTTCATTCATTAACCCCAGCATATGACACGTTTGTTATTAATAGGTCTGATCTTTGTCTGCACCTCCACCCGGGCCCAGCAAGTTGTTCTGAACAACACCGCCGGTGAGATCCCCATAAAAAGCCTACCGGAGCTGACCATTGCCAGCGTCCACTTCAACTTCAGCTATCACCCGGTATTCGATAGCATCGCCAGAAATTATTGGGGTATTACCTCCTTCAACGGCGATACCGTCCTCGACAACGCCGGCTTCGACGCCCTGCATGACAAGCTGAAATTCTTCAACACGGTCTTCCTCGAATGCTCGGCAAACACCGCCTTCAACGCCGACTGGCTCGCCTTTGCAAAAGACCTCCAACAACACGCCAACGTCTTTATTATCACAAGCGGTGATGGCAACAACTTAAAACAATTTAATAACACATCTTCCCCCATCATCTGGTATCCCACCGACGACGGATCCGGCGCCTCTCTCGCGGCGCAAACGCTTTTCGGCGGCATCGCCATCAACAACAAACTCCCGGAAACCTTCAGCGCCAAATACCCGAAAGGGGCAGGCGCCGCAACAAAAAAGATCCGTCTCGGCTACGCAGCCCCCGAAACAGTCGGCGTCAATAGCAATGACCTCACCCGCATCGACTCGATCGTAAAGGCCGGCATCGCCGCACACGCCGCACCCGCCGTGGTCATCGTCCTGGTAAAGGACGGCGAGGTGATCTACAGCAAAGCCTTTGGTAAACACAAATACTGGGGAGATGCGCCTACAAAGGTCGACGACATTTTCGATATGGCCTCCTGTACAAAGGTGACGGCAACCACTCCTTCCATCATGCACCTCTATGAGACGCACCAGATCGCCCTGGACAGCCCGATCGCAACCTATGTGGCCGCCTTGCGAAACATCCCCAACAAAAAAGACCTGCGGGTGCGGGAGGCGCTGCTGCATGAGGCCGGCTTCACCCCCTATATAAAATTCTATGAAAGCCTCAAGCCTACGGACATGAGCACGGACTCTTCAGCCGCCTATCCGACAAAGGTGGCGGACAACTACTATCTCCGCGCAAACTATTTTAATGACACCCAATGGCCCATGACGCTGGCTTCACCCGTTCTTACCCGCGGCAAGTACGTCTACAGCGACCTCAGCATGTATATGATGAAGGAAGTCTTTGAGAACGTCTCACATCAACGGCTCAACGAATATGTGCTGCATGATCTCTACCTGCCGCTTGGCATGCAGTCCACCGGCTTCCTGCCGCGAAACCGTTTTCCAAAACAACGCATCGTACCGACCACGGAGAATGACAATTGGTTCCGGAATATGCCCGTCCAGGGTTATGTCAACGACCCGGGAGCGGCCATGGCAGGAGGTGTCGAAGGACACGCGGGTCTGTTCGCCAGCGCCAATGACCTGGCCATCTACTACCAGATGCTGCTCAATGGGGGGACTTACGGCGGAAAGAAATATTTCGACAGCGCCACCGTACGGTATTTTACCTCCCGGCAATCAAAGGTCACGTACCGGGGGCTTGGCTTCGACCGGACCAATCTTGACAGGATGGAGCCCAACGACCACCGCAGCGACCAGGCCTTTGGACATTCGGGCTATACCGGCACCTTTGTTTGGGTGGATCCCAAATACAGGATCGTATACATCTGTCTGACAAACCGCGTATACCCGGACGACAACAAGACCTTTGGCGTCTCGAAGGTCAACGTCCGTCCCCTGACCCTCAATGCCTTTTATGACGCCGTGGTAAAAGCAGTAAAATAATAAATTCTTTTCCAACATCTACTACATGGAACTCACCACAGAAAAGGAATCCCCGTATCACGACCTGCAAGACCTGTCCTTATCCGAAATACTGGCCGACATCAATCAGGAAGATCATCGCGTACCGCTGGCAGTCCGGGCAGCGCTTCCACAGATCGGGGCCCTTGCCGCCGCGATCCTGGAGAAAATGAGCGGCGGCGGTAGGCTGTTCTATATCGGCGCCGGCACCAGCGGCCGCCTGGGCATCGTCGATGCCTCTGAATGTCCGCCCACCTTTGGCGTTTCGTATGATTTGATCATCGGTCTCATCGCCGGCGGCGATGGGGCCATCAAGCGATCCATCGAGAATGCCGAGGACGATCTCAGCCAGGCCTGGGCCGACCTCAAAAAATATACCATCAATAAACAAGACGTAGTGGTAGGGATCGCCGCATCCGGGACGACCCCCTATGTGGTCGGAGGCCTGCGGGATGCCCGGGCAAACGGTATCGCAACGGGTTGTATCGTGTGCAATGCGGGCACTCCTGTTGCCGATGCCGCCCTGTTCCCCGTTGAGGTCATCGTCGGTCCGGAATTTCTCACCGGCAGCACCCGCATGAAGGCCGGCACCGCGCAGAAACTGGTGCTGAACATGCTGACCACCTCCGTCATGATCAAGCTGGGAAAGGTAAAGGGAAACAAAATGGTGGATATGCAGTTGACCAATAGTAAATTGCAGCATCGCGGGGTCACCATGATCGTCCGGGAGACCGGCGTCGACGAGCATACCGCCGCCGCGCTGCTCAAACAGTATGGGAATGTCCGTCAAGCCCTCGAAGCCGCAAAGTCAAAGTAAGTGACTCCACTCGCCAAAAGCTACAGGCAGGCAAACCATATCCCTCATTGAGGCATCTTTCATACTCCTTACCAGATCTTTATTCGTTGATCTTCGGATTTGTAATTTTTATCGCCGGGTTGCACATTAAATGCTTTATAGAACGGCGTCATATTCATCAGCGGCCCATTGACACGCCACATAGCCGGTGAATGTGGATTGGTGTTCACATACATACGCAGGAACGCATCTCTTGTCTTCACCCTCCATATCCTCCCGATAGACAAGAAAAAACGCTGATCTGGCGTATACCCATCTATTTTAGTGGTATCATGCCCCTCGGGAGTCATCTTAAAGGCGTCAAAGGCAATGGCAATACCCCCATTGTCGGCGGTATTTTCGCCCAGTGTCAAAGCCCCCTTTATATGTACGCTATCCAAAACAGTAAATGAACTGTACAGATCAGCAATACTTTTTGTCTTCTCCCTGAATTTCGCATAATCTTCCTTTGTCCACCAGTTCTTTACGTTACCCTCCTTATCATACTGCGCCCCCTGGTCATCAAAGGCATGCGTCATCTCATGACCGATGACCATCCCGATCCCTCCGTAGTTGATGGCGTCGTCGGCCGCAAAATCAAAATAGGGGAATTGCAGGATGCCGGCCGGGAAAACGATCTCATTATAAGAGGGGTTATAATAGGCAGTAACCGTAGAAGGGGTCGTACCCCATTCGGTTCTATCTACCGGTTTATTCAGCTTAGCCAATGCAAATTCATAGTCATTTTTGTCAAGCGAAAGTAAATTCTCAAAGTATTTTGTTCTGTCGATCTGTACCTTGCTATAATCCCGCCATTTATCCGGGTAGGCGATCTTCTTCGTGATTGCGTATAATTTTTCTTTTGCCTTTTGTTTCGTGCTGTCGCTCATCCAGTCAAGATGATTGATCCTGTTCTCAAAGGATTTTTGCAGGTTATTCACAAGGGCGAGCACCCGTTTCTTGGCCTCTTCATTAAAATATCGCTTAACATAAAGTTGTCCAAGGGCTTCTCCCAAATGGCGGTCAACACGCTCGGTCATGATCTGTCCTCGGGATTTCTGGACGGCCTGTCCGGATAATGCTTTTGTAAAGGCAAAGGAGGCGTCCACAAATGGCTTGCTCAATGCGTCATCATAGTTCTTCAGAGTGGATGCCTTCAGATAGATTTTCCAATCGTTGATTGGGATGGATGTAAGCAGTCCGTTCAGCTTCTCGTAATAGGCGGGTTGAGACAGATCGAGAGAATCGGTCTTCGCATCCAGGTTTGCAAGCAGTGTCTTCCAGCCTATAGCAGGCTGTGTCTTGTTGATGGACGCTACCGCCATTTTATGATAATTGGCGTCAACATCCCTGAGTTCAATATTTGTCTTATGAGAGGCAGCCAGTTGTTTTTCGATGTTGTATACAAGATTGGCATCCTTTGTCGCGGTAGCCGGGTCGCTCCCGGTTAATTGAAAAAGGGTGCCGGTGTATTGTATGTAGGCTTCCTGGATGCGAACGGTAGGCGAATCTGTTTTAAAGTAATAATCCCGGTCGGGCAGACCGATCCCCGTCTGGTAAGCGTGCGCGATATTAATGCCGCTGTTCTTATCGTCAGGCGAAATGCCAAAAGCAATAATGGATTGATTGCCCGTTTTTAGTGCAGCCGCCACAAACTTCATCAGGGAGGGTACGTCGCCGATGGCATCGATCTGCCCCAATATTGACCGGATCGGCTCATAGCCGCGCTGGTTGATAGTGGTCGTGTCCATACCGGAAGCGTAGAAGTCCCCTACTTTCTGGTCGATGCTCCCGGGGGCATTCTGCGTTTTCGAAACGCTATCCAAAATATTTTGCAGTAGTTGCTTTTGCGGGATGTTCATAAAGGAATACGAGCCCACCCCTGTCTGGTCGTCTGCAATCTTTGCGGTGTCATACCAGCGCCCGTTAACATACCGAAAAAAATTGTCGCCGGGCTTTATGGAGGTGTCGATCCCGGCGACATCGACAAACCTCTTTTTACCCGTAACCGTATCGGCGTTATTACACGCGGCAAAAAGGAATAGCACTAACGACAGATAAAGGAATTTTCTCATAAACAGCAGCTTTGCCTAAAGATAATAAATCTTTAGTAGGAATTTTTGGGACCCTGTAAGAACCCGGGTACTTTAGAGTACTAATTGACAAAACACCATCTACGTGACCGAAAAAGAGCAACTGGATATCCTGGAAGAATGGCTAAAGCTGCATAAAGGACTCATCTTTAAGGTCGTACGAGCATATACGATAGCAGACCACGACGATCTATTCCAGGAGATCGTCATCCAGGTATGGCATTCCATTCCCACGTTCCGCCAGGAAGCTTCCGTTACAACATGGCTATACCGGATCGCACTAAACACAGCCATAAAATGGACAAAAAAGGAAAGAAGGCACGCCGGCGCCGAAACGCTCGATAACGTCCAGCACCTCCTGCAGGAAAACAGGACACCCATCGATGAACGACTGAGCTGGCTCTACGGGGAAATATACAAGCTGGATGAGATCGACCGGTCTGTCACCCTGCTGCTTCTCGAAGGTTTCAGCTACAAAGAAATGTCCACCATGCTGGGGATCAGCGAGTCGAATGTAGGCGTAAAGATCAATCGTATAAAAAAACAACTTATTGCAAAATCAAAAAATTATGATAACCATGGAATTTGATGAACTAAAAAAAATATGGGATGCGCAAAACAACCAGTCCCTCTATACCCTCGATGAAGCGGCATTGCACAACCGCATTAAATCGAAGATGAACACCCTGCTCCATCTAACAAATATGAGCGCGTGGTCGCTTATCCTGATCTATCTTGGAACCAGCGTCGCATTGGTTGGCTTCAGAGTGGAATCAAATATATTCCTCTACCTCGAAGCAGCCTGGATGTTTGCCATTGTGGTCTATTTAGTGGTAAGCCATATCCGCCGGGTAAAGGCCAGCCGCCGGTTTGACCGCTCCATTCGCGGCGATCTCGATCATGCCATTTCCCTTGCCCGATACCAGGTGCGCATTTCCCAGATCATTCGCTGGAATTTTATTCCCATGGGCGCGATCATGCTCTTTAGTGGGTGGGAAGCGGGAAAACTGCTAAAAGTAGGCATACTAATAGTAGTCTCGTATACCCTTGCCTTTTATGTCACCAGTAAAGGTCTTCGCACAAACAGACGGAGACGACGCGAATTACAGGTCTTAAAAGATAAATTAGAAACGGGTATTTGAAAATCGATCTTCATCCCCATATCCTAAATTATTTTGATCCAATTCAAATATATTCTATATATTACATATATAATTTTATCCTCTTATTATTGGACGCCCTCCTCTGATGCCTTCGCCCGTCACTTTTTATAAAACATAAATTTTCTATTATGAAAAAGCCCCTTGCTTTAGCTGTCTGTGTCATTTTTGCTGCCTGCAATAATAATCCCACCGTGTCGAAGACTGACTCCACCACATCGGCACCGGACTCCGGTTCTGCGACAAAGACGATCCAATCCCCCTATGACATCATGTACTCCTCAAAATTCGTGATGGATGACCCAAAAAACGCCGAGTCATTGCTGGCTATCTGGAAAGCCTATGACAACGGCGATGTAAGCAAGAGCAAAGATCTCTTTGCCGATACCATGACTGCGCAGTTAGCGGACGGCTCAATTATGCGTGCCTCGCGGGATAGCATGCTTGCAGGGTTGCAGACGTTCAGAAATTCATTAAAGAGTGCCGTTGACAGGGTTGATGCGATCATGGCGATAAAAAGCACGGACCAAAATGAACACTGGGCGCTGATCTGGGGAACAGAAACAGACACCTATAAAAATGGAAAGGTCGATTCGACCCATCTCCAGGAAACATGGCGGTTTAACAAGGACGGAAAGGCGGATCTCCTGCTGCAATACAAAAGATCAGGAACACGAAAATAGAATACACGAAAATAGAATAATGATAAAGACGGCTTCCGCCGTCTTTATCATTTAAGAATATCTCACAGGCCATGGGGCCATGCTATAAATGTCATCAATACTTCAAATATCATTGATATTTCGGCTGTTGCTCCCCTGTCAAAGCCGGGTTGACATCGATGATCGTCTGTGCCAGCGGCAAGATCTCCACCTTATTCTTTTCAAGTCCGCGATATAAGCTCGTCACCAATGCAGAACCAGCCGTCAAAGCACCCTGGGAATTCAATATCGAAGCCCCGTACATATTTACCACCGCATTACCTGCCTGGGCCATTGTAGTCGAATCGGAAGGAGACAGGGTCGTATACCCGGTAAAAGAGATCGCCGTTAACGGGTCGGGAAAAACAGAAGAAATAGTTCTCTTGTAAACCCTGTAACGATCGATAGTAGCATAGGCGCCCACACCATTCGACATATCGATCAGATTCTGTTTTGTCTGTGTAAGCGTCTCATAAAGGATCCCCCAGCGTTCAAGATCCGTACGACGCAATGCCTCAAAGCCAAACTCAAATTTACGCTCCCTGATGATCGCATTCCGGAAATCCTGGTAAACCGTAGGCGTCGTACCGATCTTCGTTGCATCCCCGCCAAAGCCACGGGTACGCACCTGCTCAAAGGCATGAATGGCATCGCCCGTCGGTCCGTTATTTACCTCATTCAACGCCTCTGCATACATAAGCAGAATATCGGAATACCGGAGCTCAACCCAATCGATGTCCCGTTTGTTGACGGCAGAGCCTGCCGAAGTGCCCCAATTGGCCCTATACTTGCCGAGGGTTTGGCTGGAATATGCATTCATATCATGGCCATTATCGGCATTTATCCCATAATTGCATATCGTTACGTCGCGGCGGGTATCCCCGGGTGCAAAGTCAAAATAATAGGTAGGCACCGCAGCCATAGCAGGCTGGCTCTTACCATAAATGGAGCTGGGATGTATATAATTGCCATTCGTATACCCGACCGAGGAACCATTGTCATTGGATCCATACTGACCCAGCTCAAGCATGGTCTCATTATCATAGATCCCCTGGTCAACGTCCCGCCAAACCTTCTCATAGCTCGTCAATAGACCGTTCTCTCCATGATCGATCACTTGCTTACAGGCATCGGAAGCGATCTGGTACAATGCTTTTATACGACTGGCGTCGGGTCGCTGTGCGATCGCAACGGAAGAAGGTGAATAGCTCTTCAGGTCCCAACGCAGGGAATAACCCGCGGCATACAAACATACACGAGCCAGAATACCCAGGGCAGCCTGCTTTGTAAAACGCTCCGGTGTAGTCACCAAGCCCGCGCTTTTCCACGGCAACAAGCTCACAGCCGTTTGCAGATCCGCAACACAACCGTCATAAATTATGTCACGGCTTGTTCTTGGTGCGGAAAATTTGCCGCTCTGCGCCACCGATTCGGTACTATAGGGGACATCGCCAAAGAAACGGATCAGGTTAAGATAATTCTTCGCACGGATAGCATAGGCCTCACCAAGCAGCGAATTTACTTTCGTCGTATCGCTTACGGCGACCTTCATCCCTTTGATCCCGGCAATCGCCACATTGCAATACTCAATACCCGCATACATGGCCGTATACGTAGCCGTCGGAGCGATCGAAGGGTCAACTACATAGTTGCCGACCTCATTCTTACTGTTGGTCTGCGACTCCGTCGACATACACTCATCTGACCCCATACCAAGCTGATAATACTCCTCCTTATCAAAGCTTTCGGAGTAACAGCCCACCACTACCTCCTCGGCACGGCTTACGGATTCGAAAATGGTTTCGCTGTCGTATTTGGTAGCCGATGGCTTGTTCAAAAACTTTTTACAGGAACCCAATGCTATGGAAAGCATCAGTATCGGGGTTAAAACAGATATCCTTTTCATAACTTTTAAATGATCGATTTAAAATGTGCCGGAAATGCACTGTAATAGAAAATAGCGCATTTCCGGCAAAGGGCTAATGTCTGTCCTATCGGACTAACCGCCTCCGGCGGTTAAAAAGAAACATTTAAACCAAAAACAACGCTCTTTACCCGCGGGTAGGCCGAATTATCGATGCCCGGTTGCAAAACGCTCGCAGTGGCCGACACTTCCGGATCATATCCCTTATACCCGGTAAAGGTGTGGATGTTATCCAGCGTACAGTACACGCGTGCTCTTTGCATCTTTACTTTATTCGCCCATCGCGCGGGCAGCGAGTATCCAAATGTTATGGTGCTTAGACGGAGATAGCTTCCGTCTTCAAGATAGTAGTTATTGGGGTCGCTGATCGCAATCACATTATCCGGGCTCAGGCTCCATAGGTGTTTAGAGCTGGATTGGTTCGGATTGAGTTGCGCCAGCCGGGCCAGGTTCGTCGTCTGCAACCCCGTGGTGGGATCGACCAGCACATACCGTCCATTCATAGCACTCAGCGTATTTTCATTTGGCAGGTAAGGCCCCATAAAACGCTGCGCATTCATATTAAAGATCTTATTACCATACGAGAAATCCACAAACACCGTAAGATCAAAACCCTTATAGGTAAAGGTATTCGTCATACCACCGGCAAATTTCGGTTCGGCGCTGCCAAAGATCGTCCGATCGGTTGCCGACCATACCGGGTTCCCACTGGCATCCTTTTGACCCGCGATCGTCTTATACATGATGTCACCCGGTTTGACCGTAGCCGGATTTGCCGATACAGCACGGGGTACCCCGGCCTTTAGCGTATAGGTCCCATTGGAATTTTGGTTAAAATCGTCGGTGGTGAATACACCCGCATACTCATATCCATAGAACTGCCCCAGCGGCTTCCCTACCTGGATCCTGTAGTCGATCCTGCTGTTATAGTCGCTCAGGAAGTAATCGTTATTGCCATTGCCATATAATCGTAATACTTTAGACCTATTGAACGCCATATTATAACTCGTCTTCCACCGAAAACCATTACTATTGATGTTATTGCTGGTAAAGACAAACTCCAGACCCTGGTTCCGGACCGCGCCAATGTTTTGGTACTGGGTCGTATACCCCGCCGATGCCGGAATTTGATTCTGGATCAGCAAATTATCAGACTCATTGTTGTAAACATCCACCGTCAGGTTAAAACGGCTCTTCAGGAAAGCGATATCCAACCCAATATTTGTCGATTGCGTCTTTTCCCATTTAACATCCGGATTCCCCACGACGCTGCCCGGCACCAACGTATTGAAATAGGTTCGGTTGATGGCATAGGTGCTTGCCCCATAGGCGGTGGTATAGACATAATCGGCAATATTATCATTACCCGCCGTACCATAGCCAACACGCAATTTCAGATCGCTGATGAGGGACTGGTTCTTCATAAAGTTCTCTCCCGAGATGCGCCATGCCGCTGCCGCCGAAGGAAAGGTCCCCCACCGGTTATTGGGCCCGAAACGGCTGGAGCCATCCGTTCGCAGCGTAAAGTTGGCGATGTATTTATCTTCATAATTGTACGATGCCCGTCCGAAGAAGGAAGCCAGCGAATTATAGCTCAAGCTCGAGGTATAGGTATTTTTTGCGCCGCCGGTCGCTTCCGCCACGTTGTTTAGCCCAAAATTATCCGCCGGGAACACATAATAGGTATTATTAAGATCCTGCGATTGGCTATAGTTGGATTCCTGCCCCGCTAACAAGGTTACACCATGACCATGAAAATTATGATTCCAGGTCAGCGTATTGGTAAGCTGCCAGGTAAAGCTCTCACTATTATCGATCGAACCATAAGGGCCGCCAAAGTTCCTGGCGGTGACGGTCTGTCCTGCATCAAAGTAGTTTCCACGCGTCTGGCCCCAAGTGTAGCTGCCAAGGCTGTGGAACCGGAGGTCTTTTGTAATTTTCCAATCCACACCACCATTGATCGTAAACAGACGGGCATAGCTGCTCTGAGAGATCGAGTTATTATAAATAAACGGGTTGTAAATGTCATACTGGGAGTTCAATGCCAGCATGTCGTTGCTCACATCCGTATTAATCAGCTGTTGATTGCTGTACTTCACGCCGCCCGTCGGAGGTTGCAAAAGCGTCTCTTTCAGGGTACCGCCAAGCGATCCTCCGCCATCCACCTTCGTATCCAGGAAGCTGGTGTTGAAATCGACATGCAGGTTGTCAAAGACGGCATGGTTCAGCTTTAAGCGGATACCATTTCGCAGATAATTATGCTTCGAAAAGATACCATCCTCCTGCGTATTGTTATAGCTGATCAGCAGCTTCGTCTTATCCGTACCGCTTGCAATACTGACGTTATGGTTCATGCTGGGGGCCGTGCTGCCAAAAACAAGGTCCTGCCAATCGATACCCGGCTTATTGGTATAGGTGCTGTTTATATAATTATAAGCCGTACCCGGCGACGTGGGGTCACCTCCAAAGTAAGCAGCCCAATTTGCCTGTTGCCCGGACAATGTTTGCAGCTCGTATTCGTATTTTGTATAATCGGGCACATTCATCATCTGCAATTTCTTGCCAAGCGTTTCACGGCCATAGTAGCCGTTATAGGAGACCGCCGTTTTCCCCGCCTTACCGGATTTGGTGGTGATAAGAATAACGCCATTCGCGCCACGCGCACCATAAATAGAGGTGGCCGAAGCATCCTTTAGCACATCGATGGTCTCGATATCGTTGATGTCTATCTGGCGAAGGGCATCGTCCATTTGGAAACCATCCACAATATACAAGGGGTCAGAACCCTGTGTCACCGTAGTGGCGCCGCGGATAACGATATTACTCGCGGCCCCGGGCGCGCCGCTTTGTGTAATTACACTTACACCGGCAGCCTTGCCGGTTAAGGCCTGCGCTGCCGTAGTCACAGGCGCTATCTCCAGGTCCTGGGCTGTCACCGACACCGAGGCTCCCGTTACATCCTTTCGTTTAACCGTGGCATACCCGATGGCCACCGCTTCATTCAGCGTATCGGAAACGGCTTCCAGTTGCACATTTAATACCAGGCTCGCGGGTACCGGCAATTCCACGGTCTTATACCCGATAGAGCTGAAGGTAAGCATGACCGTGCCCGTCGGGGAGAGATTTAGCGTGTACTTACCCTTTGCGTCCGTTTGGGTACCGCCGGCGCCACCTTTCACGTGTACCGTCGCACCGGGCAGGGGGCCAAGTCCCTTCTCGGATACCGTCCCCGTAACCGTCCTCGTCTGCGCATTGCCTACGCCGGGCAAACACGCGAGGATCACAATAATTAACAGATACAATTTCCTCATAAAAAAAATGATTTACTATTCAGATAAAGCTCGAGATTACTATACCCGCCGGCGCTGATCGTCTTCGCATCTGCCGCATCCTTTGGATTCAGATGATGGGCGGTTTCCCAATCGTCAGGGATCCCATCTCCATCCTGGTCCTTCCGGGTGGAGTGTACTTCAGCCACCGCTGGCTGCCCGCCGGCCTCCGCTACGGTTCGAATTATTTTACCGGCTTTCCCCAGGCTGGTGACATAGCCTATGATCCGGCTATCGATGGCGTCACGGTGTAACGAGGCACCGGCCTGCGCAATCACTATTTTATAAGCGGCTTCGGGGGTGGTGATCCTTACATCGTTTTTTGACAGAAAAGTCGGTTCGCTGAGCAGCGTGCATTTTTCTTTTGCAAACTCTTCCGTAGTGGCAGCCCTTCCATTCAGGATCCCATCTTTATTCAGGTCTACCCTGTTATCCCGTTGATAAACGTGATCCGTCGCCGTAAACATGGCAAGAAAGCTTTCGTTAGAATTGGGCCCGGCTATAAAATAGTTGCCTACAACGTCCTGGTAATGATCGGCTGCCGAGTGACCGCCTACAAGACCACTTACCCCCCAGTTATAGACGACATTGTTCACATACTCGATCTTCGCCTTGGCCTTGGGGTTCCGGCTCTGATTGTCGGCCCACAAACAATGATGGATCGTAACAAACTCGGGGTTCTCGAACAATGCGCCGAATCGCTGCGGATCTACCCCGTCGGCGACCAGGCAATACTGCAGCGTGACATTAGTGCTGTTTTTTATATGAAGATCGTCCCAGCGCCCCCATTCGATAGAAACATGGTCCAGGATCAGCTTATCAAGGCTATCCGCTACCACTACACAAGCTCCCCGCGGCATATCGTCGCTGCCGCGAAAACGCATATAACGGGCAATACTGTTCCCGCTAAAGTCAACGCTGTTCCCGTACACCGTAATGCCGGGGCCCGGAGCCGTTTGCCCGGCAATGGTAATATCCGATGCAACTTTTACCTTTTCGTGGATCCTGATAACACCCGAAACATCAAAAATGACCGTGCGCCCGGACTGGCTAACCGCATCCCGGAAAGAGCCGCTGCCGGAATCATTCAGATTGGTGACTTTGTAGACGGTACCGCCGCGACCCCCGGTGGCAAAACGGCCAAAACCTTCGGCGCCGGGAAAGGACAATTGCTGGCTAAGAACGGCGGTGGAGAAGAATACGCTTGTTAAAACTATATATATATGCTTCATATTTTTGGCAATCGTTGAGGGCAAACCTATAAAAAAGCCGCCCCGGCGGATTTCAAAAATTGACGAAAACCTTTCATTATTTGGTAAAAAGGGAGATTTAGCTCGTAAAAAAGCCAATTCAGCCCGTGGCAAGCCCCGGTAGGGGATAAAACTACAAAGTTGTTTCTTTCAGGCTTTTTAAGTATAGGGAAGGCGAGACCCCATATTTTTCCTTAAAACAGGTGCTGAAATATGCCTGGCTATTAAATCCGGCCAGATAACCGGCCTCGGATACGTTATACGTTCCGGTATCCAGCAACTGCTGGCTGCGTTTGAGACGCAATTCACGTACAAATTCGACGGGACTCAGGGAAGTAAGGCTCTTCAGCTTCTTGTAAAAGGTGGTCCTGCCCATCCCAATACCGGTCGCTACTTCATCGATATTAAAGTGCGGATCCGTCATCTTGTCTTCTACAAGCTTGATCACGTCTTTCAGGAACTCCTCGTCTTTTGAGGTGGTGACCAGGCTCTCCGGTACAGGACCAAAAACCGCCTTACCGGATATACCGGCGACCTTTTCAAACAATCGCCTCCTCGACCGGAGCAGATTATCGATCGAAGCGACCAGCTCCCCATTATGGAAGGGCTTTGTCATATAGATATCCGCACCGTACTGCAGACCCTCTATACGGTTCTCAACGGATGACTTTGCGGTAAGCAATATGACAGGGACATGGCTGGTAAGCGGATCATTTTTTAGCGCATCGAGTAGCTGGATCCCATCCATCCGCGGCATGAGGACGTCGCTGATAATAAGGTCGGGGAAGGACGCCCTCGCCATTGCCAACCCTTCCAGCCCATCGGACGCAACCTGGATGCGATAGCTGTCACTGAGCTTCAGACTAAGAAAAGACCGTAGATCGGGGTTGTCTTCCACGATCAAAAGCAAAGGCAGCAAAGTCGAAGGGTTGGTTTGGGTTTCCAAAAAAGAATTGTCGGGTTCAGGGATACGGGCCGGGGCAGCGTTGGCAATACCAATTGTCCCCGAGCATATGATCCTGTCCTGGTTGTAATGCGCATAACCGGCCTTGAGCCGTACGACAACCGTTAATCCGCCATATTCATTTATTTCGGCATGCAAACTTCCATGATGACTGCCCGCCAATCCTTTTGCCAACGCAAGGCCGATCCCGGAGCCTTTCAGATGGTTCTCCTTATTATGATTGTCTTCGTGATAGAGTTCAAAGATCTCCTTCAACTTTTCAGGCGGCACTCCCTTACCCTGGTCGATCACCCTGATTTCGATATCCGTCGCAGAACAAACGATAGCAACGTGTACCGGTTTCCCCGATGGAGAGAACTTAAAGGCATTCGAAAACAGGTTATAGAGTATAATCTCCAATTTTTCCTCGTCAAACCAGGCTTTTACAACCGGATGGCTACTCGAGACATCGAATAAGATATTTTTTTCGGCGGCAATGGTCGCAAAACAGGCGCCCGCATTATAAACAAGTGCAATCACATCGCCTTCCGCTATTCTCAGCTGCATCTTCCCGCTTTGTACTTTCCTGAAGTCGAGAAGCTGGTTGGCGAACCGCGTCATCCGGCTTACATTGCGGTTGATAACATTGAAATATTGCCGGCTCTTCTCCGACATTTCTTCAATCTCCGCCAGTTCCTGCAACGGACCGGCAATAAGCGTCAAAGGCGTCCGTAATTCATGCGAGACATTTGTAAAAAACGCCAGTTTTATCTCCGTCAGCTTTCTCTCTATCGCCACCTTATTCCGCAGCCGGATCATCGTTACCATGATCTTCCGGGTTATAAGACCGATGAGGATGGCCAGGAGAAGATAAGCGACCTTAGCCCAAACCGTCAGATAAAACGGTGGCTTGACAATGATCTGAAGGCTTTTTTGTGGTTGGTTGCTAAAAAGATCGTCATTGATCCCTCTGACAAAGAAAGTATAGGTGCCGGGCGGAATATTCGTATACGTTGCTTTTTGCTGATCGTTCACATTATGCCAGTCGGTGTCAAAACCAGCCAGCTTGTATGAATACGAAACTTCTTTTTCGGAACGATAGTCAAGCACCGCATAATCGATACTGATCACATTTTGATCATGATCCAATGTCAGCGTTGGGGTTTCATTTATAGCGGACTTCAACGGAGAATGATCGTCGCCGGGCAGCACTTCTTTATAATACAGCTGCAAATGGGTCAATGCCATGTTTGCATCCGTCTTCCTGCGCGTAATGGCCCGTGGCTTGAACGATATATATCCGGTATTACAACCAAAATAGAGCGTTCCGTCATCCGCTTTAAAACAGGTCGATTCAGAGAACCGCGCATCCGGAAGACCGTCAAAGGAATCATAATTCTGGAAGGACTGATTGGAGGGATTAAACTTTGACAGCTCGCCTGCCGTCGCTATCCAAAGATTGCCGTCATCGTCACCCGTCAGGCTCAGCACGACATCGTTTGATAAACCATTACCGACCGTATAGGACTTAAATCTTACTTTGGTAATATCATCATCCGGCATACAGGCGAGATCCAGGCCGCCCCCAAAGGTCCCTATCCACATACGCCCTTTTGGATCCATATAAATATGCTGCACGCTGTTGCTGGACAGGCTATAAAGATCCCCGGACCTTTTTTGATAAACGACAAACTGAAAGTTCCCATTTAGTTCGCCCCCGTCATTGACGATCAGCAACCCCGAATTGGTGGCGGCCCATATATTGCCGCTTCTGTCCTCGCAAAGCCATCTTACACATTTTGCCCGGCTAAACGGATAGGAATGAAAAGTATTATTGTGGTTATTAAAAACAACCGTATTTCCCGATTGGGCAAGAAGGTTAAGACCGCCTCCCAGGGTCGCGGCCCAGATCCTATGTTTATGGTCCTTGATAACGGCATACACCTCGTCATTACTCAGGCTGTTCGGGTCATTATCCCGGTGTCTGTAATTTTGAAGGAGATAGGTTTTCCGTGCATTGTCTTTCGGAGTAGCCTTAAACAATCCATTTCCCTTTGTAGCAAGCCAGATATTACCACGGCTGTCCTCCATAATAGCGTAGACATTACCGATCTGATCGGCATGACCGGCGAAAACATCCACCCGCATTTCATGCTCGTATACATATAGCTTGCCTGCCTTCGTACAAGCCCACAGCCGCCCCTCCTCGTCTTTCATCATCGCCCGTACCTCGTTTACGGATCGGTTACCGGAATTGGCCGTTACCGATGTCAGTTTAAATTGATCGCTCAGCGAAACTATCTTATTGACGCCTCCGTCTTTTCCGCTTACCCAGATAACCCCGGATTTGTCAACGTAAAAGTAATTGACTACGTTGGAGAACTTTTGTTCGGCGCTGTTGGGCTTATCAAACAGGTACTCGATCCGGTCATCGATATCATTATAATATCCAAAACCACCGCCTTTCATACTTACCCATACCGTTCCTTCGGCATCGGTGCGTACTTTAAACTGGCGGCTGCTACTGGAAAAATCACGCTGTTGTTCATAGCGCTTCCAGGTCTTTGTCCGCCGGTTGTATCGGACAACCCCGTTTTCCTTTGGTTCTAACCATATATTACCGCCTTTATCTTCGGTAGCGGACAGGTAGGCATTATTCGCACTTTCCGGTATCAGTTCCGGTCTTAAAAGGGTAGTATCAAAATAGTAGACGCCCTTACCACCCGTAGATATGTATAAGGTACCGTTTTGCGATTTGCAGATGTCGTTTATACGGGCGTCTGTAACAGGGATGCTGTTTATCTTCTGCCGGGCATAGTCAAACTTCAGAAGCCGGCCATCCTGGGTGCCGAAATAAAAGGAGCTCCCCTCCATCGTTTCACTCGTGAATCCGCATGCCGGAAAAAGACGTTCAGTCGTTACATCGTTTGTAAAGACAGGCCGGTTTGGGTCGGCGGCCCGATTTACATGCACGGCCCGATTTACATGCACGGCCCGGTTCACATCGCCGTCCCTTTTCAGGATGTTCAATCCTTCATTCGTCCCAACCCATATCCGGTGATCGGCATCAAAGTCAATAAAATTTACAAATGCACCCTTCAATCTTCCGGAACCGTCTTTGCCCGAACCAAAATATTCCACGCCGGGGTGGCCGGAAGGGTCGGTGTAAGCATAATACATCCCCTCGTTCTTGGTGAGGAGCCAGACGCCATCCACCGGGTCAACGACGATCCGGTCTATGATCACATGCGGGGGAAATAACTTCTTATTCGCGCTATCGGCGATAGCAAAGAACTGCTCCGTTCTTTTGTCGAAATGATAGATCTTATAATCAAAGGTCTGGATCCACAAATAACCCTTCTGATCTTCTATGATATAGCGGATCTTATTGGTCTCCAGCGGGGAGCGATCACCCGGACGGCTTTTATAAACGACGAAATTGTGTCCGTCGTAGCGATTGATCCCATCAAAGGTGCCGAACCACATAAAACCTTCGCGATCCCGCGTTATACACAGGACGCCGTCATGCGATAATCCGTCCTTTGTGGAATAATGAACAACGTTGAATTTATGCTGCGCAAAAGCCGGCCGGCAAAACAACGAAAGCAATAGCGAAAATAATAAGGAAACGGTCAGGAAGACCGGTGTCAGTTTATCCCTGCACAGCGTCTGGAGCCATAACTGGTTTTGCAAAGTCAAACGGTTTACAATCGTTGGCGATAAAATATCGCAATGGTCTTGCAACTTAGCAAAAACTACCTTGATGACTGTCCTGTAGTATCCTGCTCATAGTCACGGGGCAGAAGATTGGAGATATTTTCCGTAAGACCCCAGTTTTGGAGATTAAGCACTTCGTTTTGGGGATAAAAGCTACCGTTTTCGTCTATGGCAATGGGCCGCTGGTTCATGAGCCGGATAGAGGATTCCTTGTAAGCGATCCCCCTTCTGGGGTTGCCATAAATGACCGTGCAATCCTCATTAAAGAACATGACATGCGTCAGATCTTTTTGGATCGTCATCAATCCATCCGGATCGGTAGTGTTTTGCATAAAATAATCGGGCTCCCGCAACACTTCCCAGTAATGATGGAGGGTATCCATGGGAATAGAGTCGGCTTTTGTCATATTGGGGTGGTAGATCGCTTTTACCCGTTGTTTTTCGATATTGGGGACCGGGGTTTTATATTTTACCAAAAATCCTTCTTCCCTTACCCGATGGCTATAGAGGCTACGCATAAAATGCATCATGGAGCCCATATAGGCCAGCTGGCGATTGACCGTCCATTTTTTCTTTACCTCACTATAGTCGGTGGACATATCGTGAAAGAGGGGATAGCCATAATAGGAAACGATCTCTGCACCGTAATCACAGACGAAACGCTCGAGCCGGTATTCCAGTTCATAACCCAGGGCCTTGTTCTCTATCAGCAGCGGCTCGATAGCCGTTACGGAAAGCTTTTTGCTCTTTGGATAAAAATGAAAGCGCAGTACCCCCTTATTCTTTATCGTACAATGGCTGGCATTGTCGGTGGTGCCGATAAAATATTGCAAAAAGGTATTTCCATACTTCTTCCAGCCATCTTTCAGATAGGGTTCCACCGTTATGGCCGCCAGCTCGTCCGCTGCCATGTGGAGGTTTATTTTTAAGGAAGGGGGAAGATTATGGCTATTGATCTCCGTCGAATAGGTAGCATAGCCGATGGCAGAGACGATCACCTCATAACGGCCCTGGGGGAATCCCTGTAACAGGAAGGTCCCGTCGTTGCGGGTAACCGTTCCTTTGGAGGTACCGTTGAGGAATACGCTCACCCCCGCCAGCGGTTTGCCGTTGACCGAGTCTTTTATGATCCCCGTCAGAACATTGGTCTGAGCATAGGCGGTGAGGCCGGACAGACAGATCAGCAGCAGTAGAGGGAAGCGTAAAGCCTTTTTCATTGATTTATACACCCGGCCCGGGTGATTTGGCCAAAGATAATGAGGCTGCTTGTTATTTAAATGTTAGACTATGAAAAGGGCTTGGCTATAAAAAAGGCCTTCTCAAATACCCAATTATATCTACATGCCCCAAAACATCTGAAAAAAGTTCAAAATTTACATTATCCTCTATACTTCGAAATTGAGCTTGTCCCCTTAGCGACTTATAAAAAACTTTAGGTTGTTCGAACATATTAGCCATTCCTCATCTATTTCTTTGCCTACCATTTCAATTGTCATATTACGATATTTTATAGGGAAAACCGGATATTATCAGAGTATCCATGTCAAAAATAACATCCTAGTTTAATTACCTGTATATTTTGCATAGGAAAACCGAATTTTTTCAGATTATCATCTATTTTTTCTACATTCGTGGTATGGAATTAATCCAATCCATACAGCAATATGCCTCCTTGCCGATCCCCCATCACTTGATGTCGTGGCTTCTTAGGGATTATCAACAGCCTAATGACAAGATCCATCATCTTTTAAAAAAGGGAATATTGGAACAGGTGAGAAGGGGCTTATATATTGCAGGTCCAGGCATCAAGGCAGACAAGCCCGATTCTTTTTTGCTGGCCAATCATATTTTGGGCCCCAGCTATATATCCCTGGAGAGCGCATTATCCTACTATGGACTGATCCCTGAAAGGGTCTATGCAACAACTTCGGTGACGATCAAGCCAGCTCGTCAGTATACTACCCCACATGGCACATTTACCTATACACGGCTACCGTTGCCCTACTATAGTTATGGCATTCGTAGTATCGAAATAGCAAACCAGCAAACAGTAATGATCGCCTCTCCGGAGAAAGCGTTACTGGACAAGATCATCACCACGGCCGGCGTAGAGTTCAGGAGCAAGATTAGCGTCCTCTCTTATATGGAAAACGACCTGCGATTGGATCCGGACAGCCTAAAGCATCTCGATATCCAAAGCATGGAAACCTGGTTATCGAACGCTCCAAAAAAGCAAACCTTATCTATGTTACTTGAAACCATACAACAACTATGATTAAAGAGTGGCTCGAATCTTATAATTCCGCTAACAGGGAGGAGGCGACCGCCGCATTGCGCGAAATAATGCAGCAGGTGGCGCTAGCCGGTCTTTCCCGTGCCGGCTTCTACGAAAAAGCCGCCTTTTATGGCGGAACCGCCCTTCGTATCTTCTATGGCCTGGACCGATTCTCGGAGGATCTCGACTTCTCTTTACTGGCCAACGATCCTGGTTTTTCCTTTAAGCCCTATATGGACGCAATAATTACCGAATTTAAATCCCAGGGAATGGAGGTATCGGTCAAAGAGAAGGAGAAAAAACTACAGACCAACGTTGAATCAGCCTTTCTTAAATCAGAAACTATCTGGAAAGAACTGGTTCTGGAAGGGATCGTACCCCAACAGGGTATGAAACAAGTTGCCAATATCAAGATCAAAATAGAAGTCGATAAGCGACCACCACTGGGCTTCAAAACGGAAGAGAAACTCCTTACGCAGCCTTTTTCTTTCTATGTCAAATGCTTTGCCCTACCCTACCTGTTTGCGGGCAAAATGCACGCCCTGTTATTCCGTAAGTGGCAGAACAATGTAAAGGGTCGGGATTGGTACGATATGGAATGGTATATTAAAAAGGGGGTACCCCTAAGCCTCTCTCACTTTCTGCAGCGCGCTATCGGTAGCGGGGATTGGAACAAGCACACGATTACTTCAGTAGAATTCTTCGACATGCTGAAGAATAAGATAGATACGGTTAATATAGATAGAGTCAAGGAGGATGTGATCCGTTTTATCCCGGATCCGGCAAGGCTTGCCATCTGGTCGCCTCAATATTTTCATGATCTTATTGCAAAACTAAAACTCGACACTAGCGAAGCGCAAGTGTCTTAATCTGCCGTCCCTTCTCACCAAGCCTCTTTCCTCTCATTTTGGACACCTTTTCCTCTCAGCCTGAGAGGAAGGCTTATTTTCGACTCCTTTCCTCTCACTTTAGACAGCTTTTCCCCTCAATTTGAGAGGAAAAAAGCTTATTTTTGAGAGGAAAGATCTAAGCAAATGGAACTCAGCGGCCGGAAAAGACAAATCATGGAGCTGTTGATACAGCAGCCTGATATCGGTATATCGGATATCTTAAGGCAATTACCAGACAATCCGCCGGTCTCTACGATCAATCGGGACCTCAAGGCTCTGGTAGATGCTCATTTCCTGATAAAAAGCGGGCAGGGAAGATCTACGATCTATCAGGTAGCCCCGGCATATCGCCTGGTATACAATAGCATCGGTGATTCTTATTTTGATAAGGACCTGGATGAGCGAAAAGGCAAAAAACGACTGGACCCGGAGGTCTTTTCACACCTGGAAAAGGTAGCAATATTTACCTCTGCAGAGCTCACCCAGTTGAATGGTCTTCAACAAATTTTCCAGGAACGTATAAGTACACTCCCTGAAGAGATCATTCGCAAAGAGCGCAATAGACTTTCCATTGAACTAAGCTGGAAGTCGTCTCAGATCGAGGGTAATACCTATAGCCTATTGGAAACGGAGGTTCTTCTCTCCGAAAACATCCCGGCGGAAGGCAAAGAAAAGAGCGAAGCAACCATGCTCCTCAACCACAAAAAAGCGCTTGATTACATTTATGAACGCCGCGTCGTGTTTACGCCTTTGCGTACTGCTGCCATCGAGAACATTCATTCATTGCTAATAGAGGACCTGGGAGTAAGTAAAAACATCCGTAAGCGGATCGTAGGTATCACCGGCACCAGCTACACGCCGCCGGGGAATGAATTTCATATCCGGGAGTTCCTGGATCGCGCCTGCGAGGTAATCAACCATCGTCCCTTAATCTTTGAAAAGGCATTGCTTGCCGTACTCTTCATTTCTTATATCCAGCCCTTCGAAGATGGTAACAAACGGACCGGACGCATCACCGGCAATGGCATCCTGATTGACAATGGTTATTGTCCCCTCTCTTACCGGAGCGTCAAACCCGTCGACTACAAAAAGGCAATGATCCTCTTCTATGAGCAAAACAACCTTGCTGCTTATAAGAAGCTCTTTATCGAGCAGTTCGCTTTCGCTGTCAATAACTATTTCAGGTAGCTTTAAAATCCGCCCGTCATTTCCCTATACAGAATCCACGTCTGCACTCGTACACTTACTATCATGGATGATTGGCTCCTAAAAAATGTGCAGTAACAAGTCGATGCGCCAGTTTTTCCCGCTTTTTGCTCGCATTTTTCTCTATTTTCTCTCACAATGAGGGGGAACCGCCATTTTTTGAGAGGAAAAGAATACCAAATGAAATAAACAGGTTCAGGTCCTATTCGCGTTACAATACCCGTTAAAACACCCATTTTTTTGTAATTGACCGGCACTCCGCAAAATGCAGGAAGTCTATGCATTCCGATTTGAATAAAAATGCTTAAATTGGTCTGGGTGGTAGATTGCGCCATCGGTAAAGCCGTTGTAAAATACCCCACTGACTATAAGGCAACACCCGCCAACCGTCAAGAGTAGCCCTTATATCACCCCTATTTTTATTCTATGGCTACAAAACTTTCATCGGACGAATTATATCTCCGCTTTTATCATCCTGATATTAAGTATCTGTCTGACCGCACGTTCAAAGAACTGATCAAAGAATTTTCGAAAATTTGCCGAGCTCTTATCAGTGACGAGATTGATGAATTTATCGAAGATCTGGATATTGATTACCGCGCCAAACAGTCGCTTCGAGACAGAGTGCAGAAAGAATTGCCCAATTATCCCTCCTATTATGTTGAAAAACTAGAAAAAGGGAGCTTGGAGGTATTGGTATTACTGCCGCCTGTCGCATTATGGATTTTATCTAAGTTATTTGGCCCTAGTGTAAAAGACGGCTATAAGGAATCGGGATTACACGAGGATATCAAACAAGCAAGTTCAACTACTTTTAATGCAATAAGCAAACATTTGGTACGGCGCCCCAAAATACTTTTGCAAAAAATAACGGATCGCTTAAAAAAGCGGGCATTGGGTAATCGTTTCAATGTAAAAAGAATTGAAATCGAACCGGACAAGCGTAATAATATTGCAACAGTTATCGTAGAATCCACCGACGCAGATAAGCACGAAGCCTATGAAACCTTTATTTCGACTGATGAGGTAAAGAAACTTGTCGCTGATCTCCTTGAAGAAGAACGGGCAAAATCCAAGAAAAGATCGAAAGGCAACGCCACAAAAGGTAAAAATAAAAGAAAGAAAGGTTAGGAACAGTTATACCAATGCCGCATTCGGGTCGAATAATTTTCATCTTCCACGGATTACGGCATCCGTTCCTGATAATTCTCAAACTCCCAATGGCCATACCTGGACAAATTTATAGCAATCTCGTTCCAATCCTTCCCCGTACAGCCATCAAATATCTTCTCGATCCTGGAAAGAATATTGGGCAGATCAAATTTAAAAACAATAAGCTTCCCTTTTCCGATTACCGATTCATACTCTTCACGGTGGTCATTCAGCCAGTTAGGAGTGCAGACCTCCATAGCAAAAGATTCCGACGAATTCTCCCCTTTAGGCCCAACCATCACCTGAATCAAAAATGAAAAACTTTTACAGTCATCCGGGAAATATGCATTGAAATCAAGAATGTCTGGACTAATCATGCTCTTAACTTCGGATACCATAGTACTAATTTTAAAAACCTATTTAAGTTTTATATCAAATTTGATTAACGTTGAAAACTTCGCTCGCAGTTTTGCCCTCTGAAAATCAAGTCAGAACACCAATATAATAATATTTTCTGCTATCAATACAGAAATCAAAACCCCTGATAATCAGGGGTTCTATCTTTTACAAATCATCTTCCTCTACTCCGATTTCCAAATATTATTCTCCCGGTTCTCGTCCGGCAATACATGTTCCGGATCAAGCTCAACCGACGTTAGTTTCATTGTCGAAGGATACTTAAATGTCCATGTGCCGCCGCGTTGCCAGATGTCGACAGGAAATTTGATGATCTGGGAATTGCCCGAGGCGTCTGTAACCTTAAGGATCACAGGCATTGCCATCTTGTCGAGGTTATCAATAGTAATGAGGGCGCCTTTTGTCGAGTCGTTATTTACATATTTGATGGACGTGACAGCCTGGTCGAGCTTGTCATTGGTAAAGAACCATTCTTTCCAGAACCAGTCGAGGTTTTCTCCTACGGCGCTGTTCATGGTTCGGAAGAAATCGTCCGGTTGAGGGTGCTTGAATGCCCAATGATGGATGTATAGCCGGAAAGCATAGTCGAAACGG
>DASYBV010000027.1:0-231773 GCA_036500545.1 Puia sp. | reverse complement strand
TACTGTAAATTGATTTACTAACCAATTAAATTCAAAAAAAATGGCAACCGCAAAAAAAGCAGCTAAGAAGAAAGCAGCTCCCAAAAAGAAAGCAGCTCCTAAGAAGAAAGCCGCTAAGAAAGCTGCAAAAAAGAAATAGTTTATATTTCTTACTTAGCAGAACATATCAAAGTCCCGAAGCAATTCGGGACTTTTTATTTTACTTCCCGCCGGTCCTCCCCTCCCTTTCCGGCCCCGGGATCCCGGGTCACCCGAAGATAAACACACCCCCATCTTTCCTCCAAAACCCGCTCCCAGCCTGACTTTACACCTATCTTCCTTTCTTTCCGTAAATTAGTCCCATGAACATCGACAACGACTATATCGCGGACCGGTTCAGCCTCCTCGCAAAACTCATGGACATCCATGGAGAGAACTCTTTCAAAACGAAATCATATAGCGTAGCCGCCTTCACGCTCGAAAAACTTCCCCATCCGATCGCGGATCTACCACCCGAAAAATTCACTTCGATCAAGGGCATCGGAGACGCCATCGGCAAAAAAATACAGCAGATCCTTCATACCGGGGAACTACCCCTCCTGCAGGAATATATCGCAAAGACCCCCCCGGGGATCATCGAAATGCTCCGGATCAAGGGCCTCGGACCAAAAAAAATTGCCACGATCTGGAAAGAAATGGAAGTAGAATCCATCGGAGAATTACTATACGCCTGCCAGGAAAACCGCCTCCTCCTATACAAAGGATTCGGCGCAAAAACACAGCAATCCGTACTCGAGACCATCGAATTCTTCCTCAAAAGCCAGGGCAGCCATCTCTATGCAGAGATAGAACCCCTCGCCCACAGCGTGGAATCTTTATTACAGGAGAATTTCAAAAACGAAAAACTAACCATCACCGGCGACTTCCGCCGGCAACTCGAGATCATCGATCAATTACAGTGGGTCACCACGATCACACCCGACTCCCTTCGCACCTTTTTTGAAGAAAAGGGATATACCACAGCTATCCCTACGGAAAACAGCCCCGCCCCCTCGCATTTCAAAGGCCCCGAAGGAGTCGACCTCTCCTTCCTCCACACCACCCCGGAAACATTCGCGGCCACCCTGCTGACCACCAGCTGTAGCGGGGAATTTCTCGAAGCCTGGCCTTCCCCTATCGCATCACATGACTCAGAAGAGGCGATCTTCTCCGCCGCGGGCATCCACTTCATCCCCCCCTTCCGCCGCGAACAACGCGACATCCTGGAAGCCGCCGCCGCAGGCCCGCTGCCCGACCCGATACAGACCAGCGACATCCGGGCCATCATCCATAGTCACAGCGACTGGAGCGACGGCTCCAACACCCTCGAAGAAATGGCCAAAGCCTGTATAAAAAAAGGATATGAATATCTTGTCATCAGCGACCACAGCAAATCCGCCTTTTACGCCAACGGACTAAAAGAAGACCGCATCCTCGAACAGCACAAGCTGATCGACGAGCTTAACCGGCAGCTGGCCCCCTTCACCATCTTTAAAAGCATCGAATGCGATATCCTTAATGACGGCGCCCTGGATTATAGCCCCGATATCCTCTCCACCTTCGACCTGGTGATCACCTCGGTCCATTCCAATCTGAAGATGAGCGAAGAAAAAGCAATGCTGCGTCTCCTGGGCGCTATCCATAACCCCTATACGACCATCCTGGGCCATATGACGGGCAGACTGCTCCTGAGCCGCCCCGGCTACCCGGTCGATCATAAAAAGATCATCGAAGCCTGCGCGGAAAATAACGTCGCCATCGAATTAAATGCCCACCCCCGCCGCCTGGATATGGACTGGCGATGGATCGGCTATGCCCTGGGGAAAGGCGTCCGCATCTCTATCGACCCCGATGCACATTCCACCGAAGGATATGAGCACGTAAAATATGGGGTGCTGGCCGCACAGAAAGCCGGGGTGACCGCCGCACAAAACCTCAGCAGCTTTACGCTGGCACAATTCCGGGAGTTCCTGGCAGAGAGAAAAAAGGTAAAGGGGATATAATTAGGGGGGTCGGCGGTAGTGCAAAGCGGGAACGGTGGTTGCGTCGCACTCTTGTACGGCAACAAATCTATGGAGCGGTGGGTTCGCAGGTGTCTGTTGGCGGCTCGCTTATAGCAAGCGTCTGGCTGTTCTGTACCGATGGCTGCGCCATCTGGCCGGGCTAATATCGGGCCTTCGGCCGCGGGCTCCTACGTCGCCCTTAGTATCGGCAGCTCCACGAAGAAGGTCGTCCCAATACCTTCAACGGTCTCAAACCAGATCTTCCCCTTGGCCTGCTCGACGATCGTCTTGCTCATCGCCAGCCCCAACCCCGTACCCGAAGACTTCGTCGTAAAATTGGGAATAAAGATCTTGGATTGCATCTCCAGCGGTATCCCCTCCCCATTGTCCGCCACCTTTACGACGATAGAGTGCTCCCGCAGCTCCTCACTGACACTGATAACCCGCTTTTCCTCATTCGTACAGGCCTCCAGCGCATTCTGCAACAAGTTGGTGAACAACCGGTTCAGCTGGGTCTTATCGGCAAAGACCATGATCTTCTGATGCTCCGGCACCCATTTGAACAGGAGATTGTCCGTCGTCTCATACAAAGAGGTAAGGGAATACAACATCTCATGCAGATCAAACACCTCCTTCCGGGGATTCCCGATATTGGCAAACTGCGAGAAGTCGGAGGCGATCTTGGACAGATGATCGATCTGCTCCACAAGCGTCTTCGCCACGCTGCCCGCCATTTCCTTTACATTGGAAGAATTATTGTCGATGGCCTTTTGCAGGTATTGAATGCTGAGCTTCATCGGCGTCAACGGGTTCTTGATCTCATGCGCCACCTGCCGGGCCATCTCCCGCCAGGCCCCTTCCCTTTCGCTCTTGGCCAGGGCCGCGGCACTCTCTTCCAGCTTCTTCACCATTTTATTGTACTCCTTGACAAGGCCTCCGATCTCATCATTCCGCCGCCACTCGATCTCTTCATTGGTCTGACCCAGGTTGACCTCCTGCATTTTCTTGGAGATGAGAAGGAAGGAGGCAGTGATCCGGTTCGTAAGGAACAGGGCGATAGTACCGGCGATCAAAAAGATAAAGGCATTGAGATTGATAATGGTGACCAGGAAGTTGGAGATCTCCTCATTGAGCTCGTCCTGGGTGGTAAAGGACGGAATATTCAGATAGGCAAAGGCATTGCCATTGGCATCCCGTAATGGCCGGTAAATGCTGACATAGGGCACCCCCCCGATCTGCTCATATTGATAATACTGGATGGTATTCAGCTGATGCAGGTTATAATACGCCAGGGGATGCATCTTCTTGCTGAGGATCCCCTTATTATAGACCAAAAGACTGGAAGAGACCTGCAGGTTGCCCTCCAGGTCATAGATATTGATATCGGTGCTGTGTACCTGGGCTACCTCTTCGATCGTTTTTTGCAGCTCCCCTTTGGTCCCCGGATAATAGAGCTTCCATTCCTCCCCCCCATAGGTGACCTGCCCCGTCAGCTTGCTCTGCACCTCGCTGACCATGATCTGCATGGCCCGGCCAAGCCGGTCCTGGTTATTCCGGTTATACCGGTTTATAAAGAAGATGATCGTCGCAACCCCGATGACCACAAAGGAGAAAAGACTGATAAAAATGATGGTCGTATGGATCTGCGACCGGATATTCATCTGCCAGTAGGTCTTTAACTGGCTCCAGTGCAGCCGCGACCAGATCAGCAGGGCCGTCATCCGGAACAACGCGATGAGGAAAAGGAAGGCGCTGAAAAGATAAGCAAACAGGGTAATGTCCTCGATCGCCGAATTGTCCCTCTTTACAACCACCACATAGCTATCATCCGAGATCCGATGCCATAGCTCATCATAAGACCCCTTCCGGACATGCGCAAAATCCGTCTTGGGGATCTGCTCATCCGAAAGACGCGTAGAGAAAGGATAATCGGAAGGCTCGCTGACCAGCTCCCGTTTGTTATAGATGGCATAGAACTCCGGCAGGTTCTCATTCCGCTGCCGGAAAAGCTCGGGTACAAGCGCATCATTCCCCTTATAGCTCTTGGGCTCGGCCAGGATAAAAAGGTACCCGGCCATCTTCCCCGAAGTGTCGCTGCGAAGCGCCTTTTTATAAATATAGGTATACTTGTCAAAGGATTTCTCATAGTATTTCAGATCCGGGATACTGGTACTCTTACCAAGAATGGTAAAGGTGGTATTAAGAGTATCGTACGAGATGGGAGGCTCGTTGAACAGCGGCTTTTCGTCCCCGTCATAGGTATAAAGCCGGGTATCGAACTTATTCTGGTAGACGCTGAAATTCCGGTTGACCATACTGTCCTTCATCTCCTGGTTGGAAGCAGGATCCTTGAACCGGGCAAAGTTCTGGGACAGAAAGTCATTGTCGATATAGCCAAAAACGATGCTCAGCATCTTCTCGCTGTTTGGATCGGCCTGCTCCCCAAGCAGCTCGGCCTGCTCCCGCCGGTTCTCCGCCTCCATCTTGCGGTTCTCAAAAAGGATCACCGCGGAAATAGAGGTAGAAAAGATAAACAGCCAGAACAGCACTTCGGAGACGTTCAACCGAAAACGCAGATCAGAGAATATACGACGCTGCATCAGCCAGACATAGGCCAGCAGCCATAACAATACAAAAATGTCCAGCTCCACCATATCGGTATTGTGGATAAAGCTCAGCACAAGCAACCCCATCGTGGCAATGATGATATAAAGCACGATGCTCAGCGACCGGATCAGGTACCCGATCAGCTGGAACAATACCTGCGACAGGAAAAAATAGCTCAGGGCCAGCGCCGCCAGCGCCACAAAACCGACAAAGCTGTAATTATTCAGGAGACTGAAGAAATTGGTAACGTTGAAGGAGATCTTTGCATCGGTAACAAGGGACTGAACGATATTCGCAAACGTAAACGTCGTCACCACCAACAGCGACAACCCGATAAAGGTCCACAACCAGTTCTTCCATCGGTTGACGGACTGGGGAATGGTATATTCGCTGAGCTCCCGCTTGATGAACAGGATGATCCAGCAAAACAAAAAGGCATTGATCACGAGGTCCCCCAGCGAGCTGAGGACAACGCTGGAACTGTAGATCGTCGGGTCAAAGAGCTCGAACTGCCGGAGGTTCAGCAGACCCGGAGTGGCATATACGAGGATCCGCAACAGCAGGATCACCGAGATAAGGAACCCGATCCCCCAGGTAGCCCCCCATGTTTCACGGACCGTATGCGCGACATTGTGGATCAGGATGAGGATCAGCAATACACCCAGCAGGATACAGATCGGGATCGCCAGGTGATGCGCCGGAGCATGATAACCCGGCTTTTTCTGCAGATAAAAGATGATGGTGCCCAGGGAATTCTTTACCGGGAACTCGGTGGGACCGGCCGCGAACTCCAGCCTTTCTTCCGCCGCAGGCCGTTCATAGAACTCAGGGACGAGGTTGGAGGTGGAGATAAAATACTGCCACCGGACGGGGATCAGGGCGATCGCCACCACCGTCCGGCCACGGACGCCGGTCAGGGTCTTTCTTATACAATCGTACTGTCCATTGCTCAGTTGAAGAAAATTATACCCGTCGGGGCCATTCAACAGACCCGGCGGCGGCAAGCTCCGCTGGTCATTCCAGAATTTCAGAACACCCGGGCGGCCGGCGGTATCCGTCTCATAAAGAAAAATGCCGTATTTCTTTTCTACTATCTTCCTCAGCTCCTGCTCGCTGTACCGGGTGGTATAAAGAAGATTCAGTACGGCCGTGTCCCGGGTCAGCCGCTCAAAGTCCTTCTCACGATCCTGTACAAAGGACTGGATGGAATTGCGGAGAACACGGACCGAAGCATCGCTGTTGTAGTATATATTGAGAAAGTATCCGCTCAGGAACAATAGTACAGCCGTCAGCAAAAGGTATCTGTTCCGGCGGAAAATATCGATAAAGAACGACTTCAATCCGTTGTTTTTTGTTTTTTGTTATGTGCCGGACCATCCGCGTCCCGCGTCTTGATGGTATTCCACAAGGCATCCATTTCTTCCAGGGTCATATCGGCCAGGGACTGTCCTTGTAAGCGGGCCTCTTCCTCCATCCGGGTAAACCGGCTGATAAACTTCCGGTTGGTCTTTTCAAGGGAATTCTCGGCATCTATCCGCAAAAACCGTGCGTAATTGATCAGCGAGAACGAAAGGTCGCCAAACTCCTCCTCTATTTTGGCCGGGTCCTTCAGCGCAATGGCCTCCTGCAGCTCGTCCATCTCTTCCTTTACCTTGTCCCAGACCTGCTCCGTCTGGTCCCATTCAAAACCCACCTGCCCGGCTTTCTCCTGCAGACGTATCGCCTTGACCGTAGCCGGCAAAGAAAGCGGGACGCCACTAAGAACGGATTTTTTACCCTCTTTGAGCTTTAGCTGCTCCCAGTTCTTTTTAACATCATCCTCATTACGCACCTCCACCAACCCTTCCTGACCCGCCGTATCGCCATAAATATGGGGGTGACGGCTGATCAGCTTGTCACAAATGCCATTGATCACGTCCTCAAGGGTGAACTCCCCCCGCTCACGACCCAGCCGCGCATAAAAAACGATATGCAACAGCAGATCGCCCAGCTCCTCCCGGACCCCCTTCCAGTCCTCACTCGTGATCGCATCGGCCAGCTCATAGGTCTCCTCTATCGTCAACGGACGCAATGTCTGGATCGTTTGTTTACGGTCCCAGGGACACTTCTCCCTTAATTCATCCATGATGCCGACAAGCCGCTGAAAAGGAGTATTAACATCATTCTTATCATTCATATCACCCATAAAAAAAATTAATGGATCGTGATCGCACTAACAACCAAAAAGATAAGCAACAGGATAAGGGTCATGATAAAAGCCAGAAAGCAGCTGATAAAGTATTTTACAAGGGTCTTGACACGGCCCTGTTTATAAAATCCCCGCATGGCCTTATACAGATAGATCAGCATATACAGCCAGGTCACGAAGATAAGGATGTCGATGATCGTATGGACCCATCCCACATCGATCATCTCCCCCAATTTGCTCAGCAACACCATCAGCAGGATAAGGATAAAGTTGGCGCAGTAAAGATGGATCGTAAAGATCCCGTGATCCACATAGTAATACTGTTTATGCCGGAAATACAATATATTCAGGATCAAGGCAAAGAACGGCAGGGAAAAGAAAAGGATCTTTGGGAAGGAATGCAGGAAATTCTCCGTAAAATGCTCCTTCCAGCTTTTTCTGTCAGTATGATATTCAACCTGGGTTTCGATCAGCCTCCTGGCAATGATCCGGGTAAACCATCCATCCCGCAGGCTATCGGGAAGGGCCCGTTCGGAGGAATCATACTGCGCAACGGACTTATACCGCCCCAGGTGCATACCAAAAACATCGAAACCCGTCTCGCTGTCGTCCCGGTCCCTGGTGATCGCATCACTGATCCTGTTTTGTACATTGACTGGCAGATCTACCAGTTTTAGACTGTCATTCAATTCCTGGGCATATAACAGATTCCGGTCCGTCGAAGTGAACAGGCGGGTGGTAGTATCCCCATACATCTTCCGGATCACATGCATTTCGATCTTCAGCTTGCCCAGCGTCTCCTGGATATCCTGCCTGTCATCGGCATCCTTTTCCTTTGCCAGGTTTTTCTCCAGCCGGGCGCTATCCTTTGCCAGCGCCACCAACCCCTTTCCAACCTCCGCCGTATCCTTGACATTCACTATCTTGTCCGGCGTTTTAAGAGAGAACAGGATGATAAAAAAGATGGCGGACGTAAAGACATACATCCGGATGGGATTCAGATAAGAGGCCCTGCGCCCGATCATATATTCGGAGGACAAAAAACCGGGTTTCCGCAGCAGGTACTTGACCGTACTAAAAAAGCTCCCGTCAAAATGAGTGATATCGTTAAAAAAATGCTGGACCAGGTGCCAGACCGTCTCCTTTGGCTCCAGGTTCTGCTGGCCGCAGACATGACAAAAACGTCCGTGCAGGGCGGCCCCACAATTCAGACAGATCTTCTCTTTTCGTTCCTTTAGATGCGACACGCGGGAAAATTTTAACTAAAATAAGGAACTTAGCAGGTTTGATGTATTAAAACACTGATTTTTTACGTTATTGCCCATTAGTTTACGATTGATTTCTAAATTTGTCTAATGAGTCTACTGAAGACACTTACCGGATCCCTCCTTTTTATCGTGCTGACCCAGGCCTCCACCGCCCAATACTATTACAAAGACCTGGTCGCCACCCGGCAAAATATCGCCCAATGGAAGGTATTCAGCGAAAATAAGGTCAGATCGGTCAAACTGAACAGCTTTGAAGGGGATGGCCAGCCCACCGACGGGTTCCTGGGCGAGCAGGAAGTGGCAAAAGACTATTCCCGCATCACCACCCATACAAAGACGGCCCGCACCACCGAATCCTGGATCTTTGCGGATTATACCCCCCAGGGCCTCCCGGTAAAGACCACCGATACCAGCGACACCTACCGGAGTATAACCGACTATCAATACGATGCACAGGGACGCATCCTCTCCATCACCAATACCTCCATCGAGACCGATAACCATATAAAGGACCAGGAACAGCATCTCTGGCAATATAACCCGCAGGGCAGACCCACCGGCATGCTCAAGATAAAGAACGGCAGCGATACGACCTACATCCGGTTCGTCACCGACGAAAAAGGCAACATAGCCGAAGAAAGGGCCGTGCGGAATAAAACCGATCTGCCGGTCGTCTATTACTACTATGACGCGGACAACCGCCTCACCGATATCGTACATTACAGCCCCCGGGCACAACGACTACTGCCTTCTAAGATCTTTACCTATGATCAGGGCGAAAGGTTGGCCTCCATGCTGGTCGTCCCCGAAGACGGAAACCCGGATTACAATAAGTGGCTCTATGAATACAATGAAAAAGGGTTGAAAATAAAGGAATCCTGTTTCAACAAAAGAAGGGAATTACTGGGAAAGATCGAATATCAATATAAATAAAACAGCGTATGCGCATCATACTTTGCCTTTTACTCGCCTCCACCACCCTCTCCTGCCTGGCACAGGATCTCGACTTCCCGGACTACCGCAGCAAAAAAGATAATTTTTCCAAGATCCGGGAACAGGATATCCGGTCCGACGTCGCCAGCTTCGCCCTGGCAGGCGTGGACGAGAGCATCGGCAAAGCCCAGCTAAAATCACTCCCCGTCAAAGACTATGGCCAAAATTTCATGTCCTACGAAGGACCGGGCATCGGCCCCGGCAACCCTCCAACCACCGGAGAAAATATCCAGGTGACGATCCGGACCGGGTCCTTTATACCCACCAAACACAAGCTGATGTACTCGGAAAAACACCTGCTTCGGATCGATAACAAACCCTATTACGGCGGCATATACGGAGAACCGCCCCATACTACGATAGAAGCGGTGACCGTCGTGGTCGGCAAGGATACCGTCGCCATTCCGGCCACCGCCTTTTTTGATCTCTATGATCCAAAATTCAGCTTTAACCAATCCGGCGCTACCCGTACACGCAATGGCGTTTTTTTGTCCAACGACAAACACACGTTTTATATCTATATGCTCAATATAGACAACGGAGGCGCTGAATACACCTTTGTGATCCGGGACAAACAATACCTCCGACGGATCGTCGATATCGGCTTCTTGCCAAAGTAATATCGGGCGCTTCGGATATCTTCCCGGATGCTTCGGTTAAAGCAGCACGGTCCGCACCAGCTTCCCGCCGGAAGTAAAATACAGCACATGCTCTACCTTAAAGGCATCCACTTTATTCGCGTCCAGCGTAGAGGCATTGTTCACATGCATTACATACAGCCGCTGATCGGGTGTCTCGATCCTTTTAATATTATGTACATACCAGTCCGCATACCCGCTCTTCTCCCAGGCCGTCTTTACCGCGTGAGGTAAATGCCGTGTCCGGCGGACAGGGCTTTCCGTTCCCTTCCACTGGCCATCCTGCGAATAATAAGCATAATATTTCCGGCCGTCTTTTTTAAAACGGGCAATATACCCCTCCCTCCGGACCTCCCATTTCATCAAATTGCCATCGGGGAACATACCCGCATGAGCCTGCGATACGGCCGCGGGCACTTTTTCTTCCGCCGCCTGGGCGGATAATCTTACGGAGACGGGTTGCAATAGTATAACAGAGGCAATAGCTGCCAGTAATCTTTTCATTTTCTATTTTTTTCGATTAAATAATAGGGAATCCTGCGCACAGATCAGGCGCAGAAGGGAGGCCCCCGCAGGGAAGGCAGGGCAACGTCCGATACCCGAAGCGACGGACCCGCAGATAAAGCAATGGGGGGACACCGATCAGGATACCCGGACGCAACAGGCGCTTCCACAACGACCGGCAAATGCTCCCCAACCGTCCCCCGGATCGTACAGCAAACGCGGACGGCAACAGATCCAGGATCATTCGCATCCTTTGTATCACCGGGCCCCGCATACTGATAATTGATCTGTATAGTAAAAAGCAGGAAACCGATCATCCCGAGGAGGGATAAGAAATATCGGTCAGCCTTATATCTTTTTACCGGTATCATATGTATTTTCAAAAGTAATAAATGATTTAAGGAAATAGCTATATTTAATAAAAGGTGGTCTCACTTTACATCCCTTTTAACAACAAATCATGCGTATTGGTTTCTTTCCTATGACAGTTATCCTCCTGTTCCTGGCCGGGTTTATGCTAAGCAATACACCGGCCGGTGCACAGCAACCATCAAACAGGCAACACATCCCGATAAATGCCGGCTGGCGTTTCATGCGCTATTCCGGTGAGCCGGATAGCCTGTTCTATGATGAACGTCCTCGGGTCGCCGATCGCAACGATAATAAAGTCGCCGATACCCGGGCTTCCGAATCCGCCGCAACCATCACCTCCAAAAGAGCGCTGAAAAACTGGATCCTGCCCTCGGCCAATGATTTTATAAAAGACCCCTCCAAAAGACACCGGCGCCCACCCGGAGATCCGGGCAGCAGCTTCCCCTTCGTTCGCAACGATTTTGACGACAGGAGCTGGCAACCGGTCGATCTTCCGCACGATTGGGCTATAAATGGACCCTTTTATACGGAAGAACAGGCGATCGTAGGCGGCGGCATGGGACGCCTGCCGGTGCAGGGCGTGGCCTGGTATCGCAAAAAACTGGATATACCGGTCTCCGATACGGGCAGATGCATCTATCTCGACATCGATGGGGCCATGAGCTATGCCATGGTCTGGCTGAACGGCAAGCTGGTGGGCGGATGGCCCTATGGCTATAATTCCTTTCGCCTCGACCTTACACGATATGTCAAACCCGGTGGCGATAACCAGCTTGCCATAAGACTGGATAATCCGGCAAACTCCTCCCGGTGGTACCCCGGCGCAGGGCTTTACCGCAATGTATGGCTGGAGATCGTAAACCCGGTGCACGTCGCCCAGTGGGGCACTTTTATAAAAACAAAGAACATAACGACCGCCGCTGCAACCGTCGATCTGTCCGTGCTGCTGGACAACGCCTCCGCATCGGAACAAAAGATCACGGTTGTCACGGAAATAGTCGCTCTAAACGATAAGACGGAGACGATCGGCAAAAAAGTGGCAGACCTTCCCCCAATGACAATAACCCTAAAGGCCGGAGAGAAACAACCCGTCGAAGCAGCCGTTACCATAAAAGATCCATTGCTCTGGGGACCGCCGCCCTTTCAACGACCCAATCGATATATGGCCGTTACAAAAGTATACGCCCATGGAAAACAGGTCGATGAATATAAGACCCGTTTTGGCATCCGCTCCGTCGAATTCGATCCTGTAAAGGGAGTGATCGTCAATGGACGGCCCGTGCGTATCCAGGGCGTGAACCAGCACCATGACCTCGGCGCCTTGGGAGCGGCATTCAATACACGGGCCGCGGAAAGACAGTTGGAACTCTTACGGGATATGGGCTGTAATGCGATCCGCCTGGCACACAACCCGCCGGCGCCGGAACTGCTCGATCTCACCGACCGGATGGGCTTCCTGGTGATCGACGAAATATTCGATTGCTGGTATAAAGGCAAGACACCGCTCGATTTTCACCTGATCTTTCCCGATTGGCACGAGCCGGATCTCCGGTCTTTTATCCGCCGTGACAGGAATCACCCGTCCGTCATCGAATGGAGCTTTGGCAACGAGGTGGGAGAACAATATACGGGGCAAGAAGGAGCCGCCATAGCAAAGGAATTGCACGATATCGTAAAGGACGAGGACAGCACAAGACCGGCCACGGCATCCATGAACTATGCAAAACCGGATATGCCGTTCCCGGCAGTAATGGACGTCATAAGCCTGAATTACCAGGGCGAGGGCATCAGGGACGCACCTGCCTACGCCCATCTCAGGGGCATTGCAACACCGCCTTTATATCCGGCCTTCCAACAGCGATTTCCTCATAAGTTGATCCAGAGCACCGAGACCGCTTCCACCCTCAGTACCCGCGGCGCCTATATCTTTCCGGTGACCGGCGATATCAGTGCACCGGTCAGCGACAGCATGGGCGGCGATGCGACAAACAAATACGTAAGCGCATACGATCTGTATACCGCGGCTTTTGGCGCTTCACCCGATAAGGTCTTCTATGCACAGGACCACAATCCCTTTGTGGCAGGCGAATTCGTCTGGTCGGGATGGGACTACCTGGGAGAGCCTACCCCCTATTATCTGGCACGTAGCTCCTATTCCGGTATCATCGATCTGGCGGGCTTTCCAAAAGACCGGTTCTATCTGTATCAGTCCCGCTGGCGCCCCGATCTCCCCATGGCGCATATTCTCCCGCATTGGACATGGCCCGGCCGGGTGGGGAAGATCACACCGGTACATGTCTATACCTCCGGCGACGAGGCCGAATTGTTTTTAAACAACCACTCACTGGGCAGAAAAAAGAAAACGGCATTCGAATACCGGTTGCGATGGGATAGCGTAACCTATGAACCGGGTGAGCTAAAGGCCGTAGCCTATAAAAACGGCCGGCCATGGGCTACCGATGTGGTCAGAACCGCCGGAGCCGCGGCAAAGTTACAGCTCAGCGCGGACAGGAACGTCCTCTCAGCAAACGGCACCGATCTGTCATTCATCACCGTCCGGGTATTGGATGGCAAGGGAGTGCCGGTGCCGGAAGCCGATGAGAAGATCAGCTTCGAACTTTCCGGACCGGGCGAAATAGTCGCCACGGATAATGGCAATCCCGCCGACATGACGCCCTTCCCTTCAAAAGACAGGGCCGCTTTCAACGGGCTTGCGCTGGCAATCGTCCGGTCAAAGACACACAGGACGGGATCAATACTCCTAACGGCCACGACCAACGGACTACCACCGGCATCGATAATAATAACATCCGCTCAAGAGCAGATCCCCCCAAAAAAACACAGCGACAACGAAGACGGCACCTATACAAATCCCGTCATTCCCGCCGACTTCCCCGACCCGGATGTGATCCGCGTCGGAGATACGTATTACATGGTCACCACAACCATGTTCGTCTTTCCCGGCGTCCCGATCCTACGATCACACGATCTTGTAAATTGGGAGTATTGCAGCAATGCCCTCCCCCGTTTTGATTTTAGCAAATGCTATGACCTTGACAGCTGCAACCGGTATGGACATGGACAATGGGCAACCAGCATAAAATATCATAACGGGCAATTCTACCTTCTCTTTATTACGCTGAATGAAGGAGGATTTATGTGTACCGCCCCCAATGCGGAAGGACCGTGGAAGGTCACCCATCTGCCAAAAGGATTTTATGATCCCGGTTTGTTTTTCGATGATAACGGACGCACCTATGTAGCACAGGGATATAATAAAATGTCGATCACGGAAGTCGACTCCACCCTGACTCCCATAGGCCCGGATTCCCTGGTCTATACAGGCGACATCCGTAAAGGCCTTGAAGGGACACACGTCTATAAGATCAATGGCTACTACTATCTGTACAGCACCTACGGAGGCGTGGATGGGATCCAGGTAGCGCTGCGTTCGAAAAATATCTATGGCCCCTATGAACAAAAGGTGGTCCTGCGGGACACGACCCCGGGCGTGACCTTTGGGGTACACCAGGGTGCGCTGATCCAGACACCGGCGGGGGAATGGTGGACGATGCTGTTTGTCGATAGCGGACCCTTTGGCCGGTTTCCTTCCCTGCAACCCGTGACCTGGACCGACGGCTGGCCGATGGCAGGCATCGGAGGGAAAGGCGTGGTCACCTACAGGAAACCCGATGCAGACAGATCCTATCCTATCAAAGATATCCCCACATCCGATGAATTCGACCAAAAAGAATTGGGGATGCAATGGGGATGGAATCACAATCCCGATCCAACAAAATGGTCCCTTACCAAAAAAAAGGGATGGCTCCGGCTAATGACGGTAAAGGTCGTCTCCAACCTTACACAGGCACGCAATACGCTCACACAAAGGCCCTTTACAAAATATGACCAGACCATACCCACTATAGCGGCTACAAAGATGGACATTGCCCATATGAGAGACGGCGACATTGCCGGCCTGGCAGTATTCCAGGACCCATATGCCTATATCGGCATCCGGAAAACGGACGGAGCGGAATATCTCATCATGGTAAACAATGGCATTGTCGTCGATTCCGTTCCCGTCAATACGTCAACGGTCTATTTACGCACGGTTGCATCCAATGCCACGCGGATCGCCCGCTTTGAATATAGCCTGGACAATAAAAGGTTCATCCCCCTGGGCAACGAATTATCGATGAAGTTCAATTTGAAGATCTTCACGGGAAACAAATTCTGCCTTTTTAACTATGCGATAAAAAAGACCGGCGGGTATGTCGATATCGACTGGTTCAGGACGGAGTAAGCCTGCCCCCGATTTCCCCGGATGTCTTTCCGGACAATCAATGCTCCCGTGGCGTTATGATCCTGTATTTCCCGCTTAAATGCATCAGGCTGAACAGGTAGAGCAATCCATCATAATAGGGATCAAAATATCCGTCTTCATAAGGCTCCAGCCGGGCATCCCACAGCGCATGTACAAAATCAAGGCTCCCGTCTTCTTTATTTATCAGCGAAGCGGCAGCCGCCGTTGCCACCAACCCAAGGGAGTGTCTTAGCTTCTTAATGCCACCCGCGGGAAGGATAAGATCCGGCCGGGAGCCATCCGGGTTAAACTGGTCTTCGAATGTGGCAATGCCTTTGGAACGCAGGAAATTTTGCAAACGCCGCGCATATCCTTCCTGCCAGCTCCCATCTTTTCCAAACCACACATAATCCATGGCAATATTCATCGGAACTCTCCAGGAATCATAACGAAAAGCCACCGGCATCCAACGCGCGGGATGCGGCGCACCGCTAAACTCGGCATAATCCGGGGTAAGGCCGGTGACCGGATCACAGGCCCTGTGTAAAAAAGCACGTGAACTGTCCGCACAATCCCTGTAAAACTGCTCATGGCCATCCCTGGCGTATAAGGCCCATACTTCGAAGAAGGCGGGTAAATGATAGGAGGGATCGGTCCAGGTATAATTATTCCCCTCCGGCACAAAAGTTATTTGCTTGCTCGTTGTATTTATCAGGTTATAGATGTTGCCCGTTCCGTCCTTCTTCCACATAGCATCCAATATCCTTCTTGCTTCGCCGTAGTAATTGATACCCGTCTTATTTCCCCATCTGTTGGCCGCAAAAAGCAGGTCGGTAATAAAGTACAATTCACCGTCTGAAGCCGAACCCTCCGAATTGCGTTTCATCGTGGCGGGATTGATGCTCCAGGCGAAATAGCCCTCCCTCGGACCATCCTGGTGCTGAAGATATTTTTTTGACCAGCGCCAGATCCGGTCAAACACCTCTTTCTTATCGAGCTGCACCGCTATCATCATCCCATAAGAAAGACCCTCCGTACGGGCATCGTGGTTCTTTAGATCGGAGACATAACCCATAGAATCGCCCACTTCAAAATACACGCGATTCGGCCCCTCGAAAATATCATGGTAAGCCTTTGCAACCTTTTGATCGATCTCCGCCTGGCTGTATCCGGCTTGGAGAAGAAGATTATGCCCCTTCTTCTGCCCTGCCACAAAACCCGGCAAACAAAAAAGCAGGATAAGTAACCTATATATTATCTTCATATTGGAATTTTATCAGATTGCAATCGATTGCAATATAGCAAAACACGGAATAAAACGCTCATCATGATAAAAAAACAGCTGCTTTTTGCCCTGCGCCGGCTCAGCCGTCATAAACTGACAACAGGCATCAATCTGCTTGGCCTCACTTTCGGGATCCTCTCCTGCGTAGTGATCTACCTGTATGTAGCTTTCGAATTCAGCTACGACAAGTTCCATCCGGACGGTGACCGGATCTATCGGCTCGTGACTTCGATGGATCGCGGCGATGGCGTCCAAATTCAGGATGTGGGAATGTCCGCGCCCGTTGGGCCGGCCATGCGCCGGGAGATTCCCGGCTTAAGTGCTGTTACCACCTTTTGGACCGACGACACCCGTGTGCTGATCCCGATGGCGGGAAAGCCGGCCCGGGTCATTCCCGGCATCAGCGGCGATGAGACGTATCATATCAATTTTGCCGATTCGGATTACCTGAAGATCTTCCATTATCAGTGGTTGGCGGGCAATCCCGCAACGGCCCTGCAGAAACCCTTCTCCGTAGTGCTGACCGAGTCCGAGGGGAGGCGTTATTTCCAGACCGGAACACCCGATGACTGGTTGGGCCGTTCCGTCGTGTACGAAGATTCACTAACGGTCTCCGTCACAGGGATCGTAAAGGATTGGAAGCAGAATACCGACTTCGACTTCAAAGACCTCATCTCCTACAATTCTCTCGAACAAAGCTTTCTGAAAACCTACGTACGAGACGAGTGGAACATGATGGGAAGCAATGTCAATGTGTACGTCAAGCTGTCTCCTGGTACGACAGCCGCCCGGGCGGAACAGCAATTTCCCGACTTCTTTCAGCGGCACACGCTCCCTCCCGGTATGAAGCCCAGCCAGTTGAAGCATAAGTTGCCCGGTCATTCGTTGCAGCCGCTTGCAGATATCCATTTTAATGCAGCGTATCAGGATACCTACGGCCGCCGGGCGCATAAGCCTACACTGTTTGCACTGGCCGGCATTGCCCTCTTCATCCTGGTCATCGCCGCCATCAACTTCATCAATCTCTCCACGGCGCAATCCATACTGCGCGCAAAAGAGGTAGGCATACGGAAAGTAATGGGAAGCAGCGTCGGCGGCATTGTCCGGCAATTCCTCATCGAAACCGGCATCATCGTCGTTGCCGCCATGGTTCTCGCACTCCTGCTCACCACTCCTGTTATTGCAGCCCTGCATGGCTTTATCCCCGAAGGCGTCCGGCTGCATATGACCGACCCCGATACCTGGCTCTTTATAGGGACTACGATCCTGCTCACCTGTCTGCTCGCCGGCTGGTATCCCGGACGGGCACTTTCTTCCTTTCTGCCGGTGATCAGCCTTAAAGGACAGGGTATCCAACAGCTCAACTCCAAAAGCTATCTCCGCAAGTGCCTTATTGTTTTCCAGTTCACTTTAAGCCTGCTCTTTATCATCGGCACCATGATGGTTGGCCGCCAGATCCATTACATGCTCAATACGGACCTGGGTTTTACTAAAGACGCCATCGTCACGATCGATCTTCCGCGGGAACAGCCAAAGAACCTGAAAGATGTCTTCGCCAACGAGATCCGCCGTCTCGCAGATGTGCGGCAGGTAAGCCTCAACACGGCCGACCCCGAATCGCTGCGACATATGATGTTAGGCACTGGGCTTGTATACAAGGGAGCCACGGAGGTGCGGGTCCAACCCGGACCCGGAGCTGACGATATAGATACCGGCTATATATCCTTATACGGGCTGACGGTTGTCGCCGGAAGAAATTTCTATTTGTCGGACACGGCGCGGAAAAGCATTCCGGCTTCAGCGTCCGCTCCGGCGCAGCCTGGCTACTATGCTTGTATCCTGAACGAATCGGCGGCAAGGGCCCTGGGTTTCACCCGGCCGGCAGACATCGTTGGTCACCAGGTGATCTGCGGCCTGGGGGGCATGGTGCCGACGAATGTCATTGGTGTGGTGAAGGATTTCCATTCGGACGATATGCATCAGAAGATACGCCCCTTCGTCTTCTCCATCGAGGCAGGTATCGCGGACCAACTGAGCGTAAAGCTTTCCAGCGCCGGCTTTTCCGCGGATAAGGTGAAGACGCTGATGACAAAGATGGAATCGGTCTTTAAAAACATATACCCGGGAACAGCGTTCCAGTCCCGGTTCTTTGACGAGTCGCTGGAACAGCTTTACAAACAGGAACGGCAGACAGCGCAGATCCTCAACATCGCCATGGGCATCGCCATCTTCATCTCCTGTATGGGCCTTTTTGGTCTGGCGGCGTTCGCTGCCAACCAACGAATGCGCGAGATCGGTATCCGCAAAGTGCTGGGCGCAGGCGTTCCCCAACTGGTGACCTTGCTTTCCAGGGAATTTGTGCTGCTGGTAGGGCTTTCGACCATTATTGCCGCACCGCTGGCGGGTTGGGGCATGCACCAATGGCTGCAGAACTTCGCTTATCGTGAGTCGATGCCGTGGTGGATCTTCGTGGTGGCCGGTGTCGCGGCGACGGCGATCGCATTGCTGACGGTCAGTTTGCAGACCATTCGCGCGGCAATGGCCAATCCAACGAAAAGTTTGCGGGCGGAGTGATTCTCCTGCAGGCGATTTTCATGAAAATAGCATATTTAACCGTAAATTTAAAGGCAGATCCGCATCCTATAGCCTCGTTCAGGGATAATAGATCGCAAGATCCCTATACCTTAAAACAATTCTGAAATATGGCGCACAAGCTACGTCCGATGGTCAGCGGCAACGATCATATCCAGGGCCTTCCCGGCGCACCGCTGGAACTGGTCGAATATGGAGACTATCAATGCCCGCAATGCGGACGGGCATACCCGATCATCAAACGCATCCAGGAAGAAATGGGGAAAGACATGAAATTCGTCTACCGCAATTTTCCCCTAAGCGAAACACACCCGCACGCCTTTCCCGCGGCCGTAGCGGCAGAAGCAGCATCGCGGCAGGGAGCCTTCTGGGCCATGCACGACATCATCTTCGAGAACCAGGAGCTGCTCGAAGGATCTCTAAAGGACATGCCCTTCGTCAGCTTCGCCCAACAGCTAGGTCTGGATATCGAGACATTTGAGAACGACCTGGAAGACCCAAAACTGGCGGAAAAAGTCGACGACGATTTTACCAGCGGGGTCCGCAGCGGAGTCAACGGAACACCCGGCTTCTTTATAAATGGTGAACGGTATGACGGAAGTTGGGAGGAGTCGACGCTACTGGCCCAATTGCAAAAGATCCTGACAAAAGGCTAAGGACATTTCATTCACCTCTTTGCCTTCTCCAACGGCACACCCTTATGGGGCTATGCGTTTAATTTTTTTAGCGTGAACTCCCCGCTGTCATCCAATTCAAAAAGAGTGATAGCCGAATTTTCCTGGAACAAACGGCGATAATATTTTAAAGGCATACCCAATTTGTACGCCATATAAAACCGGTTAATGCCATTGTGCCCAGCGACCAATATTGTCTGCCCGGCATGCCGTGTCAGCATTTCATAAAAAAAATCATCCAGCCTCTTTATCACCTCCTCACCGCTTTCACCGGTATTACCAGCCCGGTTATGTGCAGGATCGCCGATCCACCTTGCCCATGATCCCGGATCTTCGGCAACAAATTCTTCCATTGTCTTATTTTCCCAGCCGCCAAAATCAATCTCGATAAGACGCTCGTCGGTTTGTACCTTTTCTCCGCCCGTCGCCAATTCAGCCGTCCGCCTGGCGCGAACAAGCGGTGACGAGTAAACCGCATCCAGCTGTATCCCCTGCAGCCGTCGATTGACGGCTTCGGCCTGTTGAACGCCCTTCTCCGTCAATGCGATATCCGTACGGCCGCAATAGCGGTTGCTATCGGCGTTATAGGGCGTTTGTCCATGTCTTAACAGGTATACACTAAGCATAATTCTCTTCTTTTATATAGCCTTTACCCCGTAAGATACCGACAAATTCCCGGTAGCCTTGCTCATAAGGGGCGACCAACTGCTGACGGGGTTCCACTCTTTTGTCAATCTTCACCATTTGCCCGGCCGCTTCGATCACCGAATCAAAATGGCTTTTTGATGCCGCCAGTATCGCGGCGCCCATGGCCCCGGAGACATGCCTCATCTTATAGACGGGTCTGTTTAAAACAGCGCTGCGGATGGTAAGCCAGACATCGCTGTTGCTGGCCCCCCCGGCGGTAAAGATCGCCTCCACCTTCTCACCCGAAAGCCGCTCTATCAGCTCATAGGCATAACGCTCGATATAGGCTACGCCCTCCATATTGGCCGTATAACGCAAGGCTTTGCTCAACCCGGCCGGTTCAAAGCCCCGCGCCTGGGGCGCCATGAATGGGAAACGCTCCCCATCCTGTCGTAGCGGATAGGCCATCAGCCCGGTCGGAATAAGCGTGCCGGCAGCCCGGTTCAACGCTTCAAGCTCCTCACTAAACTCCCCGGTCACCCAATCGGCCCCCGTATTGCTCGCACCGCCGGGCATCCAGTACCCCGCCGGATGCCGGTGACTGTAGATCCGCCCCGACGGATCGGGAACTTCGTTGCGGGTAACCCCTTTTATCACCATGGTCGTCCCGATGGTCGTATTCCACTCGCCGGGATTAATAGCCCCGGAGGCAATCTGCGAAGCACAGCCATCCGTTATACCCGTTGTCACCGCAATGGATGCCGGCAAACCAAACGTTGCCGCCAATTCGGGTGTAAGCGTGCCGATGACCGCGCCCGAAGGCAAGACCTCCGGCAGCCACTCCTTCTTTAATGGTAAATGAGTGTACAGATATTCCGGCCAATAATAATCACTGATATCATAGCCCGACTTAAAGGCGTTGGTATAGTCGGTGATCCCCCAGATCCCACATAACCGGCCGGTTATATAATCGGCCGCATGAAGCCAACGATGTATCCGGGCAGCCTTCCCGGGATAGGTTTCCACAAACCATACCATCTTGGCCAGACCGCTGGAAAAATTGAAGGCGGTATAACCGCTGTTGTGATATTTCAGCGCGGCGGCGGTACATCTTTGCGCCTGCAACCCGCTACGCTTGTCACTATACATCAACGCATCATGCAGGGGTCGGTAGTTGTCATCCACCGGGATAACCGTCCCGGAAGTGGAGGTCACCGCGACGGCCTTTATACCAGGCGCCGCCGCCCGGACAGCATCCTGCTCCAACAGCTGACGGATCGAGATCAGACAGGCCTCCCACCAGCCTTCCGGCGACTGTTCTTCGCGCGATCCTTCGTTCAGCTCAAAGACCTGCCCGGCCGAGCCCAGGACCTCGCCTGCAGCATCAACCAATGCTACCCTGGCGCCCTGGGTGCCTATATCGATCCCTAAAAAATACGGTTTCATCCTTTATTCTTCCCCGTTTCATGAATTAAAGATCTGCCTCAACGACAAACGTGTCTTTTTCCATTCGGTATAAAACTCCCGGTGGCGTTCACCCGATCCCGGCGTCACCACATCCGGCGATCCCAGAGAGGCCTCCGGACACCCCAGGGCCCTGTTACAAAGGATCGCGCCACCCGCCGCCGATGACTGACGGTAATTACCGCGCATAAATACCTTCTTTCCGGTCAGCCCCGCAAGCAATATTCTCAGGGTCTGGCTTTCCATACCGCCGCCACAAGCCCACACATACTCCTTATCGTGCGCGCTTACGCTGTTCAGCATCTGATAATTTTCATAAATGCTGCAGGCAATATCCCATAACGTCGCCCAGACAAATCCTGCACGGGTCAGCTGGTGGGCTACAGGCGTATCAAAAATAAAGCCCCCCTTTATCACGGGCGTTCGTTCATCGGCCAGCAAGGAACCCAATGAGGCGATACATTGAAAATATTGCAGCTCGCTCAATTCCTTTTCAATGACGGCATAGCCTTCATTGGGGTAAAAGATCTCTTTCAGACGCTGATAATTCAAACCCGTAACACCGGCATTCGCCTCAAACATAAAATTTTTATCGTCCGTATGTCTGCCGGTCCAGGTACGTTCCTGCGGGTCGGTAATATAGCTCTCCGTGAGCTTGATCACCGGGGTGGTGGTACCCGAAACGATCACCACATCATCCGTCTCCGGGTACGTGCTCATAATGGCAAGCTGGGTATCGCCGCCGCCGGTTATGATCATTGCTTCCGGGGATACGCCAAGCATTGCCGCCGCATCGGGTCGTATAACACCCGCCACCGCTCCCGAATCGACCAGGTCGGGCAATAAAGCACGATCGATCCGGTAAAGGCTGCACAATTCATCACTCCAGCATTTTCGGGCAACGTCATATAAAAGGGTCTCGGATGCCTGCGAATGTTCGTATCCCATCCTGCCGCTTAACCGGTAAGTTATCCAGTCGCTGATGCTGGTAAAGGTGTCGAGCTGCCGCCATATGTTTTCGCGCCGTTGGCGGATCCCCTCCAATTTCATCACCGAAAACAACGAGGCAGGATACCTGCCGGCAAGCCGGTAAACACGCGACTTATCGACGATCATACTTTCCCACTCCCTGCCGCGATGATCGATATTGGGTAGCCCGATCAATGAATTACCCGTCTTATCCAGCAATACGATCCCTTCCCGCTGGCTGGTTGACGTTACCGCCAGTATAGTTACATCCCCGGCCTGTCTCACCGCATGGGAGGCGATCCTGCCTACCTGCTCCCAAAGCTGTGCAGGATCAAAATACAGCGCCTCGGGATAAAGCTCGTCTTTGTGATAGAGTATGTTCTCCCGGTGGATCCCCAATAGCCCCCCATCAGGCGACACTACCGCCGCCCGCGCATTGCCGGTACCGATGTCGATGATCAGATAAGCTTCTTTTACTGTCATGTCTGTCAGGTGGTCTGTACTTTTCTCGAATCGTTGAAATGTTCGGATGCAACCCAGTCCAATATCTTTTTATTCAGGATCTCCACATGGTGATCCTCCACCTCATGCGTTGCGCCGGCGGTATGTGGCGTGGCCAGCACCAGCGGATTGCCGATAAGCCTGTAATCTTTCTCGTCAGGCGGCTCAAAATTGAAAACATCCAAAACGGCCCCGCCTATCCGATGGTTTTCAATGGCATCCAGCAGATCATCTCGATTTACGACGCTGGCCCTTGCCGTATTTACAAAAATAGCATTCGGTTTCATCCTGCCGATAAGACGTTTGTCGATCATACCCTCCGTTTCTTCGGTCACCGGCAAATGGATCGATACGATATCACTGTTCTCAAATATATCCTCAAGGGTGGTCTTCTTAAAACCGGGATTCGGAGAGGTGATATAAGGATCATAGAACCGGATGTGACAGGGGAAACCCTGCACCATTTCGGCAATGCGTTGCGCAACGGCGCCAAAACCCACCATCCCGATGGTTTTACCGGCCAGCTCATTACCCTTGAACTGCAGGTAAGAGGTATGCGCACCCTCCCCCCAGTTGTGACCGGTAAGCCATTGCCAGCTTGGGATAATTTTCCGCATCAGGCTGATTACATTGGCCAGGAACATTTCCGCAACTGCCTGGGCATTACGGGCGGGCGTATAAAAAATAGGGATCCCATGCTGCGCCGCAGCCTTCAGGTCCACATTCGAAGGCGTTCCGCGGCATACCCCGATAAAATTCAAATTCGGGTGCGCATGGATAACCTCCGCCGTCACATGATCATGCTCCGTGATCAGCGCATCCGCCCCCGATTGATCAAGCAGCTCAGAAAGCTCTTTCTCATTATAAGCCCTGCCATGTTGTTTCCATTCTTTATAGATCACCTCACCCAACTGGCTGGCCAGCTTTTCCCTGCCTTGTTCATTATACGGTGCGGTTATCAAGATCTTCATGATAGACGATATGTTGTGATGGTTAAGGTTTAGATATAAAAGAAGTAAGGATGGCGCCGGCCACATAGAGACCCGACAGGATCCAGATAACACCGGCGCTGCCGATGGTCCCGATAAAAAGACCCACAATAGCCGGCCCTGTAAATACGGCAAGACCCGCACCCAGGTTTAACACCGCCATCGCCGCCCCCTTGTCTGTCTTCACCAAAGAGGGGGTCAATGCCGAAAGCGGCACAAAACCCGCCAGCAGGGCCCCCCAAAGACAACCCGACAGCAGGACCGCCCAAAAATCATCCCCGAAGAACACAGGCGAATAATAGAATAATAAGGAGCTTACCGCGCAACCAACACAGCCAAACCATAACACGGTGCGCCTCCATCCTATCCTGTCTCCGATAAAACCAAAAAGGAGGTTAAAAACGATATTGGAAGTAAAAATAGTCCCCCACATCTGCAACCACCGTTGAGTGCCGATACCATGCGATGCCATATAAACAGGCATAAATACAAGGAAAGCAAATTGCGAAGTGGTATTGATAACCCGTACGATCCCGCACAACAGCACTTTTGGCTCCTCCCGCATGATCGTAAAACCTTTCTTTAGCTCCTCCAGTTTTCCCGTCTTGCTAAGCACCGCATTTGTCTGGAATCTGTCCCGGTTCAAACCCAATGCAAAAAAGGCCCCCAATGTCACCCAGAAGATCGACGTCCATAAAGTATCAAGATAGCCAAGACGCTGTATGGCCCAGCTTGCATAATAAGCGCCAAATACATTAAGACCGCCCGTAAACACAAACCAGAACCACCCGGCGGCAGTGCTCAGCTTCTGCTGCGGGCTGCGATACATGATCCACACCAGGAAGGAATAGGCAAACAACGGATAACCAAACCCTCGGATAGCATAAGTAGCCAGCATCACCGGAAAATTAAGCTCCGGCAAACCCAGACCGACAAAACCGGCAGTCCCCGCTATATATAATAATATCCCGGCAAACATGGTCTTGCGAGGCCCATACCCTTCTGTCAATACACCGGAAAACCAGGAAGAAATAGCGATCGTAACCCCATAAACCGTAAACAGCGACGCCGACTGCTGGATCTCCATCCCCCGCCCGATAAGATAAGGGCTAAGCCACCCCTGCTCCACCCCGTCACCCATCATAAAAATGAGTATACCCAGGTACCCCCAGGCCAGCTGTCTCGGAATACCGGCCCTGTCAAGTATCTTTCCCTGCCAAACCATAGGTTTATTTAGTTTACAAAAATGTTTAAAAATAGGCCGCAATTCCGTAACAAAGAAACTATTTAAAACAAAATAAAGTAAAATTTAATTAAAATAAATATTTTGAAACCCAAAATGTACATTAAATTTGAAGTTCATGAACATAACCGACAGGCATCAATACATCCTTGAAAAGCTAAAAAAGGATGGCAAAGTCAACATTTTTGCCCTGGTTGAAGAAATGGGCGTCTCCGGGGTAACGATCCGGAAAGACCTTAAGCTCTTGGAAGACAAGAACTTAATGTTTAGGATCCGGGGCGGTGGCTCCATCAACAACCCCTATGCCGCCGACCGGCCCATCTATGAAAAAGAACTTATCAATTCCGATGAAAAGAAAAAGATCGCAAAAGCAGCCATTGAGCTGATCGGCGATACCGATTCCATCATGATAGGATCGGGCACTACCGTCTTCGAAGTAGCAAGAGCATTATCCCCAAACAAACACCTGACCGTCATTACCCCGGCATTACGCGTAGGGCTCGAATTAAGCAACCGTTCCAATGTCGAAGTATTACAGCTGGGCGGACTCATACGGCCAAACTCATCATCGGTAATGGGCGCATATGCCATGCGTATACTGGAAGACATCTCCTGCGGGGTATTTTTTCTCGGAGTAGATGGCATCGATCTCAATTTTGGTCTCTCCATTTCAAATATTTCAGAAGCCGCACTAAACCAGAAAATGATCGAAACCGCCCAAACAGTGGTCGTACTGGCAGACAGTACAAAGTTCGATCGCCGCGGTCTCGGCCGCATCTGCGGCCTTGAACAGGTTCACTATATCATTACCGACCGCAACGTTTCCAATAGTACGGTAAAAGCCATTCGGGAACGTGACATAAAAGTCATCCTGGTCTAACCCAGTCATCCTGGTCCAACCCAGTCATCCTGGTCTAACCCACCACCTTCTTCAGCGTTACCGGCCCCAACAAACCCGAAGACAAAAGCGGCGCATCTCCTTTAAACGGGATATTGGTATTCGTAAGACGCTGCTCAGGCGGTAAGCCGGCATCCCCTATCAGCCGGTTCGGCCATAAGTTGATCACTTCGATCTCCAGCCGATTGCTGCCGCTCTTCAGCGCAGAAGATAGTTCCACCTGCCAGGGCGCTGTCCATACGATCCCCAGGTCCTTCCCATTAAGGACGACACGGGCTATATTCTTTACAAGACCAAGATCGAGAAAGACCCTGCCCGCCACAGCGGCCTCCCCCGCAACGCTCTCCCCCGCAGTACCCGCAACGCTCACCCCCGTAGCACCCGCAACTCTCCCCCTCGTAGCATCCGCAGCTCTCTCCCTCGTAGCATCCGCAACTCTCTCCCCCGTAACCCCCGCAAACTCAAATTCTTTTGTGTACACAGCTTTCCCGGAATAATACCGGATGCGCATATCATCACTCTTACTCCAATCCTGCAGCTGATCAAACCGGACCCGCGACGGTCCCCCCCAATGCGTATCAAACGCAACATCCCACACACCTGTAAGCTCCTGCACTATTTCCTGCCCGGGAAAATTGTCCCGCACCACCGCAGGCATCAACCGGGTATTTTTGGAAAATACAACAAACCATGACTGAAAAGCGGCAAATTGGAGCGGTACGACCAGCCTGCCATCGACCAGCTTATAATTAATTTTTGTATTCCGCGTTCCGCTTACCGGGTTCCAAAGTTGCGGGGTATGCCCGACGACCCGGAAAGAACAATCCGATCGTACGGCCCGGCCATGCCGGTTTGTAATAAAATAGATCTCCGCCTCCGGTGTAGTACGATGAATAAAATCAAGCCGGACATCTTCTCCGCCGCTGTACTCAAAGTCAGGCAGGATATTCTTTTGCGCCAGTATCCCGCGAATAGGGACACCATCGAAGACCATCCCGCTACCGTAAACATTCCGTGTACTACCCTTCCCGTCCGTCGCCCCCCATAACCGGTCCGACAACGCTTTTATCTCTTCATCACAGCGGGGAAAATTCAACAGACCTGAATCCTCCACCGGCCGCGGACCCACTACCGTCGCACCGGCTTCTACCAGCTGCGCGATCTTTTCCAATACCTTCAATGGCATACGGGTAGTATCGGGCAGCACCAGTACGGCATAGCTCATCCCGTCAGGCAGGGTCAGCTTACCATTCCGGCAGGAAAGACGGGTCAGCAAGACCTCCTCGTTGCAAACATCATAATCATACCCTTTACCCAATGACGGATCGATATGCTTCTGTGCAACCAGGTTGGGAGTAACATCCCCGTTGTAAAAAAGTACGTCCGCACAAAACCGCCCCGCCCGTAATAAATACTGACAACGAGCTACATAGTCGAAAAAAGGTTTTGAGAACTCCCACCAGGTGACGTTGGGGTTAAAATGCGTTCCGGCCCCATACTCATAACCCGGTTTACCATCGCGCGGACGCGTGGCCGTCGAAGTGTGTATGGCAATGCGGTTGATCCCTTCACAATAGGCCCTGTCCAACGCCTGTTTTAGCGAACCGGGATAATCCAGCCAGTGACGGAAGCTGGTAAAGGCTTCGGCGGAAATGATCGTATGCCCATAGACGTGCCCGGCCGACGCCGCCATTTTTGTCACCTTATTCTGCCCCTTGTCCAGCCGGGAAGTACCATATGGTTTGTCATCCGTCAGGGTCGATTCATCGGTATGATCCGGCCCCAGCCAGAATTCACCCATGGGCAGATCACTACGCCCCTGGTTCTTAAGACCATCCATACACATCGTGCCCGAACGGCTCGGACCGGAAGCCTCATTTTGCACCAGCATACCCTGCTCATGACAGAGATCGGCAAACCGCTTATAATGCTCGTCGGCCATGCAATCACCAAGCGTCTTACGATAATCGTTCAAAAACCGATCCGAAACAGCGGCGCTGCCGATCAGGTAACCCGAAAGCACGGGCAGATAAGGCGTCGCGTCATAGCCGCGGTATTTCTTAAACTGTTCAAGTATATTTTCCGTCCAGTTGGGAAAACCATCCTCAAAACTATCGTCACAAAAATATTTGGGCTTGTTGCCGACCTTCGCGGCTTCGGCAATAAATAGTTTGCCCAGGTGCTCAAACTGCAGCTCGACCCCGCGACGGTTAAACCAATCTACCGAAAGACCATCCCCCTCGGGTTGGGCTATACTAAGACGGGATCCCGTCATCCGGTGACCCGTGCGAATAATTTTCCATTTACCCGGCGGCACCTGCCAATCCAGGTGACCGTTCTTATCCATCTTCCCGGTAAGATCGAGGACATCCGACGGTCTGACCGGCTCGTCACCCGGCTCATCATGCCACTGTTCCAGCAAAGGCTTCATCACATCCACGGCCATGATAAAGTTGCTGGCATCCCGATGATTGGTCTTGGCATCGAGCGTTACGGCACGCTTGCCGCTTATACGTCCGGCGGACGTCGTTTTACCGGCGTGGTTCTCAACAGCCGTCGTTTTATCGGTGCTGCCCTCTCCCGGCGCTTCCTTGCAGCGCATTGCGACCACCGCGGTGTCCCGGTAATCCAGCCTTTCCAGCGGCAGATCGATATAATCTTTATAACCCGGGGGATTAAATACCTTATCATAACCGGCCCTGTTTCCCGGCAAAGGCAACGGGCCCGAAAACGATCGGGGTCCTTCTACCTCCAGTTCGGACTGCAGATACCACCGCCCCGAATCCTCCGGTTTTATCCAGGGGCCTCCCATACACCAACCCGAACACAGGTTGATACCGACGGCAATGTCAAGACGCTTCGCCTCACTCATGGCATGACGATACAGCTCCTTCCACTCCTCAGAGAACAACGCGGCTCCCTTCGGGAACGGCACGCCGCCAAGCCCGCCCGCTGAATTGACCAGCAGCACCTCACCCATCCCCTTTGCATGATATTCTTCCAGGTCACGCGTTATGCCTTCCTTATCCACAAGACCGTTGAACCACCACCAATAACAGGAGGACCGGACACTCCCGGGTGGTGCGGCAAAATTTCTGCTCAGATCGGCAAACTCCAGGACAGCGCTCCCCTCCGCAAAAACAGCCGCAGGTCTGGAACCGGCCAAAGCCGACCCCAGCGCCGCCAGCGATCCGGCCTTTAAAAATTTACGCCTGTTTACTTTCATTTAAAATCGATAATGGCCACGGAATAGGGCTTCAGGTTCACCTCGTTATTGACGATATTCTTTTGAACGGCAGGATCATCCCCCGTACGCTCATCAACATAAGCGATCTGCACAGCGCCCTCAGGCAATTTCAGAAGAACGTCCTTATCATATTTATTGATAAGCAACAGCTTCTTCCCCTTTGCCGTCATAAACGCCTGTGCCGCGACATCCGGCGAACTCAGCGAAGTACTTTTTAGTTCATCGCCCGGCCCCAGGTTATCATGTAGTAATTTAAGCACCAAATAACGTGCATTAGGTTTGCCATTCTTCCAGTTCATCATGCTCACATCGGGGAACTGGGTTGGATAGCCTACCAGCTGCGACTCACCGGCCACATCGATGCCTATTTTTGTAAGCTCAAGATACAGATACGCATACATAGCGCCCGAAAGATTCCAGTACGCCTGTGGAATAACGCCCTTATAATCATGGTCCATCAGGATAGTACCGATCTCATTGATCTGGGTCATCGTATTCGGCGAAAGACGCTTGCGGATGGATTCAATATACCGGACCCTGTCAAGAAAGCCGGCCGCCTGATCAAAAAAGGAATACTGGTAGTTCCCGATCGGGAGTCCATTGATCGTCGGACGTCCATAAAAATGATACGATATCGCATCCAGCGGGACACCCGGCCGGTGGTTGGCCGGGTTTAAAAAATATTCAAACCATTCCGGGTTGGTCTCAAGAGCAACCGAGATGCCGGTAAACCGCGTTTCCGGAGAGACCTTGTGCATTTCGGTTACGATAGCGTCGTATAACCGGGTGTATACTTGCGGTGAAATATGGTGTTCCAGGTCCGGCTCATTCAGTACCTCCCACCATGCGATCTTATAATGATGACCCGATGAATGATACTTCCCCAGCTCGTCGGTAAAACCACCCTTTGTATACCAGCCGATAAGACGGGCAAAATAATCCGCCACTTCCTTTCCGCCCGGATCCGCCAGCTCGGCGCCCTGGTTATAGCTCCAGTTCACCTTGTCGGGATCATTGTCCACCCTGCCGGGCTCATTACCCACCGCGACTGGTTTTGCCGCCTTCCACATCCACGCAGGCGTAGTGCTGAAATTGATGACCACCGGGCGATCTCCCTGCGCCTTCATAAATGCCTCCATTACCGGATCGGCATAACCGAAATCCCAAAAGGTCTCCGTTTTTGTCGGCGCCTTCAGCTCGGCCACGGCGGCCCTGGGATAAGGGAACCACGGCACATAACGCACATAACCGGCACCGAGATCCTTCAACGCCCCGAAGGTCGCCTTGTAGATCGGAGAATTTTCCCTTAACATAGGATTATAAACTACCTGGAGCGTAGACGTAGTTTTGGAAACCATCTGCGTCCTGTCCCAATGGATCGCAACCGCCTTTTCCTGCGCCACAGCCCTGCCATAAATGGCAAGGCTGACAGCGAAGCACCAGGTTTTCACGGCATTCATTAGTATCCCGTGTTTTGGGTGAGCAGGGTGTTTACACCGATCTCTGCTGCGGGTATAGGATATAGGAGCTTGTTATCATTTACGATGTACGAATCAGGCGAGATATAGTTGATCTGCGTTTTCAGATTCGTACCAAAGGCATTCATAACGGCTACGGCAGTACCCGAACGGACCAGGTCATGCCATCTTTTATTTTCAAAGGCCAGCTCTACACGCCGTTCGCGTAAGATCGCGGCACGCAGCGTAGCCTGGTCGGTCGCTGTGGAAGGAGTCAACCCGGCACGGGCCCTGACCGTATTCAGCGGCACCAGCGGCGACTGTCCCTGTTCATTCAACGCTTCGGCCAGCAGGAGCAGCGCCTCGGAGTAACGATAGATCGGGAAGTCATCGGAATTACCGCTGATAGCAAGCGGAGTGTGTTGGTATTTTTTGATATAGGGAACGGCAACCTTACCGGCCGGCGGTCCCGGATAGGCCACCACACTTTTTACGGCGGAATAGGTAAAATAATTGCTGGCGTCATAAGTGCCTTCCACGATACCGATAGAGGCGTCAAGACGCTTATCCCCCGTCTCATAATTGCCGATCAGGTCCTGTGTAGGTGTATTCCAGCCACCGGTGGTGGTATTATTGATGGCCAGCGATGTTACCAGCGCCGTACTGTTACTACGCGGCAAAAAGTGGAACAGCAGCGGATTGGGTGTGGTCCCCGTGGCCGTACCACCCAGGAACTGAACCTCAAATATGGATTCCTTGCCATTTTTGTTTGTAGGCAAAAAGGCATCGGAGTAATTTGCATTCAGCCCATATCCCATGGCGGGCAATGTATTGAGTAAGGTGACCGCATCGGGATATTTCTTAAGGTATACGTCGACATCCGCCAGCAAAATGGTAGCAGCACCCTTTGTCGCCACCCCCGATTGCGGGAAACCCGTGACTACCGGCAGCTCCTTTATCGCATCATTGGCGTCGGCAACGATCTGCGCATAGACCTTGCTCACAGAATCCCGGGGCAGAAAAGCCGCATCCGCAGTCGTAACCTCTTTTACAAATAAGGGCACGGGGCCAAAAAGACGGACCAGCTTAAAATACATCAGCGCCCGCAGGAACTTGCATTGCCCGTCAAATTGGCCGGTCGTGTCGGCAGGAACAATGGCGGCTTTCGGCAGCCGGGAGATCACAATATTGGCCCTGGAGATCACCTGGTAACAGTATTGCCATTCCAGCGCCGTATAGGAATCGGTGGAAGCATCCATAAAATCGGACAGCTTCTCCCGGTCTGTATAAGCCGTACCACGATTACTCAAAAACCCCTGGTAGATGGTATTATCCGATCGCATTTCACTCATCAGGTAGTCATTTACTACCACATCGCGCAGCGGTGCGTATGCCGCTGTCACCGCAGCGCCGATCTGCTGGGTATTCAGAAAATAGTTGGCGTCGGAATAAGAAGATTGAGGCGCCAGGTCCGTAAAGCTTTTTTTACAGGACGATGCGGCCAGACCGAGCAACGCAAGAATGATATATATGTTTTTCATTGTTGACTGCTTAAATGGTTATTTAAATGAGACGGACAAACCAAAAGAAAGGGTACGTGGAATAGGATAGCCTTCCTCATCGACCTTGATCCCCTGTGTCGGGTCCTGTCCGCTAAGACTGATCTCGGGGTTCATACCGCTGTATTTTGTAAAGACAAACAGTTCCTGTGCCGAGACATACGCACGCAGGCTGCGGAACAGGTGGTTTTGCTTCAGGGGAAGCGTGTAGCCAAACGTAACGTTCTTGATGGCGAGATAACTGGCGCTTTCCAGCCATTGGCTGTTTACTTCACGTCCGATCGCAGTGGTACCCGTCTTGGTGCGTGGATAGATACCCGAGCCAGGGTCCGAGGGGCTGCGCCAATGATCCAGGGCAGCCGCCAGCGGCAGACGCGAGCCATCCATATTGGTTTGATAAGCCCATTTCGCCGCATTCAGGATCTGTCCGCCGACATCAAAGGCCGTGCTGATGCTAAGATCAAAATTTTTGTAATTGAAATAGTTGGTAAAACCGCCGGTAAAAGTGGGCGTAGGATCGCCGATAAAAGTGCGGTCGTTCACATCGTCGATCACCCCATCGCCATTGATGTCCTTAACCTTGATCGTTCCGACATCAGAGACGCCGTTGGGGCTGGTTGGCGTAGCCAGGTATTTGGCGGACTTGGCCAGGTCACTCGCGTCCTTATACAATCCTTCGAACACAAACCCGTAAAAGGCGCCAAGCGGATGCCCCACCTGCTGACGATAATAATCCGACGTAACCGTATTGTTTCGCCGCAGGTATCCCGGTGCAACGAGTGCCGTGATCCTGTTCCTGTCAAAGGATATATTCAGGCTGCTGCTCCATTTCAGCTTGCCCGTCAGGTTGACGGTGCCGACCGTGATCTCATGCCCCCACAAGGCGATCGATCCGACATTGTCCAATATGGAAGCATAACCCGACGAGGTCGGCAGGGGCCGGGTCTGTATCAGGTGATCGGTATTTTTGTGGTAATAGTCGTAAGACAAGGTGATACGATCCTTTAGAAGGCTCAGGTCAAAACCAAGATCCAGCTGCTTATTGCGCTCCCACTGGAGATCGGCATTGCCAAGATTGCCGATGGTCGTACCCTGGGTGACGGCATTATTATAATCATAATAATAGTTGGAAGTGGTAGACTGCGCAGAGTAGTAGCCGGAGAATGAATTATTACCGGTGATACCATAGCTGCCACGAAATTTTAAGAAGCCGATGTCCTTAAATCCCTCCATAAAGGATTCGTCGCTGGCGATCCAGCCGGCGGAAACGGACGGGAAAGTACCAAAACGCGAATTGGCGCCAAACAGCGAAGAACCGTCCCTGCGAATGGCTCCCTGTAACAGGTACCTGCCTTTATAGCTGTAGTTCACACGCCCGATGGCGGAGACAAGCGAATAAGCCGTATACGAGCTGCTCCCCGTGACGCTGGTAGCTGCGGTCAGGTAATGAATATCGTCATTGGGAAAACCAAGCCCGGTGATCGAATTGCTGGTGGAGCTGTATTTCTGCGCGGAATATCCACCCAACACCTCGAGGTTATGATCTCCAAAGGTCTTTTTATAATCAAGATAGCCTTCCGCCGTATACGATCCGTTATCGACGGAACTGCTGGTACCCGTAGCATTATTAACGGTGGAGGTCACCTGACCCGATTGATAATAATTACGCGTTTCTCCACCTTTATCGATACCCGTATTGATCTTTACCTGCAAACCCTTTAAAAACTCATAATTAAAATAACCATTGGCCAGGATCCGGGTGGTCTTGTAGTCGTCATTGGTCAGATTGAACAAGGCGACAGGGTTGATATACGCCACCATGGGGGGCGTGTTGACCATGCGTACATAGGAGCCATCGGGATTGTAGGGTGCGATCAGCGGGCTGGCCTCGAACAAACGCTCAAATGAACCCCCCACGCCGTCTGTTGCTGTTCCGGCGGCATTCCTGTTATTGTGATCGAGCCGGTAGCTGGGCGCTATATTGACACCCATTTTTATCTTGCCGTTGGCGGTAGTAAGATCCTTATTGATACGGCCGGTGAATATTTTTGTCCCCGTATTGATCAATACGCCCTGCTGCTCCTGGTAGCCGAATATGGCGGTGGACGAAGAATGCTCGGTCGCCGACTGCAAGGTGATATCATAGTTTTGTATAGGCGCCTTGCGGGTGATCAACTTATACCAGTTGGTGCCCGCCCCATATTGCGAAGGGTTTTGGAAGACGGCGGGGATACCACCCGTATAGCCTTCATAGGTTGCCTTGTCCTGGTAGAGCTCGTTCATATACGTGGCAAACTGAAAGGCATTCATCGGCTTGGGCACCTTGTTGGAAGGAATGCTTTGCACGCCATAATTGGAATTGACCTCGACCTTTGAGTCACCCGCTTTGGCGTGTTTGGTGGTGATCAGGATGACGCCATTGGCCGCGCGCGAACCATACAAGGCGGTGGCAGAGGCATCCTTCAGCACCGTAAACGTCTCGATCTCGTCGGGATTGATATTGTTGATGCTCCCGGTGATCGGCAGACCGTCTATTACAAACAAAGGCTGGTTGTTCAGATAAAAAGAGGCGGCGCCACGGATGCGAAAATCAACCCCGCGACCCGGCAGACCGCTGCTTTCCTGCACCGAAACACCGGCAACCTTGCCTTCCAGTTGCTGTGCAAATTGCATCACCGGCTGGTCCTGTAGCTTTTCGGTGCTGATCGTCGCTATGGAACCCGTCACCTCACGCTGCCGTTGCTTACCATAACTGACCGTGACCTCATTTAATTCAGTGGCGATCGCCTTTAGCTGGACCGACAGGCTTTTTTCCGCCTGCAGCACAACCTCTTGCGTCTGATAGCCGATGCTCCGAATTATGAGGGTGGTACCCGGCGCCGCTGCAATGGTAAAGAAGCCCTCGGCATTGGCAGACACACCCTTGACAGTGCCTTTTACCAGGATGGCCGCGCCCGGTACCGGCTGGCCCTTTTCGTCAGTGACCCGGCCGGTGACGCCGTTCTGGGCCGACGCTTTCGCGATAAAGAATATAAGCAGTACGCAAACAAGAAGAAGCCTTCCGAATGGTTGGTAAACGTTCTTTTTCATAATGGCAAACTGATTGAGTTAGAATGGTTTAAATTTCCTCGTTTGTAATCGGCGATCCTAAAATAGTTTAATTTCGTTAATAAACAATCCTGCACTGTCATGTTTTTAAACTTTTTGAAACATTATAAAAAATAAATTAACACATATTTTAAATAAAATTAAATAAATAGAAATAAAATTTAACGGTTTCTTTGGATTTATCCACGATTTAATAGTAACTTAAGAATAACTTAATGTTTAATTATTTTTGCTTTTTATTTAATTTCATTAAAAAACCGTTCATAGGGTCGGTTTCCCCGACTTCCCATTTGTACAATTTTGTACGTCCCCGTTTCAGGAGCTTTGCAGTAAATAAAATGCAAGATGAACGATCAAAACTTTACTACTACCCTCTTGGTAGCACAATCCCCGGCCGAAGTCTTTAAAGCCGTCAATAACCCCCGTGCCTGGTGGAGCGAGGACATCGAAGGCGACACGGATATGCTCAATGGGGAGTGGACATACCATTTCCAGGAAAGTCATCGCTCGCGGATGCGAACGATTGAAATGATCCCCGGCAAAAAGGTGGTTTGGTTGGTCGAGGACAACTATTTTAAATTCACAAAAGATCCGGGGGAGTGGACCGGCAATAAGATCGTGTTTGAAATTTCCAGGCAGGGCGATCAGACGCAGTTGGTCTTTACCCAGGTCGGCCTGGTTCCCGGCTATGAATGTTACAATGTGTGCCGGGATGCGTGGACGGGATTTATCCAAAAGAGTTTACAAAGCCTGATAACCACGGGTAAGGGGCAGTTAAGATGGTATCAACCCGTAGCGTAGTTCCACCATTCCGCTTTTGTAGGCCGTCACATCTTTCAGGTGCAATGCCCGTTCCGATCGTTTTCAGGAATTCCTCTGCGTTTGTTTCAGTAACTCCTTTCTCGTAAACCATAAATACAAAACCCCCGGCAATGCCGGGGGTTTTGTGCCCCAAACAGGAATCGAACCTGCACCCCGCTTTCGCAGGAAGGGATTTTAAGTCCCTCGCGTCTACCAGTTCCGCCATCAGGGCAACAAACAGGCAAATAAAGATCGTCTAAACAAAAAATTCCACCGGCGGCAGTCATTCGACACGCGGATGGAATCTTTTCCGTTGAAATGCGGCAAAAAATGCCGGGAATATAATTTTTTTCCGCATTTCGCATAACGTCTGTATACTTCGGCTCTTAGCCTCGTATACAAACCGGACCGTGTCCGGTTTATGAGCGGAAGACGAGGCTCGAACCCGCGACCTCAACCTTGGCAAGGTTGCGCTCTACCAACTGAGCTACTTCCGCATAAAAAACATATAAAAGAACTATTGTAAACTTCCTTCCCGATCACTTGCCGCATCCCCCTCATTACCGGAGTCTTATCCCCCGCCCCTTTTCTGCCGCCGCTTATTTCATTGGGGTTGCAAAAATAGGGAATGTATAATACCTGAAAAAATTTTTTGTTCTTTTACTTATACTGGGGCGTATACAGGGTATTACCCGGGACATTCACTTCGGGTTTGCCTTTGTAGTGGTGCGTGTACAATCCATAGCAGGCTCCGAGCAGGAAGATCACTATGCAAAATGCCTGCAAATAAAATAAGAACACGGAGGAATTCACCCAGCTATAAGCAAAGTCTTTCAGCTTAGGGTCCTTTATCTCGATCGGTTGATCCATTATTGATTGATCCATAACTATTTAATTGCTTGGCAAAAATAATGTTTTGTGTGAAAAAATCAGCTTTTGTCCTTCACAATTTCGGTAAAAGTTTTTTTCCCGGCCACAAAGTACTGCCAGACAATGCTCCGGGTATACCACCCCTGTAGTTTTCCCCGTCTTTTTTTGGGAAAAACGCTTTTTCCCCGTCCCCCGACCACCCACTTCATAAAGGCCAGGTGCGCCTCCAGGATCGCCCAAAAGTAGATCGCCTCCCCCGAAAACAGCGATTTCCACGCAGAAACGGAATCGAGTAGGAACCGGTACGGGATCTTCCAGATCAGCTGCTCGGGCGGCAGGTTTTTGGCCAGCATGATAAGGTTATTGCGAAAATTGAGAAATACCTTCCTTTCATTGCCTTTCGGCAGTGTCCCTCCTCCTACGTGATAAACGACCGATGCCGGGCAGCAGTATACTTTATGACCGGCCAGCTGCATCCGCCAGCAGAGATCGATCTCTTCCTGGTGGGCAAAAAAGTAGTTATCCAGCCCGCCCAGCCCATGATACAGGGGGGCCCGGATAAAAAGGGCGGCCCCGCTGGCCCAAAAAACGGGTTTTGCAGCATCATATTGCCCCCGATCCTGCTCGCAGACGTCAAAGATCCTTCCCCTGGCAAAGGGATAGCCCAGGTAATCCAGCCATCCCCCGGCCGCCCCGGCATATTCAAAGCTGTCCTTATGGTCATACATCAGGATCTTGGGCTGACAGGCGCCGATGGTGGGGTCGTTCTCCATCAGATCGATCACCGGTCCCAGCCAGCCGGGACTGACTTCCACATCCGAGTTCAGTAGCACATAATAATCGCTGGATACCTGTTGCAGGGCCTCATTATAACCACCCGCAAATCCATAATTCCGATCCAGGGAGATGATCCGGAGACGAGGGTATTTTTCGCGGAGAAAAACGATAGAATCATCTGTGGAAGCGTTATCCGCCACTATTATTTCTGCCCCGGGAATAAGGCTGGCCGTCACAAAGGGGAGAAATTTTTCCAGGTATGTACGTCCGTTGAAGTTCAGTATGACAATGGCTATTGTTGGCGGCACAACCTATATAGATAGATGATTTAATAAATAAAGCCCAAAAATAAGGGAATAGGCATTTAGTGGGGTGGTTTTTATAAATTCGGTCTATGATTCGAGCATTGCTAAACTGGAGGTCGCTCTTGGCCCTGATCGCCATCATTATCGTTAGCGCCACGATCTTCTATTCCCAATACCTGGCAAGGGAGATCGCCGCGGACGAACGACAAAAAGTCACCCTATGGGTCGCCGCCAGCACGGCGATCCTCAACAATCCCGGCATGGACCTCACCCTGCCCAACCTGATCCGGAACGGGCAACAATCCATTCCCATCATAGAGACCAACGAACAGGACAGCATCACCGGCTATATCAACCTGGATACGGCCCGGGCCTCCCGTGACAAAGGCTATCTCTACCGGGAGTTAAAGAAATTCAAGGCGGAAAACCATCCCCTCGAATTCAAGGTCAGCGACCGGCCCTATTTAGCCAACCGCTATTATTATGGTCATACCATTCTGCTGGACGAGGTGCGGTACTATCCCCTGGTCCAGTTGTTTATCGTGGCGTTGTTCATTTTTTTCACCCTGTATAGTATTACCATCCGCAACAAAGCCACGCAAAACCAGCTCTGGGCGGGCATGGCAAAGGAGACGGCCCACCAGCTGGGCACACCCGTATCCTCGCTGGAGGGTTGGGTGGAGATCCTGAAAGACAGCCAGATCGACCAGCGGACCGTCCAGGAGATCCAAAAAGATGTGGACCGGCTCAAACTCGTTTCCGACCGGTTCGGTAAGATCGGGAGCATACCCCAGCTGGAAGAAAAGGACCTGATCGGTCAGATCCGGAACATGGTGGAATATATCCGTAAAAGAGCCGCCGGCCGGGTCCAGTTCAATGTTATTCCACCCGGCGGAATAAATATGCCTGCAGGTGGAGCAGGCACATCCCCGGGCACTCGCGAGAACGTTTCCCCCGTCTTATTGGCGCGCATCTCGGGTCCCCTCTTCGACTGGGTCATCGAAAATCTCCTTAAAAATGCGCTCGACGCGATGGATGGCAAGGGCTCCATCACCGTCAACATCCAGGACTATGAAAAAGAGATCCTGGTCGATGTAACGGATACCGGGAAGGGCATCGCCGCCCGCAATCTGCAACGCGTCTTCAAACCCGGCTTCACCACCAAAAAACGCGGTTGGGGACTGGGCCTGAGCCTCTCTAAACGTATTATCGAACAATATCATAAGGGTCAACTTTTCGTCCGCCAGTCGGAGCTGGGGAAGGGCACCACCTTCCGGATCGTGCTGAAAAAATAGTACGGCAAATCAGCCCGAAAACCCTATTTTTGCCATCCCTTCAAAAATTTCACTATCTGCGTGGGTGGCGAAATTGGTAGACGCACTACTTTGAGGTGGTAGCGCCCGAAAGGGTGTGTGAGTTCGAATCTCATCCCGCGCACCAGGACTTTTAGATCAGCGCCCCGGGCTTTGCCTGGGGCGTTTTCGTTTCTGGAGCGGGAGCGAGTTTACTCGCGGACGCGGATGAAGCGAAAACGCTAAGGCCGGGTAGCGGCCGGCGCGGATCGGTGAGGCCTGGGTCGCCCCCTCTTACGCACAAGGGCCTTCATCAGAAACACCCTGGCAAAATATCATCTGATTATATCTCACTCACCATCCACTTCCAAGCCGCCTTCACGACCACATGAACCCCCTCCATATCCAACTCCTCCTCCTCATCCCCGGTTATTATCCACCCCTCCTTCACCTGACAATACTGGCAAGCTTTTATTAACCCCCTCAATTCCCGCTGCCGGGTAGCCGGGTCGCTAAGCGACCAGCATACCTGCACCGGTAACGGCGTCCCTCCCTCAGCATATATTACAAAATCACACGCAGATGATGTATCCGCAGCATAATAGATATTTTGTGTATAGATATTTCCATACCGACGATACAATTCCCGGAAAACTGCATTCTCTAACAGCAGCCCCTTATTTCCCCCATACTGCGCCGTATTCGCATTGAGAAGCCCATTGTCCAGCCAATAAATCTTCTTGTCTGATTTCTCCCGTTTACTATCCGAGAAATCAAAGCGGCTAACTCGTTTGAACAAATAGGCGTTCTCCGCCATGTCCATTGCTTCATAGACTGTATTTATACCAACGCTATATTGGTGGGCCTTTAGATGATTGTGCAGACGGCGAATACTGATCGTACTACCAATACTTGCAGCCGCTTGCCGGTAAAGATTGCGTAAATAAGAATAGTTTGATAATTTGTTGTACTCTACAATATCCCGAAGCAACATAGAATTATAATACTCCTGAAGATAGGCTGTATGAACCGCTTCTGAAGGCAAGTCAACCGTCTCAGGGTATCCACCCTGGACTAGATACTTCTCAAAGGAAGCAATCGTTTTGCTCCTCCCCGAACCGTGGAGTATTGGTTTTAGTCCCGTAAAATCGCAATATTCACCAAAGGCTAGTGGCAATAGCTCCACTGCTATGCTACGCCCCCTCATTACCGACTTGATCTCAGTATGTAATACCGAACTATTACTCCCCGTAAAGAATATCTTTTTGGACAGGGTTTCATTGATCCGGTTCAAAAAACGTTCCCATCCTGGCGCGGCTTGTACTTCATCGAAGAAAAACCATGCTTGCTCCAGGCTCCTGTTCGGGTAAAGTTCTCTCCATGCTTGCAATAGCAAATCAAGTTGTTGCGGCTCGAACTGTATCCGCTCATCCTCAAAATTGAAATATAGGATCTCCGATGCCTTGTTCCTTATCTTTAGCTCTTCCATCGCAAGCATCATGGCAGACGTCTTTCCAACCCTTCTAGGCCCGATGATTGCCTGTATTTTGTCCAAGTCAAGAGATATACCTGTGTTCCGGGGTTTAAGCCCCTCCCCAGGACTTCTTTCCTGATTACTGACAAATATATCCTTGATTATGTCTTTCATACAACGACAAATATACAAAATTTGTCGTTCACAAAACGACACAATGCCATAAAAAGAGGGTTAAACCCTATTAAACCTAGTCATTGGTTCAAATTAGCGGCCATCCTTCTCAAATAAAGGCGATAAACAGATAGCTTCGAGGAGTTCGATCAAGACGCGATATTATGTTTAATCATATATTAATAAGTGATTAATTATCAATGCATTTTACGCCCTCGAACAAGCCAGCTAAAGCCAAAAAGAGTTCGATGTCCGTCTCATGAGGTGCACTAGAGCTTTGCAAATCAATAGATTGCAGGCTTTTTTGTGGTCATGCATCAAATTTGGGGAGGCCAAATTTCCTTTTTAAAATTTGCCGCTTCATCAACTCAATCATCCCAAATAATGGTCCCTTCTTTAATGCCACCTGCCAAATCAAACTTCCATGAACGATGAACTCCCTGAAACATGGCACCTCCATTTTTTATACTTATCAAAACATCCTGAGTAACTTCTGTTGGTTCGAAATTATTCAAAAAGCCATTCTGGGTTAGTGCCAAATTACTTGTCCCCAGCCTGTCCTGCACACTCGGGTATAAGATGCCATCATAACGCGCGGAAGGATGTGATAATATTTTATTTGATAGGTAAGCGCTCATGTAATAATCCAGGTCATTTTCCGTATCGGTTTCCTTTGCAAAGCAATTCGCCAAAAACTCCATGATAATATCCATGTATTCTCTTTCTTCATCAGTTAACCCGTTGACGTAGTTTTGATGCATCACCAAAAGATCAAGCGGCATTCCGTTATGCGCTCTGTCATCTATATTTGTAAGGAAAAAAATCGGGAAAACATTTAACGGTCGAGCGGGATCTTTTAGTTTCCATTTCGAATGGGTTACAATATCTCCTACCTTGATATGCACCTCTTTCATATTCGTAATAAAATGAAATGAACTGTAGAATACAGAAGATTTCGGCACATTGCATCTTCCATACTTAGTCACGGCTTCTTCAGGAGGAAATATTACATGTTTAAGCAAATTAATCCGATTCTCCCCCACTCCCGGAATACTGGCATTTTTTGTTATTCGTGTGAGCTCCGTAGGACAAACCTAATAGGCAGGATAGGGCATAATCTGCAATAACAAGTCTAAAAGTCCCGTAATTACTTTTTGTTCTTCCATCCCTGCAATACTGCGGGTCCTTAGAAACGGCAATAGGTACTGCGTTAGCATTTTAACATCTCGAAGCCTTATTTTTGCATGCTTATCCACATTGTTTAAAATTAGTCTTATATCCGTACTAATAGCACGTATATGTAAACAAAATTAAACTTTTTTCTTGAATTCGTTTACAAAAAGTGATATATTCGCACTATGAGTACGGATACAGCAAGTAAAATAAACCATCTTCTCAATTCCCAGCCTCCGGGTATAGTGCTCTTATCGTCCTGGCTGGTACGGCAGGGATATAGCCACGACTTGCAGCAACGATACAAGAAAAGCAACTGGTTGAAATCTGTCGGTACAGGGGCATATATCCGCAACAATGATAAGGTTGGTTATGAAGGGGCTATATACGCCCTGCAGGAGCAAAACGGTTTCACAATACATCCGGGAGGCCGGACAGCGCTTTCGCTTTTGGGGAAAGCCCATTACCTGGAATTATCAGTTGGACGGGTTGTTCTATTCGGTAGCAGAGGCGAAAAACTTCCAACATGGTTTAAAACTCATGATTGGGGTGTGAAAGCCAATTATCACGAAACATCTTTTCTGCCGCCGGACTTGGGACTGACAAAAGTTGAATTAAGCAATTTCTCCATCAAAGTTTCAGGAGCAGCCCGGGCCATCATGGAATGCCTGCATCTTGTCCCGCAAAAACAAGAACTCATGGAATGTTTTGAATTGATGGAGGGGTTAAATAATCTCATACCAAAACATGTTCAAACATTGCTTGAAAACTGCCAATCGGTGAAAGTAAAGCGATTGTTCCTTTATATGGCGGAGAAAGCCGATCATAACTGGTTTAAACATCTTGATCTTAAAGCTGTGGATTTAGGGAAAGGCAAACGCAGCGTTGTTAAAAACGGCATGTTTATAGACAAATACGGAATAACAGTTCCGAGAGAATTAGAAGAACATGGAAAAGATATATAGGCAACAAGTATCTCTATTATTAAGCGTATTGCCGGAAGTCGCTAAAGAAAAATGCTTAGCCCTACACGGTGGTACGGCGATCAATCTTTTTGTGCGCGATATGCCGCGTTTGTCTGTCGATATTGATTTAACCTATCTTCCGATTGAGGATAGAGAAACTTCCAAAAACCATATTGCTGAAGCACTGGAAAGAATAAAGGCAAACATTGAGAAAGTCATTCCAGGTGCTCGAATTACACCGCGCCTGAACGCCGGAAAATTGCTGATTTCAGCCAACAAAGTTGATGTAAAGATTGAAGTCAACCTGGTTAATCGAGGAACTGTAGCGGAACCGAAAGAAATGCCGTTATGCGAAAAGGCGCAAACTACTTTTGAAGCCTTTTGTACAATTCCTGTTGTTCCTGTCGGACAACTATTCGGCGGAAAGATAATCGCGGCACTTGATCGCCAGCATCCGCGCGATTTGTTCGACGTAAAATATTTGCTGGGAATAGAAGGTTTTACACAGGAGATAAAAGAGGGTTTTTTGTTATGTCTGCTCTGTAGCGACAGGCCGATCAACGAAGTGATTATACCGAATTTTCAGGATCAGCGTTCGGCGCTTGCTAATCAGTTTTCGGGCATGACAGATGAAACATTTAGTTATGAGGAATACGAAAGCGTCCGGAAAAAACTCGTAGCGACTATTCATGAGAATTTGACCGACAGCGATAAAGAATTTTTACTAAGCGTCAAAAACGTTGCTCCGGCCTGGAACATCTATGATTTTCAGCGTTTCCCGGCAATTAACTGGAAATTGCAGAATCTTCAAAAGTTGAAAGATAAAAATCCAGATAAACATCGAGAGCAATATGAAATTCTCGAAAAGAAACTGAATAGCTTGTAAGCGCATATAATTATTTAGGGCTGCAAACCAATAATATCACAGCAATGTGACGTATAATTGGGATTGTTGTTGATCTTGCTTTATTTTTTAACTACTATACAACTCTATCCGATGGGATTTTTAAATAAACTATTTGGCGGTCCTGAAAAGGACCCGGACTTCACCCCTTCCTCCGATCTTATGTCTGAGGATGTATTTTGGGATTTGATCCTGACTTCCTTTAATGAGGCAGGCGGTAATCCCGATCTCCAGGAAGAAGCCCTGGCGATGATACTGCAGAAGTTGTCACTCCAGGACTTGATACTATTTCAAAACCGATATGTGCAATTGCGGGGGCAGGCATATACGTGGCCATTATGGGGCGCCGCCTATATCATAAACGGCGGATGTAGTGACGATGGCTTTTGTTATTTCCGCGATTGGCTCATAGCGCAGGGGCCGGATGCATATTCGAAGGCGCTGGCCGATCCGGAATGGTTGGTGAACCTGGAACCGGAAGGGGAAGAGGGCGCAGAGGCCGAAGGCATGGCCTATGTCGCAGGCTCTGTGTTTAAAGAACGAACAGGAAAGTATCTTCCGGCCGAATTTCCCGAGAATCATGAGATCAGTGGTCCTGAATGGAAGGAAGAATGGGATGATCTCGCACAAATGTTCCCAAAGTTGTGGGAGAAGTTTGGCAGGGAAGAATAGAATCGAAGGCTCCTATCACCCTCTTTTCACTTATTCCACAAAAATAAATACTAATTTTATTAGCATTTAAAAAATCTTCCTATTTTTGCATATTATGAACCTGTTTGAAGAAGTCGAATTATTTGATATAGGGAAAAGCCGTTTTGTGGATTTTCAGTTACCGGGTACGGAGTTAAAACTGTGGGAGCGATTTTTTACAAAGGAAGAATCGGACGGGTACTTTACCATGTTAAAGGAAACGACACCCTGGCAACAACGACAAAGGAAGATGTATGACAAAATTGTACCGGATCCCCGGCTTACAGCCTACTATGGGGGCGCCAATGGAAAGGAATGGACGGCCGATCTGCTTGCCATCAAGGCAAAAGTGGAAGCGGAATGCAGGACCCGCTTTGATCGGGTGCTGGTGAATTATTACCGGGATGGAAATGATTCGGTAGCCTGGCATAGCGATACCTTACCGGCAGATGGGCGACACCACCCTATTGCATCGGTCACCTTTGGGGAAACAAGACCCTTTAAGATACGGAATAAATCAAGGAAGGATATCGGACACCTTGATATTCCGTTGACGCATGGAAGCTTTCTGCTCATGGGAGAAACGATGCAGGAACTCTATGAGCATCATGTGCCGAAGACGGCAAAAAAGGTCGGGGCACGGATCAATTTGACATTTCGGACAGGCGCCTGTATTCCCGTCCTCCCTGCAGGCGCCCCCAACTAGCCGCCATCCCCGCAAGCGCCGTCACCCATCTAACCCACCCCGGCGTACACTTCCTGTATCAAAACCGGACAAATCCACCCCGTTTCTTTTTATAATAAATTGATTAATAATATCTTACTATTTTGGTTTAGTTCTTGTCCCCTATCCTCGTATGATACGAAATTTCTTTATCATCACCTTCCGCAATCTTTGGCGCAACAAAAGCTTTTCCACGATCAATATTCTCGGTCTGACCATCGGCATGGCCGCCGCCCTGCTCATCGGTCTCTGGGTGCAAAACGAATACAGCTACGATAGCTTCTATTCAAATGCCGATCGGACCTATCTGCTTTACACACGCTCCGAATACAACGGGGCGATTGACGCATGGCCCCGTGTGACTTCCTTTATGGGGCCTGAATTAAAAAAGGCCTATGCCGAAGTAGAAGACGCCGTTAGATTCCGCCGGGTCTATTTCCTCCTTACCCAAGGTGAGAAACACATCAATATCGATGGCAACTTTGCCGACTCGGGTTTTCTTACCGTCTTCAACCTACCCCTGTTGCAAGGCAATGCAAAGACTGCCCTCACAAACCCGCAGGGCATCGTGCTGACCGAACACGTCGCCAAAAACCTTTTCGGCAACGAAGACCCCATGGGCAAGATCGTTCGTGTCGACAGCAACCAGAATTTCACGGTCACGGGTGTCCTCAAAGATCTGCCGGGCAACACCGAATTTACCTTTCAATACCTGTTGCCCTGGTCGTTCCTGACCCGGCTGGGCTGGCAAAAAGATGATCTTTGGACCTATACCAATACCACGACCTTTGTTATGCTGAAACCCGGTGTCTCCCGCGCCGCCTTCGATGCAAAGCTCGACCATATCCTGAAACGATACCTCAAACCCGGCAATCTCGCCAACCGCGAGACCTTCACCCAACCGATCCCCCGCACGCATCTGTACTCAAGAGTAGAGAACGGCTACCTCACCGGCGGTCTCATCACGATGGTCCGGTTGTTCACCGTGGTCGCCATCTTCATCCTGCTGATAGCGTGTATCAATTTTATGAACCTCAGCACGGCCCGCAGCGAGAAACGCGCCAAAGAAATCGGTATCCGCAAGGTAGTCGGCGCCTTGAAAGGCTCCCTGATCACCCAGTTCATCGGAGAAAGCATCCTTTTGGCGATGTTGTCCTTCTTCCTGGCGATCGGTATCGTCCAGTTTGCGCTGAAACCCTTTAATCAGCTCATCGGCGCCCGTCTCTCGCTCGACCTCACAAACCCCTGGTTTTGGTTGGCTTCGTTCGCCTTCGTGTTATTCACAGGTCTCGTCGCGGGCTCTTATCCCGCCTTTTATCTATCCTCGTTCCGCCCTGTCGCCGTGTTGAAAGGAACCCCTGGGTTCCGAACGAGGCTGGGCGTGTCGAAGCAGCCCGGCCGAAGTTCTTTCAAAAAAGTCAATGCCCTGGTCACAACAAGAAAAGCATTGGTCGTCCTCCAATTCTCCTTTGCCGTTATCCTGATCATCTGCACCATCGTCGTCGAAAAACAGCTCGATTATGCCCGTCATCGCCAGTCGGGCTATAAACAAACCGGCCTGGTATTTACTTTTGTACAGGGCGATGTACTCAAACACTATGAGGCGATCAAGCGTGACCTGGTTAACAGCGGGGCAGCCACATCCGTCACGAAATTATATTCACCCATAACCGCTGTGTGGAACGAGACCACAAACTTATCCTGGCCCGGCAGCACCGACGCCGACAAGCGACGCTATTTCAACGTCTACGAATCCGACGCAGATTTCGTCAAGACCACGGGTACAAAGCTCATCGCAGGCCGCGACATCGATCTCTACTCCTATGCAACGGATAGCAACTCCCTTCTCCTCAACGAATCGGCGGTGAAGGTAATGCGGCTCAAAGATCCCATCGGCGCCACGATCCGGAACGAGGATGGCATAGATTGTCACGTCGTCGGCGTCATCAGCGATTTTATCATCGAATCTCCTTACAACACGATCAGCCCCATGGTCGTCAGCGGTCTGCACTCCAGCTACCCCGTGGTTCATTTCCGTCTGAACCCGGCTAACTCCATTGCCGACGATATGGCAAAGGCGGAAAAGATCTTTAAACAGTATAATCCGCAATATCCATTTCAAGGCAGTTTTGCCGACGAATACTATACGCTTAAATTCAGGGCGCAGCAGCAACAAGGGACGCTGGGCCTGCTCTTTGCCGGACTGACGATCTTCATTTCCTGTTTGGGCCTTTTCGGTTTGGCATCGTATATGGCCGAGACCCGTACGCGGGAGATCGGTATCCGCAAAGTGCTGGGGGCTTCCGTCGTCGGTATCGCCGGGCTCATGGCCAGCGATTTCGTCAAACTCGTGCTCATCGCCGTGCTCATCGCTTCACCCATCGCGTGGTATGCCATGACCCGCTGGCTGCAGGCATTTGATTATCGGATACAATTCGGAGCCTGGATCTTTGTGTCGGCCGGTGCGGTCGCGATCCTGATCGCCGTGGCGACGGTAGGGTACCAGGCCATGCGGTCCGCCATGGCAAATCCCGTCAAAAGCCTGCGAAACGAATAAACAAAGATCATCCCGCGATCCTGTCCATCGCCGCATAGTAAACTGCTGAATGCTAAGGCGCTTACGAATAAAAATTCATAGGCGCTTTTCTTTTGCCGTAAAGGCAACCCTGTTTTGGCAGAATTTACCCCCTAAGTTGTCGTTTTTACACAGCGTAAAGTCCTGAAATGTCTTCTATTTTTGTATTGTCAATAAATTCAAAATAATTCAATAACGTTTTATGAAAGGAGTATTTAAAGGGTCTGCTATTTCAAAACCCGTATTTATAATTGCTATCCTTTTTTTTACGGTGTTGCAGTCGAACGGACAACAGAGTAAACCTTCCAGCAGCGGTTACGCACCCGTTAATGGCACAAAAATTTACTACGAAGTATATGGCCAGGGCAGGCCGATCGTTTTACTGCATGGCGCTTTTATGACCATTGAGGGGTGCTGGGGGGAATTAATACCTGAACTGTCAAAAACAAGAAAAGTAATTGCCATTGAATTACAGGGACATGGGCACTCACCGTATTCAGATAGAAAATTGGACTATGCTACCCTGGCAAACGATGTGGAAGAAGTAATGAATTACTTAAAAGTTTACAGCGCGGATGTCGCAGGATATAGCATGGGCGGGGCTGTCGCTTATGCCTTTGCCATACACAGTCCAAAACGGTTAAGAAAATTGGTGATCATTTCTGCTACTTATAAGAGTACCGGCTGGATGCCCGAAGTGACAAATGCATTTAAAGGTATGAAACCTGAATTATTTGCAAATTCTCCTATGCAGGCGGCCTATGACGCAGTAGCGCCGGACAAGACAAAGTGGACAAAATTCCTGGAGCAGATGATTGCCTATGCCGGGCAACCATTCGACATGGGCGAAGCCAACGTTGCAAAGATAACTTCGCCTGTATTGCTGATCTCCGGCGACAATGACGGCCTGGATAAGATCGAGTTGATAAAAACGTATAAACTATTTGGAGGCGCCGTATGTGCCGAGTTCGTACCCATGCCAAAATCGCAATTGGCCATCGTTCCTTCGCAGGGGCATGTCAGCCTGATGATGCAGACAGCAACGATCCTGGGTTACCTGAATGGCTTCTTGAAATAACCATGTTATTGCCAATTACAAACAGGCCAGGATTCATTACTTTCGGCTTATATATGGAACAATTCACCCTTACCAGGTCACAAGCCAGAAAGATCATCCTCCACGCGGCAGGTCTCTCTCAGCGCGCGCAGTTTGGAAAGGGCCGTGAGGCGGTCTACAAGCTCATCGCCCACCTTGGTTTTATACAGCTCGACACAAACTATGTCGTCGAGCGTGCACATCACCACGCCATTGCATCACGCGTGCCCGGCTATAAACCGGAATGGCTCGAAGAACTGCAGGCGGATGGAAGGATCTTCGAATTCTTCACCTCCGACGCGGGATACATGCCCATGCACGATTTCCGTTTCTCCCTTCCCGTAAAGGAAGGTTTTCTATCCAACAGGAAAAACCAGACACAGGCCGAGATCAATCTCATGAGCAAGGTGCTGGACAGGATTTCCCGTGAAGGACCGCTGATGGTAAAGGATTTTGCCAACGATCGCCTGGAGGCAAGTTCGGGTTGGTGGGATTGGCGGCCGTCCAAGATTGCGCTCGAATGGTTATACCTGGACGGAAGACTGATGATCACGCGAAAAAAAGATTTCCAGAAGGTATATGACCTGCCGTTGAATATATTGCCGGATGACGTCGATACGACGATGCCGGAACCGGCGGAATTTGCAAGACATATTATCCTGCGTCAATTGAGATCCCTGGGTATCGCTTATGCAAAAGAGATGACCTGGCGTGCCCGTTACGTAAAAAATAACCTGGTGAAGAAGGAGTTGGAAAAGCTCGTAGAAGAGGGCGAGGTGATCCGGGTCGAAATAGAAGGTCTCAAAACCGCCCCCCTCTATATGCTCCCGGTTTATAAAAATAAAAAGATCGGGCTGTCCGGTGATGCATATATCCTTTCACCCTTCGACCCATTGAACGTCTTCAGACATCGTTTAAGGGACTTTTTTGATTTCGACTACCAGATAGAATGCTTTGTCCCCGAGCCAAAGCGGAAATACGGATATTTTTCGTTGCCCGTATTGGTCGGTGATACCTTTGCCGCCAGGATGGATTCAAAAGCCGATCGAAAACAAAAGGTATTAACCGTCCACAATCTTCATTTCGAGCCGGTAAAGCTAAGCAAACCGATGATCGGCAAGATCACCGAGGCCCTCAAAACATTTGCCAAATTCAACCAATGTCCGGATATTTTCATCAAAAAATCCAATAACAGGCAATACCTGAAAGCCATAAAGGAAGGTCTCTGAACCCAAACTCTAAGGGCACCTATAATAAGGCGCTGAGCGTTCCTGCTTCGCCCGACACCGGGATCGAAGGATCGTCCCCTTTGCTAGCACGTCCGGGGGTGTGGCGGTGACACGGGAGATCAGCGATGATGCCGGATCAAGACCATAACGATGCTGTATGGGTGAACGTTCAACCGCGGCAACCGTGTCGGCCTTTTCCTGGCCAAAACAATAACCCGTCGTAAATAGCAAAAGGAAAAAGAAGAAGGGGCGTTTTCGAATGAGCATACATATGCAAAGATGATGCCTCCCATTCAATAAAACTTAAGCCGGGAGCCGTCTTGAAATAAGACAGAATTAAGTTATATTGGGATATCAAACATAGTCTATGTTCAACAAACCCGGAACGCTCCTCACCATCCTGGCTGTTGTTATCGTCGGACTGGCCATTCATTTGGATTTTACTCCGGCTCCGGTAAACAACGCTCCTTCCGCTACTTCCTTCTCCGTGCCGAAAGCAGAGGAACATCTCCGGCAGATAGCAGGCAAACCACATAGCATCGGCACCACGGAAAAACAGCGTGTCGGAAACTATATCCTGGCCCAATGCCAGTCACTGGGTCTTGCCACGCAAACCCAGCATAGCACTTCCGTCGTTTCCTCTGCGACAGGCGTGACGGCCGGCGATATCACGAATATTATCGCCATCTGTAAGGGATCGGATAGCGGGGACAAGACGAAGCCGGCGGTCCTGGTCATGGCACATTACGATTCGGAACCAAATGCCGGAGGTGCAGGAGACGATGGCGCAGGCTGTGCCGCGATGCTGGAAACAGCCCGCCTGATCAAGACAGGCCCGCCTTTAAAAAACGATATTATCTTCCTTTTCACCGACGGCGAAGAGGCGGGATTGCTTGGATCCACCAGCTTCGTCCGCGAAAATCCCCTGTTCAATACCGTTGGGGTTGCGTTGAATTTCGACGGACGGGGAAACTCCGGAAAAAGCTTTATGGTCTCCAATGGCAGCAGCGGATGGATGGTAGATGAATACCGGCAGGCCTGCGCACACAAGAGCGCCAGCTCCCTGTATCATGAGCTGTTCCGGATCCTTCCGAACAGCACCGACCTGCTCCCCTTCAGTAGAAAAGGCATCCCCGGATTCGACTTTGCCTATATCGATGGCTTTGTAAATTATCACGCCCTGACCGACCAGGCAGGAAACATGGACCCGAATACATTCCAGGAACACGGGGATAACATGCTCAGCATGGTCAGACACTTCGGTAACATCGACATCAGTCGGCGAAAGACCCTGGAAACGACATTTTTCGGAGTCCTGGGCAATTGGATGATCGTCTACCCCGCCTCCTGGAACAGCGTATTCCTGTTTGCAACAAATCTACTCCTGCTGGTATGGCTGATCATGGGCATGATAAACCGGCGCATCGGATGGAAAGGTTTTATAGCCGGGTTCTTTTCTTTTGCCGTCGTCCTGGCGCTGCTCTACTTTGCCACGAAATTTGCCCTGCAGGGGGTCCGGACGGCCTATCCTTTATATGGAGGCTACTATTCCAACGCATACAACACGAAGTATTTCTATTTTGCGATCACAGCGCTGATCATTGCCATCTTTACCCTCGTCTATCAGGGCTTCCTGCGGAAATTTGAGACGCCCTCCCTGATGGCCGGCATTGCCCTGTTGGAGGTCGTTATCCTGGATCTGCTATATACCCTTATTCCAACGGCAATTTATTTTTTGTGTTTCCCCTTGCTGTTCCTGCTGATCGCCTGCCTCATCGGCTGGTCACGGAGATCGATGACGCCGGATACGACCGGTCCTGTCGTCTGGAAAACTTCGATCCTGACCTTTATCTGTCTGCTACCGGCCCTCCTGCTGCTGGCGCCGCTGATCTATGGTCTGTTTATCGGGTTTGACGTACAGCCAGAGGCGGCGGCGCTCGGACCGTTGACCGGGTTGCTGCTCGGACTGCTGATCCCCTTGTTTGCGCTGGTCTTTCGGGAATCCCGATGGATCGTTCCCGGTTGTGCATTCCTGCTTTGTCTGCTGGCGACGGGGTTTGGAGTGTTGCGGGGCAGGTCCACCGGCAAACCATATAAGACCGATCTCCGGTATGTCGTGAACGCGGATGACAGCAGCGCCTGGTGGGTACTGCGTAATACGTCCGTCGATAGCTGGACCCGGCATTTCCTGCCACATCCCGTGAAGATGCCCACGGTCTATAACTTTCCCGGTCCGGCGGGCCCGACAGCACAAGAGCTGGTTAACAAAACGGAATTTGTCAATTTCTCCCCTCCGGAAGTCACCGTGACCAGCGACTCGGTTATCGATGGAGTCCGAAAACTCCTGCTGCACTGTTCGGTTTTCGACAGCGCCGTCTCTGCACATTTTGATTTGGATTCGACCTGCCCGGCGCTGGATATTGCCGTCAACGGGGTCCGCCCGGAAAAGGATAGCGCTCATCCCGCCGCTGCACCAGCCGCTGCACCCGCCGGTGCTGGCGACGACCATAAAAAATATCGATGGCTGGATGTTCGCGGGCAGTGGCCGGATGGATTCGACGTGCTGTTCGAACTGGACCCAAAGACACCATTCCGATTCCATGCCCTCAGCCGCATCATGGGACTGCCCGCCATCCAGGGATTCCAGGGATTTCCGCCGGATAGAATCCCCGGTCCGGGAATATTCAGCAATACAACCATGTCATCAAAATACTATCAATTTCCTGCACCTTAGACTACTTTCCGTCCGGCTTGTCGACCTTACATATAACAAAAAGGTTCCCAATCCGCATCATTGCGGGTCCAAAAACACCCATTTTAACAATAATTAATTTTTCCCTACCTTTAACACACAGGCATCATCCCCCGACTCTCTTTCGTGTTATCTTTAGCCCCCGACAACAAGCCGTTCGTTTTCATTTATCATCTTACCAATGAAACCAACAGCAATCAGGTACCTTATTTCCCGGGGCGGCGGCATATTCAAAAATTTGTATTTCCTCGTGTTCCTCAATGGGTTCTTTTTGGCCTTCCTGTGCTTCTTCAGGATAGAAGACCGATATGAGAATGGCCTGTTCGATTCCATAAAGATCGCTGTCAATAGCGGTCTGGGCTCAAGGGATACACACGACTCGGTTGTTATAAAAGCAATGGACTATTGCCATCAGCTGATGAGCAACCGGGCCGCTACCTTTAGCGGCAACAGCGACCTTGGCCCCGAGGCGACCATCTTCCATTCGACAGCCGTCGATCTGATGACCACCATGGGGGAATGTGGCAGCTACTCGGAAGTGCTGGCCCGTATCCTCTCTAACTATCATTACTCCGTACGGATCGCCCAGATGAAGGTCAACGGCATCTACGGAGGCCATAACGTAGTAGAAGTCAAAACAGACAGTAATTGGGTCGCCCTCGATCCGACCTATGATCTCTATTTTGTCCGGCCGGACAATCACCTGGCCAGCTTTGCAGACATTCAGCAGGATTGGGCATTTTATTCCAGACAACTGCCCGGGGATTACAAGCCGGCCTATCGCTATGAAGCCGTCCGGTATACGAACTGGACAAAGATCCCGGTACTGTTCCCTTTCACAAAATACCTGCTCGATCACAGCATCGGCGCCACACGCGCCAATAACATCTGTCTTCGCACCTTGTTCCTGGATACCTATGCAAACTGGTTCTACGTTCTCCTATGCCTCTATATTCCCTTGTTATGGACCGCCGCCAGGCGTCTGATAGCGAAGTGTTCATAATAAATCCAGATTATACTCAGAATCTCCTACAGAATGTCTTAAGAATTATCCGCTACTTTTGTGCCCAAATGGAATCCTTACAACGAACGGGCAGCAAGATCGCACTCTCTATTATTCTGATTATTAGCGCATTATATTCATATGGGCAGTCAAAAGCCAAATTGCAGGGTACCGTGGTCAACGCCGCCACCAAAGAGCCCATCGACTACGCCTCGGTTTCGCTGGTCGACCCGCATAGCGGCAAACCCGTCAACGGCGCCGTGACCGATGCCAAAGGCAACTTCTCGCTGACCGGGATCGCACCGGGAACCTACCAGCTCCTGGTAGAATTTATTGGATTTAAGCCGACGACCCAAAAGAACGTGGTGGTCGGTTCCGGTACGATAAAGCTGGGCACTCTTTCCCTGTCCCCCTCTTCCGCCAGCCTGCAGGCCGTAACGGTCACGGGCAGCCGGCCACTCGTCGAAAATCATATCGACAAGATGGTCTTCAACGCCGCCAACGACGTGACCTCGCAAAGCGGGGTAGCCCTCGACGTATTGAAGAAAGTGCCTTCCGTATCCGTGGACATAGACGGTAATGTGGAGCTGGAAGGGAACCCGAATATTCGTTTTCTTATCAACGGAAAACCTTCCACCATCTTTGGCTCCAACCTGGCCGATGCCCTCCAGTCCATACCCGCCAGCCAGATAAAAAGCATCGAGGTCATAACCAGCCCCGGCGCAAAATACGATGCGGCCGGCACCGGCGGGATCATCAACATCATCCTGAAGGATAACCGGATCCAGGGTATCCACGGAACGATCAACGCCTCGGCAGGCACCCGGCTGGAGAATGGCTCTTTCAATCTCGGTGTCCGCAAGAACAACATTGGGGTCAATGCCTTTTTCAGCGGCAATGAACAGCTGAATACCACCACGATCAACACCACCGACCGGCAGTCCTTCAACCCCACAAAAGACACGCTGACCGGTCTCCTCCAGACGGGAAGCTCCCTCTTCAAAAGGAGCGGTTACCAATCGGGGCTCAGCGCCGAGTGGGATGTTACACCAAGGGACAAGTTGACGGCCTCTTTTAATTACAACCATTTTGGCAACCACAGCTCGGGGATCACCAACCAGCTGCAACAGGTCACCGACGGATCCGGGAATAGTTTATCCGCCCTCCCCAGTGTACGGAATGCCGGCGGCCAGTCCAGCAGCAATTCTTCGGACTACAGCCTGGACTACAAGAAAAATTTTAAGAACAATAAAGACCGGGAACTGGATGTGCTTATCACTACAAGCGTCGGTAAGAACATCTCCGACTACTACCAGGAACAGGACTATCCCGCCGGGGGCGCCACTACCTCCGGCTCCAGGGGTCATAACCCCGGCACCGACAAGGAAACGGATTTTTCAGTCGACTATACCCAGCCACTCAGCGAGGGCTTTACCCTCGAGACCGGCGCCAAGGGCGTATTCGAACAGCTCAGCAATAATATCGCAACCGATACCCTGCTCACGGACAAGACCTATAGCCCCAACGCAAATCAATCCTACGGCTTTACCTATAGCCGCCAGATCTATGCGTATTATCTCTCTTCCAGCTTTACCCTCTTCCACCATTTCCTCGAAGGGAAGGCAGGCGCCCGCTATGAATATACCCATACGACGGCCGATTTTCCCGGTACGAATATTCCCGGCTACGGGCTCTTCGTCCCCTCCCTGGTCTTCCAGCATAAATTCGACGAGACCCAATCCATCAAGGCAGCCTACAGCTACCGGATCGAACGTCCCGATTACGGAGACCTCAACCCCTTCTACAATATCAGCGACCCACATAATATCAGCACCGGCACCCCTTCCCTGAAACCGGAAAAAGGCCATCGGTATGAGCTGGGTTATAATAAATCCTTTGGGAATTCCGCCAACCTGTATATAGCCGCGATCTATCGCTATAATACGGACGATCTGCAAACCTTTGCCACCTATTATCCAACACTCGATGTTAACGGAACGACCTATACCGACGTATCCCTGACCCAACGCTACAATATCGGCTCACAGACCTCCTTCGGGGGAAATATCTTTGGTTCCCTCCCCGTCACCTCCGCCCTCAGCCTGCGGCTCAACGCACAGTTCGGCACCCGTACCAACAAAAGCCCCGGTCTGGCAACCGTCAGCGGCTTTGCCGTCCGCACCAACCTCAACGCCAGCTATCGATTCGGCAACGACCTTGTCGCGGAGGTCTTCGGCAATTATAACTCCTCGCAAAAGAATATCCAGGGAACACGCCCGGCCTTTATATTCTATACCCTGGCCGTACGCAAGGAATTCTTTCACAAAAAAGCCAGTCTTGGCTTCACCACCACCAACCCATTCAACAAATACGTCAACCAGAAGACCACCCTCTTCGGGACAAATTTCTCGCAATACAACCTGCGACAGGTGCCCTACCAATCCTTTGGGATTACGCTCAGCTTTAAATTCGGAAAGCTGGAATTCAAGGAAAAAGAAAAGGAGCGGGACAACGACAACGGCCCCACCCCGATCGAACAACCGGCACAATAACCGGTTTACTCGTAGGAGCCTCACCCCTCATTTCCCGAGCAGCTCACGCAACCGCTCTATATTCCTCTGTTTCCCTTCATTCAACAAGTTCTGGCAATACTCCGTATAGAACCGGTGTACCTCCAGGAACCGCAACGATCGCTCCGCCCGATGCTCGATCACTTTCCCCGTCCGCCGTTCCATTTCATCCCATACCCTTCCATCCATCTCCATAAACTCCTCCGTCCCCAGATGAAAAGTATCGGCATCACAGATCATCTTTTCCAAAAGCTTCACCGGCCGGACAGGCCACCGGGTGACCATGATACAACGTTCGATCCGCAAAAGCTCGTCGGGTCCGATCGGCGAACCTTCCTCACAGCTACCCTTCGCAGCCTCAACGGAGCCGGCCTGCGAACCTTCATCCGCTTTCCCCCGCAAACCCTTGAAGAAATCCCGCATGATCTCGGCCCCCACCCGTTCATGTCCCTCCAGTACTCCTAAAAGATGACCGGTATCATGAAAATAAGCGGCGGTATACAGGATAAACCTCTCCGCCTCAGAAAGGGGATAGTGATCGGCGATCTGCATGGAATGCGCCACCACCCTTTGCGTATGCTCAAAATTATGATAGAGCAGGTCCGGATGCGGGTGTTCCTGGAACAACTGGCTCACATATAGATCTACTTCGTTGAATAAAGGGCTGGAATTCATACTGTAGAGTTGCAAAGACTGAATCTCGGAAGCAATTCTGAAGAAATTTGGGAGTAAACCTTCCCCCCGCCCCCGGGGTTGGGCAAAATAGTCCCGTCCAGTTCAGAAAACGCACAGCATAAAAAAGCCAACCATTTCATTCCTGAAATGGTTGGCCTGCGGGTGTGGGTCTTCGGTTGTCGTTTTCATAGAGACGGACGCAACGGGCCCGATCAAGGGTTCTCACAGGGATGGATTACAGGTTTTCAGGGCATCGGATCTTGTTTCGGTTTTCACGGGATTGGATCTTGCTTGTGTTTTCAGAGCATTGGATACTGGACATTCGGTCTTTCTTTTCGGATAGTGGATTTTTGGACATTGGACGTTTCAGATAATTTGTTTTGCGCTTCAACTATACAAAGATGCAACATACCCTCCTCTGAAAAAATAGTCTGTCCTATCGTCATGGGGTAGCAACGGCTATATTCTCCCTGTAGAATAATGTCTACAACGCAGATCCTCTTCAACCTTGCCGCTGACCAAACGCCCGGAGACAGTAAGATGTTCGTCATTCGTTTTGAAAAAATTTGTTTAGATAAGTAATAAATATGATTTACATTAGTAATAAGATAGAAGATTCAAAACTTTTCCGATTCCTATCTTATTATTATTTAACTGGTTAATGCTCAGGCTATAAGCGTATTCATTTAGACCAACTCAGAGGAAAATGACGCAAGCTACACGCCCCCGGGAGCATCTGGTTCCGCTGCAAACCATTTTGCAGCGATGGTCTTATTATTTATCCCTCCTCGTACTCGTCATTGGCATTGGCCTGCTGATCGAAGGACCTGCGGTCGTGCCCTCCCTGACGGCTCTTTCTTTTATTCTGTCCGCCGGGTCCTTGCTGCTTTTATCCGGGATAACACCGACCAGCCCGTCCATTCGCCGGTACACTGGTAAGACCCTGGCCACGCTGGTACTCTTAACCGGTATCGGCAAGATCACCGGCATCCTCCCGGGCATGTATGGATTGTCCCCCCTTTGTTTCCTCCTGACCGGCGCCGCCCTGCTAACCCCGCAACTGGAAATAAAAGGCCGCCGGCTGCCATCACAATACCTGGCACTGCTGGTGTTGGGGGTGACGCTGTTCCGCCTGCTCGGTTATCTGTACCGGATACCCCTGACCTTCGGAACATCGACGTATATCCCGATGGCCTTACCAACGGCCCTCACTTTCCTTATCCTGGCAGCCGCCATACTGCTGGTGCAGCCCGGTAAAGGGATCCTGAAGGAATTTACCAGTTCCTCTACAGGTGGCCTTACAGCCCGTAAACTTCTTCCATTGGTCATCCTGCTGCCGGCATCGCTGGGGCTTATCCGCCTGGTCGCCTATTGGAAAGGGCTGATCTCCACGGAACTGGGCGTAACCCTGCTGGTTTCGAGCATTATTTACACCTTCATCTTTATCGTCTGGTACAATGCACGCCTCCTCAATAAAAGAGACCAACAAAAAGAGACCACAGAAAAAACCCTGGCGGCCAGTGAACAACGGTTCGCCCTGCTCGTAGGCGGCGTAAAAGATTACGCGATCTTCATGCTGGACCCGGAAGGGTTTGTCATCAGTTGGAACGAAGGTGCAGAGCGCATCAAAGGATACAGCAAAGAAGAGATCATCGGAAAACATATGTCGGTATTTTATACGGAGGAGGAGATCGAACAAGGGGAACCCGCCTACAATCTTTCCAGGGCCCGCGAACTCGGCCGATACGAGAAGGAAGGCTGGCGGGTCCGTAAGGACGACACTCTTTTCTGGGCCAATGTCATCTTTACCACCATCCGCAACCCTGACGGAGAAGTGCTGGGTTTTGCAAAAGTAACCCGCGACATTACCGAAAGAAAAGAGGCCATTGACAGGATCGCCTATATGGCGCGGTTGATAGAAGATATCAGCGACGCGGTCTTTTCCACCGATGCACACTTTACCATCCGGAGCTGGAACAAGGCTGCGGAATTACTCTTTGGATATAGTATGGACGAAGTCAAGGGCCGGTGGGCACAGGAAGTTTTGCGGACCCTCCTGGATGAGGACACAAGGGCCGCTATCATTAAAGAACTTCGCCAGTCCGGCTACTGGAAAGGAGAGGTGATCTATTTAAAAAAAGACAATTCGCCTCTGACGATGTTTATAACTATTTCCGCGGTGCGTGATTCGCAGGGTGCGGAGGATGGATATGTGATGGTCTGCCGGGATCTCACCGAAAGCAAACAGATGGAATTGCAGCTACGGAAATTTAACGAAGACCTGGAAGAACAGGTAAAAATAAAAACCGCGGAATTGACCGGCATCTTCGAGCGGATCACGGATGCCTTTATCGCCGTCGACAAGGATTTCTGTTACACCTATCTCAATAAAAAAGCCGGCGAGCTGATCCACCGGGACCCGGATCAGCTGATCGGTAAATGTGTCTGGGATATTTTCCCGGACGTCGTCGGATCTTCTACCTACCACGCTTTCAACAGGGCGATGGCCGAACAGCAGAACATTATAAATACCGACTATTATCCGCCGCTGGACCTCTGGCAGGAAAATCACCTCTATCCCTCGCCCGACGGGCTATCCGTCTTTATCCGGGATATCAGCCACCAAAAAAGAACGGAAAAGGCGATCACGGATTATAAATACGCCCTGGACCAATCGTCGATTGTATCCATTACCAACGAAAAAGGGATCATCAAATACGTAAATGACAATTTCTGCGCGATCTCTAAATATTCCCGGGAAGAGCTTGTCGGCAACGACCACCGGGTCATAGGTTCCAGCTACCATGCCCCGAAATTCATGCAACAAATGTGGCGAACGATCTCCAAAGGAAAAGTATGGAAAGGAGAGATCCGCAACCAGGCAAAAGACGGCAGCATCTATTGGGTGGACATGACCATCGTCCCCTTCGTAAAAGAAAATAAAGAGCCCTACGAATATCTCGCCCTCGACAGCGATATCACCGAAAGAAAAAAGGCGGAGGAACTGCTGGCACAGTCCTACCAGGAGATCCGCCAACTGGCATCGCATCTGCAGGAGATCCGGGAGGAAGAAAGAGCCGGCATCGCCCGGGAAATTCACGATGAGCTTGGACAACAGCTCACCGGTCTGAAAATGGACCTCTCCTGGATGAGCAAACGCTCCTCGCTGCAACAAGACGGTCCGGCAAAGGAAAAAGCAGCCGGGGTACTGGAACTCCTCGACATCGCGATAAAAACGGTCCGCAGGATAGCCACCGACCTCCGCCCCAGCATACTGGACGACCTGGGCCTTGTAGCCGCCATCGAATGGCAATGCCAGGAGTTCCAGCGACGATCCGGTATTTCCACCAGCTTTAACTGCTCGATCGCCGAATTCAACTACTCCTCCACTACCGCCATCGGCCTGTTCAGGATCTGCCAGGAATCACTGACAAATGTCGCCCGGCACGCAGGAGCCGCCAATGTCAGCGTATCGCTGGAAAGATCGGATAACAATTGTATCCTGCTGAAGATCGAGGACGACGGAAAAGGGTTCGACGCTCGCCGGAATGGCGGCAAAAAAACCCTGGGCCTGCTGGGAATGAGAGAACGAACACTAATGATGGGCGGCTCCTTCAATCTGACCAGCCGGGTTGGCAAGGGGACAAGCCTGGTCGTAACCGTACCTTTAACAACAAGTATATCATAACCAAAATCATATGCGCAGATTCCTCATTGCCGACGATCACTCCGTAGTACGCCGGGGCCTCAAACAGATCATACTCGATGCCTTTCCTTCCGCCGTAATTGAAGAAGTAACAAACGCAGAAGACCTTTATAACAAAATTGCCCGCGAAGAATGGGATGTCGTCATATCGGATATCTCCATGCCGGGCCGCAGCGGACTGGAGATCCTGCAACAGGTCCGCCAAAACCACCCGAAACTGCCCTTTTTGATCCTCAGCGTCCATTCCGAGGACCAATACGCCATCCGGGTGCTGAAAGCCGGCGCCTCCGGCTACCTCAACAAGGAATCGGCGCCGGAAGAACTGGTCAAGGCCATCAACCAGTTGCTGCTCGGCAAAAAATATATCACCGCCTCCATCGCAGAAAAACTGGCATCCACCCTGGACCAGGACGCGGAAAAAAAGCCGCATGAATACCTTTCGGACCGCGAATTCGAAGTATTTAAGCTGCTGGCGGCGGGGAAATCCGTCTCCGATATCGCCGAAAAGATCTTTCTCAGCGTCACCACCGTCAGCACCTACCGGGCAAGGATCATGACAAAAATGAATACAAAGACCAATGCCGACCTGACCCTGTATGCTATCGAGCACAAGCTTCTATAAGACCCGGATGGTCCCTTCCTTGTAGAATATATTCTACATGCTTTAGGTAGTCCCCACGACGATAACACCTCGTTCCCTCTACATGATAAGGGCTTAATTCTCCGTACTTTGCACCCGAAACATCATCATGCGCGGAAAATCCATACTACTCGTTGATGATTCTAACCTTATCAGATCGAGGCTGCAGAGCCTGCTGAAAACGTTAGAAAATCCCGGCCCCGTCAGGGAAGCCGCGGATTATCATACCGCCCTGCGACTGATCGCCGACACCCCCCCCGATATCATCCTCCTCGATATTAACCTACCGGGTAAGAATGGTATCGATCTGCTTCGTCATATCAAGATACACTATCCACAGATCATCGTCATTATGCTCACCAACCAGAATAGCGATCACTACAAAGCCGTTTGCCAGAAATGGGGTGCCGACTATTTCATGGATAAATCCAAAGACTTCGAGCAGGTCCCCACCCTTATTTCTTCCCTTCTTTAGATCCCTATCTTTATTTCCTCCTTTTTAAGGGTAATGTAGTAGAGTTGCTACAAACATCCCGTAGTATTCAGTACGCCCAAACAGGATTACCTTCTATTTTTCCGGAATTTTTCTTTGCATTTCTTTGTCATATCAAAATTACATTTATGCAAAAAGGTAAAAAGACCGTCCTGATCGTCGATGACTCGATCCTGATCACCGAAAGGATCATCCCCATCCTCGAAGACATGGAAAATATATCCTTTGTCCTACATGCCGGCAGTTATAAAGAAGGCCTGGAGTCATTGTCCCGGCTTAGCCCGGATATGGTATTGCTGGATATCAATTTACCGGATAAGAGCGGCATCGAATTGTTACGCGTCATCCGGGAACGCAAAATGGAAATAGCCGTACTGATGATCTCCAATCATGCGGATACCTATTACCGGGAAATATGTCAAAAATTAGGGGCCCGCGCCTTCCTGGACAAATCAAACGACATGGACCTCATCCCCATGATACTCAATGCCGCCTGTTAAAACGCATATAAAAAACCTCCCAATGAGCACCGGACTGCATATCAACGAATGGGTGTCGACCCTGGCCGACCATCAACCCTACTACCTCGCCATCTTCGACGGCGAAGGACGCCTTAGCTTCACCAACTCGCAATTTTATAACAGTTTCCTTCCATCGGGCGGACCCGCAGCCGGTCATAGCTTCTTCGACCTGGTAGACCAGAACGACCGCATCCCCTTGCAGGAAAGCCTCGCCACCTGCCTGGCACAGGAGGAAGCAGTTGTCACTGAATTAAGAGTATTAAATGGCCGGACCCATTGGGTAAAATGGCAGATCGGCTGCGTCCGGAAACCGCAACAAATAGAAAAATTTATCTGCCTCGGATACGACATCGCCGATAAGGACCCGAACCGCGAAGAAGCCATTATCGTTGCGCGGGAAGCCGAACGTACCCGCATCGGCCATGAGCTCCATGACAACGTAAACCAGATCCTCGCCTCCGGCCAACTCTACCTGAGCCTATTACACCAGGACACCGAAAATTTCCGGGAGATAAAAAATAAGACCATGGAGATACTTAACATGGCGATCGAAGAGATCCGGACGCTGTCAAGATCGATGGTCGTACAGGGAATGAAAGCGGGCGGCTTGATCGCCAGCATAAAAGACCTGATCAATGACCTGCGCTACTGCGGTCTTTTCGTGATCGGGTTTACCCACAGCGATATCTGTGACCTTGAATTATTAAACCAAAACAAAAAAGTCGCGCTGTTCCGGATCGTCCAGGAACAAACCAGGAATATCCTCAAATATAGTAAAGCCAAAAGAATAAGCATATCGCTCGAGATCAATTTCGACCGGGTCAGACTGGAGATAAAGGATGATGGCCAGGGCTTCGATCCGGAAAATACCCAAAAAGGACTGGGGCTGTCCAATATCTTCGAACGCGCCCGGCTATATAATGGCAAGGCATTGCTGAATACTTCACCCGGAAAAGGATGCTCCGTTATCGTCAATATCCCCCGCGGCAATACCAACCATCCAACACATCTGTGATATGCCAAAAAATTCGTAATTTTTGCCCCATGACGGAATCCTTCGAATTCACAGTAGATCATAAAGGAAAAGAGAGATCGCAGAGAAGATAGAGGCGATCTTAGCTTGAATTGTCAAATAGCGTTATATTTCATTTCAGAATAACTTACATCATGATCAAGATCCTCCTTTTCGCCTTGTGGACAGTCGTCTTTCCCTCCTGGCATACCAATATGCAGGAAGCTAAGGAAATAGCCCATCAGCAACACCGCCATATCCTGCTCAATTTTTCCGGCAGCGACTGGTGCGGCCCTTGTATCAACCTGCGGAAGGAGATCCTGGACAATCCCACTTTTCTAGCGATGGCAGATACGGCGCTGGTGCTAGTCAATGCAGACTTCCCCCGTATGAAAAAGAATCAACTGCCCGCAGCCCGGCAACATTCGAACGAAGCATTGGCCGACCAGTACAATCCACAGGGGAAATTCCCCCTGACCCTGTTGCTCAACGCCGACGGGAAGGTCCTTAAATCCTGGGAGGGATTCCCGGATGTAAAACCGGAACAATTCAGCAGCCTGGTAGCGGCAATCATCCAGGCCGACAAATAATACAAAAATGCGGATATTGGTCATAGAAGACGAGGAAAGGGTCGCCCGCCTTATAAAAAAAGGACTCGAAGAGCTGGGCTATACAGCCACCATCGCACCGGATGGCCTTAGCGGAAAAAAACTCGCCCTGACCGATACCTTCGACCTTATCATCACCGATATCATGCTGCCCGGTCTCAATGGCGTGGAACTCTGCCGACAGATCCGGTTGCAATCGCCTGAAATACCCATTATCATGCTGACGGCCCTGGGAACCACCGACGAGAAGGTCGAAGGCTTCGATGCCGGCGCCAACGACTATCTCGTAAAACCCTTCGATTTCCGCGAACTCTATGTTCGTATCCGGGAACTTCTAAAACGTAGCTCCGCCCGGCACGGGACAAACCCCGGACCAACCCTGTCGGCCGCCGATCTGGAAATGAACCTCGCTACCCGCATCGTACGCCGGAATAACAAGGAAATCAACCTGACCCGTAAGGAATTCCGTCTGCTGGAGTATATGATGAACAACAAAGGCCGGGTCCTCTCCAGGGCCGAGATCGCTCAGAATGTCTGGGAGACGGATTTTGACACAGGCACTAACTTCATCGACGTCTATATCAACTACCTGCGCAAAAAGATCGATAAGGAACACTCCATCAAACTGATCCATACACGTCCCGGCATCGGGTTCATCTTTAAAGAAACCCCATGAAGATAAGGCTCAAACTAACCTTGCTGTTCTCCAGCTTGTTTGCCCTTCTCCTTCTTGGCTTCTCGCTGATGATCTATTTTTCCAACGCCCGCCAGCGCGAAGAAGAATATTTTGTAAGGCTCCGCCAACTGGCCATCACCAAGACCAACCTTCTTCTGGGCGCCAAAGTAGAGCCCTCCGTGCTACAGTTGATCTATAAGAATTCACTGAATACCCTTCCCCAGGAAGAAGTGGCCGTCTATGATGCCGGTTTCAACCTGCTCTATCATGACGCAGGTTATATCGATAAGGTGAAAGAAACCAGGGCAACGATCGACAGTATCCGGCGGCTGAAAGAGATCCATTTCTATGTAGAAGACCTGCAGGCTATTGGCTTTACCTACCTCTTCGGAGGAAAGACGTATGTCATCACCGCAGCGGCCAAAGACGTAGACGGCCTTCGAAAACTGACGACGCTGCGCATCGCGCTGGGAACAGGTTTTGCCATGGCAATCCTGCTCACGCTGATAGCCGGGAGCATCTTTTCACGGAAAGCCCTGCAGCCCGTCAGTGAAATGGTGGAAAAGGCGGAAGCTATCAGCGCCAACCACCTGGACCTCCGGATCCCGACCGGAAACGGTAAAGACGAAATGGCTGAATTAGCCATTACCTTCAACCGGATGCTCGACAGACTGGAAAGATCATTCAACGCCCAGACACAATTCGTCTCCAATATCTCTCATGAACTCCGGACACCGCTGGCTGCTATCATCGCGGAACTCGAAGTCTCCGCCATCAGGAAAAGGAATGTGACGGAATACCAGGAAGTGATCCGCCTTATACTGGCGGATGCCCGCAAACTCGCCCGTCTGTCCAATGACCTGCTGGACCTCGCTAAAGCCAGCTATGATCAGGCAAAGATCACCTTTAAAGTGATCCGTCTCGACGAGGTCCTGCTGGATGCCCGCCGGGGAGTCATCAAATCGAACCCCGGTTATAAAGTCGATATCGTTTATGAACGCGAGATCGAAGAAGGGGACTTCATATCCATCAGGGGCAACGAATACTTATTAGGGGTCGCCTTCTCCAATATTATCGAGAATGCCTGCAAATTCTCACACGATCATCAATGCGCCGTGAGCATCGTTTTCGCGGGGGAAAAGACCCTGCTGCATTTCACCGACACCGGTATCGGGATCGCAGAAGAAGACCTTATCCATATTTTCACCCCGTTTTATCGGGGAGGAAATAAAAAATTCGCAGAAGGCAACGGGATCGGTCTTTCCCTAACCGCCAGGATCATCCATCTGCACCAGGGCAACATTTCGGTAAACTCCCGTGTCCGGGAAGGGACAACGTTTACAATAGATCTATTCTATGGATAAATTCAGATTTCCGCCAGAATGTTCTAATGTTTTTCTAATAAATTTCTAATAGCCCTCTAACCGCTTGACGGGACAACGCAGTTAATTTTGTGATGGCTGATAAGGCTTCACAAAGATCTTTATGTCGAAAATATTTTTTTACGGGGTGCTGCTTGGATGTAGCCTGCCCTTCATCAGCAATGCACAGGACAATTATGAAATACAGGTATATGGTTCTCAGACGGTATTAAAAGGGAACACCATGGTGGAGTTGCATAGCAACTATACCTTCGACGGCCAGAAAACGACGGAAGACGGCGTATTGCCGACCAACCATGTCTTTCATGAGACGATCGAGATCACCCATGGCTGGACGCCCTGGTTCGAGACAGGTTTCTATATCTTTAATACCCTGGGCAACGATAACCGCACCACCTACGTCGGCAGCCATATACGACCCAGGGTCATGGCGCCGGCCGCATGGAACTGGCCCGTGGGCGTAAGCCTGTCATTGGAAGGAGGCTACCAGAAACGGGAATACAGCGAAGACGACTGGACACTCGAGATCAGACCCATCATTGATAAACAGCTCGGTAAATTGTATCTTTCCCTAAACCCAACATTTGACAAGTCCTTCCATGGCGCCTCTAAGGATCTGGGATATGTATTTTCCCCCAATTTCAAAGCCGCCTATAACGTCACAAAGATCATAGCAGCGGGATTCGAATATTATGGTTCCGTGGGTCCCCTTAATCATTTTCAACCTTATCAGCAACAACAACAGCAATTGTTTGCCGCCATCGACCTGGACTGGTCTCCCGACTGGGAATTCAATGTGGGGTATGGCTGGGGATTTACACAAAGCACCGACAACGCCATTTTTAAAGTGATCCTGGGATACCGCTTCCATAAAAAGGGTCACTAATACAACGGCGAATGGAATAAAAGGTCAATGGCTTTCTGGTAAATAGAGTAAAGGGTATACTATGGGGCGTACGAACATTTTCCGGCGGCAAATGAAATTGATGGGCAACCATTTCGAGATCAGTGTTGTAGCAGCAGAAGAAAACCTGGCCCTCCAACAGATCGCGGCCGGGGTGCAGGAGATCCAACGGATCGAACGATTGCTCACCACCTTTGATGAAGACAGCGAAACCAACCGGATCAACCAAAATGCCGGCATTGCACCCATCCGGGTCAGCCGGGAAACCTTTGACCTGATCCAACGTTCGATCCGGATTTCGGCTGTCACCCAGGGCGCCTTCGATATCACCTACGGATCGGCAGACCGGCGGTTCTGGAATTTCGATACGAATATGCAACGCCTGCCCGACCGGCACAAGGCAAGGGAAATGGTCAGGCTGATCAACTATCGGAATATCCTGCTGGACGACACCCGTACGACCGTTTTTTTAAAGGAAAAAGGCATGCGTATCGGTTTTGGAGGCATCGGAAAAGGATACGCCGCAGAAAGAGCCAAAGCCGTCATCCGCGAAACAGGCGCCGCCGGCGGACTGGTCAACGCTTCCGGCGACCTCACCGCCTGGGGCTATCAACCCGGCGGATCTCCCTGGACCATCGGGATCTCCAACCCCGACGATCCAAAAAAAGTGATCTCGCTGTTGAACGTGACCGATATGGCATTGGCAACATCCGGCAACTATGAAAAATATGTGTGGATCGACGGAAAAAAATATTCACATACGATCGATCCGCGCACAGGATGGCCGGTAACCGGCATCAAAAGCGTGACCATCATCTGCCCCAACGCAGAGATCGCAGACGCCATGGCGACACCGGTCATGATCATGGGTGTCGAAGCAGGTCTGGACATGATCAACCAGATCGAACATATGGAGGCGATCATCATTGACGACAAAAACCAGGTTTATGCATCCAATAATATCATACTTAGTTAAAGATCGGTCGATGTACCGGCAGCCGGGATCCATCCAACGGCCATCCCGGATCCCGATCCTGCGCCTTGCAGCAGTCCTGATACTGGCCACGATGGCAGCCTGTACTCCCGTAAAGGAATACCAGAAAAACCGGATCAATGATTCTGAAATGGGACTGTCCAACAGGAAAGTTGAAAAGAACGAACTTAATTTCCAATCCTATCGTGAAGGCTCCTCCGGTGCGAATGGTGGGAAAACAGGCGGCGGTTGCGGCTGTAACTAAACGAAAAACACATGAAAAAGATCTGTCTTACCGTCGTTGGCCTGTACCTGTTGCTGCTCCACGCCTTCTCACAATCCACCACCGGCGATACCGCAACCTATAAACCCAAAAAACTGAAACTGGACGAGGTCAACCTGGTCTCCAGCTATTATACCCAGACCGGCGACCATTCGGCAATCCGGGGAGGCATCGGCTCGGAAAAAGTCACCGACCTGGCCAACGGACTGGAATTTAAATTCATCGGCTTCGATGCAAAACAACGAAAGAACACGCTCACCGCAGGCATCGGCGTAGACCATCATACGGCCGCCTCACAGGCCTGGATCTCCAAAACCGGCGCTTCCCGGAGAACAGACGGCCTTCGCCTCTATCCCTCTCTCGACTGGACACGCGAAAACGAAAAAAAAGGAACCTCCTTTAGCCTTGGCGCCTATTATTCCAACGAATTCAATTACCACTCCCTCGGACTCAATATAGGGATAACCCAAAAGACGCATAACAACGGAGAATTCGGCTTCAAAGCCAGCGCCTATTTTGACCAGGTAAAGCTGATCCTGCCCTCGGAATTCGAACCGGCGGGAGCTTACGGCGTCGGCAACAATGGCGAGGAGCGACACCCGGATTATGGTAGCAGTTCACGGCAAACCTACACCGGCTCCTTCTCTTTTTCACAGGTGATCAATACACGGCTGCAAGGAACCGTCCTGCTGGACCTCGTAGAACAAAATGGCTACCTCGGTCTGCCCTTCCATAGGGTATACTTTACCGACGGGACCGATTCGATAGAGAAACTTCCCTCCAACCGGTTCAAGCTCCCCCTCGGGCTCCGGCTAAACTATTTCCTGGGAGATAGGTTCATCCTGCGGTCCTATTACCGCTACTATACCGATAGTTGGGGCCTCCACAGCCATACAGCGGGCCTGGAAGTACCGGTCAAGATCACCCCTTTCTTTTCCATCTCCCCTTTCTACCGGTATTACACCCAAACGGCCGTTAAATATTTCGCCCCCTATGAACAGCACACAAAGACAGACGGCCATTTTACCAGCAATTATTCCCTGTCGGCCTTTTCCAGCAGCTTCTTCGGGACCGGCCTTCGGATCGCACCTCCCAAAGGGATCCTGGGCGGCCTGAGCACAATGGAGATCCGCTATGGGCATTATACTCAGACGACGGACCTGGTCTCGGATATCATTTCATTGAATCTCAGTTTCAAATAACTTCCGCAATCACATTGTCCGCATGGATCACTCACTCCGCAATTTCTTCACCGGATTCTCCAGCGCCGTCCGCAGCCCCTGGTAGCTGACGGTAGCCAGCGCAATAAGGATCGCCATCACCCCCGCCACGGCAAAGATCCACCAGCTCAGATGTACACGATACGCAATATTGGCCAGGACAGCATGCATGACCCAGGCGCCCAACGGAATGGCCAGCAACAATGCAATAAAGACCGGCCGGAGGAATTCACCCGACAACGCAAACCATACCGCTCTTGTACTGGCCCCCAGCACTTTCCGGATACTCATCTCCTTACCCTTCCGCTCGGCTAAAAAGGCAGACAATCCAAAGAGACCCAGACAGGAAATAAAGATGGCCATGCCTCCAAAAAGAGTAGCAAGGAATCCAAAGGAAGCAAAATCCTCGAACCGATGCTGATAGCTCTCCTTCGTAAAGGAAAGATCCAACGGATAGCCGGGATTCAAGGTCTTCGCCGTTTTGCCGATCGAAGCAACGGTCTGCTGCCAATGCGCATCATTCCGGATCCGTATATAAAAATGACCCAATCGGCCGGTATTGAGATAAACCATCATAGGAGCGATGATTCCCGAAGGATTATTAAAAACGAAATTTTCAAACACCCCAACCACCCTCTTCCCGCCCACTTTCAACCCGATCACCGGTTCCTTCAACCCCATCTTGTCTACGCTTGCCTGGTTGAGCAGACAAGCCGATGTATCCGCACCAAAATCGGCGCTGAAATCCCGCCCTTCGACCATCCGGATACCCATCGTCTTTGTCCAGTTATACTGCACATCCGTGGTTAGGATCGAAAGCTCATGCCCCGGCTGCTTTCCCGGCCAGTCCAGCCCCGTGATCCCACTCCCGAACTGAAGGATATTATCCGAACCGCCGGACACATTCCTTACCCCGGGGAGCTTCGATAGCTCGTTCTTAAAAAGCTCAAACTCCCCCGGCAGGTTCCCGTTGGCGACGATATCGATCAGGTTCTCCTGGTCATACCCCAGCGGTCTGTTGCGGATATAATTGATCTGTGAATAGATCACAAGGGTGGCAATGATAAAGAAGATGGAGACCACAAATTGCAGTGTCACCAACGCCTTCCGTAATCCACCGCCGCTTTTCCCCCTGGCCATCGTCCCCTTCAATACTTCAACCGTACGGAACCGGCTCAGGAACAAGGCCGGATAACTACCCGCCACCAGTCCGGTAAACAAACCGACCCCCAGTAACAAAAGAAGTATCTTCCCATCCAGGAAATTCAGCGATATATTCTTCTCCGTAAATTGGTTAAAGAGCGGTAACACCAGGTACACCACCGCCAGCCCTGCCAGCAACGCAAGAAAAGCCATCAGCAACGCTTCGCTAAAAAACTGAAAAATGATGACGCGCCTCGATGCACCCAGCACCTTCCGCACACCCACCTCACGTGCCCTTCGTTCCGATCGCGCAGTGGCCAGGTTCATAAAGTTGATACATGCGATCAGCAGGATAAATAACCCGATCACGGCAAGCAGGTCTACCAGGTAGATCCGCCCCCCGTCCGGCTTACCATTGCTGAAGTGGGAGTAGAGCCGGTATTTCGCCATGGGATGGGCAAACAACGACACAGAGGTGTCATTTGTCTGCACCTGGACGAGACGGGTCAACTTTTTATTCAATACAGCCACATTCGCATTGGGCTGCAATTGCATCCAGGTATGGATCCGGTTATCATCCCATTTGTTCAGCCAGGGGTTGTTCCGTTGAAAAATGGCAAAAGGCAGCGCCATCTCGAATTTTATACTGCTGTTCTCAGGTATATCCCGGAGAACGGCCCCCACCTTTAAGGCCAGCGTATCATTCAGCACCAGCGTCTTTCCCAGCGCGTCCGCATCGCCAAACATTTTTTTCGCCATCGCCTCCGTAAGCACCACGGTATTCACCCCTTTCAACGCAACGACGGCATTTCCCTCCACCGCTGGAAAAGTCATAATATTAAAGAGGTCCGGATCTGTATATACCCCGGATGCAAAAATGCTTTTATCGCCCACCCGCGTTAGCTCCTGCCGGTAAGCGGCACGGGCCGCATACTTTGTCTCGGGCATCTCCTCCCGCAGGGCAGCAGCCATCATACCCGAAGTAGAACTGCCCGTCGATACCCCATCCATCTGCTGCTGATTCTTCATCAGCAGATAAATATCGGGCAGGTTCCGGTGAAATTTATCATAGCTGAACTCGTCTACGATCACCAGGATAATAAGGATGCCGGTTGTCAGCCCGACAGCCAGCCCACCGATATTGACCCCCGAAGAGATCTTGTTTTTAAGCAGGCTCCTCCAGGCCATGGTAAAAAAGCTCCTAAGCATGTTCCAATTGTTTATACATAGGATACCAATGGAATACCAGATTTATAAGACAATAATAATCAAGGATATGCATTTTCAGGAAGGCTCAGAATTGCCCGTTTTTGGTACAATCGCTGCCCGTTTTCGAAGCGGGGCCATACTGCCGCTTCTTATTTCAGCGTGTTAAAAAGAAAATGCGGATTTAATTGACCCTTCGACAAAAACACCGCACCGATCGGGATCCGTGGAAGAACAAAAAAGGGCAGGTGAGTAATCACGGATTCTGTATATTCATCCCATGGACACTAGACCCGCATTCCTGGAAAAACACTCGCTGGCGATCCGGCTCTGGCATTGGATCTTTTTCCTCACCCTTACCGGGACCCTTGTCACCGTACTACTGGCCTCCACCACCTTCCGGACAAGGAACAATACCGCGATGGTGATGGACCAATTGGCTCACAAAGGAGTCACCGTCACCCAGGACCAGGCACGCATGATCTCACATAGCTTCAACGACAAATTATGGGACCTCCATACCCTGATCGGGTATGTGATCTGCGGTCTGTTGCTCAGCCGGATGCTGATAGAGGTCTTCCAGCCGGGGGATGAAAAGCTACGGAAAAAGATCGCGGATGCCCTTCGGTTCCGGTCTACCTCAAAAGAAGAGATGACTGAAAGACAACATTATCTTTGGGTAAAATGGGGGTATGTCGTTTTTTATGGGCTGATCCTGATCATGGCGCTGACCGGGCTGGGGCTGGCATTCGAAAATGTCCCTTTTCTAAAAGGACTCCATGGTACCATCAAACAGATCCACAGCTTTACCCAATACCTGATCTATGCCTATATCCTGCTTCATCTCGCCGGAGTAATAAGAACAGACCGGGGTAAATATGCGGGCCTGGTATCCCGGATGATCCACGGCAGGACCCGCTAAACCTGCTGCAAAAGATATCCCAGCAAAATCCCGCCCAGGATGACAAACGCGCTGTTGGTCCGCGGCCGGCCAAATACTACCGCCAGGCTCAGTAACCCGATGAGCACCGTCCGCCAGTCACCGATCACCCCCCGTCCCAACGTAATGCATACCGACAATACCAACGCGATCGCAGCGACATTGACCCCATCCAGGAAAGCCGAAAAGGACGCCGACCGACGGATCCAGCCCAGCAGGGGATTCAACAAGGCCACAAAAACAAAGGAAGGTAAAAAGACGCCCAGGGTCGCCAGCATTGCTCCCTTCCAACCGCTGATCTGCCAGCCGATAAAGGTAACTGCCGAAAATACGGGTCCCGGCGTAAACTGGCCGATCGCAATGGCATCGGTCAGCTGCCGCTTGGACAAAAGCCCCGTCGTCACCAGCTCATTATCCAAAAAAGCAAACAACACATATCCACTTCCATAAAGCAACGCCCCGATCTTTAAAAAAATAAAAAAGATCCGGGCATTGGACCAGACAACAGAAGGCGCCTGTAACAACACTACCGGAAGAAATCCTTTTATTGTGTCGGCCGATTGCCGCGCCAGGCTGATCAATAACATGATTCCACCCGCACCAAACATCACCGCCAGCTCATTGGCGCCCATCAGCGCGGCGATCAGCACCGCCCCTCCCAAAATTATCAGCCGGTTATTTTTCAGGGCCTTCTTTGCCAGCGGGAAGATCGCCCCCAATATGACGGCAATGATAGCCGGCTTCATCCCTACCATCCAGGCGCTGACACTGGGCACCTGCCCATAAAGCTGATAAAGCCAGGCGATGATCCCGGTAATAAACACGGCCGGCAGGATAAAACAGGCGCCCGCCACCAGCAACCCCTTCCACCCTCCTCTTTCCTGCCCGATATGGATCGCCATCTCCGTACTGTTCGGACCCGGGATCAGTTGAGTGGCTCCTAACAGATCCAGAAAATGTTCATGCGTCATCCACCCGCGCCGGTCCACCACTTCCTTTTGCATCATCGCGATATGGACCGCAGGGCCGCCAAAGGCAGTCAGCCCCAGCCGCAAAAATAATCCCGCCAATTCTTTCAGCTCCTTATTTCGGGTCATGGGGTTTGTCAAACGATTGGTTGGTGAAAGGAGCTGTATCGGGGATCTTAATCACATTGAATGCGTGTTTCGTAGCCCGATGGCAGTTGTTACAAGTCTGCGTGAGTACAACAAACCCCCTGTTAAAAGCCGCAGCATCTCCATGTGCTATAGCCGCGCTGACACTGTCCAAAGCCGGATTGATCATAGGCAGTGAAGAAATTTCCGGTCTGTCGGTACAAAACTTGCTGATATCGTCTATCGTTTCTTTGATCTCCCCAATCTCAAAACCAGCCAGTTGCCAGTTCCCCGATTTTCCCGCAAACCATAGCTTCGCATGATGAACCTGGATCCCGGACATAAATTCTCCCAGCCCGGGAGCATAAGTATTGTTCAGCTTTTGCCGGAGACTATCGATTTGGTCCTGCAACCCCGCGGTCGGGTCCTTTGATTGACCGCCGCAGCCGGCCAACACAAAAAACAAACCCAAAATAGCGATCCAACGCATAAAATTCTTTTGAACTTCAAAAATACGTCCAAATGCGGTAAGACGCCTTTACCTTTTTATTACCTACATTTGGCAAAGGCAAAATCGATCACAGTATGAAAAACAAAGGCATTCTCATAGCATCCTCCTTTCTATTGACGGCTTTTATAGCCCTCGCCTTTAGCCGGTCGTCCCTTGACCATTCATCCCATAGCCGCCCCGCCATCCTACACAACGAAGATCCCTGGAAACCATCGCAACTCCTCGCACCGGCAGACCTGGCAAAGACCCTCCTCGACCCGCAGGCAAAAAAAACCTATGTCTATTGCATCGGCCCCGGCGCCGTTATAAAAGGTTCGATAAACATTGGCCCGGCAAGGGATAGCAACAACCTGGACAAGCTCCGCCGGCAGCTCAGCAAGCTACCCACGGATGCAACGGTCGTGATCTATTGCGGCTGCTGCCCCTTTGTCCATTGCCCGAATATCCGTCCGGCCTTCGCGCTGCTCAATGAAATGAAATTTACCCATCCCCAGCTGCTCAACCTCGAGCACAATATAAAGACCGATTGGATCGACAAAGGATACCCGGCAGAGAAATAATAATTATATTTTATTCCCCGCCCCGATCCTCTTCCAATAAATGATCGTCCCCGTAAGTCCTCCATGTGGTTTCAACGCATAATCGGGGATCACCCCGGCTCGCCGGAAACCCATCTTTTCATACAACCCCGCAGCGCCTTCCTCCTCCGCGGTATCCAGGTTCAGTAACGTGCGGCCCTTTTCGATGGCCATCCGTTCGGCCGCCTGCATCAGGCTCCGGGCAATACCCTCACCACGGCGAAGGACCCGGGTCATCATCTTGGCGATCTCGGCGCGATGGGGCTGATTCGGCGGACAATCGAGCAGCAGCGTCACCGTCCCCAGCAGCACATCGCCATCATAGGCGCCAAATACGACACGCTCACCCCGGCCCGCCGATGCCAGTGATGCTTCCCAGAAGGCCACGGCCTTTGACAGCGACAGCGGGTGCATAAAGCCGACGCTACCGCCATTGGCCACGGTCTCGATAAGAAGATCCGCCAGGACAGAGGCCACCGATGGCTCGCTGGTCAGGACGACAATATCAAAGGTCGAAGACATGTATAAAATAATTCATCAGTATCATACCACCTCAAACAACCGTGATCAACGGCCCCTCTCCCCGCACCCGGAGCGTCCCAAAAGAGCGGCAGCAATCAGCAGGCAATCCCTGTTCCCGCAGCCATCTTTCAAAAGCAGGCGCTCCCTCCTCCGTCACAGCCACCAGCAGCCCACCGCTTGTCTGCGGATCGGCCAGCAGATATCGCTGTTCATCCGGCAGCGCACTGATCTTATGACCATAACTATTCCAGTTCCGTTGTGTGCCGCCGGGAAAACAACCCTGCCAAAGATAGGAGAACACAGACGCGATCACCGGCACCCGGTCCGACGCTATCTCAGCCGAAAGACCACTTCCTTCGCACATCTCCGCCAGATGACCCAGCAGCCCGAATCCTGTCACATCGGTCATGGCCTTCACCGCATCCATCTGCCCAAACGCCATCCCCGGCTTATTCAGGGTCACCATGCTTTGCAAGGCGATCGCGGCATCTTCCGGAAGTAATAGCCCGCGTTTTTGCGCCGTGGAAAGGATGCCCACGCCCAGCGCCTTTGTCAGGTATAGCCGGCAACCGGCTTCGGCCGTGGAATTTCGCCGCAGCCCGGCAATGGAGACGATACCATTTACGGCAAGACCAAAGACCGGTTCCGGGCAGTCGATACTATGCCCCCCCGCCAGGGGGATACCGGCCTCCACACAGATCGCCCGGGAGCCTTCCAATACCTTTTGCGCTACCTCGGGGGGCAGCTTTTCGATCGGCCAGCCAAGGATGGCGATCGCCAGCACAGGCCGGCCACCCATGGCATACACATCGCTGATCGCGTTGGCAGAGGCGATCCGGCCAAAATCATAGGCATCATCCACGATCGGCATAAAAAAATCGGTGGTGGAGATAAGAGCCGTGCCATCCCCAAGGTCCCATACCGCCGCATCATCCCGTTTGTCGTTTCCCACCAGCAGCCGCGGATCGGGCGCGGCCGGCGAGCCCATCGGACTATGCAGGATCTTATCCAGGATCGCCGGGCTTATCTTACAACCACAGCCGGCGCCATGCGAATAGTGGGTCAGTTTTATTGTTGAGTCATCCATATTCATAGTATTATAGAATGGGTCTTCGCAAGATCCATCAGTTGCCGCGCATTCACCACCGGATCGGCACTCCCCACCGGCACCCGAAGGATCCGGTCCGCACCAAACGCATCCAACGCAGCGCGATATGTCTTATCATAATATACCAGTACCAGCCGGATAAAATCCGCCATACGGTCTTCCCGGATAGCGGCAATAGCATCCTTAGCCCGTTCGGTCCCCAGCCGCTTGCGGATGCGGTCAGTACATTCCACGAGGAACGCTTCATCCAACGAACCATATTCCTTTACCAGTGCATCGACACGCTGCTCCACGGCGACCTGTAAATCAAAAAGCGGTGCCGCCTGCATCCTCTCCCAAAAAATTGCTGGTACCTGGCACCGGCCGATATTCCTGCCCTCATCCTCCACCCATATTTTCCGGCGGAGATCCATCCGGAACAACCGATCGGCCAGGTTATTTTCAAATTGTTCCTGCGAAGGTTGCACCAGCCTGTTCATGGTACCATAGGAAGAGCCCTGATGCTGAGCGATATCTTCCAGGTCGATCACCTGCTCACCAAGCCTGTCAAGCTCCTGCAGGGTTCGGGTCTTTCCCGAGCCCGTCATGCCGCCCACTACAAGGAAGTCCACCTTCCGCTCCAACTGGCGTACTACCCATCGCCGGTAGTGCTTATAGCCTCCATCCAACAGGTATACATCAAACCCATACAGATCGAGCGCCCATGCCATCGCACCGCTGCGCATACCGCCCCGCCAGCAGTGAACGGCAACCCGTTTCTGCGGGGCGATCTCCAATGCCTGGCGGATAAACCCGGACCACTTCGGACCGGCCAGATCAAAACCAAGAAGGATAGCCGCCTCCTTACCCACCTGTTTATAGGTCGTACCCACCCGCACCCGCTCCTCGTTGCTGAACAAAGGAAGGTTAACCGCGCCGGGCATATGTCCCTGCCCGAATTCCGCCGGCGTACGTACATCCGCAAAAACCACGCGATCCGGCATTTTCAACAGGTCATCCAAAACAATCCGATGGATCATGAGGGTAAATATACGATGCCCGTATCTATCCTGGCAAACCAACAATCCTTTACCTTTAGGGTATCCGGGAGACCTTCCCCAAACAGATCTTCCCATAACCATGCAAAAACCAGCCATGAAAGCAGTTTTTTTAACAGGGACCAACCAACCACTCGAGGTCAGGGATACGCCCGCTCCGCAACCAGCAGAAGATGAAGTGCTGATAAAACTATCGTTCTCGGCCTTTAACCATCGCGACGTCTGGATGCAGCAGGGAAAATATTCCGGTCCCAAATCGGGCCTGATCCTGGGCTCCGACGGAGTCGGAAAAATAGTCGCTACCGGCGACCCCTCACGCACAAAGTCTTCTCACGATAGCCTGGCCGGCGATCCCGTCATCATCAACCCATCTCACGACTGGGGCGACGACCCAAGGGCCTTTGGCAAAGACTTTAAGATCCTGGGAAACCCCGGACCCGGCACCTTCGCGGAATATATCTGCGTCAAACGGAAATATGTACACGCAAAACCTTCTCACCTCACCGATGAGGAAGCCGCCGCCCTCCCCCTGGCAGGCCTGACCACCTACCGGGCAGTCTTTACAAGGGGCAATATCCTCCCCGGGGAAAAAGTCCTGGTGACGGGTATTGGCGCTGGTACGGCCTTGCTGGCCCTCCCCTTTGCCCTTGCGGCAGGGGCCGAAGTGTATGTGACCTCCAGCTCATCGGAAAAGATCGAAAAAGCAATGGCGCTGGGCGCCACCGCGGGCTTTATTTACAAGGACGACGACTGGATGCAGCAGGCAAAAAAAGCGACAAACGGAGGCTTCGATGTGATCCTCGACAGCGCCAGCGGCAGAACCTTTTATCAGCTGCTGGACGTGGCCCGGCCGGGTGGACGGATCGTCTTCTGGGGAGGCGCAGACACCCCCATCGGCAATATCTTACAGCAACGGATCTTTTGGAAGAACCTATCGCTGCTGGGTACGACCATGGGCACACAACAGGAATTTGCCGGCATGCTGGAATGTATAAAAAAATTCAGGATCAGACCGACCGTCGACCGCGTATTCTCCAGCCTCGACCAGGCACAGGAAGCGATCGCCTATATGGCGCAGGGCCACCAATTCGGTAAGATCGTCCTTACAAACCGGTAAGACAATATCAAAGCCATTTACTAAACCAATCCAACGTCATTTGTGTATGCTCCGGCGTCGTAGTATGCGGCAGGTTTGGCGCGATATCCATCTTAAGGTCCGCCATCGCATTTTGGTTTGTATAGGCCGTCATAGCCGAGGCGTAGGCTATCTTCGCACCCGGCAATGGACAATTCTGGTCTTTCTCCGTGCTTAAGATCAGCAATGGCCGGGGCGCCATAAGCCGTATCAGCGACGGACAATCAAATTCGCCGGTTATCCCCGGCAGGAGCTTGTCCCAAACAATTTTTACATTCCTTCCATTCACCGCCGAATCACCCAGATCCTTTGCCGCCTGCACATGCGCCCCCCGGATGGTACCGACACGACCCTGCCAGCGATCGTTATCCAGCGACCATTTAAAACTCTGCGCAGCAATATCCAACACGATCACCTTTACCCGCGGATCGACAGAAGCCGCCATCCAGGTCTCGATGCCCCCCATCGAGATGCCACCCATCCCGATACGGTCAGCCTTAATATCGGGCCGGGTCACGAGATAATCCATCAGCCGCCAGAGATCATAAACGGTATCAAAAAAGAAAGGATGTTCCTGGTGCGTAGCATCAGTGTTCTCCCAGGCCCTCGTACAGGCTTCCACATATTGTTTTGAACCATGCGCCCCACCCGATACCCTGGCGCCATGGTAACGGGCATCGATGGCAATCCCCATGATCCCTCTTTTTGTAAGCTGATACAACATCGTCGTGATCTCCTTCGAATCCTTTTTACCACCCGTACCATGAAGAAAGATAACGGCCGGGTACGATTTCTCACCCGTCACCGGCTTATAGATCAGGATCGGGACCTTCTCCTCTTTCTCACTATAGATCGTCCCTTGCTCTATGATAACCGAATCCGTCCGGACGGTTTCAAAAGAAGGCTGCGGGGCTACCCGGGGTCTCTCCAGCAATTGCCGGAAGTCAGCCGCCACGCGATCTTCGGGCCAGGCGCTCGTCTGCGCCACCAGGATCGTCGAATACAACAACAGAGAAAAACACAGCGAAAGGTTCTTATTCATGCGAACGGGTTATTTACCCTAAACTTACCATTCCCACCCGTTCTATCCAAAAAAGGTTAGTCATCAATTATTGCCTGCCGGTAAGCAGCGTCATCAAACTCCTTTTCGCTCTTTGCAATGACTACCGTAGCAATGCCGTTGCCGATAAGATTGGTGATCGAGCGGGCTTCGGACATAAAACGATCTATACCGAGCAGGATAGCCACATTCTCTACCGGCATGATCTTTAGAATAGCCAGGGTGGAACTGAGAACGATAAAGCCACTACCCGTAACACCGGCAGCCCCCTTCGACGTAACCATAAGGATCCCCAATGCAGCCAGTTGCTGCCAGATGCTCAATTCGATATGAAAAACCTGGGTAAGAAAAAGAAGGGCGATCGACAGATAGATGGAAGTACCGTCAAGATTAAAGGAATAGCCCGTAGGGATCACCAATCCTACAACGGACCGGGAACAACCGAACTGTTCCATCTTTTGCATCATGCTGGGTAACACCGATTCGGAAGAAGAGGTCCCCAACACGATAAGGATCTCTTCACGGATGAACCGGAGATATTTCAAAAGACTGAACTTATTCCAGTAACAGATCAACCCCAGCACTACAAAAACAAAAAGACTACAGGTGAGATAGACGGCCAGTATGGTCTTGCCCATCGGCAGCAATACCTTCATCCCAAAATTGCCGATCGTGAACGCCATTCCGCCAAAAGCTCCGATAGGAGCCAGCCGCATGACGAATTTCATCATATTGAACAGGACCTTCGAAATTCGCTCGAATGTATCGATCAGCGGCCGGCCCGTGTCGCCCAACCGGCTCAGACCAAACCCAAAAAGGATGGCGAAAAAAAGGATCTGGATAATATCTCCCCTGGCAAAGGATTCAAAGATATTGTGGGGCACGATATGAGATATAAATTCCAGCCAGTCGAACCCCGTAGAGACCGGAACGGCCGCAGCCGCCGCCGCCACACCCGCAGGAGCCGCAGCAATCACCGGAGCAGCCTGAACCAATCCATGGACTACCGGCGCCTCCGGATGAACCCCCGCCCCCGGCCGCAGTATATTCGCCACGATCAGCCCGATGGCCAGCGCAAACGTCGTGACCACTTCAAAATACAGGAGCGCCTTCCCTCCCACCCTTCCTACCTTTTTCATATCCCCCATCCGTGCAATGCCAAGGATAAGCGTAAAGAATATGATCGGCGCGATCAGCATATTGATCATATTGATAAAGGTCTGGCTGATCAGTTTGGCCGTAGGAGCAAAACGGGGAAAGAACAGTCCCGTCAGAACACCCAAAAGAATGGCCATGATCACCTGGAAAGTAAGATGAGCAGATATTTTTTTCATGTCGTTGGTAGTTAGTTCTACCTATGTCGCGATCAGCGACGAGCGGTAGCATAAGACGTGATCGTCACCGGACCCGCCAGACCCGACGGCAGCGGCTGCCAGCCGGAAGCATCGAAGGGCTTGTATTGAATATTGACAAAATTAATTTCGTGATAGTTGCGCCAGTGCAGTCCCTTACGGTCCATGTCGCGGATACGGTTAGCCATCAGATTGGCCACTTCGATACTGATGCTGTTCTTCCCGGTATGCAGATACTCTTTTATCCGTAACCGGAAAGGAAAGCTCCAGGCAAAACCGGCTTCCTTTCCATTGATCCGTACCCGGGCACTCTCCTTTACTCCCTTCAACTCCAACAGATACTCCCCTGCCGACAGGTCGTTGCAAACAAACTGTGTGGCATACACGCCCGTTCCTGAAAAAGCCGCCGCCGTATCTGACAATGTATTCCAATAAGTCAGACTGTCCAACTTCCACCCCGCAGGAAGCACCGGCCCACCAGCCGTAAGATCAAGCGACCAGGGTCCGGTAAGCGTCCTGACGACACCTCGCTGACCCAGGTATTTCCAGGGTTGGATCGCCGATGATCGCGTAGTTGCATTACCGGTACGGACGATCAGCGCCTCGCCCGGTTCCATTTGCAGACGGACCCTCATCTTTCCGGCTCCCTCCGTCGTCTCGGCCCTTCCCAATCGGCCATCCTGCGGGTCCATGATCAGGGCAGATCCGGGTGGAACATTGAGCGGGATATACCCCTCGATCCGATGGTCGGTATGATTGACAAGATAATAATATTTGCCATCGCCGAGGTCCCGGCGGATGTATTGCAAGCCCAGATCCCGCAACTCTTCCCTTTCGATATGCATATAGTCAAGCGCTGTCCGCAGCGGACCTGCGAGTATATGCCCGGTACCTATATCGGCAATGCCAAGCCCGTCTTTATCATACCGGAAAGGAAGGCTCTTTAACAACCGATGCAGACGCTCCCGCTGACCCGCCAGGTCGGAAAGACCCGGCACGTCTTCCGGCAGACTCTCAAACACGACCAGCGACCCCGCCCTTGCCAGGCGGATAATATTCTCCAGCGTCGCCGCCGGCATAAGACGACAGGTTGGAATAAGCAACGGCTTCCTGCTGTCAGCAGCGTCGGCCAGCATTTTGTCGCTGACGAAATCCACCGAAAATCCCGCCGCCTGCAGACCGGTGGCGGCGGTATTAAAAGAGGAACGGTATAACCATTCTTCAACATTGTTCATGGAGAATCGGATCTCCATTCCTTTCGGATCATTCCATATATCATAGATAGGCCAGTACAGGCGAAGCTGGTTGTCCGGACGCCCTGCCTGTAGCACGGACTGACACCGGGCGATATATTGGTTCATCCCCGGCAGATGCGACCAGAGGCTGTTGGCAGGTACAAATTCGGAACTCGCATAAAATACCCAGCCGGGCCAGGGAATATCCTGCGGCGAATACGTAGTGCCATGAAAAACAACATGGTTGATCCCCGCCAGGAAAAGCTGCTCGACCTCCGGTTTACACTGCGACAACGAGGTCCTGAAATGTTCGGTCAGCCAGACAAAGGTCTCGGAGGAAGCCAGCGGCTTTCCATAAAAATGAGCCGCCGAAGACGCGAATTTGAAAATATCCGGATCATGGAGCTTATCGCTGCGCATATCCATCGTGTCCTGTGACAACCCCGGGATCGCGAACCGGCCAATCCCGAAAAACCCTTCACACTCGGGGATATCGGCGGCGGCATACAGATCCAGCAGATTGCCCGGAGAGCCGTGCGCCTGGTTCCTGCTGACCGCCCCCATCCGATGCGCCCAGCTATTCCATCGACCGGTAAAATTATGCAGGAGCATATCCCCATAAACCTCCCGGTAGTCGGACTTGACGCGTCCGATCCTGTCCGCCTGCTCACTGCCCGATGCCGCCGAAAGACCGGCGGCAGGATCCAGGTCCCTTAAATAATTCCGCAGATCATATCCCTTCATCGCCCGGAACCGGTCAAAAAGCCCGGGAGTCCAGTTCGCCTCGTATACTTCATAACTGTCATTAAAAAAAGACTGTACTCCGGGAGGCTTATCATGAAAGGCATTGGTAAACCGCCCCAGGTATGCATCCACCGAAGCCGTATCAAAATGATCCATCACATATCCCTCCCCGCCCGGGGCAGCCCTTTTAACCTGTTGCTCCGTCTTCCCGGAATAAGCGGCCAGCACCGTCCAGCCCGCAGCCGGAGCCGCCCAGTCCGGTTTATCCATCAGCGAAACCGTCTGTCCATCCGGACCATAAGCCACCAATGCCTGCAAAGGGTCCTTCGAACGAAGGGAATCGGGAGACAGCGCCTGCCCCGATGCCAGCGGGAACCGGCGGATGACAAGGCGTGCAGCAGCATGCTCCCGGCTGACCTGCGGCCCCCCAAAAGGCCAGCCCGTACCGGTATTCATATCCACTCCCATACCCAAAGAACCGGCCTTCTTAACGGTAAAGGATAACCGGTCTACCCACTCCGGCGAAAGGAAGGGCACGTATCGCGATTCATATCCGACCGCTCCATAAATGGGCGTTATCTCCACGCCGCCAAAACCCGCCTGCCGGTATTGCCTCAATAGCCTGTCCAGGTTGTTGTCATCGACCGCACTCCCCATCCACCACCAGCGGACCCAGGGACGCATTTCCTTTGTAATAGCAGGCCAGACGGCATCATGTGCCGCCGTCGGTTTACCGGTCTCCGTCGACATCGTCTGAGCCCGGCAGACAACAGCCGTCATGCCAAAAAAGAAGATCGCAATAATAAATTTCTTCATACAGGTCGTTGCATCAATACCCTTTATTCTGACTGAAAAGACCAGGCTTTACATCCAGTTGGGATTGAGGTATCGGGTAAATTATAAAATTATTCTGAAATGGTTGTATTTTATGCTGTACGTCATCGGCCGCAATCCAGGCCGTCATGATGGACCCGATATTCCCGCTGCGTACCAGGTCATGCCAACGCGTTCCTTCGGACGCAAATTCCTTTCTCCTTTCCTCGAACAACTGCGGCAAGGTGACCCCGACCAAAGGCGTCGTCAGCCCACCACGGCCACGCACCTTATTGACCACATTGTCTACATCGGTCGTCTGTGAACCAGGAGCCCCGTGCAAAACGCATTCGGCCTTCATCAACAACACATCCGTATACCGCAGTACAATGAAATTGATGGGCCAGTCCAGTTGGTTCGCCGGGATCCGGGTAATATCCAGATATTTCACAAAAAAACTACGCGTCTCCTGGTCCCCATTGAAAATATACCCATTGTGGATCGAAAAGTTCTGCCGGGTATCCCCCGCCTCATAGGAAGCCAGCAGGTTATTGGAGACAGGACGAAGATTGGACGTTCCCGGCACCACGACGCCGAGGGACTGGAAATACCCGTCCGGGACCAGCAGACCGATAAAGCTGGCGCCCTTCACCGGTGTAAGACCACTGGTATACTGGACATCGAAAACGACCTCGGGGTTGTTCTCATTGGTGTAGGAAAAAATACTGTTGTAAGAAGAAAGGAAAGAATAATTGGGACTGGCGATGATATCGTTGAGAAGGGGTAATGCCAGGTTCCATTCATTTGACCCGAGACCAGGCCCTTCGATACCGTAATCCGGGGCCGACCGCGTCATATACACAAGGGCCAATATGCCTTCCGCCGCATATTTGGTGGCACGCCCTTTGTCCGTGCCCGTGTAGGAGGCCGGCAGGTTGGCAATGGCAAACTGCAGATCGGAAATAATGAGCGTATAGACGTCGGCGACGGCGCTTCTTCCGATCGAAAGCGCGTCCGATCCCGAGATCGGATGATCTACGATCGGCAACTTTCCAAACCACCGCACCAGGTCGAAATAATAAAAGGCCCGGAGGAATTTCGCCTCCCCTTCATACCGGGTCTGTAAGGCTGCCGATCCGATAACGCCGCCATTCCTGTGCAACTGATCGATAAGGGAATTGGCCTTAAAGATCCCGTTAAAATTGGTAGCCCAGGCTTCTTCCACATAAGGATTACCAGTGATCGTATTGCTGAAATCATTGATCCCTTCCCAATCCCTTACTCCACCAACCGACACGGCATACAAATTGTCGGATCGCGTCTCCGAGAGGTTGATCAGCCGATCGGGATAAGGCAGAAGATTGGCATAAACAGCATTGGTGCCCTGCAGGAAATCCTGTGCCGAGGCATAAAAGGTCTCACTCGTGGCCGCAGAGATCGGCACCTGGTCCAGATCTTTCTTACAGGAGGAAAAGAACGCGATGATCAATACAGCCGGCAAAAATATATTTTTAGCAATCTTGGGTGTCATAATTGTCTTATTTAATGGTTATTGGCCGTCAAAAACTAACATTCAGACCGAGTATCAACGATTTAGGCAATGGAAGTCCGCCATAATCTCCCGCTTCAGGGAAAGAAGTGCTCCCGCTGAGATCGGTATTGGCTGCCTCGGGGTTGAACCCTCCATAATATTTATCGTGACCAAACCAATTCTCCATGGTACAATAGATCCGCGCCGATTTCAGGTATCTGGCGGCACCCAGTTTCGACAGGTTATAGGCCAGCGTAATATTTCGAAGACGCCAGTAATTGGATGAATACAACCAGTCCGTATTGACGATCCGGCCAAAAGTAGAATAAGCCTTGGGCACGATACCATTACCGGGATCGGCAGCCGAACGCCAGCGGTCCCTGTAAATTCCCAGCACATTGCCCGTATAGTCCTGGCCGGTCCTCCGGATAGCCCGTCCCAAAAGGGAATAGATGGAGCCACCCATTTGCCCCTGTATCAGAAAGGAAAGCTCAAACCCTTTATAACGAAAGGTATTGGTGATCCCCCCTACATAATCCGGGTTGGGATGCCCGACGATCACCCTGTCATTGGCATCGATGACACCATCCTTATTGGCATCGAAATATTTGGGATCCCCTTCCTGCTCATTACCATACCGCGCCACCCCCTTGGAAATATCATCTGCCGAAAGGATGCCGATATCCCGGATGACATAGATGCTGTACAACGGTTGACCCACTTGTAATATGCTATGGGATATATCATAGCTCGAAGGAATGAGGATCTGCTGTTGTCCTCCCGCCAGCGACACTACCTTGTTGCTGTTATGAGACAGGTTGATCGAAGTGGACCATTGCAGTTTCCCCGTAAGGTTCTGGGTGTTGATCTCCAGTTCCCACCCTTTATTCCGCACCGAACCGGCATTGCTGAGGTAAGTGGAAAAGCCGGTGTTCTCCGGGATAGGCACGTTCAGCAGCAGCTTGGAATTTAGTTTGTTGTAATAGTCGAAAGATACGGCGATACGATTGTTGAAGAAGGAGGCATCCAGCCCTGCATCTTTTGTCTCCGAAGTTTCCCAGCTAAGGTCCGGGTTGATAACACCGGCAGGAGCCTGCCCGTTCGCCAGCGTACTATTAAAGGTGTAGCTGTAGAACCCAAGGAGGGGGATACTGCTATAGTCCCCGATATTATAATTCCCCGATCGGCCCCAACTGGCCCTCAGCTTCAGGTCGGTAAGGGGTCTTATATCCTGCATGAATTTCTCTTCCGAGATCCTCCAACCGGCAGAGGCGGATGGGAACCATCCATATTTGGTATTGGCGCCAAACCGGGAAGATCCATCCCTGCGCAAGCTCACACTGGCAAGATATTTACCATCATAGGCGTATTGCACCCGGCCAAAATAAGATACCAATACATCCTTTGTCTCCGAGCTAAGCCCCGAAGTGGCATTGGCGGCATTCAGGGTAGTGATCACGCTGCTGCCATACCCACCCACCGAACTTACGCTCACATTGTCCAGCTTGTCCGTATTATAGGACTGACCGATGACCGCCGATATATCATGTTTCTCATGGAACACTTTGGCATAGGACAACGTATTCTCATTGACAAACGTGGTCTTGGAAAAACTGATCAGGGAACCGGTAGTGCCGGCGCCGGGCTGCGACAATCTTGCGGTCAGGGCGCCCGTTATGGTATAAGGAACATAGTTCTTATTGTCATTGCTGGTATAGTCGAGATTCACCGAGCTCCTGAACGTCAGCTCCTTCAGGATCTTATAGTCGGCGAAAATAGATCCCAGTGTGCGGAATCTTTTTGTCTGCCCGATCGTATTCTGCAACCTCGCCACGGGGCTATTGGCAGAAGTACCCCATACATATTGCCCGTACTTGCCGGAATTTGCATAGAGCCCCATGCTGTCCTCCTGCACAGGCGTAAAGAGAATGCCGGTCTGCACCACATTATTGATGCCCTCCGTCCCCGGATCGTTGGAAATGGAATAGGTCGGCGTTACGTTGATGCCAAACCGGAGTTGTTTGGTCGGATTGACCTCCACATTGGCCCTCGCGGAATATGTTTTGTAGTCCATTCCAAGGATCAACCCCTTCTGGTTAAGATAATTGCCGGAAACATAATATTTCGAATATTCATTGCCGCCGCTGGCTGACAACTGGGCACTCTCCATAGGACCTTTACGAAAGATGGCATCCTGCCAATCGATAAGCCGGAGCCCCGGATGACCCGGTTGACTCCAGCGATCATCGTTCATGAGAAGACTATTGACCTGACCGGGCGCCAGACCCAGGATCTGCCGCCGTTGATCGGACGTCTGGCTGGCAGTACGGCCCGGTCCGGATTCTACCCATGCTTCATTATGCATTTCGATAGCCCTGTTGATCCATTCTTCCGGACTCAGCATATCGATCTTGCGGCTGGGCTCATTAAAACCCGTATACGTGCTGAGGCTGATCACCGGCTTACCGCTCTTTCCCTGTTTGGTGGTGATCAGCACGACGCCATTGGCAGCCCTCGATCCATAAATGGCAGATGAAGCGGCATCTTTCAACACCTGGATGGATTCAATATCGTTAGGATTAAGATTATCCAGCGGATTGCCCGTAGCATACGAGGCCGATCCGTTGGGACTGGCCTGGGCGAGCGGGAAACCATCGATGACATACAGCGGCTCATTACCGGCGGAAATGGAGCCGCTCCCCCTTACCTGGACACTGAATCCTTTACCGGCGACACCGGTGGTCTGTTTGACCTGGACGCCGGCCATCTGACCTACCAGGGCCTGATCGACACGCGTTACAGGCCGCTCATCGATGTCTTTCGCGTTGTAGGAAGCCATGGCGCCCGTCACATTCTTTTTCTTCTGCGTACCATAACCTACGACTACCATCTGGCTCAGGCTCCTGGTATCACCGGACATCTTCATGTTTACAACGGTACTGCTGCCGACATTCCTTTCCTGCGTCCCGAACCCTACATAGCTGAATTGCAGGATGGTATTTTCATCGGGTATGCCGATGGTAAAATCCCCGTTCGCATCGGTGGTGACAGCCTTGGAAGTACCCTTGATCGTAACGGTAACGCCAACCAGCGGCTGGCCGTTGTCGTCCGTCACTTTCCCCTTTATGATACGGGGAGGAAGAGGCGGGGGAAGGCCATTACCCCCGGACATCCCACCGGCGGTGGCCACGCTTTCCCGGATGATGACGGCATTGAATTTGATCTCGTAGGAAAGCCCCTGTCCCTTCAGGGAGAGATCCAGCACTTCCTTCACCGACGCATTCCTGACATTGAGCGTGACGGGTTGCGCGTTTTTCAGGAGCCTGGGCTCGTAGACGAAGAGATAGCCGGCCTGGCTATGGATCGCCTCGAACACCGCCGCCAGGGAAATATTTTTCCCGTTGAGCGTAATGTCCTGTGAATAGGTTCTCGCCGAGACGGAAAGACTGGTTGCGAGAAGAATGATAACAGTTACTTTCATAATCAGCAACGTTTTGATGATCTCTCTCCTCCACACAGTGGGGAAATGGCAAAGCAATAAGCAATCCATGATGGAATGGTTTGGGTTAAAAGATATAAGTCCTGATTTGATGGGATTGGCGGCTCGTCCGGCGGAATTGTTGCAAGCGCATCCGGCCGGCGCCGGGTCATCCCTTTACAACCGTATGTTTTGCGATATACCCCGGATCGATATCGACACCCAACCCCGGACCGGAAGGCACGGTGACCAGCCCGTTCTCGCTGCGGATGGAAGAGGTCTTGCATTCGAAAGGAAGGTCGTCGCTGAGGGCCTTGAATTCGTGGTAACGGCCTGCATTGGGAATGGCGGATATAAAATGCATCATGTATACATAACCAAACCCGTCACCGGTGATATGCGGGATACAGACATTTCCCATCGCCGCAGCCATACGCGCCACCTTTACCGAACGCATCATTCCGCCAAAATAGAACATATCCGGTTGCAGGATCCTCAGGGCGCCATTACCGATCAGCCAGCGGAAATTGTGAAGACTCGGCTCCTGTTCGCCCCCCGCAACGGGGATCTTCAATGCCTTCGCCACCTGCAGGGTCTCTTCGTACCAGTCAAAAGGCACGGGCTCTTCATAGAAATCATAGGCGTATTCCTGCATGATCTTACCGATCTTGACCGCCTCGGGGACATCATAGGAACCATTGGCATCGGCGGAGATCACCATCTGGTCGCCAAAGGTTTTGCGTACCAGCGGGATGAGCTTTTCGGACCGGGCCGCCGGGTATTCAGGATGATTCATACGACCACCCAGCTTGAATTTTATGGCCTTGGCGCCTGATTCCGACAACTGCTGTTTCAGGTGATCGATCGTCTCTTCGGCCGATATATCCCGTTCGCTATTGGCCTGGTAGACCGCTATCTTGCGGTTGTGTATCTCCCCGAAAAGCTCACCCATACACTTCCCTGCTATACGACCCAGCATATCGAGGATCGCAAATTCGGCCGTTGCCACTGGCACCCAAAGAGCCAGGTTCTGTAACTTATAATTGCTGGCGTATACATAGAGCTCCTGGAGAATGGCTTCCAGGTTACGGGCGTCTTTCCCTATAAAGAAAGGCTGCACCCTGTTGACAAAGATGGGATACAGCGATTTCATCTGCAGACTGTTGCTGACACAGATCCCTTCGGCGCCGTCTTTGCTGCGTACCCGGCATAAAAAGGTATCCTTCAGACGGAGCAGTTCGAGACTCGCGATGATGACAGGCGTTGTAAATAATTCTTTTTTTAGCACCGGCAGGGCGGCAGCCTTATCCAGCTTGCCATAATCCGGAAAAAGATCCTCTCCCTTTTTATCGATGCGGGCAGGATAGGCTAAGGAAGGTAAGGCGGCGGCGGCCAATCCACCCGTAAAGGCGGAGGCAAGGAATTTGCGGCGATCCGTTGACATATTGATTAGTTTATTTTTTAAGGATCAGGTTTATTTGGTCCTTATCTTGATGACAAGTTTCTTTACGGTATCATAGCCCGGCACCTTGATATCCGGCCGGTGAGGGTTTTCCGGATAACAGATAAAAAAGGCAGAAGGACCGGCGATATAATACTTTCCCTTCCCCGTATCATTATAAAAGATCACATCCCTTTTTTCATCATACGCCTCCCGCACGGTAAGCTGTCCGAGGGTCGCAATACCCAGTTTCTGCCGGCCGGTGATCACATAATGTATGTCCAGGTACTTGCGGTGCGACTCCCATTCAGAGACGCTAAATTCCTTCGAGGGTTTTTCCGTAATGGTGGCGAAGACATCTTCTCTTTCAATCGGGTATTTGCCGGGAGGCAGGGTGGCGAGATCTTTCCGGTTCAGGAATTCGAAGGCCTTATCCCACAGGACCTTGTCGGCCTGGTAATGCTTTTCAAATGCCGCCCGGTCTACGGACGCATCGGGCTTGACCTTCAGACCCTTTGGCCAGGGACCGGGCCCCGGGGGGCGCAGGGCAAACGATACCAGCAGGAAGAAGCCCAGGGAAGCTTGGCAGAGCAATCGATAATTCATATTTTTGAGTCGTTTGGGTTTAAAAGATATAAGTCCTGATTTGACTACCATCGGTTAGCCCAGCCCGTCTAACGGCGGACCTATTACCGGAAGTTTTGCAAGGACTTCCGGTTTTTTTATTTCTTCTCATAAGGCATCACGATCAACCGGTCCTTCTCTATCCGGAAATGGATCTTATGTGTCGCCTCCAGGATCTCCAGCAATTGTGTTACCTCCTCCTTTCGGGAAATGACGCCCGAAAGATCAATGTCCTGTACATCCCCTTCATATCCTACGGACAGATCATACCATCTTTCTATCTGCCGCATGATCGTGGATACAGGCGTATTATCAAAACGGAATTCACCGTTCTTCCAGGCTATTACCTCCCCTATATCAGGAACAGAGAGCCGGAACTGATCGCTGTTATGCGGAAGACTGCCTTGCTGCCCCGGCTTCAGAAGCATATTGCCGGCGTGGCTGGTCAGTCGTACCGCCCCTTCCAACAGAGTGGTCCTTACGGTATTCTCATCGGAATAGGCCATGATATTGAAATGCGTCCCAAGTACATTGACCTTCATTCCCCCCTCCGCACTCCCTGTACCCATACCCTTCTCTTCAGCAGACGCAACGATCACGGCAAAGGGCCTGGCAGCATCTTTTGCCACCTCGAAATATCCCTCTCCCGAAAGCATCACTACACGCTCCCTTCCGGAGAAGGCGACGGGGAACCTCAGTGAGGAAGCGGCATTCAGCCATACCTGCGTATTATCCGGCAGGACAATATGGAACTGGCCCCCGCGGGGCGTGGTGATGGTATTGTAGACAAGCGGACCGCTACCATCAGATGAGGAAGCACTGCCCCCGGCCCCTGCCGTTGGTTTGTAGATAATTTCTTCTCGTCCTGCCTTGAAGATCTCAGCCCCCCGCTGTGCTTTTCCTGCCTCGTCCAGCAAGCCCTCCTTTACCGTATCAAGAGGAACCTGTGATCCATCTGCCAGGGTAAGCAACACCTGGTTACCCCCATGCCGGACCGGCGCGGTTGATCTTTTCCCGGTTGGCTGTCCCGCCAGTTGCCTTCCGGCATTCCTGTTTTCCATAAACCACCAGGTACCCGCGAGGACGAGAAGAACGGCGGCAGCGTAAGAAAGACGCCGGCGCCATTCACGGGAGTGCTGCCTACCCATTGGGACTACCGGAGACCCGATCTCAACCCGTCGAGTTCCAGGCGACCGGTCTGTTGCGGACCGGGCCTCTGCCAACCGAACTCCTGCCTCGTCGAGTACCTGCTGAAAAAGTTCCTGTTTATCAAAAGAAAGTCCCTTTTCATCGCTCCGGACCGGCTGCCCCAACAACTCTTCGATCCTGTCCGCCAGCAACCGGCGATGTTCTTCCTTTCTGAGCAGCGCCAGCAGACGCGCTCTCTCCCCGGGTGTAAGCCGGTCCTCCAAATATTGCGTGAGAAGATATTGCAGTTCCTCCTGTATGGACATAATACATTGATTTAACGGGAAACCAGCGCCCGCTTTCTATAGAGACGCGAAAAAAAGGCGACCTAATCCGCCGGGGGAAAGATTTTTTTAAAGGAACATACCCAGGTAGTGAAGAAGCTGTTTGCGGATCAGTACAAGAGAGCGGGCAATATAATTCTGGGAAGTGGCCTTGGAAATATTCATTTCCCGGGCGATCTGTCCATGAGTAAAGCCATGTAAACGGCTTAGCGTGAAAGCTTTCTGCATCTGAGCGGGAAGATGGGCAATCGCATCGTTGATAAGGGTCTGCAATTCCTGTAATTCCATACGGCCCTGGGCGGAGGGTTCCCCTTCATTCAATTCGAGGCGGTCAAGATCCTGGAGGGAAGTCGTGATAAGCCGCTGACGAAGATGGTCAAGGAATATATTTCGGGCGACCCGGTAAAGCCACGGCTCGAATTGCTGTACGCCAACCAGCTTTTCCTTTTTCATCCAGACCCGGATAAATACTTCCTGTGCCAGTTCGCGGGCAAGGTCCGGCGATTTGAGAAAGTGTAAAGCATTCGCGTAAATACGATCCCAGTAGTGATCGAACAATTCGCGGAAGGCCCGCTGATCGCCCCGGGAAGCATTCATTAACAAAGATGGCTCATTATGAAGGGACTCATACGCCAAAGCTACTAATCGTTTAATGAGCACAAATTATGTATTTCCGGCGAATCGTCCATCACAAATTAATGAACCGGGAGTTGTTCACTCCCGCTGCCACGTACTAAAAGTGATACTAAAAGCAATCCCGCAAAAGGCCAGGGCAACAAACAGGCTCGACCATTCCGGCTCGGTAGTGAGTTTGGTAATGGCGCGGGGAAAATGCAATACCAGCACCCAAACCAGGAACATGGTTCCCAGCAGGACGGTAGCCAACGACATCTTCATCCGGGTGATCAGGCTCAGCGCCGTCAGGAAAAAAGCGGCCGGTATAAGACAGGACCAGAACAGAGGACCCGGTATCCACGAAGGGATGAGGGTCAGGATATAATCAAAGTATTGGACATGCAGGATGCCAAAGATCACCAGGCTCGCCGCCAGGAGATACCGGCTGATGACGTTCATGGTATTGATCATCCGATCCCATCGCGGTTTTTCCGCGACGCCATGATAAAGCAGGGGGGCAATGAGAAAGGCGCCACTGCCCAATGCCAGCGTTTCTGCAAAACCCGTCCAATCCCCCCCGTTATGCAGGTTGAAAAGTACTCTTGGTAAATGCAGCGCCAACGCGAACAGGAAAAACAGCGTTCCCGCGACAACCGCCGACTGCTGCTGCTTGATCCGGAAAAAGATCCCGATCGCAGCTATCAGCCAGATGACGCTGGATAGATACACCCATAAAATCCGGAGAGGCAAACCGTCGGGAACAGGCAACAACCCCGTCAGAAAATTCTGGATCACCAGTTGAATAAGGCCAAAACTGGCGATAGCCGTGGCATAAATAAAAGGCCCATACCCGATAAACTTTTTCATAATCGATATTTCAGTGGTTACATGTGCATTTACCGTATAACATATTTTCATCTTATAAAATGCTCTTCACCTTTAGAAAAAGCTGTGCATCCGTCCCATCCGTACGCCGGACCAAGATCTTCACCCTCGGCCCGATCTGCCGCATCAAAGATTGGTAGGTCTGCATATCCTGCCGGGTATCTCCATTAACCGCCAGGACGATATCCCCTTCCTGGAAACCGGCCGTCTTTCCCGGCGAGTCGTCCATCACCCCCGTCACCAGGATCCGTCCATCGATACGGGAGAGCGTGACACCGCTATAGCTATAGTCGAAGGGCTGCCGGAAATTGCTGTTGGGAACGATATAGATCTCCGAACGGTCGTAATTGAGGATCAGGTTGAACCGGCGCAAAAGGTCATTGCCGATCAGCCCGCCCAATTCCGGGTAGTTGGTCACGTCATAGGAATCATTAAAAATATAGGTCGGGATCTGGCGGAAATGAAAGGGCCCCAGCGAAAAGGTCTTCAACGTGGTCAGTCGCATATAGGCCTTACCACCCAGTCCCGCCGCCTCGGTCCGCACCGGCTTTTTCCGTTTGGGACTAAAGACGATGCTGTCTGCAGTAAAATCCTCGGACAGCAGCAAACAAAGACCCGCGCCCGTATCAAAATAGAACCGCCCCTGGATGTCCCTGGCATCATTCAACCGGCCTTCAAGGGTAGGTAGCCGGGAAAGCCGGGGGCGCAACAGATATCCTCCTTTGGGATATTGGATATCCCCTTTCTCATAGACATACATCTTCAGGCTGTCATAATCCACATTTACCAGGTAACGGGAAAAAAATCCATACCCGACGATACCATCGATCTTTTCCCCGTAGACACTGCTCAGGATATCATAATTGCTGACCTGCACCAGGATGCTGTCAAGGGTAAGACCCGGAAAACGGATGGTAAGGTCATCCAATAGCCGTTGAGGTTGTATCCCGCCGATGCCGTGAATAAACAGGTTGCTGGTCCGGGGAAGCAACCGGTATTGCGCCGCGGTAGAAGAGTCAAGCGAGATCCCCCCGCAACCCGTATCGAAAATAAAGTTCAGCGAATCCGTAAAAGCACCTATCCGGGCCTTGCCGATGATGATGCCCCCATCCAGCAGCTTAAAAGGAATGCTGGTCAGATAGCGGGACGCAGGCAAACCGATATCGTCCTGGGCAAGAAGCGGCCGGGCATACAGCAGAAAAAACAATAACATTCGGGCAAGTAAAAGGCGCATAGCGTTGGTTTTTAAGATCTACTCCCCCCTTTCATGGGGCGGCTCCCTCGCTTATCTCACGCGGCGTATCGTAAAATGTTGACAGTGAAATGCGGAAATATTGTTGTAAAATTGGGAAAGGGACGCCAAAGCAGCGATTCACCCGCTGTACACGTTGGTACAAGTTGGTACAACTCCGGGCAGGCAGACGGACTGCGCTAATTTTGGCCTGTACCGATTTTCCCTTAAAACGTATTATGTTAACCTGATCCACATATGGCAACCGATGAAACACTTATCCGGCAGGTAAAAAAGCTCTTCGAAGAAAAGACCGGCTGGGGAGATAGCGGCCAATGGACCAACCAGGACTTCCTGCGCCTGAGTGAATCGATCCTGGAACAAACCGGGGTCACCCTCAGCCATGTCACGCTCAAACGCGTTTGGGGTAAGGTCAAATACGAAAGCCTGCCCAATACCCACACCCTGAATACATTGGTACAGTTCCTCGGGTATGAAAGCTGGAGAGACTTCGCCGCCAAACATGCAGAAGTCGCCGAGCCACATCACCCACACCCGGGCTCACCCGGATCATACCTTCCGCAACCAAACCCGCAATCCCTCCCTCCGGGCGGCCCCCCTTACCCCCCTGCCCAGACTGCAACAGCCGGCGCGGATCCGGATCCGGAACCGGGAAAAGCCCGGATCAGAAAGATCCGGCTGGTACGCCAAAGACTCCGACCAACGCTCTGGATAGCAACCCCCCTGGTGGTGGTCCTCCTCGTCCTGGTCCTGCTCCACGGCCAGCAACCCGCCCCCCTCAGCCAGGACTATTCCTTTAGTAGTAAAAAGGTCGTTACCACCGGGCTACCCAACTCCGTTATCTTCGACTATGACGCCACCCGCTCACCGGAAGACTCCGTAGTCATTCAACAATCCTGGGACACCAGCAGAAGGACAAGGGTATCGAAGAACGAACATCAACACACCTCCGTCTATTATTACCCCGATTTCTACCACGCGACCCTCCAGGTACAGAACAAGGTGGTAAAGTCCCATAATATCCTGATCGAAACGAATGGCTGGCTGCCCCTCGTGGAACAAAGCCCCGTGCCGGTCTATTTCAGGAAGGAAGAGACGATCGCCGATGGCAAGCTGAGCCTGCCCGTCAGCAAGATCCTGGAAAAGAATATTCCCATGCAACCTCACCCGCCAACGGTAATGTTCGCAAACGTCAGGGACTTCGGAGAGATCTACTCGGACCATTTTGTGTTCGAAACCTCGTTAAAAGATGATTTTTCAGAAGGCTCCGCCGCCTGCCAGCTGACCCGCGTCTACCTGCTCTGCGAAGGGACCGCCATCTGGATCCCCCTCTGCTCCCCGGGCTGCGTCAGTAACGTCGATCTGTATTTTACCTATTTCTACACCTCCGGAAAAAGAGAAGACCTCTCCGCCTTCGGCGTCGATTTCTCTAACTATGTAAAGCTGCGCGTAGAATCGGATAGCGGCCGGGCAAAGATCCTCATAAACGACAAACCAGCCTACACCATCTCCCGCCATATCATCCGCTCAAAGATCATCGGCATCATGTGCCGCTTCGAAGGAACAGGATCGATGGACTACGTCAGCCTCTCCAACGGAAAGGTCAATTACCGGGAGGACTTCTAGCACGGATCCTCCGCATTCCGCTTCAATCTGCACGGTTTCAGGCACAGTTTTAATCATTTGATTAAAATATTTGTTTAAACAAAAAAATCATCTAATTTTGTCTTCTCAAACAGCGTGATATGGCGACGAAGAAAAAGGCGGCAGTGAAAAAAGGCAAACCGGTTTCGAAGAGATCTTCCCCCCCCAACGAGGGTTCGACCGAAGAAAGGATAAAAGAAGCCGCCCGGAAACTCTTTACCAAAAAAGGATTTGCAGCAACCCGAACCCGTGACATCGCAGAAGAAGCAGGCATCAACCTGGCCCTGCTCAACTACTATTTCAGAAGCAAACAAAAACTATTCGATCTCATCATGCTGGAGAACTTCAGGCAATTTATACAGGGGATCTCCGTAAAAGTATACGACGAGACCGCGACGCTGGGAGAAAAGATCGGCCAGATCGCCACGGCCTATATCGATTTTCTCACCCTGCACCCCGACCTGCCGCTTTTTGTCCTGAACGAGCTCAGGGGCAACCCATCAAAAATAGCAGAACAGATCAACGAGGAAGTAAGCCCGATGCGGTCACACCTCATAAAACAATTACAGACCTCGGGCAAGGCAGGAAAGATCCCCGCCAACGACCCCTTTCATTTTATCGCCAACCTGATCGGACTAACGGTATTTCCCTTTGTCGGTAAACCCATCCTGCAACGGGTGACAGGGGCCAATGACGAAAAGTTCAACGCGATGATGCAGGAGCGTAAAAAACTGGTGCCGGTCTGGCTAAAAGCCATGCTGGGAGTGGAATAAATCGTAAAAGAGGAAACTTCCTCTTTTCTTAGGAATTCGCATTAATCAAATGATTAAAACCAAATACTAAATAAAATGATTAATAGACAAAGGGGCCTGTCCTTCCGCTATCTGGCGCTCTTCCTCTGCGCCGGCAGCATCCTTGCCCGGCCAGACAGCATCCACGCCCAGTCCACAACCGGCCTTACCCTGGAACAATGTTATCAACGCGCCGAGGCAGCCTACCCCCTCTCCCGGCAAAGAGGCCTGATCCAAAAGACAAGTCAATACAATATCGACAATATCGCCAAAGGCATCTATCCCCAATTCTCCGTCAGCGGCTCAGCCACCTACCAGTCCGATGTGACAAAGATAGAGCTGCCCCCCATCCCCGGCTTTAACTTCAGCATCCCCACGGTATCAAAGGATCAATACAAACTATACGGAGAGGTATCACAGACGCTCAGCGACTTCGGCATCAACAAACAACGACGCTCGATCAGCCAGGTCGATGGCCAGATCCAGGAGGAGAACCTCAACACGCAACTCTATCAGCTGAGAGACAGGGTCAACCAGCTTTTCTTCGGCATCCTCCTGATCGACGGACAGCTGGAACAGAACGAACTTTCCAAAAAAGATATCCAGACCGGGATGTCCAAGGTACAGGCCGCAATCACAAACGGAACCGACTTCAACAGCAGCCTCAACAAACTAAAGGCCGAATTACTGAAAACGGACCAGCATAGCATCGATCTGCGCGCTTCCCGCAAAGCCTATACGGATATGCTAAGCCTGTTTATCGATCAACCCCTCGATGAAAATACCGCCCTCGTAAAACCGGTGGCCCCCACCCTCAGCGACTCCATCCGCCGGCCCGAATTAAAAGCCTATGACCTCCAGATCCAATCCTACCAGCTGCAACAGCGGCTGACAAAGATCAACAATTACCCGCAGCTCAGCGCCTTCTTCCAGGGAGGCCTTGGCAAACCCTCACCGGTCAATTTCCTGTCCACCAGCGTGACCGGCTATTATTTAACGGGGTTGCGGCTAAGCTGGAATTTCGGCGGCCTCTACACCTATAAAAAAGATCAACTGATCAATAGGAATAACCAGGAGATGGTGCTCACGCAAAAGAATACCTTTCTGTTCAATACCTCGATGACGCTCCGGCAGCAGAACGCCGATATCAGTCGCTACCGGCAATTGATGAAGTCCGACGACGAGATCATCCAGCTTCGCCAGTCGGTAAAACAAACATCCGCCGTCCAATTGCAGAATGGTGTGCTCAACGCAAACGACTACCTGATCGATATCAACGCAGAGGCCCAGGCCCGACAGGATCGTACCCTCCATGAAATACAGCTGCTGATCGCACAATATGATTATAAAACGACAGCCGGCAATTAACAAAAAACTATCCCTTCCAATATCAACCATGAACCGGTTACAAACATTTAAAATTACAGTCATGCATACAGCGACCAAAGCAATCATTCCAGCGCTCCTGCTCTTCCTCTTTGCCTGCAACCAAAACAAGATCCAGACGGATGCCTCCGGCGTCTTCGAATCGGACGAGGTCATCGTATCGGCAGAACAGAGCGGCAAGATCCTTTCCTTTCCCATCCGGGAAGGAGACACCCTCCGCCGGGGCGCCATTGCCGGCCAGATCGATATGTCCAATACGATCCTGCAGAAACAACAGGTCCAGGCGACGATCGAGGCCCTGCACAAAAAGACGACCAACCCCCAACCGCAAACGGAATTGATAAAAAAACAGCTCGCCGTCCAGGAGTCACAGTTAGCCCAACAGCAAAGAGAACGAACAAGAACGGCCAATCTCCTGAAGGCCGACGCAGCCACCCAAAAACAATTGGACGATATCGACGCCCAGATAGACCAGCTGCAAAAACAGATCGCCGTCTCCCGCCAGCAGATCGCACTTGACAATTCCAATATCGCCACCCAGAACCGCACGATCTTCAGCGAACAGGACCCGCTGGAAAAATCCGTCGCCCAGATCCAGGACCAGATCGATAAAGGCCAGATCGTAAACCCGCTCACAGGGACGGTACTTACAAAATACGCCCTGGAAGGCGAAATGACGACGACGGGTAAGGCGCTGTATAAAATAGCCAACCTGGATACGCTCACGCTACGGGCCTATGTGACCAACACCCAGCTTTCTACTGTCCGGCTGGGACAGACCGTAAAGGTATACATAGACGAGGGAGCCAAAAACTATAAGGAATATCCAGGACAGGTAACCTGGATCTCCGATAAATCCGAGTTCACGCCAAAAACGATCCAGACAAAGGACGAACGCGCCGACCTGGTCTATGCGGTAAAAATAAGGGTGAAGAACGACGGCTATCTGAAACTGGGTATGTATGGCGAGGTAAAATTCTGATCCGGGACCGGCAGACAGGATAAATAGCTAAGTAATATCAATATGATCGAACTACATAACATAAAAAAGACCTACAGTAAAGGGCAGGTCACGGCGGTACAGGATATTTCATTCACCGTCGGGAAGGGCGAACTGTTCGGTCTGATCGGGCCGGACGGCGCCGGCAAAACGACCCTTTTCCGTATCCTCACCACCCTCCTCCTCGCCGATGAAGGGACCGCCCGCGTCAATAGCTGCGATGTCATAAAGGACTATAAACAGATCCGCCGGCAGGTAGGCTATATGCCAGGCAAATTCAGCCTGTACCAGGATCTTACGATAAAAGAGAATCTCGACTTCTTCGCCACCGTGTTCGGCACGACCCTGGACGAAAACTATGATCTTATAAAAGATATCTACCAGCAAATAGAACCCTTCAGGGACCGCAGGGCCGGGAAACTATCGGGAGGCATGAAACAAAAACTGGCTTTATGTTGTGCGCTGATCCATAAGCCCACGGTCCTTTTTTTAGACGAACCGACCACCGGCGTGGATGTGGTCTCCCGGAAGGAATTTTGGGAAATGCTAAAACGGTTGAAGGCACAGGGCATCACGATCCTGGTGTCGACGCCTTATATGGACGAGGCCAATCTCTGCGACCGGATCGCCCTGCTGCAAAAGGGGCATATCCTATCCATCGATACGCCCGCCGGGATCATACGATCCTTCCCCACCCATCTCTACGCCATCCAGTCTCCGCATACCCACCAGCTGTTACAGGATGTGCGGAATTATGACGGTACGGCCAGCTGTTTTGCGTTTGGAGATGCCTTGCACGTCACGTTTAAAGAGGGCGCCGATCAGGCCATCATTCCCTATCTCCGGGCAAAGGGTCACCCGGATGTCCATATGGAGACGATCACCCCCGGTATCGAAGATTGTTTCATCAACCTCTTAAAAGAGTAAAGCCATGCAACCCGAAAATATCAGCTCACCAGCCAACTCCAGCGGTCCATCCAACCCTATCCAACCCGTCATCACAACGAACAAGCTCACAAAACGCTTTGGTCCCTTTGTGGCCGCCAGCGAGCTCACCTTCGAAGTAGGCAAGGGCGAGATCTTCGGATTCCTGGGAGCAAACGGCGCGGGTAAGACCACGGCCATGCGCATGCTCTGCGGACTCCTGACCCCCAGTTCGGGCAAGGCCACCATCGCCGGCTTCGATGTATATACACAGACGGAAAAGATAAAAAAGAGCATCGGCTATATGAGCCAGAAATTTTCGCTGTATGATGATCTGACCGTGTCGGAGAATATTCGCTTTTACGCCGGTATCTACGGCATGCGGACCCCGCAGATCAGGGAAAAGACAAAAGAGCTCCTCGACGAGCTGCAACTGGAGAAGGAAGCAAAAACGCTGGTCAGGGAACTGCCCCTGGGCTGGAAACAGAAATTATCGTTCTCGGTATCGATCGTTCATAATCCCGAGATCGTTTTCCTGGACGAGCCCACCGGCGGCGTGGACCCCGTCACCCGGCGGCAGTTCTGGGACCTGATCTATCATGCAGCCGACAAAGGAACGACGATCTTCGTGACCACCCATTATATGGACGAAGCGGAATATTGTAACCGGGTATCCATCATGGTGGATGGGGTCATTGCCGCCCTCGATAGCCCGGCCAACCTCCGGCAGCAGTATGGGGGCGCCACAATGGAAGACGTTTTTTATGAGCTGGCCCGAAAGGCCAAACGCACAGGAGATTAAATGTCCTGCCCTAAAAAGGTAGTACAATCCAACGTAAAAATAATTGACTCGTCATGAAGCAACTGATCACATTCATAAAAAAGGAGTTCCTCCACGTCTTCCGGGACCGGAAGACCCTGCTGATGCTGTTTGGCCTGCCCATCGCACAGATCGTTCTTTTCGGCTTTGCCCTCTCCAACGAGGTAAAGGACTCCCGGATAGTGGTGGTCGATTATTCCCGCGATGCGGTGACCACACAGCTCATCCAAAAGATCTCCTCCAGCCAGTATTTCGATCTGAAGCAAAGCCTGCAAAGCGCCGCACAGCTACAGGCGGCCTTTAGAAAAGGAGACATCAAGATGGCGGTCATCTTCCCGGCGAACTTCTCCGCGGACCTTATCCACACGGGTAAGGCGACCATCCAGGTCATCGCCGATGCATCCGATCCCAACCAGGCCACCACGATCACCAACTATATCACACAGATCATCAATGACTACAACAGCCAGCTGAGCAATGACGCCGGCCAGTCGTTACGGATCCTGCCGGCGACGCAGTTCCTGTACAACCCCGAATTAAGAGGTGCGCCCAACTTTGTACCGGGGGTGATGGCGCTGGTGCTGATGCTGGTATGTACGATGATGACATCGGTTTCGATCGTAAAGGAAAAAGAGCTGGGGACAATGGAGATCCTCCTGGTCTCTCCTTTTAAGACGAGCTATATCATCATCTCCAAGCTGGCCCCGAACCTGATCATTTCCATCGTCAACCTGATCATTATATTGGTATTGAGCAGGCTCTTCCTCGATCTGCCGGTAAAAGGAAGCGTCCTCCTGCTGGTCTTCTGCAGCATTCTCTTCATCCTGACCTCCCTGTCCATCGGACTATTGTTATCCATCAACGCAAAAACACAACAGGCGGCGATGATGGGCTCGCTGATGGGGATGCTGTTGCCGACGATGCTGCTGACGGGATTTCTATTCCCGATCGAGAATATGCCGCTGCCCATGCAATGGCTGTCCAACCTCGTTCCGTCGCGCTGGTATTTTATTATTGTAAAACGGGTCATGCTAAAGGGGATGGGCATCACGGCCATATGGAAGGAGACGCTGATCCTGGCGGCCATGTCCTTTTTCCTGTTTGTCATCAGCATCCGAAGATTTAAAATCAGACTACAATGAGAACCTTATTATTCCTGCTCGAAAAAGAGTTCCGCCAGATATTACGCAACCGGCAGATCATCCGGATCCTGATCATCGCGCCGGTGATCCAGCTGATCCTGTTGCCGCTGGCCGCGGACTATTCCGTCAAAAATATCTCCATTGCGGTGGTGGACAACGATCACTCGACTTTTTCGCAGAAGCTGATCGCCAAGATCACGGCCTCGGGTCATTTCCGGCTGACGGGCTATACCTCGTCCTATAAAGAGGCGCTGGCATTGGTAGAGCAGGATAAGGCCGACCTGGCGCTGCAGATCCCCGCCCATTTCGAACGTGACCTCGTGCGCGAGAACTCGCAAAAACTCTTTATCGCCATCAACGCCATCGAAGGCACAAAGGCCAGCCTCGGCGGCGCCTACCTCAGCAGTATCATCAGCGATTATAATTCGGACCTTCGCCTGCAATGGCAATCCGCCCCGCCCACCTCGTCCGGTTCATCTGCATCCTCAGGTCTCTCTACCACAATGGAGGACGCACCCCAGATCAGCATCGCCTCCTCTAACTGGTATAATCCGTTGCTGAATTACAACCTCTATATGGTCCCGGCTATCCTCGTCACCCTGGTCACGGCCATGGCGGCCATGCAGTCGGCATTCAATATCGTGCAGGAGAAAGAGAGCGGCACGATCGAACAGATCAATGTCACCCCCATAAAAAAACACATCTTTATTCTCGGCAAGCTCATCCCCTTCCTCGTTCTCGGCATCATCATCTTCACCCTGGGACTGCTGGTGGGGCGGATCATCTACGGCATCGTCCCGGTAGGCAATCTCCTGGTCCTCTACGGTTCCCTCGTCATCTACCTCTTCTCCATGCTGGGCCTCGGTCTCCTGCTCGCCACCTATTCCGCCACCCAGATGCAGGCCATGTCGCTGTCCTTCTTCTTTATCAATATCTTTAACCTGATGAGCGGCGTCTTTAGTTCCGTCGACAGCATGCCCCAATGGGCCCAAACCATCGTCGAAACCTTCCCCCCCAGCCATTTCATAAAGATCATGCGGATGGTCGTCCTCAAAGGCAGCGGCTTCAGCGACATCACCTATCACCTCGCCGCGATGGCCGTCATTGGACTGTTCCTCAACGCCTGGGCCGTGCTGAACTATCGAAAGACCGCGTGATCGGAAAATGCCTGCCCTACTCCGGCCTCAGATTCCCTGTGGAGAAGGGTATGTCAAACTTTCCATTCGTTACGCTCACCTGGGCTTTGTATGGCTTACTGCGCGAAAGATCACTTAGCTTGAATTCCCCGGAAAATGTTCCGGATATTCTTGAAGAAGTGAGCTTCTCAATGGTCACCGTCACTGCATCACCGGTATAAATCGCAAAATTATCCGTGCTCTTCAAATTAAAATCCATTCTGACACTACACCGGTAACCATTCTTTTTGGCGTTCTCCACGGCAAACGTTCCTTCTTTAACCGGGGTGTAAAAACGAAACCCATAAAAGTCGGCGCCATTTTTCACAGAGGTAAGATCAAACAATATATATTTACCCGTATTGTCCTGCCCGGGATAGATAAATGCGGTATTCTGCAATTGCAACTCGTCGGTCCCCTTTCCGGAGACAGACTGACCGTCGATGGTAGCGGAAAAGCTTGCATCGCCCGATAGAGCGCTACCGGCCGCCCCTTTATCGGAAGCTGCGCCATTCATAGCAGCGGCATTCCCGGTACTATTCCCACAAGCGACAAATAAGGCAGACGAAAGAAGAAGGAAGAAGGAATTTCTGGTAATCTGGTTCATAATAATGGGGGTTTGACATGTTACTATTCCAATCCCCCAAAATTGCTTTTTCCCGGCATGAATATATCGGATCAACGACGAACGACCATGGACAATCGACAGAATCCCTTCGTAATAAAGCCCCCCCCTACAACGACACCCCCCGCTTCCACGGAATAAAATCATCCTGCACATGCCGCACCGCCGCAACCTCGATCTCCCCGCTCGCCACCCCGATCACATAATCCAGGATCCTCTCCCCAACCTCGTGTATCGTTTCCTTCCCCTCGATGATCGTCCCGGTATTGATGTCGATGATATCCCGCATCCTTTCAAACAGCGCCGTATTACTCGCGATCTTTACCACCGGCGCGACAGGATTGCCCGTAGGCGTCCCAAGCCCCGTCGTAAACAGCACGATATTGGCGCCGCTGGCGACCTCGGCCGTCGTCGACTCCACATCATTCCCCGGCGTACAAAGAAGATTGAGCCCCGGCTTCGTCACCTTCTCGGGATAATCCAACACCGCCGTCACGGGTGACGTCCCCCCCTTCTTGGCCGCACCCGCCGACTTGATCGCATCGGTGATCAGCCCGTCACGGATATTACCGGGAGAAGGATTCATATCAAAACCCGATCCGACGGCCTTCGCCCGCTCATTATATGTCCGCATAAGAGACGAAAAACGCTCCGCAGTGTCCTTATCCAGACACCGGTCACTAAGATTCTGCTCCACCCCGCATAGCTCGGGGAACTCGGAGAGGATCACCGAACCGCCCAGGGCCACCAGCAGATCGGACGTATAGCCGATCGCCGGATTGGCGGAGATGCCGGAAAATCCATCCGATCCGCCGCATTCAAGACCGATACACAATTTGCTCAGGGGAGCCGGCTCTCTCTCCTGCTGGTTGGCAAGGATCAGACCCGCAAAGGTCTGTTTGATGGCTTCGGAAAGAAATACCGCTTCCTTCCCTATCTTTTGCTGCTCCAATATATACAGTGGCTTGGAGAATTGAGGCGACCGCTTTTTGATCTCCTCCTCCAATATGCTCACCTGCGCATTCTGACATCCCAGGCTAAGCACCGTCGCACCCGCCACATTGGGATGGGTGATATAACCCGCCAGCAAACCGCACAATGCCTGCGCATCCTGCCGCGTGCCGCCGCATCCGCCGTCATGGGTCAGGAACTTTATCCCGTCGATATGGGGGAACAGCCGCTGGGAAGCATGCTTTGCATAATCCGCATGCAGATCCGTGCCCAGGATCTGCTCGACGCTCTTACCCGCCTTATAAAGCTCTATCAGCTGCTGGGACTGCAGCTGATACGACCTGTTCCTGCCATAGCCCAGATCGGTGACCAGCGCCTGTTGCAGCACATCCAGGTTCCGGTTCTCACAGAATACCATGGGGATGACCACCCAGTAATTGGCGGTACCCACACTTCCATCGGCCCGGTGATAGCCGGAAAACGTTCTTCCGGAAAAAGAAGAGACATCCGGTTTCTGCCAATCCGTATGCCGCTCTCCAACCGTAAACCCATTGGCCGCATGATGCACATTGGAGGTGCTGATAAGACCGCCCTTTTTTATCGCCTGCTGCGCCTTGCCGACCAGCACCCCATACATGATGATGGAGTCACCGGGCGCCAGATCGACGGTGGCAAATTTATGTTTGGCTTTTACAAACTCCTGGATCGTATATTCCTGGTCCTCATAGGTGACCTTTGTCCCCATCTCCAGGTTGGTCAATGCCACCAGCACATTGTCGGCCGGATGGACTTTCAATATGGTATTCATACTACGCTTTTTTTCGTTCCGAACATGGCCAGCGTCGCCGCCGCGCCTTTATTAAGCAGGTGATCCAGGTTCTCGCGGACGGCCAGCTCGAATCCATTTAATAAGGTGAGATCCGTCCCCCAGAGCCCCTTATCGCTCAATGCCTTCTTCACGACCTCCTCAAACCCGTTCTCCTTCCAGAGGTCAAAATAATAACCCGCTTGGTTGTCGTTGATCGGATAAGGTTTCCCCCGGAATTCCCCCTTATAACCATCCTGCCCCGTCGCTACCGGCCGCATAAACAACAGATAGGCCGCAAAACCCAGCGCAAAAAGCGGCGGCGGAGAATCGTGTTTTTTATAATGCTCCAGCAGGATGGGAATATTCCGCATCTTCATCTTGGAAGAGTATTGCATGGTAATGCTGATCCACTGGTGCTGGATATGAGGGTTACGAAAACGATCCAAAACCTTCAGCCCGAAATCCCTCGCTTCCTGCAACGAAAGTTGGTAGGGGATGGCAGGAGCGATCTCCTGTAACATGAGGTCAGCGACAAAGGCGGAAAAAGCCGCATCGTCCATGGCGCTCTTTACCGTCGTAAATCCCGCCAGGAAGGCCAGACCACAGCTCAGCGTATGGGTCCCGTTGAGCAACCGGAGCTTCAATTCCCGGTAGATCTCGATATCCGGGCGGATGATCACCCCCGGATCGGCCTTGCTGAACGACAATACCGACTGCACCCTCCCGGCCCCTTCGATGGCCCACAACCGGTAAACCTCCGATATGGCAAGCAGGTCATCCCTATAACCAAGATCATGCTGCAATTGTTCTGCCGTCGCGGTATCCGGCTTGCCGGGAACGATCCGGTCAACAAGGGAGCTGCAATACGTGCAATGGCGTTCCATCCACAGCAGGAACCCCGCCTCCAGCTGGCTGATCTGCGCCAGCTCTTTTACGATGGCCGCCAGCTTTTTACCATTGTCCACGATCAGCTCCGTCGGAACGATCACCATCCCGCTGACCGGGCTACCCTTAAAGAATTGATAACGTTCATATAAGAAGGCCAGCAGCTTCCCCGGAAAAGAAGCAGGCGGCCGCCGGCGGATATCATCCTCCACCAGCTGGATCCCTACCTCCGTCGTATTGGAAATGATGATCTGCATCTCCGGGCTGTGCGCCAGCTGCAGGATCTCCAGCCATTGGTCCCGGGCGGACAACACCCGACTGATGGCGGAACAAATGATATTCTCTTCCGTTTTCCGGCCGTCCTCGATCCCCCGTATACAAAGCGTATACAAGCCGTCCTGCCGGTCAAAGGCGCCGGAGTCCCCCGAATCCGTGGATTTGACCACGACGATCCGTCCGTTAAAGATGCCCTGGCGGTTGGCCTTGTCGATAAAATAATCCGGAAGCCCCCGCAACAATACGCCGGTTCCGAATTGCAATACTCTCTCCGGCAAGGCGAAGATCTCCGGGGCGGGTTTGACGACACCCGGTGTGCTGATCGCTGCCAGCTCGTTCTTTGAAAGGTTCATAATTTTTTGAATTTCAATCGTGACCTAAATCTTCCTTATTTCAATTATCTTCTCGTCTCTTCGATATCTTCCCTCTTCATATCTCCCCCGTGACCTTCTCCACCATTTCCAATGCAATCACCGTGTTCTTATATAAAAGATCATACTGCTCGTTCTTCAAGACCTCCTTGCTGATCAGCCGGCTGCCCATACCCACGGCGCAGACCCCGGCCTTGAACCAGGCACGGATATTCCCCTCTTCGATCTCTACACCCCCCGTCGGGATAAACAGCTGCCCCGGGAATAATTCGCGGATAGAGCTCACAAACTCGGGTCCCAGGATATTGGCCGGGAAGATCTTTATCAGGGGCGCCTTCAATGTTTGCGCAAACGCGATCTCGGTGGGTGTCATACAACCCGGTATCCAAAGCAGACCCGCCTGATCCGCAATAGCCGCCACCTCGGGATGGACGATCGGCGCCACGATAAAATCAGCGCCCGTTTCAATAAAGGCGCGGGCCTCGGCAGCCGTCTTGATGGTCCCGATCCCAAGGGCCAGATCCGGCATTTCCTCCGTCACCGTCTTTTTCAAAAAGGTAAAATTCTCCAGGGCCGCTCCTCCCCGATTGGTATACTCCAATGCCCGGATCCCCCCTTTATACAGGGTCCGGATCACTTCCAGGCTCACCGCCGGACTATCACAATAGAACAAGGGCAGGATACCTTTGTCGAGGATGGATTGCAGAATGACTTTCTTATCTTTCATGAGTAGCAATAAATTTGTTTATATCTTCTTCCGTCTGATTCGTGGCATCACTAAGGATGAATAATTTCTGAAAAGCAGCGGCTGTCGCAAATTCAAGGGTGTTTTGCAAAGACTGATCTCCATAAAGTCCATGGATCAGCCCCGCCATAAAACAATCCCCGCTGCCCACCTTGTCCAGGATCTTCTCGGAAAAATATTCCCTGGAGTGAAGCAGTTTCCCGCCCGCATACAAGGTCGTATAATAATTGATCCCCGTCGCTCCCTGATCAAAACGGAACGTAAACGCAACCATCCCCGCCCTTGGAAACTTCTCCAGCAGCCGCTGACCCGTTATCTGCGCATGTTGTAAATGATCTTCTTTTTTTCCGCCGGCAATGAGCGCGGCGTCAACGGGAAGACCCAGCATCTTTTCCACCGCCCAGAGATTGCCCATGATCAGGTCGCAGTATTGCACCAGCCCCGGCATGATCCCCACCGGCTGTACCCCATATTGCCAGAGCTTGGCCCGGTAATTCAGATCCACGGAGATCCGGATGCCCCTGCCCGAAGCCTCCTTTAATAATTCTTCACAGACCTTCGCCGACTTCGCATTCAGCGCAGGGCAAATGGCGCTGAAATGCAGCCATTCGACATTCTCCAGTACCCTGTTCCAGTCGATACTGCCGGGTTGGATCTCCGCAAAGGAAGAATGCGCCCGGTCATAAATAACGGCGGCATTCTTCAGGTCCTTTCCCTTTGGCAGATAAAAAATGCCCATCCGGTCTCCCTGGTAAAGCACCCGGGAAGTGTCGACCTTCCGCTCTTCCAGGTAACCGGTCAATTGGTGGGACAGCGCATTGTCCGGCAATGCGGTAAAATAGGCCGAAGGAGTCCCCCAAAGGGCCAGCGCCGTCGCGACATTGGCCTCCGCCCCCGCTACATAGAATGACAGGGTGTTCTGTTTTAGCCAGTCGCCTTCCGCATCCGGACAGATCCGTAACATCAGCTCACCAAAAGAAAGGACCATAGATTTTACTATATAAATAATTTAAACAATATCTCCCTTCGCCCGCAGCCAGTTCGCCCCAGCCAGCTCACCCGTAGCCTGCAAAAATAAGCAGGATTATTCCATCTCCACCATCGCTTTTATGACGCCGTTAGCAGGGTCGAGCCAGCCGGCAAACGCCGTTTTTACACCGGCAAAAGCCACCCGATGCGTTATATAGGTCGTAGGGTCGATCAACCCCTTCTTCATCGAGTCCATGACCTTATCAAAATCCTCCCGGGTGGCATTACGGCTGCTCATCAGGGTGGCTTCCCGTTTATGAAATTCCGGGTGGCTGAATTGGATCTCGCCCTTCTGCAACCCCACCAGCACATACCGCCCGCCATGCGCCAGATAACGGAACCCGTCATTGATCGCCCGGAGACTGCCCGTGGCATCGATCACTACGGTAGGCATATCGCCCCGGGTGATATGACGAAGCTGGTCCATCACATCGCCACCCGTCCCATGGACCCCAGCCGACCGGACCGCCGCATTTATCGTATGCAATACCTTCAGCCGCTCCCGGCAAAACCGTAACCGATCTTCATTGATGTCGAGCGCGATCACCTCCGCCCCCGCAATCCGCGCCATCTCCATCGTCCCCAGCCCGATAGGACCCGCTCCCACGACCAGCACAAACTCACCAGGCTGTATCGCCGCCCTTCTCACCGCATGGGCGCCGATCGACAGCGGTTCCACCAGGGCCAGCTCATCATAATTCAATCCATTGCCATGCACCAGCGAGGCGGATGGGACGGAAAGATACCCGACCATACCGCCGTCAATATGTACACCACATACTTTTATCGTCGTACAACAATTCGGCTTCCCCGTCCGGCAGGCGATACAGACGCCGCAGTTGAAATAAGGGATCACCGTCACCGCTTCCCCGGGGACAAAGCCCGGGGCGCCATCAAAATCCACCAGGTCTCCCGCCAGCTCATGCCCCAGGATCCGGGGATACTCAAAATAAGGCTGCGTACCTTCAAACGCATGGAGATCTGTCCCGCATATACCGATCCGTCGTATCTTAATGATCGCCTGCCCCGGTCCCGCCAGCGGCGCATCGATCTCCCTGTATTCAAACTCCCCGGGTCGTATACAAACTAATGCCTTCATGTAAATTTCATTTAGATCTCTACGCATTCGCCAACGCACGGTCAAGATGCACATAGCCCCCATCCACGTGGATCAACTGCCCCGTCGTATGACTGGAACAGGAAGAAAGAAGAAAAGCCGTCATGTTGGCGATCTCTTCCGCCGTGGTCATCCGGTTCTCCAACGGTATCTTCGCCACGATAGACTCCAGCCTGGCCTTTGGATCGGGCAGACCATTGATCCATTTCTCATACAGCGGCGTCCAGCATTCCGCCACGACGATGGCATTGACCCGGATGCCATACTTTAATAGCTCCACGGCCCACTCCCGCGTCAGCGCATTCCGCCCGCCATTGGAGGCCGCATAGGCCGAAGTCCCGCCCTGACCGGTCTCCGCCGTTTTCGAACTGATATTGACGATGGAACCCTTCGACACTTTCAACGCCGGCAACGCATGATGCGCCAGCAGATAATAATGCACGAGGTTCTTATGTAAAGAAGCCATAAAGGCATCATAGTTCCCGCCTTCCAGCCCTACCCCATCATTGACACCCGCATTATTCACCAATCCATCGATCCGGCCACACCGGTCCAATACGGTCTTCACGGCGTCGGCACAGGCGGCCGGCCCGGTCAGCTCCGCTACCAGCTGATACGCCTTTCCACCGGCAGCTTCCACCGCTTTTACCGCGGCAAGGTTGTCCTGCTCATTTCTTCCCACAATAAAGGGAATGGCTCCCTCACGGGCCAGCACATGAACGATCCCTTCGCCGATCCCCTTTGCGCCACCCGATACGATGATGATCTTGTTCTTTAATTGTAGATCCATATGATTCGCCCCCGCAGGAGCCCTTTTTAAAGATTATAAAATTTCATAGCATTGCCGCCAAAAAATGCGTCCTGCTCATCCTTTGAAAACGCCGCAAAATAGTCCCCCACGATCCGCAGCACCTGCTCATAGCTCGCCGCCACCAGGCACACCGGCCAATCGGACCCAAAGAGTACCCGACCGGTCCCAAAGGCCTCGAGGACTGTATCCAGGTAAGGTTTAAAATGTTCCGGCTTCCAGTTCTTCCAATCGGCCTCGGTCACGATACCCGAGATCTTACAGTAAGTATTGCCATATGCGCCGACGGCACGGATGGCTTCCTTCCATTCATCGGTAATGATCCTGTCCTTTATATAGGGCTTGGCCATATGGTCGATCACAAAGGGCTGGTCGGGGAAAGCCGCCACAAACTCACGCGTATATCCTAACTGATCGGGATAGATGAGGATATCATAGGTATATCCGAATTTCCGCAACAACCCGATACCCTGTTTGAAGGCCGGTCTTAACATAAGGGCCCGGTCCCTCTCCCCCTGGAGGATATGACGCCAGCCCTTCAGCTTGGGATAACGACGATACCATTCCAGCCGCTCTTCTGCGCCGGGAGATTGCAGGTCCACATATCCGATCACCCCTTTTATAAAATCATGACGACCGGCATGGTCCAGCAGAAAATCGTTCTCGTCCTCCGACGGATCGGCCTGCACCGCTACACAGCCGTCAAAACCCGCCGCCCGCAACAATGGTTCCAGATCGGCCGGCATAAAGTCCTTCCGGATCGCCCGCATATCCTCATTGATCCAGCTATCCCGTATGGGATCGAATTTCCAGAAATGCTGATGTGCATCAATCCTTTGCATATGCCTGTACATTTTGCCGCGCCGTCCCAAGCCCGTCGATCCCCAGCTCGACGACATCCCCCGGCTGAAGGTAGACATTGGGCTTCATCCCCAGACCTACGCCCGCCGGTGTCCCGGTGGAGATGACGTCTCCCGGTAACAGGGTCATGAACTGGCTGGTATAGGAGATCAGGAAAGGTATGTTAAAGATAAGATTAGCGGTCGTCCCGTCCTGCATGGTCTTACCATTAACCGTAAGCCATAACCGGAGCTTGTTGATGTCCTTTATCTCGTCGGGAGTGACCAGCCAGGGACCCAGCGGGGCAAAGGTATCACAACCCTTCCCCTTATCCCAGGTACCGCTGCGTTCGATCTGGAACTCCCGCTCGCTGACGTCGTTGTGCAGCACATACCCCGCCACATAATTCAACGCTTCCGCCTCGGAAACATAGCTGGCCCTTTTACCGATCACGACGGCAAGCTCCACTTCCCAGTCCGTTTTTTTCGAATTCTTCGGAATGACGATGTTGTCATTGGGCCCGCAAAGGGCCGTCGTGGATTTCATAAAGATAACGGGTTCCGGCGGTGGGGTTGCGCCCGTTTCACGGGCATGATCCACATAATTGAGTCCGATACACACGATCTTCGAAGGACGCGCCACCGGCGAACCCAGCCTCGTCCCGGATGGCAGCTCCGGCAGAGAACCCTTCGCCACAAAGGCCTCCAGCCGCTCAAGACCCCCGCTCTCAAAAAAGGTCTCATTATAATCCTGCCCAAACGCAGAAGTATCATAAAGTTTGTCATTCAAAAAAATACCCGTCTTTTCCTTGTTTAACTGGCCGTGTCTTATAAGCTTCATCGTAAAAGTATTTATCTTTTCAATCGAGCGATGCAGTTCGCTTCGCCCGTGTCATAGCAATATTATTAATTATTCAATTTTATAAACCCTCCGTCAATGGGATAATCGCAACCCGTGATAAAGCTGGCCTCCTCACTGCAAAGATAAAGGATCAGCCCGGCGATCTCTTCCGGCTTCGCCATCCGGCCGATCGGCTGCGTCTTCGACAATTTTTCAAACATCTCCGCTTCCTTACCGGGATAGTTCTTTTTGAGAAAACCATCCACAAAAGGAGTATGGACCCGCGCAGGCGAAATACAGTTACACCGGATCTTATCCTTGAGATAGTCCTTCGCAACCGACAGGGTCATCGAATAAACGGCTCCCTTGGTCATGCTATAGGCAAACCGATCCGGGATACCCACCGTCGCCGCGATGGAACACATATTGACGATCACCCCGCCCCCGTTTTTCTTCATCACGGGAATGGCGGCATATAACCCGTTACGTACCCCCTTTACATTTACATTATACAACCGGTCGAGATCCGCCTCCTGCGTACTCTCCGCCGTACCGATATGGGAGACGCCGGCGCTGTTCACCAGGATATCCACCCGCGGAAGACCGGCAAATACCGCAAGGACCTGCTTCTCGTTGGAGACATCCGCCACCTGCACGGAAGCCTTCCCCCCTTCTCCTTCTATCTCCCTTACTACTTCCTGTGCCTGCCCCTCGTCGATATCCATCACATGGACCCGGGCGCCCTGCCGCGCCAGCAGATGAGCGACCGCCCGGCCGATCCCGCTGCCGGCCCCCGTTACGACGGCTTCTTTGTCTTTCAAGCTAAACATGATCCTGATTTATTTTGAGTCATTCAATACAAAGATCCGGTCCATCAACCTCCATTTCTCCCCCGGCCGCCCCCCCGGTATGGCAGCCTGGTATTTCCACATCAGCTCCTCCCACCGCCCGACCGCCGGGTTTGCGGCGTCCATGGCGGCCTTTTTTTCAAAACTAAAATCATCGCCCGTCTCCATGATCATAAAAAGACGATCCTCCAGCCGGTAGATCTCCATCTCCGTGATCCCGCCCTCCAGGATACTTTCCCGGATCTCGGGCCAGATGGCGCGATGCCACTGCTCATATTCCGCGATCAATACCACATCCCGCTGCAAGTCCAGCGCTAAACAATATCTCATGTAGTAACCGGTTTTATCTTATACCCCTTCAATCCAAAAAACAGTATATAGGCAAAGCAAATTAACGGCACCACATATGCTACCTGTATACTACCCGTCGCATCCGATATAGCTCCCATGATCAAGGGAGCTACCGCACCACCGATGATGGCCATTACCAAAAAAGAGGCCGCCATCTTTGTCTCCTCTCCCAGGTCCTTGATCCCCAGCGCAAAAATTGAAGGGAACATGATCGACATAAAGAAAGGCGTAGCCATGATCGCATATACCGCCACATGCCCCTTCGCAAGTACACCGACCGCTACCAGCAACACATTGATCGCAGCATACAATGATAATAATTTAACAGGTTTTATATATCCCATAATAAAGGTCCCAAGAAAACGCCCGATCATAAACCCCGCCATGGCAATAAACCATTTTTCACCCGCTTCCTTCTCCGGGATATCCGCCACATAACGCGAATATTTTACGAAAAAACTACCCAGCCCCACCTGCGACCCCACATAAAAAAACTCTCCGAATACCGCCCACTTGACATGAGAGAACCGGAATACCTTCCACGAAAACTTCGTCCCATGTACATCCGAATCAGCCTCCTTTATCTCCGGCAGCTTTGTAAATACAAAAAGAATGATCACCACCACGACAACCGACGCGATCACCAGATAAGGAGGCTTTACCGTATTGGCCTCCGATTGCAAATAAGCATTCAACTGCCCGTTGGCCTTCAATACAGCCAGTTCCGCGGGTGTATGTTCAATACCAGATAGAATAAATTTGGCACCAATCAGTGGTGCAACCATTGCCCCCAACCCATTAAAAGACTGAGCCAGATTGAGTCGCTGCTCCGACCGGTTTGGCTCCCCCAGATTCGCGATATAGGGATTACCTACCGTCTCCAGAAAGGCAGCCCCACTCCCGCTGACGAATAAGGCAAAGATGAAAAAAGGAAAACTCCGGTCCGAAGCCGCCGGGATAAATAACAACGCCCCCAGCGCATAAAGCGACAACCCGAAAATAATCCCCTTCTTATAACCATACTTATGCATAAAAAGACCGGCAGGGATCGCAATTACACAATAGGCCAGATAGATCGGAAAATCTACCAGCGAACTCTGCTTATCATTCAGTTCACAAGCCTTCTTCAAATGCGGGATCAGGATCGGATTGAGATTATGCAAAAAAGCCCACAGGAAGAAAAGGGACGTAACCAATATAAAAGGAACTAAAAACTTGTTCTTTGACATTATTCGTATGGTTAAACATCGTTTATAAAATCCGGTATGCCCACCATTACAAAGACGCGCAACCGTAGCCAAAGAAAACACATTCCAACTTAACAATGGCCCATTATGTTATCCGATCATTCAGCTATTTTAACATAATTATCCCTAAATTGTTAATTTTTAGGAATATCCGTCGAATAAACCTCGGCTTCAAAGAATAAACAACGCAGTTGCCAGGATCCTGCCCATGATCTATTTTATATTTTTTACATGTTTGTCCGCCAGGTCCATATACTGCTGCCAATCATAAAGAAGAATATCATGCTTCCCCGTGCGGATATGATACCGGATAAAATCCCCGACGGGATGCTCCAACGCGGGCATGCTGTCCACACCAACCCCGTTCTCCTTATACAGACGATAAACCGCACCGGCCCGCCAGGCGCCAAGAAATTCCCCCTTCGGATCGGAGTTCCGGTCGCCTTCCGCACTGGCGACATAAAGCGGCCGGGGCGCTATCAGCGAAAGCAACATATGCTGGTCCAGCGGCAAGACAGCCGTATTGCTGCCATACCCCTTGTACGCAGGGGCAAACCACCAGGGAAACTTGTCATTGATAATAGCAATGGTTTCGCCATAATCCCTTTTCGACAGGGCAGCCCCGCCTTCACCGGATTCATTGGAGACGACCATGGCCCAACGGGGATCGCTCGCGCCGGCCCAAACCGCCGTCTTTCCCAGCCGGGAATGACCGATGACGATAAGCCTATGACCATCCACCGCCCGATCGTTCTGCAGATAATCCGCTATCCGCTCCAACCCCCAGGCCCAGGCGCCGATAGCGCTCCATTCATACGGCTCTATCTGTAACAGGCCCGATAACCGGGTACGGATCCCCGTTTGCCATCCATCGGCACGGTCGGGCTCGATATCCCAATACCAGGCGCTTACCACCCCATAACCACGGGCCAGGATCTCTTTCAGCGGCCATTGGGGGGATTCCCTTACCGTGGCATTGCCGCCAAAACTATAGCCGACAAAAACTGGCACAGGTTTATGAATATTCTTTGGCAGATACATGACCACATGCAACCGCGCAGCCGTATCGGCAGGCGAAAACCACAGCGTAACCTCCTTCCGGATAGCCAGCCCCTCCACCGCCGAGGGATCGACGGAGGTCGTCGTGGCACGCACCGGGATCTTTACCGTAGGCATCCGGCCATATACATTCTTTTCAAACAATTCATAGATCGCGGGTTTTTGTTCCTTTTCCCACTCTTTTGCCGTACTCACCCGCCGTCCCTCTTTCGTCAACAAAGGATCGGGCTCTTCATACGGCGGCACCTTCGACTCATCCAGGTTGGCAACGGGTTGCACGGTGATCTGGTAAACCTCGCTGCCGGCCAGCAAAAAACAACCCAGCCCATAGTCTTCAAAATCCGGCATCTTATCATAGGTCACCGGCTGCCCATCCTTGGGCTCCTTCCCCGTACCCTGCACCCATCCCAGGGATCCATTTTCATGCAGGGCGTCCCTGGCCATGGCGTTCCAGGCCCGGAGCACCACCGGCAAAAAAGTCTTTTTGTCAAGATATCCCTGCCGGATACCCCAGGCGATCCCATAGGTGAACAAACCGGTCCCCGACAATTCCTTTCCTCCAAAATGAGTGGAATCATGCAGGCTCACATTCCAGAACCCATCGGCGCGTTGCAATGGAACCAGGGCCTTTACCATATCGAGATAATCCTGCAGATACTCTGCACGATGCGGATCCTTTTGCGGAAGAATGGACAACACCCGCACAAGGGCAGCCAGCACCCAGCCATTACCCCGGCTCCAATAACAATTCTGTCCATTGGGCTCTTTATAGGGAGGCACAAAATCCTTATCCCTCCACCACAGATGCTCATCCGGGTTATACAAGCCATGCACGCCATGCCTCGTCTTCGTATAATGATACAGGTCATACATTTTCCGGAAATAGGCAGTATCCTTATAAAGGACGCCCAACCGGGTAAAGACCGGCATCGCCATCTGGATGGCATCGACCCAATGCCAGTCGTCGCATTTGTCGCCCGACAGCATCTTATCGATAGAGGCCTTTATCGAGTCGATCCTTTCCGGTCGCCGGTCGATAGTATACAGATCGATAAAGGTCTGCCCGGCACATTGATCATCGGCATTCCGGGTCTTGCTGCCATTCCGCGGCGTCCAATGATGTTTGACGCCCCAGTCCACGGCATAATCATAGTATTCTTTTTTTGGATCGAGCGAATACAGGGCCATCAATCCCTCATAATATACGGCCCGGGTCCAGATACTGCTGGGCCGCGCCTGGTTGGTCACGATCTGCTGACCGGGATCGGGCCATTTGTTCATAAAATAGCCGTTGGCCAGCCGCATGGACTGCAGGATCTCTTTTTGAGTGGGCGCCGGCTGGCCGGATACCGCGGTAACCATCGGCGCCAGGACAGTAAATACGATACAATACTTGAGCATATCAAAAAATATTAAGGCATTTTCTTTAATCCCTCCCATCTCACCTTCCATTTCCCATCCTTTGGAAAACCAGGGTCAACACCGGTGCTTCCATCATAACCCGCACACATCAGCGAAATGGCCGACAGCAATCCTCCATTACCCGGCAAATAAATACGAAGCCGGTCATCCTGGTAATTATGGCCATCGGGCAGATAGGTATTTTTCTTCACCGGCATCAGCAGGGCATCGATGGCCCGGTCCGGCCGGCCCAGCCGGGTAGCGGTCATAGCCGTCAGGGGGAAATCCCATCCCCAGGTATCTTCCCAGTGCCAGTTGGCCCAGATCCAGTCGAAGGTATGGTTCATGACCCCGGTATCAAGCCCTTTTGTGGCGGGGAGAAAACCAAAGGTAGCCAATACGGCCGGGTGATCGGTACGGTACCGGTCGTTGGTATAGGCGTCGGTGGCGCTCTCCGTAGGAAAGTAAAGCCCATCCCGCTGCGGCAGGGCGGATAATTGATCATACACCCGCTGCCAGACGGGATTTGGTTTAAGCCCCAGACGAACCCTCCATTCCTGCGCCGTGGAAAGGGCCCACCGCCAGTAGGCCAGCTCAAAACAGGGATTGAAGGTGCTATCCTGCCGAAAGCGCTCCTGCGCAGGAATAACGCCCTTCCCAAGTATATACCGCCGGGTGGCGGGATCATACCAGGCATAGGAAGCCATAAAGTCGGCGGTCGCAAATACAAGGTCCTTGTATTTCTTCAACAACGCCGGTCCGGGCCGGTCCCGGTAACACAATTCGGCAAAATATATAAAATGTGGTTGCTGCCAGATAAGAAAAGCGCCGACCGAAGAAGGACTCTCCCTACCGGCCGGATCGGTCATCTTTTGCCAGCGTATCCCCTCATACCCCTGACGCCGCGCGATCTGCCGCGCACCGGCAGCAGCCTTCGTATACCAATCGAGACTACGCTCCAATAATTCAGGCCGGCCCCATAAGGCAAAATGCGCGGCATGCCACCAGTGCATCTCCAGGTGCGGCTTGCCATACCAGCTATTATAGGTAAGCCCCGTCTCCTGCGGCGGATAATCCCCCCCGTTCTGGATCCGGGTAAGATATTGAGAAAGCACGATCCTTCGTTCCAGTTCAAAAGCCCTGGGGTCCGTACTCCCGGAAAGATCGACCGCGCCCCCCGTCGACCAGAAGCGCTTCCAGGCCACAGCCGATGCCGTCCGCACCTCCTCCATCTTCAGCCCCCGTCCAACCGGTCTTCCCGGCGTAAAAAGACAGGAAAAAGTAAACGTCCCCGTCCTTCCCGGCGTGATCAAAAAATAATGCGCCGCATGCTCCTGCACCCGCGCAGCGCCACTCCATCGGCAACCAAGAAAATAATGCGTCGTATCCAGGTCATGCCGGATCACCACGCCCGAGTCACTCTTATCGACAACCGAAGATCGGTGCGCCCCTTCATCTCCCCAATTATCCCCATCATCGGCAAAGGCCCCCGTAGGATAGGGCAACCGCAACCGGATCCGCAATCTTCCGGCTTCCATCAACGACGACCGGACGCTCACCGCCACCACATCCCTATCCGGATCTACGACCGTGGAAACATCCACGGCAACACCCTCCAACGTAAAATGACTGCGGATCTCACCCGTCCACAACACCAGCTCCTGCCGGATGTCGTGCAGATCTTCCAGCGCAGCCATGGAACCATCCTTCCGCAAAAGCTCAAACCCGATATTGCCCAGCTGCAGACGATGCACATTCTGCCGGAACCAATCGGAGGCCTTCTTATTTCGCTCCGGTGAAGACCACTGCACGGCATAAGATACCTTCCGCCCATGTATATCATATTCCTTCAACGCTTCCTCAAACCGGAAATGGCTGGTATCGACAAAACTATGCCATCCCCATTCCGACTCCGTGCCCAGGGGCACCCCCTTGTCATAAGCCTCCGGAAAAGATTGCAGACCCGTGACATCCACGGTAAAGGCAAACCGCCCATTGCCCACCGACAAAGCAGCCAGCGGATCGGCCTTCGTATTGATCACATCATGCCGGCTGACCAGCGCCTTTCGATCGATAGGGACCTTCCCGGGAGCAATAGGCGTCCTCTCGCGAGCGATAGGGGCCTTCCCGGGATCGCCAGGGGCCTTCCCGGGGTCGTCAGGGGCCTTCCCGGACTTACCGCTACCCTGCCCGTAAACAAAACCGGCACAAGCCAGTAAACATCCTGCTAAAAATATCATTTGCCTTTTTCTCATTGGGTGGCTCATTGGGTGGGAGGCTTTGGTTTTAATTCATCCGGACTGCTCTTCATCAATTGCGTAGTAAGTACGTCGTCAATTTGAGCTTACCCAGTTTCTTCAACCCCGTCACCACCGCCGTAGCATTCAACCGCGCCCCCGCCTCATTGGTATGCGTATTGTCACCGGGGAAAAACTCCTTTACCTTATCGGCCCCCAGTTGGTCATACTGATCCGCAATAAGCGTATTCAGATCGATAAAAAAAGCCTGGCCCTGCGAAGCCGCATCCATCGCCCAGGTTCCATAGCTCCCGGTCGACCGGCCTACCTTCCCGTCCTTAAAGCTATTCCGGGGAATGGGAGAACACACGATAGGGGTCGCCCCCTTGCTCTTCACATCTTCGATATATTTACGCATATACCACCCGTAGGTATGAACCGTTTCCGATTTCTTCGTGATAGGGTTGTAAATGTCCTTTGTCTCCTCTCCCGTTCCCCGGATCGTACCACGGGCCCGCGCGGTATCGTCCAGCGCCCCTCCATCATTGTGACCAAACTGCATGATCACATAGTCGCCCGGCTTTAGCTGGTCCAGTACCGGGTCCCATCGACCCAATGTCATAAAGGTACGACTGCTGGTCCCCCCAAGGGCATAGTTACGCACCGCGACCTTCATGGTATCAAAATACTCGCCCAGGAAGCTGCCCCAGCCCCAAAGATTGCCATCCCCCTTTCCCTTACCGTTCTTTACCGTCGAATCCCCAATGATATAAAGCGTGGGTCGGTTATCCTGCAATGTCGCCACGGTAAAAGAGGCACAGACAATAAAGAACAAACCACATTTGAAAGAGGTCGTCATTTTTCCAGTCAATCGCGATAAAATATTCATGTTCGTCTATTTTTGCGTTAAAGGTTTAACAAGTACGATGGCCGGAGGCGGCGGCATCTTCATCCCATCCCCCAGGTAAAAATCGGTATAGGCCGGCTGATTATAACCCACATTCTGCCAGGCGATACCAAGCCGGTACTGCGGATCCTGCATAAGGGTATAAAGACGATGCTCCGTTAAAATGGTCGTTGAAAATATCCGCAGCTCCTTCCCATCCGCCGTCCGGAACATCACCTCTTCCCGCCAGTCGCCCAGGATATCCGCCGCAAGGGCAGGCGTAGACTTGGTGCCGTTGTTGGAAAGGCAATTGTATGCTTTTGCATCAAAGATCCTGTCCAGCTTGCCGCCCATATAATCCCATTTATCGATATGCGTCCCATCCAGCAATTCGGAGAGGAAGTCCCCATCCCACCAGATCCGGAAGTTCACGGACCGCGGAGCATCCCCGATCCGAACCCCCTTGCAGGTCTTCAAACCTTCCGACCCGCCCCAGCATTCATATCCCGGATAACGGGGATCGATATCCGCCGCCATCCCCCTCCCCACATCCTTATCCTGGTTGCCGGTCCATAAGATCTTACCGGTGGCAGCATCAAAAAAGGCGGAGCCCGGCCCCTTCGTCTCATCCTCTATCTCATGGATGCCAAAGACCTGCTGCCCGGGCAACGAAGGGTCCAGCACGCTGACATGAACGGCATCGCCATGACGGAGACCCGTGGTATATAATCCCTTCCCATTATCGTCCACACACATCGAGCCATAGATGATCTCGTCCTTTCCATCCCCGTCTACATCGGCAACGGAAAGATTGTGATTGCCCATCCCGGAAAAGGGATCGCTGCCGTCATGGGTGTCGAAGACCCAGCGGGAGGTAAGATGACCGGCCCGCCAATCCCAGGCGGATAAAACCGTTCGCCCATAATACCCCCGGCACATGACTACGCTGGGATGCACCCCGTCCAAATAGGCGATACAGGCCAGAAAACGATCCACCCTGTTCCCATAGTTATCATTATGTCCGTTACCGCCCCTTCCTCCCCAGGCGCCCACATCCCCTCTCGCAGGAATATAGTCGGTAGTGGCGAGCGCGGCCCCCGTGCTTCCATCAAATATGGTAAAATATTCCGGGCCATCCAGGATGCGCCCGTCCTTATTACGGTAGTCTTTCGAGGAATCCCCGATCACCTTCCCCCTTCCATCGATAGTCCCATCGGCTGTCTTCATCGCAATCTCCGCCCTTCCATCCCCATCCAGGTCATAGACCATGAACTGGGTGTAATGGGCGCCCTCCCGGATATTCCTTCCCAGGTTGATCTGCCAGAGCAGGGTGCCATCCAGCTTATACGCCTGCAGGATCGGCGGATCGGTAACACCTGCCTGGGAATTGTCCTTTCCTCTTCCCGTCTGGTGAAGAATGATCTCGTATTCTCCGTCCCCATCCAGGTCGCCGACCGATGCATCATTGGGCATATAGCCGGGAGGGGTCTGTAAAGGAATGGAAAGATATGGCGGCGCACCCGCCGCTACGGTAAAGGAATGACTCGGTGCCGACTCCTTCCCCTTGCTGACCGTGGTTACATAATAGCTGTTGGACCGGGAACTGTCCGCATCCTCATCCGAAAAATTGGTTCCTTTGACCAACGGCTCCTTATTAAGACGGACAGCGGCGCCACCGGTAACCCGGTAACAGTTAAAGGCAATGTCCACAGGGTCGGTCGCCAGCAGCCGCCAGCTGACAAAGATCTTCTTACCCCCCTCATGGATGGCGACGACGCCACGGCCCAGCCACTCCATCTGACGCTGCGCCCTGCCGGCAAGACCCGCGATAAACAAGAGACATAGTATCCAAAAAAAGCGTTTCATGATAGATCTAATTAAAAGTCACATTTTCCGAATGCTGCACCTGCAGCTTCGAGCCGTCTTTTGTGATAATAGAAAATCCTTTACAATCCCAGTCCTTTGCATAGCTGATCTCCCCGGCCGTTGCGGCATGGAGGCTCATGTTCTCGATGTGTACGCCGGTGATCAGCGACTGCTCCATACCGGTAGCCGATATCGCTTTTTTGGCGCTCGCCACCTTCATCCCCGTTATATAGATATCCTTAAAATGAGGAATGCCTTTCTCCGGCGGTTCGACCTTGTGCAGCATGGTCTTCCAATGCGCCGGGATGGAATCGGAGTTATACCCCTTTGGCAGGGTGGAGTAACTATAGGCGGGGTTCCAGTTCATGGTGAATAAAATGGCGTTGCCTACGCTGTCCATGGTGAAATTCCGGATATGGATATCCTCGACCGTCCCGCCCCGGGTAGTGGCCGACTTGATATGAAAACCGTTCCCGGTGCCTTTCGCCGTCAGATCGGTGGCGAGGACATGACGGATACCACCGGATGTTTCACTGCCGAGGGTCAGCAGCCCCCCACCCTTCCGGGCTATACATTTCCGGATGACTACATATTCGGTCGGCCGGTTCACCCGCAGCCCGTCCCAATCCCTGCCCGCCTTCAGACAGAAGTCATCGTCATTACAATCGATATCGCAGTTCTGTACCAGCACCCACGAAGAGGAATCGATATCGACCCCGTCGGTGCTGGGACCATGCCCATCTTCGTTATTGCGGACGATGATCCCATCCACGGTGACATATTTCGAATAAAGGACCTGCACCGTCCAGAAACCCGCATCTACAAAACGGACTCCCCTGATCGTGATATCGGAGGCATCCTGTATGAGCAGGGTACGCACCCGCTTGGCATCATAATCCACGATCCATCTCAGCCCCTTGGCATCGTATTCCTTACGCATGGCCCAGTACTTGTCCCAACAGAATTTTCCCTGTGCATTTACCTTGCCTTCGCCGGTGATAGCCGCCTTTTTTACGCGAAGTATATTCAACAGCGCGGCGGGCCATTTCATTTCAATCCCCGCAATACGGGTATCGATCTCGGGATAATCCTCAAAATGCTGGCTGCCCTTCAGCTCTACCCCCTTATCGATCCTCAGCTCAACGCCTTCCTTGATAAACAACGACCCGGTCAGATAGCTGCCGGGATCAAAGACCACGACCCCGCCGCCCTTTGCGGCACAGGCATCGATCGCCGCCTGGATGGCTTTGGTGGTCAGCGTGACGCCATCATTCTTCGCGCCATAGGCAGTAACGTTGATCTTGTTGGCTGCCGAAGGAAAGCTCCGCGCCCCGACTTGCTTTGTCCAGGCAGGGTCCGCCGGTTGAGCCTTTGCAGAAAAAAGAGTCCCCGCCAAAAAAATGATACTCAATAAATATTTCATCGTATACTTAATTTTTCTAATTACGTAATAAGGTCAGGCTCATCAGCCCGATCACCACATCATTTGCCACGGTGCGGAGTACGATCCTGTCCAGCTCCTTTCCCGGATGCAGCGGCATGTCCAATATCGTGGCAGCCCCTCCGTCAATACCGGTATCCGTAAACCCTTTTATCGGCGTCCAGACACCCCGCCGGTCACTGATCTGTCCCGTCTTCAGGTATACCCGGAAAGGACGGGGAGCACCCGTCGTAAAAGCAAAACCATCATCATAATAGTCCTGCTCGATCGGCCACCAGGTAGACGGATTGATCAATTCCAGCTCATCCATCGAACCATCTTTGTAGCGTATCTCGATGATCCCGTTGGTGATACGGCTCTGCATGGGATTGGTGGTGCCCGCCAGCATAAAATAGGCATGCCCCGCCCTGCCGGACAGCGGTATCGCCACGGAATCAGGGTAATTGTCCCAATGCGATGTAAACACGATATTGCGGCCCCCGACCTTTGCTCCCGGCCCGGTACCCTCCCGCACAGCAGCCCCCGGATCGGCACCCCCCGGCGTAGCCAGCGGGATCCCATCCGGCAAAAAGATCTCATTCCTCTCCCCCGCAACCTTCCTCAACCCGGCATCATCGATCTCCGCCGTGATCAACGGATAACACCAGTTGCCAATACCCTGTGTAGGCAATTGCAAGGTCGGCGACGCCGGCCGCGGAGAAAGATATTGATTCTTAAAAATATGGGTCACCCCATCGTTATACCAATGCGTAAGATCGATCGTATCATACTTCGCCTCCGGATGCCGCGACACGGTCCAATCGGTTAACGACTGCTCCGTACTTCCTCCCTTATCCCCCTCATACCGGACCACATTCCGCCCCGGCTGCATCCATCCATCCGGCAACGATACACGACTGGCAACAGAACCAACCGGAACATCGACGGCAATACTACTCCCGTCATTCAATACCAACCGGCCCTTCTGCACCACCGGGCTATGATTTGTCAGCCATACTCCATTCTTTATCGTTATTTCCACCGGCGATATAACAGTCACCTCCACCGGCGCCCACCAGCTAAACCTTCCCTGACGCAGATGGACAAACAACACCTTTTTTCCCGTTCCTTTCCGTACGGCTCCATGCAACACATGCGACGAAAACCCGGCATCCGACAGAACCTGCTGCGGATCATAAATCCCCAACGACTCTGTCTTACCGGTAGGCAGGACCAACCTCTCTCCCTCCACACAAACAACAGCCCGGCGAGGCTGGTCGGGGGGCGCTGCGCCCCAAACGATCTCTACACGATAGGCCGCAGCCGGCGCCGCGATCACCTGCAAAGAGGGACCACCAACGGCATCGCCGGCATTCGTCCAGGACACCGCCCGTCCATTGACCATGACCGATAGCACGACCGCCGCTCTTGCCTTCAGCTTCAGACACAGGTTCATCTTCCCGCCAAAGGCCGGGGTGATCACATACCTGTCCTTACTTCCCTGCTGCACATACTCGATACCGATATCCGGAACATGCAGGGAAGCATGCCCCCACGTCAGCGGCCAGCCCGGCTGGATGGTCAGCGTATCGTGCAGGGCATCGGGCCGGATCCCAAACAACCCTTCTACCAGGCTCCGCGCAGCCATCCCGATCGGATCGGCAAAATCCCGATAAAGCTCTCCCCGCATGGCATCATAACTGGAGATCTGCTGGAAATTGCCGGGGCTGGCCCCGAGAAACATGCTCTCCACAAGGGCGCCCTTCCACAAAGGCCAGGCAGTCTCCGGTCTTCCCCCCTGCCAGTAAGCCAGCGCCGTATGCAGGGATTCCGCCAGCACGACATTGTTCAGCGACCAGGAATAGGGCTGCCAGTTGGTGGTGGAAAGAGTATAAAGACCCGTATCCTTCAACCCCACAGCCCGCACGGGGATATGCGGAATGTCGGTATCGATATAATGCAGCGACTGCCAGGCCTGAAAAGGATCCGGCACCCGCGAGTCGATGGCATGATAAATAGTCCAGAGACCGGCAGCAGGATGAAGCCCGGCAGCAGTAGCAGCAGTTCCCCCGGCCGGAGCATTCGCACCGGCAGCCCCCCGATCCACATACTCGGCATAACACCCCTTCTCCGGCATCCATAATCTTGTATTCATCGCCCGCAGGATCTTGTCCGCCTCCGCCCGATATGGAGCAGGATCCTCTCCTATCAGCACAGCCAGCTCCGCAGCGATCCTGTTCGCCCGGTAATTATAGGCCGAGGAATGCGTGACCCCGCCGCCGCTATACTCCAGGGCATCGCTGGCCCAGATACAACAATAGGCGTCATATAAACCATCCCCATCCATATCGAAATTCCTTTTCTCCCAGGCCAGGTGACGCTGCAATACCGGCCACATACTTCGTACATAGGCCGTATCACCGGTCCAGTAAAAATGATCCAGCAGCTCATCGATAAAGACAAGGTTCATGTCATAATGATGCGGACGTATGTCGCCACCGGGATTACGGCAGATATAACCGATGCTGAACAAGGCCGTGCCAAGCTTCTCCAGCTGACGGGCCAGGTGCAGGGCCGTATCGGCTACCACGGGTCCGATCACAGGGTTGACAATTTGAGAAAGCGCATAGCTGGAAAAATGCTGCCGCGCCCGGTCATGCCAGCCCAGGGGATCGGCCACATAAGGACCCCTCCAGGCAGGCAGCCGCATCCGCCAGGCCACGGCCCCATGCAGATAGGAAGGCGCCTCCCAGATAGCATCGGCAGCAATACCCAACGCTCCCCCCAGTGTATTGATAAAAGGATCGGGTGTATTGATCTGCACCCGCCCGGCAAGCCGCTGACGGGCCTTTTCGGCCTGATCGAAGAGATCGGCAAGGTCCGCGGCCCCCGAAGATGAAACGGCCCCCTCCGTAGCCGCCGGTAATGACGGCGAACCCGATCCGGGATTTCGTATCTCAAAATAATAGGTCCCCGCCCCCTTTATCGAAAGCGCCGTCGCAATAACCGGCGCCGCAGGCCCGGTAGAAGAAGTTGTCGCCTGTCTCCCCGAACGCAGCATCTCCTCCTGTCCCGCAGAACCCAGCATCTTCTCCGGTGTCCCGCCACTCCCCGCATCCGCCAGCCGCAGATCCGCACCGGCAGGGAAAATCCCCTCCAGTGTCTTATTGCTCCCATATGACAATTGAAAACGATTCCCATTGATCGAATAATGATCATCTACGCAATACTCCGGCTTACAATAGAAAGACGATTCCGGATCGGCGCCAATATCGCCGTCACGGGAAAATTTCTTCCCCGTGGCCCCGCCAAATACACAAACGAGACGGGTCCGGGCATCGACCCCCTCCGGGGTCATCCGTATGATCATGCCCTCCGCATCGGCCAGCGCCAGCACGGCAACATGCAATATCCCCTTGCCAAGCAGCGGATCTTTTATGTCATATAAAAGGGAACCGGGCCGATAGACGGACTTGATATAATTCGCTGCGATCAACCATTTGCTGCTGTCCCCCCGCAACAAACCAAAACGCCAGTTACCACCCATGCCAGGCATATACAACGCAAACTCGGGAAGATCGCCGCCCTCGACGCGAAAGGCGGTATGCGTACCATACAACGCCCTGTTGAACCGGTGCTCCCCGTTGATGATCACAAAATCGCTTCCCTCCGGCCGGTATCGCAGCATCCGTTGCTGACCATGCCACAGACCATTCGTCACCCCCGATGGCTCCTGCAATCTCCGGGACGGCAGAAGCAATCCCTCCTGCGCCGGAACAAATCCCGGTATCAATAAAAGACAGGCTATATAAACAACGAGTCTCTTCATTTCATCCCTCCTTATTTCATCCCCCTTTGCGGACCCGATGCTTGCAAGGGCACGCTCCGCCCGATAGGCGTGAGGGTCACCGGCCCCAACAACCCCGCATCCAGCGGCGCCCATTTGGAGGCATCGAAAAGACCATTCGGCCCCCTGTCCTCTTTCACATGGGCAGGGAAATTCGTATTATAAAATTTCTTCCAGGGAATCCCCTCCCGGTCCATCTCCTCGATCCTGTTGACCATCCGGTTGGATACCCTGATCTCTAATTTATTTGTTGCGCGCATATCCGATGCTGATATGATCACCCGGTAATCGGGGCCGATCAGCGTCGCCAATTTACGCCCGTTCAAAAAGACCTGCGCCGTTTGATCGACCCTTCCCAGATCGAGCACCCAGCCGCCCGTCTCACCTCGTCCAGCGGACTTACCCGCCCCACTGGCGCCAGCCGCAATACCGGTCGTCTGCCGCACAGCACCACCCGTCTTACCCGCCGGCCGGTCCAACGCAATCGTATATTTCGCCGTACCCGAAAAATCTTTTACATCCTTCTCCCCCAACGCCGTCCAGGACTTCAGCCGATCCGTCGTAACCGCAGCCGGCAGACGGGGCCCGCCTTCCACAAATTCGATCTTCCAGCTTCCCTTCAAGACCACCGGCTCTCCAATCGCATGATAATAGGGAAAAGCAGCGGCATGAAGGACCGAATCGGAGGTCTGCACAAGACAGCTTGCCCCTGGCTCCAATTGCAGGTAGACTGCGCCCGGGCTATCACCACCTGCCAAGGCGTTTCCCCCGGCCCCTTCCTTCGCAGAACGCCGGACCGCCAATCCATCCTGCGCAGTCATGGGATCAAAAATGGCGGCAGAACGATACGATGCCGACAACGGCACATATCCCTCCCATTTCTTCGTGCTGCGATTTACGATAAAATATACATTCCCCTTCTCATATTGACGACGGACAAAATCAAGACTGTCGTCCACCATGGCCTCCCGGCGGATAGCCGCATGCGCCAGCAGACGGGGAAGATCATCCCCAAGCAAAAAATCTCCCCTGCCGATAGCAGCCCTTCGGATCCCGGGATCGTCTGTAGCCGTAAAATTCAATCCCGACAATAACTGCTGAAAAGCATCGGTCCGCTTTTGCAGCATCGCATATCCCGGGGGAGCCGACGGCATGGCCTTATACACAAGCACCCGCGCACCCGATCGCGCCAGCTGCACCAGCCGATCCAGCGCCTCGACGGAAAGATACCGGCAATCCGGTAACAGGATGGTCTGGTACCGTATGCCGCCGGAGGTAAGGACAGGAAGCGGCAGCGGAGCCGAAGGCTTCATGGAAGCGCCCGGCACAACCGACCGGTTGGAGGCAAAGACCGGATCCGGAACACCCACGACCTGCCGCAGTTGCTTATCGGAAATATAATCATATGCATATCCCCTGTGCTGCAATACCTCCGCACATTCCTTAAACCCGGTCCCATTGAACTCGGGTTCCATCCGGTCATAATGTTTTAGAAGAGCAGGGCCACGATCGGACCAGCTGTCGTATAGAGGATAATAAAGCAGGACGTCATTGTCCGGCTTCCCCTGCTGTAAAAAAGACTGACAGCGCGCCACATACTGGTTGAGGGTGGAATAATTCTGCCAGGAAGGATCGTTCGGCGTAAAATGAACGGAAGCATAGAACAACCAGCCCGGCCAGGGATCGCTTATCGGCGTATAGGCAGTTCCGTGATAGAAGATATGATTGACGCCGCCCAGTAAATAATTGTCCAGGGCCCGTTTGATATCCGATAAGGTGCTCAGGAAATGTTCGTCAAGCCAGGTGACAGATTCCGAAGAGGCCAGCTGCTTGCCGGTGACATGCGCCACCGATGTCGCAAACTTATAACGGAAAATATCGGAACCCTCCGTCTCGGGAATATCGCTGGCCGCATACAGATCGAGGATATTGGCAGGAGATCCATGCGCCTGGTTGCGGATGATGGCGCCCTTGCTATGCGCCCACTCCTTCCAGGGAAGCGTGAATTGCTCCAGCAACAGATCGGAGATCGTCTCCCGGTAATCACAAAGCACCCGGTCATTATTTTCCTTCGTGTCCTTCCCGAATAAAGCAGGCAGATGCTGCCGCAGGTCATACCCGCGGTGCTGCCGGAAGATCTCAAAAAAGCCCGGGGTCCAGTTGCTTTGCCCCCGGGCATCATCAACCTCATAGGAGTCGTTGAAAAAAGCGCGTAAGCCCGACAAGTTATGTCCTGCAAAAGCCGTGTCAAACCGGCTGAGATATTTTTTCAGGGCCTTCGCCGAAAAGTGATCGATAACATTCCCTTCGGCGCCCGGCGCGGCCCGTTCGACCATCTTCCCATGCGCCCCCTGGAAGATCGCATACAAGGTCCAGTCCGCACCCGAACCGGCAGCGGCCAAACCCGGACCACCAGCACCCGAGCCGGCAGCGGCCCCACCCGCGCCAACCACCGGCGCCCTCCAATTCAGATACCCGTTCCCATCCACCTTATCCGTCAGATCAATAACCTCGCCCGTCGTAGAATATGCCATCAGCAGCTGCAACGGAAGAGGACCAGGCCAGCGGATCTGGTCAAGCGCCAGCGCTTGCCGGTTCTTATTGGCATATACAGGTTGCACCAGCTGCCCGATCACCGGCTTTGGAAAACCATCGGTATGGATCAGCGTCTCCTGTATAAAATGAACGGTATCTTTCAGTATCTCTCCCCCTTTTACCGTCCAGGTCCGGGAGAAAAATTCCTTACACGCATAGGTCGAATCGATCAGGGGCCCACCGCCAAAAGGCCAGCCGGTACCCGCCGTCATATCCAGCCCAAGCCCAAGCCGGCGACCCTCCTGCAACGTAAAGGACAGCATGTCCATCCACTTGGGAGAAAGATAATCGATGAATTTGTCCTCATATCCCTTTACCCCATAGATGGGAGTAAGCTCAAGACCGCCAAGACCCGCGGCTTTATATTTCTCCAGGTTGGCCGTCAGGTTCTCCCGGTCGACCGCACTGCCCATCCACCACCACCGGGTCCAGGGTCTCGTCTGCTCCGTGATCACAGGCCACCGAAGCTGGGCCTGGACCGCCGTCTGTGCAAACAAAATGACTGCAAAAAGACACCTGCGCAATTTCAAAAAGGCGAACGGACTCTTCATGGCTGGATAATTCATTAGCTCTCTTATGATTTTTTCAATTCAACGGCATAGACTTCCTCCTTCCCCTCAAAGTTTGCCCGGAAGATCACCCATTTCCCATCCGGAGAAAAATGCACATTGGGCTCCAATTTATAAAATTGATCCTTCATATTCACCAGCTTTTCCGATACGAAGTGATCCCCCTCGGGCCGGAACAGATAGATCCATCGACCGTCCTTTGCCTTTGCGACCTGCCCCGGATCACCGCCATCCCCTGCATACAGCTTCCCGTCAGGCGAGACGGTAAAATGGATCGACCACTCATCCCGGGTCATGGCATATTTCTTTTCAGCACCCGTCTTTACATCGACGGCCCCCAGATAAAAGTTCTGCCCCTTGGGGATCTGCCAGTCGAAATAAATGGTCTTGCCATCAGGACTAAAAAATTCATGACCGGCGATCTCATTTTCGACGGTACGCTTGTGCATCAGCCGCACTTCCCCCGATTTCATCCGGATAGTCCAGATCCGATCGACCTTGTGCCAGGGTCCCTCATGACAGAACATCAGCAGATCGGGATCGGTCGGAGAGAACTGCACATGCCCTAACCAGGTATTCTCGGTATGGATAGACTTTAGCGCCCCGGTCTTTGTGTTGATGGTAAATAAGGTATTAGGCAGATGCGCATCGAAGATGCGGTCAAAATAATCGTGTTTCTCCGGGTATTTCCGCAGGATCTCCCGCTGCTCCTCGCTGGCTTTCATCCCAGCCAGCAACGTTTCGTCGGCATTCAGGGTCGTGACGCTCCCCTTGAAATCGGCAGGAAAGACACAGATCAGCCGGGTCTTACCGGTCTCGACGCTGGTCGCATAGACGCTGTCATGGCTTTGGTAGTAGACGCTATTGCTGCGATGCCCGACGATCTCGGCGCCACCCATCGCCTGGCTTACCCGCGTAAGCTTCAGGGTCTTCAGATCTACCGTATAGAGCTGTCTGCCATGCTCATCGGTACTGTAAAAGATCATCTTATTCCCGATAAAGGGATTGTTATGAAAGTAAAAGCTCAGGTTGTTGCCATCCTTACGGGACAGACGGACCACCTTATGATGCGTGTCCATGTCGATCCATTCATCAGGCATCGCTTTTTTGGGACCCGTCGACATAAGCATGTCCCCACCGGATGGGGCATCCTGCGACCGGGCAGTCATCTGCAACACCAGGCAGGCGGCAGATAGGAGCGGTAAGTATTTCATTATTGTATCGGTTAAGTTAAGTTTCCTCATCAACCGTCCCCGTCATCTTCCAGCATCCTTCCTCTTCCATTCTTCCTTCGTCCTCCGTCCCCTCACCTTTCGTAACTTCGTCTTCCGTCCCCGTCATCTTCACGCCTAATTTCCATCCGGCTTCCGCACGGTGACCTTCCCGCTCATCGGCAGCTTCCAATCCTCCATCGCATCGGGATGATTCGGATCAAAAGACGGAAGATCATGTACCAGCCGCTTCGCCAGCTCCGGTATATTCTCCCGGATCCCTTTGGCCACACACTTCGCCAGCTCATACGCCCCATAGGAATTGAAATGGGTATCGTCCTTCAGCTCCTTGTCCTGACCGGGAAAGGTATTTGCGGGATAATGCACAAAGGCATGGATGGATCGCTCAGGCCCCCAGGCCTCATAAAGCTCCCGGCTCATCGCATTGAGATCGATCAGCGCGACCTTCATTGCAGCCGCCTCCTGCCGCATCGCCTCGGGATAATCCCCCAGCGTATTGACGACATGACCGCCGCGATCAAAATTCCTCCGGTACATGGACGTGACCAGCACGGGGATCATACCACGGCTACGGGCCTCGCGGATATATAAGGACAATTCTTCTTTATAGGTTGTAAAAGGATCGAGATGACTGCTGCCCGGTTTCTGATCGTTGTGCGCAAACTCGATAAACAGATAGTCTCCCGGCCGCGCCATACTCCATACCTTGGCCAGCCTTCTCTCGCCGACAAAAGCCTTTAACGTCTCCCCCGACTCCGCATAATTGGCAATGGCAACCCTGCCCGGCTGGAAAAAAACGGGTATCATCTGTCCCCAGGCAGCCCAGGGCTCCTCCGCCTGGTCGACTACCGTGGAATTACCGGCCAGGAAAACAGTAGGCATAGGCCCGGTCGGCTCTATCTCGATCGCACTGATCCGGGGCGCCTCATTGCTGAACTCCAGCGTGAGCTTATTATCCCAGTGCAGAAAAGCATATTCCCGCGCCTTGAGACGCACAGGCGTACCCGCAGAAGGAACCCGTCCGACCACCGTAGCACCGGCAGCCGGATCGGCACCCGCAGCACCCGCATAAGACACGACCGGTTCATGAATAATACTATCCCGGACATGGACCGTAAATGTCCGGATAGCAAACTTCCCCTCTTCCGTCTTTACCTCCTCCACCATCAACCGACGGCATTCCGCCTTAATGGTCGTCCTGGAAGGTCCGCCCGCGTCACCCAATGTCACAGTAACATTATAATTCCCCTCGGGTACCCGCACAGAGAAATAAAAGGGAGGCGAGGAGGTAAAGGGCGGCTCGGGGGCCGTAGTCCCAAAATCAAAGCCATAACCAAATTGTTCCGTATAGACCTGCCCCGGTTGGATGTACGTATAACCGACCCGGTGTATCAGCGGATCAAAATTAAATCTCCACCCGGGCGGGCCGGCATGAACCCCGGCACCGATCAACATCCATCCGACAACAAGAAATATAGTACGCATAGCTTTCGCAGATCAATATCCATCAATACCCCGGGTTTTGTGTATACAGACCCGGAGCAGTGTTTAGCTGCGATTGGGGAACGGGATATATAATATAATTCGCCACTACCTGGTTGATCCTCTTCTGAACATCCTCGGACGCTATCCAGCTATTCATGATCGTCAGCAGGTTGCCGCTCCGCTGCAGATCGAACCAGCGGGAACCCTCATCGGCAAATTCCTTCCGGCGTTCGTCGAACAATTGCGCCAGCGTGATCCCGCTCTTGGTAGTCAGGCCGGCCCTCGTCCGCACCTGGTTGACGATCCCATCTACATCGCTCTGCGACCCCGGCGCTCCGTTCAAAATACATTCCGCCTTCATCATCAGCACATCCGTATACCGGATGGCTATATAGTTGATGGCCCAGTCAAAACGGCTGGTCGTAGGGATCTTTGTGATATCCACCCATTTCTTAAAAAAAGGACGGTTTTCCGTACTGCCCGATTGGGTATAGCCCGCCGTATAGATGGTCGCCGGCAGACGAACATCGCCGGCCTCATAATCGCTGACCAGGTTGTTGGACACCGGGATGATCTCCAGGCTGCCATTGGACTTCGTATCCTTCAGCGATAAAAAATATCCGTTGGGCGTGAGCTGCCAGGGATAGTCGGCGCCATAAGTGCCTACGAGGGAGGTAGTCGTACCACTGATCCCGCCTACATACATGACGTCAAAAACGGCTTCTTTATTACCCGTCGGCACAGGACTCTGATTCGAATAAGAAAAGATATTGGCATAACTGGGATTAAAGGCAAACTGACCGCTGCTGATGATATCCTGCAAAAGCGGCAGCGCCAGGGACCATTCGTTGCTGGCAAGACCCGGGCCGTTGATATTATAGGTCGGACCGGAACGGGCCATATAGACCTGCGCCAACGTCCCCTCGGCGGCATACTTAGTGGCTCGCCCTATGTCGACGCCCGTATAGGAAGTCGGCAGGTTGGAGATCGCATATTGCAGATCGGCAATGATAAATTTATAGACGTCCGCTACGGAGCTCTGTTTGATGCTATTGGACTCGTCCACCGTCACGGGATGATCGATGATCGGCAACTTGCCATAATACCTGACCAGGTCGAAATAATAGAACGCACGGAGAAACTGCGCCTCCGCCTGCAACCGCGTCGCCAGGACAGTCGAACCTACATTCGACCCATTCTTTGCCAACTGATCGAGGATCGTATTGGCCCGGGAAATGCCGTTAAAATCCGTGCTCCAGCCCTCTTCCACATAGGTGTTGGGGGCGATGCCCGGCGAAAAATCATTGATCGGGTCCCAGTCACGGACGGTTACGGATACCCCATAGATATTGTCCGACCGTACCTCGGAAAGATAAGCCAGCCGGTCGGGATATCCCCTCAGATCGGCATATACCGCATTGACACCCTGGATAAAATCACTCGGGACCTTATAGAATGTCGCCGTCGTTCCGGAAGAGAGGGGTATCTGGTTCAGCTGTTTGTTACAGGCCGATCCCAGGATCATAAAGGCAGGAATAAACAGGAAATATATCTTTTTCATTTTTTTCTTGGTTAGGATGATCAAAATGTAAGGTTCAGACCGATGATCAACGATTTTGCCAGGGGCAGACCGCCATAATCACCCGCTTCGGGATAAGCCGAAGTGCTGCTGATGGTGGTGTTGGCCGCCTCCGGATTCAGTCCGCCATAATATTTATCATGTCCGAAAAAGTTTTCAGCCGTCGCATAGATCCTTGCATTCTGTATGATGGTTGTCTTGACGACATTCTTTAAATTATACCCCAGCGTTATATTCCTTACCCGGATATAATCGGAGGAATACAGCCAGTCGGTATTGCCGACAAAGCCAAAGGTCGAATACGCCTTGCTGACCCTCCCCGCACCGGGATTGGAAGGAGACTCCCACCGCTTGGTATAGAACTCCGGAGCGTTGTCCGTAAAGCCCTGACCGGTACGGGTGATCGCACGTCCCAATAAGGAGTAGATATTACCCCCGGCCTGCCCCTGTACGAGGATGCTCAGGTCAAAACCCTTATAATGGAAGCTATTGGTGATGCCATACGTATAGTTCGGATTGGGATGACCCACGATCTGTTTGTCCGCCTCGGTGATGACGCCATCGCCATTCAGATCCTGGTATTTGGGGTCTCCCACCGTCTCGCCGGTTCCATACAACGCCGCATGCTTGTTGATATCGTCCTGGGTAAGGATCCCGATCTGCCGGACGACATAGATGCTGTTCAGGGGATGACCGACCTGCAGGATATTATCTGTCACGTCAAAGGCGTTGGGGATGATGATCTGGGTCTGGTTGCCATACAGCGATACGATCTTATTACCGTTATGGCTTATATTGACGCTCGTGCTCCACTCAAACCGGCCCGTCATGTTATGCGAGGTCAGCTCAAGCTCTTCGCCGATGTTCCGGACCGACCCGGCATTCTTTAAGGCGGATTGCTGCCCCGTCACCTCGGGTACCGGTACATTCAGCAATAATTGCGTGTTGAGCTTATTATAATAATCGAACGAACCCGTGATCCGGTTGTTCAGGATCCCGAAATCAAATCCGACGTCATAGGTAGCCGATTTTTCCCATTTGAGATCGGGATTGGCAATGACATTGGGCGCCTGGCCGATCGCAGCAGCCTGCGCCGCCCCAAGCACATACCCATAAGAGCCTAACGTGGGATAATCATAGTCGCCGATATTGTTGTTGCCGTTAACCCCATAGCTGGCCCTTAACTTCAGGTCGCTCACGACCGGCAAACCCTTCATGAACTGCTCTTCGATGATCCTCCATCCCAGCGATGCAGACGGAAAAACGCCATATCTATTATTCGCCCCGAACCTCGACGAGCCATCCGTACGCAGGCTGGCCGATAAAAGATACCTGTTCTTATACGCATATTGAAGACGACTGAAATAGGAAACCAAAACGTTTTGCGTGGAACCATTGGTGCCGGACAACGCGACGGCCGCAGCGGCATTGATGGTCTGGATCGAGGCGCTGGTAAAACCACCGACCGATGCGATCCCATTCTGGTCGAGACGATCGATATTATAAGCCTGGCCTACTAAGATATTCAGGTTATGATCCTCATGGATCGTCGTATTATAGGTCAGCGTATTCTCATTGACAAAGGTCAGCCGCCGGAAATTGGAATAGGAACCGGAAGTATTGACCGTCAGGTTGGCATTGGTCGCCGCATTGAAAGTACGCGTAGCCTGGGTACCTGCCGTGATATACGGCGTATACACGCCTGTGTTACTATTTACATTGTCCAGGTTGACCGTGCTCCGGAAGTTCAGCCCCTTCAGGATCGTGACCTCTCCATAGATGCTCGACAAGGTGCGGAAACGCTTGGTCTGGTTTATATTATACATCAATTTGCCAACGGGCGAATTGGTCGTGTTGCTCCAGATATACTGCGCATTCTTCCCGATATTGGCCAGGAGACCGACGGTGTCCTCCTGTACAGGCGACATGCTCAGGGCCTGGTGGAAGATATTGTCCTTCCCTTCGACGCCGGGATCATTGGTGATGGAATAGGATGGGGCAACGGCAATGCCAAACCGCAAAGCCTTGCTCGCGGTTATGTCCACATTCGCCCTGGCCGAATAAGCTTTATAATCAAGACCGGTGACAAACCCGTCCTGTTTGGAATAATCGCCGGAAATAAAATATTTGACCGCATCGCTGCCGCCGCTGGCCGAAAGCTCTCCGTTCTGCATGAGCCCGTTCCGCTCGATCTGTTTTTGCCAGTCAACGAATTCCAGACCGGGATGACCGGGCATCGCCCAACGCGGATCGATCATATAGGCGGTATTGATCTGCCCCGGAGCCAGACCGACCATGGCGGCACGGACCGCAGGAGGATCACTGGCGGTAGCGCCGGATGTACCATATTTAAGCACATAGGCCGCATTGATCATCTCCGTGGCCCTGTCGATCCATTGCTGACCATTCAGCATCTTCAATACCTTGGCAGGCGCATTGTAACCGGTATAACCATTGACATCGATCCTCGGCCGCCCGCTGCGACCATGTTTGGTGGTGATCAGTACGACGCCATTCGATGCCCTCGATCCGTAAATGGCGGCGGCAGCGGCATCTTTCAATACTTCGATGCTCTCGATATCGTTGGGATTGATATTATCCATCGGGTTGCCGCCTGCAAAAGTGCCATTCCCCGTGTTGCTTGAATTATTGGTCAACGGCATTCCGTCGATGACATATAAGGGCTCATTACCCGCGCTGATAGACCCGACGCCACGCACCTGGATGCTGAACGCCTTGCCGGGCACGCCGGTAGTCTGTTTCACGGTAACGCCGGCCAGCTGACCGACCAACGCCTGGTCGACACGCGTGATCGGACGCTCGTCAAAATGATCGTTCTTCAGCAGCGCAACGGCGCCGGTGACGTTGGATCGCTTTTGCGCGCCATACCCGACGACGATCACATCCCCAAGCGAACTTCCCGAAACCTTCATCGATAACTGAAGATCGTGTTTGGAATTAAGCTTGATCTGTTGCTCTTCATAACCGATAAAGCTAAAGACCAGCGTAGCATTGCCGGAAGGAGCATTCAGCGCAAAAGATCCATCGGCGCCGGTAGTGGTCGCAACACGCGAACCCTTTACCTGCACCGTGACGTTGGAGAAGGGCTTACCCGTCTCATCCGATACCTTACCGGTTACATGAAAATTCTCCTGAGCTGATGAAAAAAAGTGAAAGGAAAGCAGCAATACAATAAGAGATACCACTCGCAATGGAACAGATACTTTCATACTAGCAGCAATTAAGGTGTTGAATAGGAACTAAAATAAAATTAGACCAATGACCAGCCCTAACCGTCCTGACGCATCCTGCTTTTAACCTTAAATCTACGCAATCGTTCCCGGAAATGTAAGAATGACATTTATTGTCGGCCCGGACCCAATCGCCGGACCCATTTTTCTTCCCGACCAGTCACATAAAACCCAGCTCCAGCCGGGCTTCTTCGGTCATCATTTCCTTTGTCCAGGGCGGATCAAAGGTGAGCTGCACATGGCAGTCCGCCACGCCTTCTATGGCCTCTATCTTCTGCTGTACATCATGGATGATCTCACCCGCAGCCGGACAGGCCGGCGCCGTCAGGGTCATGGTGATCTTCACCCTTCCGTCATCGCCGATCATCGTCTCATACACAAGCCCCAGGTCAAAAATATTGACGGGGATCTCGGGATCATATACGGTGCGCAACGTCTCTTCAACCCTATCACGTAAGGAGGCGGGATCCCTCGACATAATTGTATTCTCGCTCATGACTGAAGGGATTTTGACTGAAAAGCCAGTGCGTATAATTTAATTTGTTTCAACATGGAAAAAAGCCCATTGCTCCGGGTCGGGGACAGGTTGCTCCGAAGACCGATCGCATCGATAAAAGTGATCTCCGCATCGGCAATATCCTTTGGAGTATGCCCCGAAAGGACCAATATCACCAGCGCCACCAGCCCCTTTGTAATGACGGCATCGCTGTCGGCGGTAAAAAAGAGCTTTCCATCCCGGTATTCGGCATGCAGCCATACCTTTGACTGACAACCCCGGATCAGGTTGTCATCGGTCTTGTATTTTTCGTCTATCAGCGGCAACTCCTTCCCCAACTGGATGATGTATTCATATTTATCCATCCATTCGCCAAACATTTCAAAGTCGGCTATGATCTCGTCCTGTTGTTCCTGGATCGTCATGGTCTACCCTAATAATTTCATCGCCTTCCGGATACCAGCCGCCAGCCGGTCCATTTCCTGCGGCGTATTATAAAAAGCCAGGGAAGCTCTTACCGTACCCGGTATACAATAACGGTCCATGATCGGCTGCGCACAGTGATGACCCGTACGGACGGCAATCCCCTGTTTGTCCAGGAGCTCACCCATATCATACGGATGGACAGCGCCTACCAGGAAGGAGATCACCCCCGCCCGATGCCCGGCATTCCCGATCAGCCGGAAACCATCGATCTCCTGTAACACTTCCAGCCCATAAGCCATCAACTCGTCTTCCGCCTGCCGGATGGCCGGCAGACCCAACCCTTGTATATAATCGATCGCAGCGCCCAGACCGATCGTCCCCGCCATATCAGGCGTCCCGGCCTCAAACTTATACGGAAGATCGTTATAGGTCGTTTTTTCAAAGGTCACGGTCTTGATCATCTCCCCCCCACCCTGGTAAGGAGGTAGCTTGTTCAGCCATTCTTCCTTGCCATACAACACCCCGATCCCGGTAGGACCATATAATTTATGACTCGAAAAGACGAGAAAGTCGCAATCCAGCTCCTGCACATCGACCTCCATATGCTGCACGGCCTGCGCCGCATCCAGCAATACGGGAATGCCATGACGATGCGCCGCGGCAATGATCTCCCGCACCGGGTTGACGCTGCCCAGTGCATTGGATACATAATTAAAAGCCACCAGCTTCACCCCGCTCTTTAATAAGGCATCGAGCCCGTCCAGCACCAGCTCCCCATTCTCGTTCAGCGGGATCACCTTCAACGTGGCGCCCCTTTCTTCACAGATCATCTGCCAGGGAACGATATTCGAATGATGCTCCATCCCGGAGATCAATATGCTGTCCCCCTCTTTTAAAAATTTCTTGCCAAAGGAACTGGCGACGAGGTTGATCCCCTCCGTAGTCCCCCGGGTCCAGATGATCTCATGCGTATGCTTTGCCCCCAGGAATTCCGCGACCCTGACACGCGCGCCCTCATGCGCCTCGGTCGCCTGCTGGCTGAGATAGTGTACACCCCGGTGAACATTGCTGTTGATGGTCGTATAATATTCATCCATTGCCTTGAGAACGGCAAGAGGCTTCTGTGTCGTGGCTGCGTTGTCCAGGTATACAAGGGGGTGGCCAAATACGGTCGTCTCCAGGATAGGAAAATCTTTCCGTATCTTTTCAATGTTCAGTATACCGCTCTGCTTCTTTATCATTGTGTCCTCCATCATGGTATCCGGTTTTTTCAGCCATGCATTACAGGAATATGATGACTGATGAGTTCATTGATATATGTTTCAACGGCCGGGAGCTTTATTTTTTCGGTGACATCAAAAGCAAAGGCATTGATCAGCAGCGCCTTCGCCGTCTCCTCCCCTATCCCCCGGGCCCGCAGATAAAACAGGGCGTCTTCGCTGAACTGACCCACCGTCGACCCGTGACTGCATTTTACATCGTCGGCAAAGATCTCCAGCTCCGGCTTGGAATCGATGGTCGCCTTCTTGCTGATGACAAGGTTGTTGTTCTGCTGGAAGGCATTGGTCTTCTGGGCATCCTTATGCACATAGACCTTCCCGTTAAACACACCCGTGCTTTGCTCCAGCAACACGCCCTTATACAGCTCGTTGCTGAAACAGGACGGCTTCTGATGATCGACCAGGGTATGGTTATCGATCAGCTGCTGTCCCGCGGCAAGATAAAGACCATATAAATGCGTCTCGGTATGATCCTCTTCCAGCCGGGCCTGCAGGTCGTTACGCACCAGGTCGGCGCCCGGAAGGGTGAATGTATAGTTGTTGTACAGGCTTTGCTTCTTCTGATGGACGGTCGTATGCTGGATAAGACGTACGCCGCTTCCGGCCGACTGGATAACGGTATGGTCCAGCCGCGCATCGGTATGCACGATGATCTCCGAAAGACTATTGACCCATACCTTACCCGATCCCTTACCCGAGACGACGGTCTCGATGACGGACAATTCCGCATTACGGTTGATCACCCATACATGACGGGGCTGGACGAGTATGTTATTATCGGCAGTATAGATATGGACGATATGCAACGGCTTGTCCGACGCAGCGCCGGCATCCACCCGGATAAAAAGCCCGTCGGTAAAGAGGGCGGTGTTCAGGGTGGCAAAATGATGGTTGTTCCAGTCCGCCCTTTCAAAATATCCCGACAACGCCGGGTCCTGACGGGCCGCCGCCACCGTGAGCAGCTGGACACCCTTCGGAAGCGCCCCTCCTTTTATATCGCCATTCCAGGAACCATTGACCAGCACGACCTGGTAACAATCAAGTGACCCGATGGCCGCCGCCGCCACAAGGGCAGGGTCGGGCGCAACAGGAGTACCGGCCCCCAACGTGTATTCATCTTTTAAAAAACGGGTGAGATTCGTGTATTTCCAGTCCTCATTCTTTATAGTCGGAAATCCCAGCTGTTTGAATTTGTCAAAAGCAGACTGCCGGACCCGGCGCAGGTCACTGCTCTCGCGTCCCGGTGCATCGGCCGACAATTTATTGAATCCGTTAACGACTTCCTCATATAAGGGGATAGCCGGTCCTTGTATCATGCTCATGGTTAAATGGATGTCTCCTCCTCGTTATATCGGCCTCAGCCTCTGTTAGATCGGCTTCGGTCCGCTGTCTATATAGTAGTTTCCTCTTTCTCCCTTGCCTCTTCCTTCAGCCAGTCATATCCCTTCTCCTCCAGCTCCAGGGCCAGTTCCTTGGTGCCCGAACGGACGATACGTCCATTGTACAGTACATGGACGAAATCGGGAACGATATATTCCAACAGCCGCTGGTAATGCGTAATAATGATAAAGGCATTGTTCGAAGAACGCAGCTTGTTCACTCCCTTCGAAACGATCCGCAACGCATCGATATCCAGACCCGAATCCGTTTCATCAAGGATCGAAAGGGCCGGCTCCAGCATCGCCAGCTGGAAGATCTCGTTCCGCTTCTTCTCACCACCCGAAAAACCTTCGTTCAACGAACGGTTGACCAGCTGCGCATCAAACTCCACCAGCTTCTGCTTTTCCCTCGACAACCGGAGAAACTCCTTGGCATCGAGCGGCGGCAGGTTCTTATAATTCCTTATCTCAGACAGCGCGGTCTTTAAGAAATTGATATTCGAAACACCCGGGATCTCGATCGGGTACTGAAAGGCAAGAAAAACGCCCTCTCTAGCCCTATCCTCCGGCTTCATCTCCAACAGATCCTTGCCCTGGAAAAGCACCTCCCCCTCTGTAACGTGGTAGTTCTCTTTCCCGGCGAGTACGGAAGCCAGTGAGCTCTTGCCGGAACCGTTCGGCCCCATGATCGCATGCACTTCCCCGGCATTCACGGTCAGGTTGATCCCCTTCAGGATCTGTTTCTCCTCAACTTCTGCATGTAAATTTTTAATGATCAGCATCTCTGTTTTATTCTTAATTTATATGTTAAGGTTAAATGGACGGCGGGGCAAAATCACCCTACACTCCCCTCCAGCGTGATCGACAACAATTTCTGCGCCTCAACCGCAAACTCCATCGGAAGCTGGTTGAGCACCTCCTTGACATAACCGTTGATGATCAGCGCCACCGCCTTTTCCGAATCGATCCCCCGCTGGTTCAGATAAAAGATCTGGTCTTCCCCGATCTTCGACGTAGTAGCCTCATGCTCTACCGTAGCCGTATTGTTCTTTGCTTCGATATAAGGAAAGGTATGGGCCCCGCACTGATCCCCGATCAGCAGCGAATCGCACTGGGTAAAATTCCTTGCGGCATCCGCCTTGGGACCGATCTGTACCAGTCCCCGGTAGCTGTTTTGCCCCTGCCCGGCGGAGATCCCCTTGGAGATGATCCGGCTGCGGGTATTACGCCCGATATGATACATCTTGGTACCGGTATCGGCGATCTGCTTGTTACGGGTAACCGCAACCGAATAGAACTCCCCGGTGGAATTATCACCCTGCAGGATCACACTGGGATATTTCCAGGTGATGGCCGAACCCGTCTCTACCTGCGTCCAGGAGATCTTGGCATTGTCGCCCTTGCAGATCCCTCTCTTGGTGACAAAATTATAGATACCGCCCTTTCCGTCCTTATCACCGGGATACCAGTTCTGGACGGTGGAATATTTTATTTCCGCATTCTCCAGCGCGATCAGCTCCACCACCGCGGCATGCAATTGATTCTCGTCCCGCATGGGAGCCGTACAGCCTTCCAGGTAGCTAACATAGCTGCCTTCATCGGCAATGATAAGCGTCCGCTCGAACTGGCCGGTATTCTCGGTATTGATCCGGAAATAAGTGGACAGCTCCATAGGACAACGTACCCCTTTTGGTATGTAAACAAAGGAACCGTCGGAGAAAGCCGCCGCATTAAGGGCCGCAAAGATATTATCGGAATGAGGCACCACCGATCCTACATATTTTTTTACCAGGTCGGGATGCTGCTGAACGGCCTCGCCAAAGGAACAAAAGATGATCCCCAGCTCTTTCAGCTTTTCCTTATAGGTCGTCGTCACGCTGACGCTGTCGAATACCACGTCAACCGCTACCCCGGCCAGCGTCTTTTGCTCGGACAAAGGGATCCCCAGCTTGGCAAAGGTGGCCAGCAATTCCGGGTCTACCTGGTCGAGACTATCATATTTCTTCTTGCTCTTGGGGGCGGCATAATAAGAGATCTTCTGAAAATCGATCTTAGGCAGCTCAAAATTCTGCCAGGCCGGCAATTGCTGCTTTCCAAAGGACGCAAGCCCCTTTAACCGCCATTCCAATAACCATTCCGGTTCGTTCTTCTTAGCCGAAATATAACGGATCGTATCCTCATTCAACCCCGCCGGCGCGATATCCATCTCGATATCCGTGACAAAGCCGAACTCATACTCCTTGTTCGCTATATTGTCAATTATTTCATTATCATTACCCATAAGTCGCTCTTATAATATTATACCGCAAAGCTTTCCCCGCAGCTACAGGTCCGGGAAGCATTGGGATTGTTGAAAGACAACCCTTTACCATTCAACCCCCCGGAATAATCCAGCTCGGTGCCATAAAGGTATAACAGGCTCTTCATGTCCACCACCACCTTTACCCCCTTGTCCTCAAACTCCTGGTCACCTTCCTTCCGGACCGTGTCGAAATCTAATTTATATTCAAGCCCGGAACAACCTCCGCTCTTTACGCCTACGCGTACAAAGGTATCCGGAGAGGCCTGCTTCTCGGCCAGCAGCCGGTCAATATATTCTTTTGCATTGGGCGATACTGTAATCATGGTTTGTAGTTTCCAACAGCAAAAGTCGGTTAAATACGCCGCACTTCCATGCAATCCGCCATTTTTTACGCTTCCCGCAGCCGATTTTTACCTGTTTCGCAACCCCGGCCCCCAGCTCATTGGCCATCCAACCAAAACTTCTTCATAACCCGGTCGCTCCCCCCTCCCCGGCCCCCCAGCTCACTGGCCATCCATCCACCGTCCCGCCGGCAACCCACCACGGCTTATTTCCTAAGCACCGACTGAATAGGCTTCCCCACACAACCATTAGGCATCTGAATATGAAGAAGAGCTGCCAGAGTAGGCGCAATGTCTGTCATATTGACGCTTTCCTCCGTCGATCCGGGATGGATACCCCAACCCATAAACAAAAGAGGGATATGCGTATCATAAGGGTTCCAGGTACCATGGGAGGTCCCGGTCTTTCCATGCGATTCGAACCATCCCGAATTGAGGATCAACTGAATACAACCACTTCGACGCGCATAATAGCCATTGGTGACCATGCTCCGGATGGGCTCGGGCACGGGTAACTCCCCTACCTTGGACATGTCGATGGCATAGTTGATCCCGGGCTGCTGACTGAGATACTCAACGGCGACCTTTTTGATGCTGTTGAGGTCCAGCTTATGCTCATGGATGGCCTTCATGCTAAAAGTGATCTGGTAATTGGAACAGGTATCGACAAGACCGGCCACCTGGAAGCTCTTCTCCAGCTCCTTATTCAGGCTCTCCACCAGCGGCCGGGGGTCCCAGTAATCGGAGGGGATATCATGGTTTTGATTAAACCAGATGGAATGCGCGGCGCCATGATCGGCCGTCAGGACGACCGTATATTCACCCTTCCCCACCTTTTCATCTAGGAAATGAAAGAAATCGGCCAGATCCCGGTCCAACCGGAGATAAGTGTCCTCGATCTCGATCGAATTGATACCAAACTGATGCCCCACATAATCCGTAGAGGCGCAGTTGATGGTAAGAAAATCGGTAAAGGCCCCCTGCCCCAGCTTATACCCGTTGACCGCCTCTTTTGCAAGATCCAGGGTGATGGTATTCCCCCCGGGTGTGTAACGGAAGGCGCTCTTCCCGATCTTATACGACGAGTCCAGGTTGTGCGGAAAGGACGTGGTGCTGTCCCCCTTGAACTTCCCCTCATAAGGCTGGTCGTCGGTGTCGCTCTCCCCATAGGTATCCTTGGAATAAAGGGTCGTCCACTTGTTCTTCATATAGTTCCTGATCGGCTCCTTCTTATTGAACGCCTCCACCCAGTCCGGCAGCCTGGTCATATAATAGTTGCTGGTTATAAAATGCCCCGTGGAGTCATCCAGCCAGAAAGCGGCATTCGCCGTATGACCGGCCGGAAGGATGGCCGCCCGGTCCTTTATGGAAACACCCACAACCTTCGACCGGAAATTACTGGCGATCATCAATTCATCGGTGATGGTGGACACCAGCAGATTGCGGGGGGACATCTTCCCCTCCTTCGACTCCGGATCCTCCGCTCCGACACTCTTTACCGTACTGTCATCGGTACAATAGACCCGCTGACCGGTAGCCTGCTCGACCCAATCATTACCGCTGATCCCGCTAAAGGCCGGAACAGACCCCGTGAAGATGCAAGTATGACCAACGGCGGTAAAAGAAGGAAGATAATTGATCTGCGTGTTGTTACAGCTAAAGCCATGACGAAGCAATCGTTTAAACCCATCCTCTCCATATCGGTCGTAATAACGGTACAGATAATCCCAACGCATCTGATCGATGACAAGGCCCACTACGAGTTTGGGTCTTGCGACGCCGGTGGCGGGCTTGTGCTGGCAGGCGGTAAAGACCATTATCAACAACGCCGGAAGGAACAAATGGAAGATGGACGGGGTTTTTGTAGTCATGATAAAAATTTGCGCAAAAGTATTGGATTGAGACATCGCCAAATGCGTTATTTTTGCGGCAGTCTGAACCTTAATAATTTCATAATATGGCAGATATCTTTGAAAAATTAATAAAGCACAATGGCCCCATCGGCCAGCATCGGGAAAGAGCACACGGATACTTCGCCTTTCCAAAACTCGAAGGCGAGATCGGCAGCCGGATGATCTTTCGCGGCAAGGAAAAAATCGTTTGGAGTCTTAACAATTATCTCGGCCTCGCCAACCACCCTGAAATTCGTAAAGTAGACGCGGAAGCAGCCGCACAATTCGGAATGGCAGCCCCGATGGGCGCCCGTATGATGAGCGGGAACAGCAACTACCACGAAAAACTGGAAAAAGAGCTGGCCGCCTTTGAAGGAAAAGAGGACGTCACCTTGTTCAACTATGGTTATCAAGGGATTATGAGCGCCATCGACGCCATTTGCGGCCGCCATGACGTGATCGTCTACGACGCCGAAAGCCATGCCTGTATCATCGACGGACTCCGTCTCCACCCCGGACATCGCTATGTCTTCAAACACAATGACGTCGAAGATTGTGAAAAACAGCTGCAACGCGCCACGGCCCTGATCGAAAAACAGAGCGGCGGCGGCATCCTCGTGATCACCGAAGGCGTTTTCGGGATGGCCGGAGACCAGGGCAAGCTAAAAGAGATCGCCGCCCTCAAAAAAGACTATGAATTCCGTCTCCTCGTAGACGACGCACATGGTTTCGGAACCCTCGGCAAGACCGGCGCCGGCGCCGGAGAAGCACAGGGAGTACAGGACAAGATCGATCTGTATTTCTCCACCTTCGCCAAATCCATGGCCTCCATCGGCGGCTTCATGGCAGGAGATGCCGCGATCATCGATTATATCCGGTATAATACCCGCAGCCAGATCTTTGCAAAAAGCCTCCCGATGCCCGTTACCATCGGCAACCTGAAAAGACTGGAATTGCTAAAGACAAAACCCGAACTCCGGAAAAAACTGTGGGACGTCGTCACCAAACTACAAAAAGGATTAAAGGAAGACGGCTTTGACATCGGCAAGACCGATTCACCCGTAACCCCGGTCTATATGAAAGGCGATGTGCCCGAGGCTACCGCCATGGTCATGGACCTGAGAGAAAATTATAATATCTTTTGCTCGATCGTGGTATATCCCGTCATTCCCAAGGGACACATCATCTATCGGCTGGTACCTACGGCCGTCCATACGGACGAAGACATCGAACTCACCCTCCGGGCCTTCCGTGAAACGAAGAAAAAGTTGGATGCAGGAGACTACAAAGTACAGGCAATCCCTGATATGGCAGAAGCATAGATCGCCTGGTTAAAATAATAAGCCCCCCGGCCCCGGTACAAAAATGCCGGGGCTTTTTATTCCACCGGCGCCGGTCCTTTTCCTCCATAAAAACCCTTAGATATAAAACAAAAAAGCCCCGCTTTCGCGGGGCTGCACTAATCAAATACCATTAACCATTAAACCTTATCCTATGAAAAAACAAAGGTAAGATGTTCACATTGAAAGAGAAGAAGTAAAGTCATATTTTTTTTACCCAGATACCATTAAATTGATTCTGATCAAGCATTTTATCTAGGTATTATCCTTTAGAGCTATTCGCCCGGCTTATTCGAGCTAAAACGTTATAGTTGGATCGACTAAAAATTAGAGTAAATGGACGGTAAGTGTCCTCACCAGGTCGCCTTAAAGCTCTTTTGGTACTCGTCAAACCCCATCGTGGCATATTTGCCCTCGCCAAAGTACTTCACCAGCAATTCCAGCTCCCTGGGCTCCATATAGCCCGGTATGGCCTGCGGCTCTCCCCCTGGCGTGATGATAATGGTCGTCGGGAACTCCAGCCGCCCATGTGTCAGATAAAGGGCGAATTCATTGGATTTGTATTGGGGACTGAACTGGTAGGTCCTCCCATTCCAGCTGATGGCGGAATGCGTTTCGGCATCCACCTTCACCGTATAGAATTTTTCCCGGAGATACTGGGCTACCTGCTTATTCGAATAGGTCTTTCTATCCATTTGCTTGCACCAGCCGCACCAGGTCGTATACAGATCGATAAGAACCGGTCTCTTTTCCTTTTGAAGCCTTCCTGCCGCATCTTCCACGCTCATCCATTCAATCGAGGGGGCCGCAGCCGGGGCGGCAGCCGCGGTAACGACCGGCGTCCGTGTCTTTCCCTGCCGGGGCGCCCCCGTGACCAGCGTCATCACCAATAAAAATCCTCCTTTAAACTTTTGCATAGTATTTTTGCTGTTGCGTGCAAACGGACCCGACAGGTCCTGCCAATTTAACGAATTTACCATGCACAAAATTGTCGTTGCGATAACAGGAGCCAGCGGGTCGATCTATGCAAAAGTCCTACTGGATAAACTCGTGGCGCTAAAGAGCCAATGGGACGGCCTCGGCGTGGTCATGACAGACAACGCCAAACAGGTGTGGACAACCGAGCTGGGCAACGAATCCTACCGGGACTATACCCTTCCCTTCTTTTCCCAGAAAGACTTCTCGGCGCCCTTTGCCTCCGGTTCGGGAAAATATGATACCATGATCCTCGTCCCCTGCTCGATGGGGACCCTGGGACGCATCGCAGGCGGCATCTCCAACGACCTGATCACCCGCGCAGCAGATGTAGTACTAAAAGAAAAAAGAAAATTGATTTGCGTCGTACGGGAGACCCCCTATAACCTCCTCCACATCCGTAACATGGAAACCGTCACGCTGGCCGGCGGCATCATCTGCCCCGCTACCCCCTCTTTCTACAGCCGCCCAACGACCATCGAAGAAGTAGCCGCCACCGTGGTCGACCGGGTCCTGGACCTGGCAGGCCTCGACATCACCACCTTCCGCTGGGGAAACTGACCCATAATCTCCGATCCTGTAAACGGCGATCCCACAATCTCCGACCTCGCCTAATTTCTCAGATCAACTTCCTCCGCGCCGGGGTATTTTGCTTTGTTATACGCGAGCTGGGCATCGCTAAAGGGCGCATTCCCATTGAGATTGCTCGTCGTCAGCGTATACCGGTTCCCACCCTTGTCAAACCATTTTATACTGACAGGAGTATGCTGGGTCTTGTCGATATACAGAAGGGCCTTGAAAAAACTCTTTGTCTTGTCGACGGGCGTCAACTCGACTTCCTGAACGGTACGGGCGCCTATCTTGCTTTCTCCGTTCAGCTTATAAAGAAAATCCTTGTCGTAGAAATCGGTAAAGAACTTATCAGGACTGATGGTCTGTGCTGTGGGATCCGATTTGGTGATGGTCACCTCATTGGAAGACTTGTCATAGGTCCAGATATCTTTCCCATCACAGAATATCTCAATACCACCCATGCTGATATGATATTTATTCCCTTTGAGGATCACCAAACCGCTCCTGCTGCCCTGGGGCTTGCCTTTCGAATCTTCCACTTTCAATGTAAAGTTGGATTGTACCGCTTTAAAGGATTTCAATTTTGCACTGAGGGCATCCAGCACTTTTTTGGCGTCCGGATCGTTTTTTCCAAGGCTGTTGTTCTGCGCCTGTGTAAGAAAAATTCCGCTGACAAGTAACAAACAGCTGACAATCGTACGTCTGATCACTTCCATAGTATGCGTATTTAGGAGTATATGTTCACCTTGAAGGCGCAAATATATCTGAAAAGAAGCACAGCAGGGCCTTTTGGTCCGCAAATTAACGGCCTTTTAAGGTCATCGCCCCATCCGTACACTACGGGTCCTCCCATCCTCCACGGGTCCTCCGCCCCCTTTACGGGTTCAGATAATTGTCAAGGTCCATTTCCGTCTTCACAAGCACATCCCGGGGCTTACTACCCTGCCCCGGCCCTACAACCCCCGCAGCCTCCAGCTGATCCATCAGACGGCCGGCCCTGTTATATCCCAGCTTCATCCTCCGCTGGATCAGCGAGGTGGAGCCCAGTTGGTTCTGCACGATCAAACGGGCGGCCTCCTCAAAAAGAGGGTCCCTGTCGGCCAGATCGAAATCCTTTGCCTCCATGTCCTTTTCATCGATATACTCGGGTAGCTTATAGGCATCCGGATACCCCCGCTGCCGGCCGATAAAATCCGTGATCTTCTCCACCTCCGGCGTATCGACAAAGGCACATTGCAGACGGGTGATCTCCCCATTATAGGAAATAAGCATATCCCCCTTCCCGATCAGCTGGTCGGCGCCGCCGGCATCGAGAATGGTCCTCGAATCGATCTTCGAAGAGACCTTAAAACCGATCCGCGCAGGGAAGTTGGCCTTGATGGTACCGGTGATGATATTGACGGACGGACGCTGGGTGGCGATGATAAGATGAATACCTACGGCCCTCGCCAGCTGCGCAAGACGGGCGATCGGCATCTCTACTTCCTTCCCGGCAGTCATGATAAGATCGGCGAACTCGTCGACCACCAATACGATAAAGGGCAGGTACTGATGCCCCTTCTGGGGATTAAGCCGGCGTTTGATAAACTTCTCATTGTACTCCTTGATATTCCTTGCGCTGGCTTCCTTTAACAGATCGTAGCGGTTATCCATCTCGATACACAAGGCATTGAGCGTGTTGATCACTTTCTTGGTATCCGTGATGATCGCCTCCTCCTCACCGGGAAGCTTCGCCAGAAAATGCTTTTCAATGGTCCGGTAGATGCTTAGCTCCACTTTCTTCGGGTCCACCAGCACAAGCTTCAGCTGCGAAGGATGCTTCTTATAAAGCAGCGATACCAGGATGGCATTGAGCCCGACGGATTTCCCCTGCCCGGTGGCCCCGGCCATCAGCAGGTGGGGCATGGCCGACAGATCGACGATAAAATTCTCGTTGTCGATCTTTTTCCCGATCGCAATAGGGAGGTTGAAATTGCTATGCTGGAATTTATCCGAGGCAAGCAGGGTGCGCATGCTCACCACCGTTTTCTTTACATTGGGGACCTCGATGCCGATGGTCCCTTTTCCCGGTATGGGCGCGATAATACGGATACCCAGGGCCGCGAGGCTCAGGGCGATATCATCTTCCAGGTTCTTGATCCGGGAGATCCGCACACCCGCGGCAGGGACAATTTCATATAGGGTCACCGTAGGACCCACGGTAGCGCTGATCTTCTGGATCGCAATATCATAGTTCTTCAGGGTGGTGATGATCTGGTTCTTGTTCGCCTCCAGCTCCGCCGCATCCTGGACGATCTTCTCGCTGCCATGCGCCTCCAGCAGGTCAAGCGTCGGGTATTTATAATCCCGCAGGTCAAGGGTAGGCTCATAATCCGGCAGGGATTCCGCCAATCCTGTAGCCCCCTCTTCTCCTATCCCGGGTATGTCTTCCACCGGCTCCGGCGTCTTTATTTCCAACTCCAGGCTGGCCGGAACAGGCGTTTTTTTCGTCGCAACCGGCAATACAGGCGGGATCGTCATCGCCCCGATCTCATCCACCCTCTCCTCCGCCACTTCCTCCGGAACCCCCATCTCCTCCTCCATCATCTCCTCTTCTTCCGGCTCTCTTTCTATAACGGTAAAGTCGATCTCCGGCTCCTCCTTAGGGGCGGCAATGGCCACTACCCCGCCCTCTTCCTTCAATACATTGCCCTTCATCGTGCTAAATCCCTCGTCCACAAATAATCTGGCGCCAATACCCGCTCCCGCACCTTTCTCCGGACTCTTCTCTTCTACTTCTGCCATCGCAGGAGCCGCTTTCTCCCGGACAGGGAGCGCAGGCATCTTAAAAACGGGATTGAATCTCCAGATGAAATACGCCAGCCCCGCCACCAGCAACACCGCCGCCGTTCCCAACCAGCCCAGGATCCGTACCAGCCGCTCGCTGATCATGCTGCCGACACCGCCACCCCACGGAAAACCGCTCCCCTGTGTGACAAAGGCAAGACTGACGGAAAAGAAAAGCAACCCGGCCAGCACATAACGCAGGTTGCGGGATATCGAAAACACCTTGCGGGCAAACAACAGGTTGACGCCCACGATAAAGAAGAAAGAACAAAAAAGATAGGAGGCCAGCCCAAAACCATAAAAAAAGAATTCATGGGAGATCAGGGCACCCAGGTTACCCAGCAGATTTGTCACTTTTACGGGCGTGGATGGCAAAAGAACGGAGGCCCCGTTATGCAACACCTTATCCTGATCATCTTTCCAGGTGAACAGATACGAAGTAAACGCTATAAAAAGAAAAACGGCCAGCAACAGGAACACCGCCCCGGTGATCTTGTGGGTACGTTCGTCTTTGACGATCTGCCGGACTGTCACCTGGGGATCTTTTTCAGGCTTCAGTTTATTGGAGACAGGCGCCTGGCTCTTCTTTGACTTCAGTCGGTTTGCCATGGACACAAAGATAGGAATGTGGAGGATATTCGCTTTTCAAAATTTAGCGGATATGATTATTTACTTTACCTTTAAAAAAACTGCCAATCAGCACCATGTTCGGGCACCCCAACTCTAACCTTTTCAACTATTACAGGCCTTTCCGTAACGGTCCCCCCGATCGCAAACTCTTCGGCAGCAGGTTTATCCTTAGTATATCCCTCTTCCTAAGCCTCCTGCTCCTGGCCAACCCTCCTTCCCTTTCCGCCCAGGAAGTTCCGATCCTGGATTCTCCGGCCGCCGATCTTTCCCATATCGGGCTTGACAAAGATCTCTCCGACAACACCTGGCTCTATTTCTCCGATACAAAAGACGTCCCGGCAGCAGGACTCCCCTTCCTCCCCTATAAAAAAGGGACCCGCAAATACGAACACTATTTCCCGCCGGCCCGGATCAACCATAAGGCAGTACTCAAATTCACGCTTACAAATAGCAGCGACTCGACTGTCGGCTCCTTTTTCTGCCCCGGCTTTTATGCCGATTCCATCGACCTCTACCGGCTGGTTACCAACGGATCGCACGCCCCCCGGGTCGAGCCGCTACCGGCGATCATGCCCAACGACCCGGACAGCCTGGGCTACCGCAAGATCACCCTGGGACCACACGACACTGCCACCTTCTTTGCCATCTTGTCCTATATCAAATCGAACACCAACTCCATTAACCCGGCCCTTACCCGGGACAATATGATCAGACAGGGGATCACCATCACCCATAAGAGCAAAACGCAGATCGACGTCATCACCAACCTTTTTGCCGGGATCATGCTGATGATGATCTTCTACGCTATCAGCGAATACCTGCAAACAAAAAAACCGGAATTCCTTTATTATGCCGGCTATTCCGTTTGCATCAGCCTCCTGCTCTTCCTCAAATCCACCCTCAACGGTACGACCACCACCTTCAACTACTTCTTTGAAAGCTTTCTCGATAATATCATCTTCTCGGTCGGCTATATCTGTTATATCATCTTCCACCGGAAATTCCTGGAGACAAAAAAATACTACCGGAGCCTCGACCGTTACCTTTTCTGGGGGTCCATCGTCATCACGCTGATGATGACCGGGTACATCGTCTTCTATTTCGCGTCCCCCGACTTCCGGATCGCCAATACCATCGAGGATTATACAAAGATCGTTCTGCTCCTGATCTCGCTGATCTTTATCGTAAAAGGGCTCACCTACCGAAACCAGCTGATGAATTATATCGTCATGGGCAATATCTCGCTGTGCTTTTTGTCCATCATATCACAGGTGATGATCATCACAAGCTTTAAACCGGTAAAGCCCCCCTCCGTGCTGAACCTGGCCCTCTTCTACTATGAAGCCGGCATTACCATCGAACTGCTGTTCTTCCTGTTCGCCCTGACCTATAAGAACAAGATGGAGATCATCCAGAGTATCCAGAAAGAAGAAAAGCTAAAGCTGGAGACCGAACGGAAGGAGCTGGAAAAACAGGTGGCCGTCCTGGCCGCCAAACAGGACGAACGCAACCGCATCTCCATCGATATGCACGATGAGCTGGGCTCCGGCGTGACGGCCATCCGGCTGATGAGCGAGATCGTAAAGAGCAAGATGAAAGAACAGACCCTGCCGGAAATAGAAAAGATCTCCAACTCCGCCAACGAGCTGCTCAATAAGATGAATACGATCATCTGGACCATGACCAGCTCCAATGATACGGTAGAGAACCTGGTCGCCTACATGCGCTCCTATGCCGTCGAATTCTTCGAGAACACCGCCATCGATTGCTATTTCAGTATGCCGGCCAGCATTCCGCCCCGGGAGATCAGCGGCGAACGGCGAAGGAATATCTTCCTCTCCGTCAAAGAATCCCTGAACAATGTCCTAAAACATTCCCAGGGCACGGTGGTAAAGATCAATGTGCTCGTGAACGACCGGCTGACCATCGAGATCCAGGATGACGGCGTCGGCATCGATATGGAAAAGCTGCGGAAATTCGGCAACGGGCTGAACAACATGAAAAAAAGAATGATAACCATCGACGGAGAGTTCCATATCGAGAACCGCGAAGGCACCCGGACCACCTTCAACCTGACGTTGTAATAGTAAGCTGTAACAGTAATAGATTACCCCTCAGTCCTTTTTCGTCACCCCCAGATAAAGAAAAAGCCAGCCCGCTATAAAGAACAGACCGCCCAGCGGTGTGGCGATCCCGACCAGCTTGAGGTGTGTATTCTCTGCGATCTTCAGCGCGGTGAGCGCATACAGAGAGCCCGAGAAAAGAATGATCCCGGTGATAAAGCAATTCCCCGCCCATACCATCCACTTATTATTGATCTTTTCCGATGCCAGGGCGACAAACAGAAGGGCGAATACATGATAGAACTGGTAGCGGACCCCCGTCTCAAAAACGGCTACCGTATCGGGCCCGACGATCTCACGGAGCTTATGGGCGGCAAAAGCCCCCAGCGCCACACACAGCGCCCCAAGCAGGGCCGCCATGGAAAGGAAATTCCTGTTCATAGGCTATATCAATTAGTTGGTTTCTTGCTATTCATCCGATCCCAGGTCCTCTTTCATCCGGTCCCGTTCCGCCGCGTTCTCGAATAACAGCCGGATCAGCTCTTCCAGCGTAACATTCTCCTCATTCACCATCACATCGGCCTGCTGATAATACATCCTTCGTTCGCTCATTTTCCGGATAATATATCGTCTCAGCTCCTCATCATTGATCTCCCGGATCAGGGGACGGCTCATCCGCTCCTTCAACAGCCGCTCCTTCAACACATCGACGGAGGTATTCAGCCAGATCACCTTCCCATGCTTCTTCATAAACTCGATATTGTTGAAAAAACAGGGCGTCCCTCCCCCGCAGGACAGGATAAAACTCTCTTCCTCCTCCACGATCTCCTCCAGCGTCTGTTTCTCCTGGTAACGAAAATACTCCTCTCCCTTCCCCGCAAAGATCTCCGCCACCGTACCATGCTCCTTTTCGACGATGACGCTATCCAGGTCACGGAAAGGCAACTGCAGCTTGGCCGAAAGCAACCTGCCCCAGTGCGTCTTGCCGGACCCCATAAAACCTATCAGGAATATCTTCATTTCACACTCCCAGTCCCCAAACGGGGATTAAAAATTTACTTGAACGCATTGAACCCGGTAATATCCATCCCCGTGATCAGCAAATGTACGTCATGCGTCCCCTCATAGGTGAGCACACTTTCTATATTCATCATATGCCGCATAATGGAGTATTCACCGCTGATCCCCATTCCGCCAAGGATCTGCCGGGCATCCCGGGCGATCTGGGCCGCTATCTCGCAACCATTGCGTTTGGCCATCGATACCTGGGCCGGAGTGGCCTTCCCCTGGCTCATCAGCACCCCCAGACGCCAGTTCAGCAGCTGGGCCTTGGTGATTTCCGTTATCATTTCCGCCAGTTTCTTTTGCTGCAGCTGGAACCCGCCGATAGGCCGGTCGAACTGCACCCTTTCCTTGCTATAGCGCAGGGCCGTATCATAACAATCCATGGCGGCCCCTACGACTCCCCACGCGATCCCATAACGGGCCTTGGTGAGACAACCCAACGGCCCCTTGAGACCCTTTACATTTGGTAATATATTGGCTTTCGGGACTTTTACATGATCAAATACCAGCTCCCCGGTAGCAGAGGCCCGCAGACTCCATTTTCCATGGGTGATAGGCGTCGAAAAACCCTCCATCCCCCTTTCCAGGATCAGCCCCCGGACAATACCCTCCTCGTCTTTGGCCCAAACCACCGCTACCTGTGAAAAAGGAGCGTTGCTGATCCACATCTTGCTGCCATTCAGGATGACATGGTCGCCGGCGTCCTTAAAATTACTCAGCATACCGCCCGGGTCACTGCCATGATTGGGCTCGGTCAGGCCAAAACAACCCAGCCACTCCCCGCTGGCCAGCTTGGGCAGATATTTCTTCCGCTGCTCCTCGCTGCCATATTCATAGATAGGGAACATTACCAGCGAACCCTGGACCGAAGCCGTCGAACGCACCCCGCTATCCCCCCTTTCCAGTTCCTGCATCATCAGCCCATAGCTGATATAATCGAGCCCCCCGCCACCATATTGCTCGGGGATGGTAGGGCCAAAACAACCCAGTTCACCCAGCTGGCGGACGATCTGCTGCGGGAATTCCGCCTTTTGGGCATACTCTTCGATCAGGGGGGAAATTTCCTTTTTGACATAGTTCCTCACCGAATCCCGGATCAGCTTATGCTCTTCCGTCAGTAATTCATCCAGCTGAAAATAATCCGGGCTTTGAAAAATATCTATTTTTGATGCGGCAGCCATGACAATCGGTTTATAAATGAATGTCTTGCGAAAATAGGAAAAAGAGGCCGAACTGTCACTTCCCGCACCGTAAGGGCACAAATTGAACCGCGCCAAGGGAAAATCGGATGTTTTTGGTGGTTTTTTTATCAGGCATGCAACATCGGAAAAGAGTATGTGTATTTAATTGCAGGAGACAGCCTCCGGGAAACAAAATGAATGCTAAAACAGCAGATTTGGAATTAACAGAACCAATACTCCACGACGAATTGGTCGAGCGATGCAAACAGGGGGATTCCCGGGCGTTTGCAGCGTTGTACCAGAAGTACGCAAAGGCGATGTACAATACCAGCCTGCGCATCGTGGACAATACCGGGGAGGCGGAGGATGTGCTTCAGGAAGCCTTTACGGACGCATTCCGGTCCCTGGAAGACTTTCATTATAAATCCACTTTCGGAGCCTGGCTAAAAAAGATCGTTATTAATAAGTCGATCAATCAGTTACGCAAGCGGAAGATGAACCTTATCGACATCGACAAGACAAATATCGGGCATCTTCCGGAAGAAGAAAGCCTTGACGAACGGGAGATCCAGATGAAGGTGGAGGATATCAAAAAGGCGGTCAGATTATTGCCAAATGGCTACCGGACCGTCCTGACCCTCTACCTCTTCGAAGGATATGACCAGGAAGAAATAGCAGAGATCCTGAATGTATCGCATGCAACCGTGAGAACCCAATACATGCGGGCAAAACAAAAATTGTTAGCGCACATAAAACAAGGAGCATTATCATGAGCAGCCGATTAGAACAATTTATTCTCGACCATCGCGAAGAATTTGATGGCGAGGAGCCCGACAAAAAGATCTGGGAGAAGATCCGGGAAGACATGGAGCCGGAGAAAAAAAAACCCGCCCCCACGGTCCGGATCTACACCATCCGGTGGTCCGCCGCCGCGGCCGTCCTCCTCGTAATGGCGGGAGCCGCCTGGTATTTTAACGCCCGGACCAACCACTCCGATCAACCCGGGATCGCCTCACAGCTGACCCATCCCGATACCAGTACAAAAAACCCGGACCAGGGGGCCCAAACGCCCACAGCCGGTCAACCCTCCGAAACAACGGCAACCACTACCGGCAAACCCGCAGGGACCAATCCATCCTCCGTCGCCGGGACCAACCCGAAAGAAGATCCGGACAACAATTCGCTGGAATCTTCGATGAACGAAGAGATGTACCACTACGCCCGGCTGGTGGAGATCAAGCATAAAGAATTGAAAACCATTGAAAAAGACGAACCTCTTTTATACAGGCAATTTGCTTCGGATGTCAATAAGCTGGACAGCGTTTACCGCAACCTCCAGGAGCAATTGCCCACAAATCCGAACCGCGAACAACTATTGGAGGCGATGTTACAGAATCTTCAACTGCAGATGGGGCTACTGAATCATCAACTCGATATCATCAAACAAATCAATCATTCCAAAAAAACAACATATGAAAAAGCATATAAAACTGCTTAGTTCTATATCCCTTTTTCTTGTCTTATCAGCTCCGGCATTCAGCAAGAACGGTAAGGACGACGAAGAGATAAAAAGACAGCGCGTTATCAACAAACATTATGACGTGACCGCCGATGACAAGCTGGAGATCGAAAACCAATTCGGCAACGTAGTGGTCAGCACCTGGGACAAAAACGAGATCACAGTCGATATAGAGATCGTCGCCAACGCCCCCACCGACGAAAGAGCAAAACAGATCATGGACGAGATCGATGTAAAGGACTATAACAGCAGCCATATCATCTCCTTTAAGACAAAGGTGGGCGAGATCCACAACGGGAAGGGCAACCACAACGAGAGTGAACGGTCCTTTTATATCGACTACGTCATCCACATGCCCTCCGCCAACCGGCTGCAGATAGAGAACAGCTTTGGCAAGATCGAGGTTCCCGCATTCAAAGGGCTGGTCACGCTGACAAGTAAGTTCGGCAGCCTGAATGCCGGTAAGCTGGAAAATGTGGACGCCATCGACGTGGAATTTGGAAAGGCATACCTGACGGAGATCAACAATGGAAAAGTAGCCTTCAAGTTCAACAAGGAATCCCGGATCGGCAAGGTCAACGGGAACGTAAAGATCACCAGCGAGTTCTCCCACAACGTACAGTTCAATATAACCGACAAGATCCAGGACCTCTCCGTATTCGAATCCTATTCGGGTGTCCGGATGGTGGTCGACAAGGACCTCTCCGCCCAGATCGACGTACATACCAGCTTTGGCAGCTTCCATAACGACAGCGAGTTCGCCATCCGCGAACGAAAAGAAGACGAAGGCGACTATGGCCCCCATTTTGACAAGGACTTCAGCGGGAAGGCTGGCGAAGGCAACGCCAAAATAAAGATCAAAAGCAGCTTTGGCAGCGTTCGTCTCTCCCACATCAACGGCGGGACGGATGACGATGACAAGGGCGATAAGGACAAAGACAAGAATAAAAGCAAGCACAAGGATAAGGACAAGGACCGGGACGATGATACAAAAACGACCTAGCCTGCTTATCTTGCATCAAAACCAGCACGATGCAGGAACCATTTGAACCCACGTTGGAGTTCGCCCAACGGAAAGACCGGGAGGATAAGCTGCACAGCTTTCGCTCCCGGTTTTATTTTCCAGCTTCCCCCGCCAAATCGCAAAGCGCCCGGCCCGGCAGCAGCCCGGCATCCGGCGAGGCGATCTATTTCTGCGGCAATTCCCTCGGTTTGCAGCCCCGTGACACGGAAGCCTTTATCCGGCAGGAACTCGAAGACTGGCGAAAACACGCGATCGGCGGTTATCTCCATGCCCAAAACCCCTGGATGACCTACCAGCTTCCCTTCCGGTCCCCCCTTTCAAAAATTGCCGGTTGTCTTCCGGAAGAGGTAACGGTGATGAACGCCCTCACCGTCAATCTCCATCTGCTCCTGCTGACCTTTTACCGGCCCACCGCCTCCCGCTATAAGATCCTGATGGAGACCGGCGCCTTCCCCTCGGATCAGTATGCGGCAGAGACACAGACACGGATGCATGGTTTCGATCCGCAGGAGGCGATCATCGAGATCCATCCCCGCGAAGGAGAAAGGTCGATCCGGGAAGAGGACATCCTCGCCCTCATCGACCAGCATAAACAGAACCTCTCCCTGGTCCTGCTCGGCGGCATCAATTACTATACAGGACAATTCTTCGATATCGCCGCGATCACAGAAGCCGCACACCAGGCAGGAGCGCTCGCCGGATTCGACCTGGCCCATGCCATCGGCAACGTGCCGCTCCGTCTCCATGACTGGGGAGTAGACTTTGCCGTCTGGTGCTCGTATAAATACCTGAACGGCGGCCCCGGAGCCGTGGCGGGAGCCTTTATCCACGAAAAATATGCCCGTGATAAGGACCTCAACCGGATGGCCGGATGGTGGGGCAACGAGGAATCCACCCGGTTCAAAATGGAGAAAGGATTTATTGCAAAGACCAATGCGGACGGATGGAATATAAGCACCGCACAGGTCTTCAATATGGTGTCGCTAAAAGCCTCCCTTGTCCTCTTCGAAGAAGCAGGCATAGAGAACCTGTGGGCCAAAAGCGCGGAACTGACCGCCTGGCTGCATTTCCTGCTGCAGTCCCTGCAAAATCTCCCTTTTCAGATCATCACCCCCTCCAAACCCTCCCGGAGAGGAGCACAGCTATCGTTATATTTCGAAGAGCGGGCAAAAGAGATCCATCAGCAAATGACCGATGCCGGTATCATCGTGGACTATCGGGAACCCGGTGTGGTACGGGTGGCGCCTGCCCCCTTCTATAATACCTTCGAAGAGGTCTACCGGTTTTACCAGATCCTGGAGAAATTTCAATAAGTTCGGGTATCCAGGTTCGCCGAATCTTTAACACAATCATCCATGAACTCAACCTCATTACCGGAACAGACCCCCGGCTGGCTTGCCCGCTACCTGGCCCCAAAGGCGCCTGGCTGGCTCTCCCGTCATCTGACCCTCCTGGTGATCCTCGCCCTGGTAGCCGCCGTAGGGCTGGGCTACTTCTATCCATCGACGGCGATAAAGACGGAGTGGATGGGAAAATATTTTGTAAAACTCATTACTTGGTTCATCCCCCCGATCATCTTCTGTACCATCGTATCGGGGATCAGCGGGATGAGTGATCTTAAAAAGGTGGGTCGGATCGGGATCAAATCGCTGCTGTATTTCGAGATCGTTACCACCCTCTCCCTGGGCATCGGTATCTTACTGGCCACGCTCATCCAACCGGGCAGGGTCAACAAGGCGGGGCTGGCGATGGGAGATGCCTCCAAATATATAAAACAGGGCGAAGCCGGGTTCGACTGGCGGCAATTCTTCCTTTCCAATCTTATCCTGCAGGTATTGGTGCTCGCGATCATTGCCGGCATCATCATAAGCCTTAACCGGCGTCGCGCGATCATCCTCTCCTGGCTGGAGGTCGCCACAAAAATAGTGTTCCGCGCACTGAAATATGTCATGTACCTGGCCCCGTTGGGCGCCTTCGGGGGCATGGCCTTTACCATCGGGAAATATGGCATCAGGACCCTCATCCCGCTGGCGAAGCTCATGCTTACGGTGTACAGCACCATGATCGTGTTTATCTTCGTCGTGCTGGGGCTCATCCTCCATTATTTCAAGCTCAACATCTGGACGTATCTGAAGAAGATAAAGGAAGAGATCCTGATCGTGCTGGGCACTTCTTCTTCCGAAGCGGCGCTGCCTTCGCTGATGAACAAGCTGGAGCAGATGGGTTGCAGCCGGTCCGTCGTCGGGCTGGTCGTCCCAACCGGGTACTCTTTCAATCTCGACGGCACCTCGATCTATCTTTCCATGGCGACGATCTTCCTGGCGCAATTGTATAATGTATCCCTGAGTACGGGGGAAATGCTGTCGATCCTGGGTATTTTGATGATCACCTCCAAAGGCGCGGCAGGGGTGACCGGCAGCGGTTTTATCGTGCTGGCGTCCACGCTGACGGCGATCCAAAAGATCCCCGTGGAAGGGCTCGCCTTTCTATGGGCCGTCGATAAGTTCATGAGCGAGGCCCGGGCCATCACCAATATCATCGGCAATGGGGTCGCCACCCTCGTGATCGCAAAAAGTGAAGGTGATTTTCATGCGGTCCCGGAAGTCTCCGCACGTGCGACCATCCTGGTCGACTAAAGGTGATTCTCGTGCAGTCCCCGAAGTCCCCGCAGGCGCGACCATCCTGGTCGACTAAAGGTGATTCTCGTGCAGTCGCCGAAGTCCCCGCACGCGCAAACGTCCTCGTCTATTAAATGGCCTGTTAAAGATAACCCCGCATCTCCCGGTGATAGTCCGCCGCCGCCCGGGTCGCCGCCTCCGCGAAGTCTTCTTTCACCGATGCATAGATGACGGCACGGCTGGCATTCACCAACAATCCTACGTCTTTATTCATCGCCTTCGCAGAAATTTCCTTCAGACTGCCCCCCTGCGCCCCCACGCCCGGAACGAGATAGAAATGCTCCGGGGTCAGGACACGAATCCCAACAAAAGAGTCCGCCTGCGTTGCCCCAATGACAAACATAAGATTATCGGGCGTTCCCCAGCCGGAGGCGGTCGTGAGAACCTTCTCATACAGAAGACCGTGCCCGGAAAAATGCAGCATTTCAAAATCACGGGATCCGGGATTCGATGTCAACCCCAGAAGAATGGTCCATTTATTTTTATATTCCAGGAAAGGCTTCACGCTGTCTTCGCCCATATACGGGGCAACGGTGATCGCATCAAATGCAAGCGTCTCAAAAAAAGCCCGCGCATACTGCGAAGAGGTATTTCCGATATCGCCTCTTTTGGCATCCGCAATTTTGAAATGAGTAGAGGGAATATAGTTGACCGTTCTTTCCATGGTCTCCCACCCTTTCGACCCATCGGCTTCATAAAAAGCCGTATTGATCTTATAGGCGACACAATGGTCCCTGGTAGCGTCGATGATCTGTCTGTTGAACTCAAAGACCGGATCGGCGGATGAAAGAAGATGAGGAGGTATTTTTGTCCGATCCGTATCTAATCCGACGCATAAATAGGTCCCTTCCGATCGGATCTTTTCAGTGAGCTGTTGGCGTGTCATGCGCCAAAATTAACGATTAATTTTCTTCATTTCCTCCGCCACGGCCCTGGCCCCCGCATCCCCCTGCTCCAATTGATCGATCACATTGTGGAAACTCTTCTCATCCCTGTTCTGGCTAAGCTTGACAGCCGCCTGTAGTTCGTCAATGACGATCTCGAATCCAACGATCCCCCGCAGATCATCCTGCAGCTCCTTTTCCGGGACCTCCTCCATATGAACCGGCTTGGGCATCTTATGCTCATAGGTATCGACAAGCCGGGACAAGGCCGCATACAGCGCCTCCCCTTCGATGATCTTCACGGTCCCATATACATGTACAGAGATATAATTCCAGGTGGGCACATTTATCTGCGTATACCAGCGGGGAGAGATATACGCATGCGGCCCGGGAAAGATCACCAGCACCCGCACACCATCGGTCAGCGTATACTTCTGCTCATTACCCCGGGAGATGTGCCCCATCAAAATGTCCTTTCCTTCTTCATTCTTCTCCAGCCGCAGGGGAATATGCGTCCCCACCGGCAACCCGTCTTTTATGCTCACCAGGATGCCAAAGGAGTTCTCCCGTATAAAAGCATGGATCTTTTCGGTGTCCTTTTCTTCGTATCGTCTTGGAATGTGCATGCGATAAAAGTACGATTTTTAAGCTCAGCTACTTTTGGCCCGAACGAACCGATAATCTGACAAAATTCAGCCAGACAAGCCCCCACACACAATAAAATCGCTCTCACATTTCTATTGCAGATAATTAAATATCAATCAGTTGCAATATATTTTGCAAATTTAAAATGTCTCTTTAAATATTTTAAAGTATTACCTTGAGATTGCAAAAGACTACAATTCGCCGAAATTCATTAAATTCCTCGACAAGAAATTTGTCTGCGCATGAAATTCCTCCTGACCTGTCTACTTAGCGCGATCTTCTTTACATTACCATTTTATATAGAAGCCCAATCACAACAACCGGTTAGCCCTGTGATTCCAAACCTTGTTATTGATCATGGGTAGTCTGGGAGGTATTATAGCTGGCGCCGGCTCTTTCTGGCTGATCAACCGGCTCTTTCACCTTCATGCAAGTACAGCAAAAGCCTGCCTGCTGGGTGCCACTTCCGGGCTGATAGGCGGACTGTTATGTGGCATTGTCCTGTTCCGGCTGATCCGTTTTTTTATTGAATATTTTCGAAAAAAATTATCTTTCCAGGTGTAAAACAGTGAAGCGTTGCCTCCGCTAAGCTACTATCTCCGCCACCTTTTCGGCCCCCATATTCGCATTGAGCATGGCAATACACCGCGCCGCGCTCCCGGCAAAATCAAGAAAAGCCTTCTTCGTCACGAGATCATCGCTCATCATGATCGGCACCCCCGCATCTCCCCCCTCGCGTATGCTCTGCACCAGCGGTATCTGTCCCAGGAAAGGGATATCATATTCCGCCGCCAGCCGCCTGCCGCCTTCCTTCCCGAAAATATAATATTTGTTGTCGGGTAATTCCGCCGGAGTAAAATAGCTCATGTTCTCCACCAGCCCGATGACCGGCACCTTCAGCTGTGCCTGCCCGAACATCGCAATCCCTTTCTTAGCATCGGCCAGCGCGACATCCTGCGGGGTCGTCACGACGATCACCCCCGTAACCGGAACGGTCTGCATCAGCGTCAGATGAATATCACCCGTCCCCGGAGGCATATCGATCACCAGGTAATCCAGCTCATCCCAGAACACATCCGTCACAAACTGCCGGATCGCACTGCTAACCATCGGCCCCCGCCATACCACGGCATTTTTCTCATCCACCAGCAGACCAATGCTCATCAGCTTGATCCCATATTTTTCCAGCGGCACGATAAGCCCCTTTCCATTCTCCCCACCGGCCATCATCATGGGACGCTCACCCCGGACGCCAAACATGATCGGAACGCTGGGACCATAGATATCGGCATCCATCAATCCAACCGATGCTCCGCCCCGGGCCAACGCCAATGCAAAATTGGCCGCAACCGTGCTCTTACCCACTCCCCCTTTACCACTCACGACGGCAATGATATTCTTTACCCGGGGAAGCAATTCCCGCGCATCCTTACGCTTGGTGGTCGTCTGCGCAGTAAATCTTACGTTGACCGTCGCCTCCTTGTTCACCAACAGCTTCACCGCATTGATACAGGCATTCTTGATATGGTCCTTCATGGGACATGCCGGGGTGGTCAGTACCACCGTAAAGGCGACATAATTTCCATTAATTTCCATATCTTTCACCATATTCAGCGTCACGATATCCTGTCCCAGATCGGGTTCCTGAACATTGCTGAGTGCTTCCAATATCTTTTCCTGGGTCATACGGGTGAATTTCGTCAAAAAAACTGCAAAAATATCTTTTTGTGAACTGAAACTCAGTCCAATTCAAGATTTTGTTAAAAACTTTATTTTCAGACAAAATTAACCATTGACCTCCTTACTTTGTTTACGATTTAGGGTTTAAAGTTTAATTTTGAGACCGAATGAAAAAATTTGTACTATACTTCCTGCTCTTGTCCGTGCCTGCTGCCGTCCACGCCCAATTCGACAAATTAAAGGATTCTGTCGTAGAGTTGTATGGTGTCATTATGACAGCCGACAGCCTTAAAGGCATCCCGGCCGTGAGCGTCGTGGTCAAAAGGGATGGCAGAGGAACCTATTCCAATGATCAGGGTGTCTTTTCCATTGTCGTGCTAAAAGGAGACCAGATCGAATTCTCCAGTGTAGGGTACAAGACCTTCGTCCTGACCGTGCCGGATACCTTAAAGGGTAACCAGCAAAGCATCATACAATTAATGGTGACGGATGCCCAATACCTCCCGGCGACCGTCATCAAACCCAGGCCTACCCGGGAACAGTTCGAACGGGATTTTGTAAACACCCAGGTGCCGGATGACAATATCGAGATCGCCCGGCAAAATACCGACGCAGCCAAACGACGTATACTGGTCCGAACCCTCCCCGCCAGCGCAACCGAAGCGGCCAGCTATTATTTAAAACAAAGCGCAACCAAATACTATTACCAGGGCCAGGCGCCCCCTCAGAATATCTTCAACCCCCTCGCCTGGGCCGACTTTATCCAGGCCTGGAAACGAGGTGACTTCCGAAATAACAACTAGCGTCTAAATAACAACTAGCGTCCAATAATAGCAACAGCGCCTGATAACAACAACCAGCGCCTAATCTCCGAATAATTAACCCCCGCCATATGCAAAATATTTCCGTTATCGGCGCCGGTACCATGGGCAATGGGATCGCGCACGTCTTTGCCCAGAAAGGATTTACCGTCAGCCTGGTAGACACCAACCCCGACCAGCTCGAAAAAGCCCTGACGACCATCGCCCGCAACCTGGACAGACAGGTCAGTAAAGGAACGCTGACGGAAAAAGACAAGACAACGACCCTGGCGGCTATCACCACCCACACGACGCTCGCCGAAGGCGTAAAAACCGCGGAGCTGGTCGTAGAGGCAGCCACGGAAAACACCGATCTGAAACTAAAGATCTTCCGCCAGATCGATGAGGCCGCCCCCGCCGGCGCTATCCTCGCCTCCAATACCTCCTCCATTTCCATAACCCGGATCGCCGCAGCCACCCGCCGTCCCGCATCGGTGATCGGCATGCATTTTATGAACCCCGTACCCGTGATGAAGCTGGTAGAGATCATAAACGGCTACGCGACCGGTCCCGCCATCACACAAAAGATCGTAGAGCTCACCCGGAAACTGGAAAAGGTCCCCTGTGTCGTCAACGACTATCCCGGATTTATAGCCAACCGGATCCTGATGCCGATGATCAACGAAGCGATCTACAGCCTCTATGAAGGAGTGGCCGGTGTACAGGAGATCGACACGGTGATGAAACTGGGGATGGCCCATCCCATGGGACCGCTTCAGCTGGCGGATTTTATCGGGCTCGACGTCTGTCATTCCATCCTGCGGGTACTGCAGGACGGGTTTGGCAATCCAAAATATGCCCCCTGCCCCCTGCTGAGCAATATGGTGACCGCCGGTTATCTGGGAGTAAAAAGCGGGGAAGGGTTTTATGCGTATACCCCGGGCAGTAAGGACCTGGTGGCGAGCCCGCGTTTTAATCGCTGATCATCCTCTTCTCTGTCCGTCTCTTTTCGGTCCGTCCCCGTCATCCCTGATCTCAGGCCGGCCGCTGGTTCCCCTTTACAATCTCGACATTCCGCAGCTCCAGTAATTTGTAATTCACTTCGGTCAATCGGTTGACAGGAATACCCAGGGTCATATTGCAAAAAAGTTGCATCTCCTGTTGGATGATCCGGCAATTGTATTGCTTTACCAGGGTCATCACTTCATTGATCTGCGTATAATCAAATTGGATGATACATTCTTTTTCTACGGATCGCTGCACCAGCGGCGTCATTTGCAGGGCCAGGGCGGCAGCCGACTTATAGGCATTGATCAGACCCGGCACTCCCAACAGGGTACCGCCAAAATACCGGACCACGACCACCAGCACATTGACCGTCATCTTACTATCGATCTGTCCCAGGATCGGCCGTCCCGCGGTGCCGGAAGGTTCCCCGTCATCGCTGACCCGATGGGTATTCCCATCCAGCCCGATCCGGTAGGCAAAACAATGGTGTGTCGCCTTGGGATGCTCTTTTTTTATGGCATTTAATTTCTCCTTGCACTCCTCCACGGTCCTGACCGGGCAGGCATACCCGATAAACTTACTGCCCCTGTCCTTGAACTCTGCCGTAGCCTCCTTGTCGATCGTATAATAAAAATCCTGTTCTGCCATAGTGTTGTTTAAGTATTCATCGCACAGCCGCCGGGTCGGTATATGCCGGATTGGTATAATAGCGGATGGTATCGGAAAAAAGCGTTTCACGGGAGCGAAGCACCGCATCTCCCAGCACCGGCGAGGAAAGCCCGCCGGGTATCTCCAGTTCATTATTGGTGATCACCCTTGCCTCGTCCCAACAACCTTCATCGATAAAGGACTGTAGTAACCGGGCCCCACCTTCTACCAGTACGCTCTGTATCTTCAACCGGTACAACGCCACCGCGATCTTCTGCACCAGGGAGCTGTCCGTCGCCAGCTGGTAATAATGTACAGGACCCTTTTCTTCGTGCCGGAGCATATTAAAAACGATCGTTTGCGCCCCCCCTCCAAAAAGCTTTAGCGTCGGCGGCAGGCGTAGGTCTTTATCAATGACAAGCCGCACCGGGTCCGGCCCCTTCCACAACCGGGCCGTAAGAGCGGGATCATCCAGCAGCGCCGTACGGGTCCCCACCAGGATGGCCGCTTCCTCCGTACGCCATTTATGAACAAGCCGGTTGGTATATTCATTGGAGATCAGCGTCCGCACCCCCTCCCCCCCCGCAATCCTTCCGTTGGCACTCTGCGCCCATTTCAGCACAATAAAAGGCCGGTTCAATGTATTAAACGTAAAAAAACGCCTGTTTAACTCAACACACTCCTTCTCCATCATCCCCAACTCCACCTCTACCCCCGCGGCCAGCAGCTTCTCAATACCTTTCCCATTCACCTGCGGAAAGGGATCCCGGCAACCGATCACAACCCGCGGGATCTTCTTTTCGATGACCAGGTCCGCACAGGGTGGCGTCTTCCCATGATGGGCACAGGGTTCAAGCGAGACATAAAGCGTAGCCTCCGGGATATACTGCCGGTCTTCTTCCTTTACCGAGGCGATGGCGTTCACTTCCGCATGCGCCTGACCATACTGCCGGTGATAGCCTTCCCCGATGACCCGGTCCCCATGGACAAGCACCGCCCCTACCATCGGATTTGGCGCGGTATGACCGGCTCCGAGACGGGCCAGCTCCAGGCATCGGATCATGTATGTTTCGGGGGAGTTCATTTGCGATCTTACCAAGGGGCAAAAGTAGTAATTTTACGGATGGATTGGCAACAGGCGCAAAAAGAGCTTTTATCCCGTTTGTCCACGCTCTACGAGGACCGGGAAGCGGCAGTCATCACCGACTGGGTGATGGAACAGCTGACCGGCTGGAAAAAAATAGATCGTCTCCTGCATAGATCGGAACCCCTGCCCCCCGCCGCGATCGGCCAGCTAAAAAAATATACGGAGGAATTGCTTAGGCACCGGCCCGTTCAATATGTATTACAGGAAAGCTGGTTTTGCGGAATGAAATTCTATGTGGACGAGCGGGTCCTCATCCCAAGACCCGAAACAGAAGAGCTGGTGGAATGGATAGCGGCGGAAGCCCGCCCCTCCTCCCTTCTCGACGTAGGGACCGGCAGCGGCTGTATTGCCATTTCCTTAAAGAAAAAGCTCAACGCACTAACCGTCCATGCCTGCGACCTGAGCGAAGGAGCACTGGCCGTCGCCCGCCAGAATGCAACGACACTCGACGCGGATATCCGTTTTCAACAGATCGACTTTCTCCGGGAAGAACAATGGCAGCACCTGCCAACCGTCGATCTCCTCGTCAGCAACCCCCCTTATATCCCCATCACAGAAAAAGCAGGCATGGCGCCCCATGTCGTCGGCTTCGAGCCCCACCTGGCGCTGTTCGTGGAGGACAACGATCCCCTGGTCTTTTACCAAAAGCTTGCCGGCTTCGCCAACCGGAAACTGGCCCCCGGCGGATCGATCTTTGTCGAAATTCATGAAGAACTGAGCGGACCGGTAATGGAGCTATTCCGGAAAAATGGGTTTCCGCAGACCATCGTCAAAAAAGATATGCAGGGAAAGGATCGGATGATAAAGGCAACAAGGTAAAAGCAGATCATTTTGCACCCAGCCTCTTCAGGTACCGATCAACATCTGCCAGCCCGGGCCCTCTCTTTTATTGTACCCCATTCTTATCAACCGCCAGCACCGTTCGGGCGCCGAGTTCCCGCGCGACCCGCATAACGGCTACCACATCGTCGATAGGTACCGATTTATCGGCATTGATGACGATCGAAGGCTGGTCGGTCTCCTTGGCGAGAAAAGGCTGGAGCCGGGACTTGAGCTCATCAAGGGTGACCCGGGTCGTCCCGACATAAAAAAGCTTATTGGCATCGATAGAGACGACCACGGTCTGTTTGGCCTTTGTATCGCTCTTCGACTTGGGCTGAGACAGCTTGACCACATTGGGATTGGCCAGCGTACTAACGATGAGGAAGAACAACAGCAGGATGAACAGGATATCATTCAACGGACCGGTATGCACTTCCGCCTCTTCTCTATGTCGTTTTCTTAAATTCATGTTGGTATTTATCTTGTCGGCTCCTGTAAAATATCGATGAATTCCGCACTGGCAACTTCCATTTTATTCGTAGCCTTGTCGATCTGCGAGATCAGATAACGATATCCTACATAGGCAATGATACCAATGATCAGACCCGAAGCCGAGGATACCATTTTCACATAAATACCACCGGCAATATTCGAGATGCTGTATTCCCCGGTAGAGGCGATACTATAGAATAGCTGGAACATACCGGCGATCGTTCCCAAAAATCCGAACAATGGGGCAATATAACCTATCACCGAAAGGATCGAAAGATTCCGCTCCATTTTATATAATTCCAGCTTGCCCACATTCTCCATGCTCCGCTCGATGGCTTCGATCGGCTTGCCGATGCGCACGATCCCCTTGTCCAGCATATTGGCCACGGCCGTATTGGTATTCTTGGTCAGGCTCCGCGCCGCCGTGACATTCCCGGTCACGATATGGTCCCGGATAATGCTCATAAAGTTGTCATCGAGCTTGGAGGCCTTTTTTATCGCTATATACCGTTCGAAAAAGACAAAGACAGCGATGACCAGCAAGATAGCCAGCGGGATCATCAACGGACCACCCTTGATAAGGATATCCCATAAATTTTGCTTTTCCTGGACCGCTGCCTGGGCAACCCTTGCCAGGCTGTCTTTAATTTTTGAAGAGTCTATCAGAACTTGCAGAAAAAATAAATTCATCCAATGTGCTTTAAAAGGTTATAGGCCTGAATTTCACCTTACTATCGTAAAAATATACCGATTTAGGGCTATAACGCTCCGGGATTGATTCTATTTATTAACAAAATGCTAAAGTTGGGCAGACAGGCAGCGTTCCTCCCGCCGGATCACTCACCGCCGGCTTATCGACCCACGCCCGGTTTCAGCAGCAACGCCTGGATCTGTTTCATAGTAGTGGCCATCCCCTCACTGCTCCCATCCAGGAAAATGACATTCCCCTTCCCTACCTCGGCAAAGTTCTTGATCGCCTCCGTCCACATACTAAAAAGGATGACATTCGTATCCAGGTTGGCACGCTTCATCTGTTCGGCCGCCTCGCTCATCCCCCTGGCCACTTCTTCCCGGAAAAGAGCGACACCCTGACCACGCAGCTGGGCAGCCGTTTTCTCCGCCTCCGCCGAGATCCGGATAGCATTGCCCTCCGCCTCCGCCGCCTTGGTCTTTGTAATAAGAAGGGCCTGGCCCTCATTCTCCGCTGCGGCTTTTAAGTTATTGCTGGCTACCACCTTGCTCATAGACTCGATGATGGCCTTGTCAAAGGTGATATCGTTGATCTGCAGGTCCAGCAAGTGATACCCCCATTCCTCCAGGGAGTGATCGATCTGGTCTTTTACAAACTCCACGATCTCTTTGCGCAGCCCCAGGATCTCCGCCTGCTTCTTCGTGGCCACGAACGAGCGGATACTCCCTTCGATGGTACGCGTCAGCGCCTGCATAAGATCACGGTCATTGATGAATTTAAAAGCGACTTTTTTAATCGTTTCCTCCTCCGCATTCTGTACCGCATACAGCAGCATGCTTTTAAAATACACATTCGCCTGGTCGCCCGTCACAGCCTGGAACTCCAGCTCGACACTGCGGTTCTGAATAGAGATCCGTTTGAAGATCTGCTCCAGGAAAGGGATCTTGAAATTCAATCCCGGACGGAGAATACGTTGATATTTACCAAACATCGTAACCACGTTGATATATCCCTGGTTGACCGTGACCAGCCCGCTAAAAACAAAGGCAATCACTACGAGGATCCACCAGTAGGAAGCAAGTATGTCCATATAGCTTTATTTGGAGATGAAAGTACGGTTTTTTGAGAGATTGCCGGGCGGGTAATGAAGGGCGGTATTTGTATCCTATTATCCGGTCCCGGCATCGTATTATATGGTAAATTTGCACCGGAGAAAAAAACATATGAGCACGCACTACGATATCATCATCATCGGCGGGGGACCGATCGGCATCGCCTGCGCCCTGGAAACCCAAAAGGCGGGATTAAACTACCTGGTCCTCGAAAAAGGCAGCCTGGTCAACTCCCTATATAACTATCCGGCAAATATGACATTCTTCTCCACCTCCGAACGGATCGAGATCGGCGGCGTCCCCTTCGTCAGCAATAACGTAAAGCCTACCCGCAGCGAAGCGCTGGAATACTATCGCCGGGTAGCGGTCTCCCACGAGCTGAATATCCACCTCCGGGAAACCGTACAACAGATCATCCGTACCGGCACCCGCCCCGAAGCCGGCTCACCCTCGAAAAGCAACCGGCCCGAAGGCGTCTTCCATCCTTCCGGCAACTTCGAAGTCATCTCCGACCGGCGGACCTATAGCACGGCCAATATCATCCTGGCTACCGGTTTCTACGATATCCCCGTCCTGCTCGATGTCCCCGGCGAAACGCTCCCCAAAGTAACCCATTACTACAAAGAGCCCCATTTCTACGCCATGCAAAAGGTAGTGGTCGTCGGCGCCAGCAATTCCGCAGTGGATGCCGCATTGGAGACCTGGAGAAAAGGAGCCGAAGTGACGATGATCATCCGCGGAGAAGGGATCGGCCGCAGAGTAAAATACTGGGTAAAACCGGACATCGAGAACCGGATCAAAGAAGGCAGCATCAAGGCCTACACCCACTCAGTGCTGTCCGCCATACGCCCGGACGAGGTGGACATCCAGACACCCGACGGCATCGAGACCATCCCCAATGACTTTGTCATCGCACTGACGGGATACCAGCCAAATTTCGACTTTCTCCGGAAGGCAGGGATCCATCTATCGGAGGACGAAAAGCTACAGCCTTTCTACGATCCGGCCACCATGGAGACAAATGTAAAGAACCTCTATCTCGCCGGGGTCGTATGCGGCGGAATGAACACCCACCTGTGGTTCATCGAAAACTCCCGCGATCATGCCCGCCTGATCCTGCATAATATTACAAAAGATCGCATAACATATTAGCGTCTTTCCCTGCCGGCGGCTCTAGCTCCTCTCTTCCCAGATCGCAGCCAGATGGACGACCGTCTCCACGGATTTCTCCATATCCTGGACGCTCACATACTCCTGCTTTCCATGAAAAGCCATCTCTCCCGTAAACAGGTTTGGACAGGGCAGCCCCATAAAAGAAAGACGGGAACCATCCGTTCCGCCCCGGGCACTGCTTTGCTGTACGGTTATTCCCGCCCGTTGGATAGCCTCCACGGCATATTGCGCTATCTGCGGGTGCTGATCCAATATCTCCTTCATATTGCGGTATTGTTCCGTCACGTCAACATCGGCCCGGGCCCCGGGAAAGACCGCAAGCGTATCGGCCACCTTACTACGGAGGTGCTCTTCGTAGGCAGCCAGACGGGCAGTGACAAAATCGCGGACGATAAGATCGACCGTGACCTTCTCCGCTATACCCGATATCCGAACGGGATGGACAAAACCATACCGCCCCTCCGTCGTCTCGGGGGACCACTCGTCCTTGGGAAGGGAATCCAGGAAATGACCCGCGACCTTGATCGCATTGACCAGCTTATCCTTCGCATAACCCGGATGAGCGCTCACCCCATGAAAGGTGATCTTCACCCCATCCGCGGAAAAGGTCTCGTCCTCAAAGGTTCCCCGCTCACCGGCATCCAGCGTGTAACCGAAATCGGCGCCCAGCCGCTGAAGATCCACCCGGTCCACCCCCCGGCCAATCTCCTCATCCGGGGTGAACAGGATCCGGATCCGGCCATGACGGTACTCCGGATGATCCATACAATAATGGGCCATATCCATGATAACGGCTACTCCCGCCTTGTCATCGGCGCCTAACAGGGTAGTGCCGGAGGCGGTAATGATATCCTCTCCCTTCTTCTTCGCCAGATAGGGATGTTCCCGGGGAGAAATAACCTGGGAAGGATCGTCGGGAAGTATAATATCCCCCCCGTCATAGGATAGGTGAGTAATGGGCTTTACCCCTTTCCCGCTGCAGTCGGGAGCGCTATCCATGTGCGCACAAAAACAGATGACCGGCACTACCTTGGACGTATTGGAGGGGATAGTGGCATATACATAGCCATATTCATCCATCCCGGCATCCGTTATACCCATCTCCTGCAGCTCCTTTACCAGGAGACGGCCCAGGTCTTTTTGTTTTTCTGTGGAAGGATACGTCCTGGATTCCGGATCACTTTGTGTATCGATCTGTACATAGCGGATAAATCTTTCCGCCGCCGTAAAGTGGTAGTTTTCAAACATGTTCGTAAATTACCAACAATAATAATCACTATGTCTGATCCGATCATAAAAAATCCGGTGATAAAGCAGGGCTGGCTACGGGTACTATTATTCGGCGCCGTGTTTGCCCTTCTTACTTTATTGATCGCCATTCCGGCCGTATTGATCATAACCCCCGTCCACAAAGACGACCTGCAATCGGATCTGATCCATACCCTTGCCGGGCTGCTCACCGGGAACTATCTCTGGTTGATGCTGTTGCTGGAATTTGTCATCTCGCTGATCAGCGTGTCTGTCTTCCGCCTGTTGATAGACCGGAAAAGTTTGAAGAGCCTGGGCCTGTCCTTTGATGGTTTTGGGACCGAAGCGGTCATTGGGCTGCTTATGGGCCCTGCGTTGCTTGGGATCTCTGCTCTCCTGTTGCTGCTCAGCGGACACCTCGAATGGACCGATATCGTTTGGGATGGCCAGCAATTGTTCATCTCGCTGGGATTGATGGCGCTGATCGCCTTTAGTGAGGAACTGGTATTCCGGGGGTATATCCTTGGTAACCTGCTGGATTTCTTCGATACGACCGGCAATCTCCCGGCCGCAAATGCCACAGGTCTTTCAACGCCGGTAAAAAGCCTCTCCGCATCAACAAATCAGTGGATCGCCCTGGCCATCTCCGCCCTTCTCTTTGCCGCCTTTCATTTCACCAATCCGGGCATCCATACACTCGCCTTTTTCAACCTCTTCCTGGCCGGTCTGCTGCTGGGCGTAAATTATATCTATACCCGGAACCTATGGTTCTCCTTCCTGTTCCATCTCAGCTGGAATTTTTTCCAGGGCCCCTTGCTCGGATTCAAAGTGAGTGGTCTTACCCTGCCCTCTATCCTGATAGCGGAACCAAAAGGCGACCTGTTTGTAACAGGCGGCGATTTTGGACTGGAAGGCTCCATACTCAATACCGCAGTATCCCTGACGGCTTTCCTGGTCCTGGCATGGGCCTTCGGCAGGAGATATCATCGGGATCACAACGACTACGCATCGCGGTAAAACCTTACGGCATAATAATACGGGAAGCGCCGACGATCTCCACCAATTCCAGATCGAAGATCAGATCTTCGCCGGCTAATTGATGATTGGCATCCAGGATGACTGTTTCCGGATTCACGGTCGTGATCACAACCGGGATCTGCTGGCCGGAACCATTTGTCATACTCAGACGCATACCTGGTTCCGGCTTCATATCGGGAGGGAACCTGTCGATAGGAAATTCTATGATCGCCTCGGGGTCCTTAGGCCCATAAGCGTCTTCAACGGCAATTTCGATGGTTTTCTTCTGTCCTACTGTCATACCCAGGAGGCCATCATCAAACCCCTTGATCACCATACCGCCACCTACTTCAAATTCCAGGGGAGCACGTCCTTCGGAGGAATCAAATGTCGTCCCGTCCGTAAGGCGTCCATGATAATGGACCTTCACTGTATCACCGGCTTTAACTTGTTGTGCCATGTCAACTTCCGTTTTTTGTTTTTATATAGTCCCAATGGGGATACCCCCGCAAGGTAGGATTAAATAATTAAATTGCGGTCGATTCCGGGCATTTGTCCGGCGTAAAAAACCATAAGTTAATGCCTGAAGACAGTCATGCTCAACCGGGACCCCGCATTGTTTTCATGGGCACCCCAGAATTTGCCGTCGCCAGCCTGGATGCCATCCTCCGGGCCGGATATACCGTCATAGCCGTCATTACGGCCCCCGATAAGCCGGCGGGACGGGGAATGCAACTAACAGAAAGCGCCGTAAAAAAATATGCCCTCTCCAAAGGACTCCCGATCCTGCAGCCGGAGAAATTAAAGAACCCCGCCTTTCTCGAAGAGCTGCAAGCGCTGCAGGCCGACCTGCAGATCGTGGTCGCGTTCCGTATGCTGCCCGAACTCGTCTGGAATATGCCCCCGATGGGTACCGTCAACCTGCATGGCTCTCTCCTCCCCCAGTACCGCGGAGCCGCCCCCATCAACTGGGCAGTGATCAACGGGGAAACAGAGACGGGAGTGACCACCTTCAAGCTCCGGCACGATATCGATACAGGGGATATCCTGTTACAGGAAAGCTTTCCCATCGGCGACCACGAGACGGCAGGCGATGTCCATGACCGTATGAAAGAGATCGGCGCACAACTGCTGGTGACGACCATAGCCGGATTGGTGGCCGGGACCTTAAAACCAACTCCACAAAACGCATTGATCCCCTCCCCCGCTCTCCCCGGCACGCCCGTGACGATCGACCCCGCCGCGCTCAAACACGCCCCCAAGATCTTCACCGAAACCTGCCAGATAGATTGGAACCAACCCGTCAAAAAGATCTACGATCTCATCCGCGGCCTCTCCCCCTTCCCGGCGGCATTCACCCATATGGATGGAAAATTGTTAAAGATCTATCACTCCGAAATGGAAACGGGCTCCCCCGCCCTGGCACCGGGCCAGTTCGAAACAGACAAAAAAACATACCTCAGATTCGCCGCATCCGACGGCTATATCCGGATCACCGAACTACAACTGGAAGGAAAGAAAAAAATGAAGATCGAAGATTTCTTACGGGGCTACCGGAGTTAAACGGACGATGGCGCTCTTTCTACACATCATTCGCCGGGATCGCATCCTCGTGCAGCAGTAGGCTCAATAACGTACGTCCACATTGAAATGCTCCCCGACGCCCAGCTCACCTGCGGCGGCATTGCTGATGCGGATGGCCAGCCCGGCACTCTCCTTCATATCGGGTAATTGTCCCAATACCTTTGCAAAAACGCTTTTTTCACTCCCCTGCACCGTGATCTTTACGATCGTTCCAACGGGAACATTATTCATCAGCGCATAATATTTCCCATCCTGCCAGCCGCTGGTGCTCTTAAAGATCCCGGCCGTACCGGAGACGGATTTCCCCGTTTCACTGAAATCGGCCTTAAAGAAGCCGCCATTAAAATGTATGGAAGGCGCCGCAACCGAAGGAGTAACAGCCGATGGACTCGAAGAAGAAGTAGTAGTCGGAGGGGCAGCGGTCTTTGTCGGAGCGGTAGTGTTTTCTGCCGTCAGGGAACTGATGGCCGCATTGCTGGGATGACCCGATGCCGTGGGTGGCGATGTCTTCGTGGTCACGGGTGCGTTGCCCGAAGGAGTCGTAGCGGCAGCAACCGGCGGGTGTGCACTGGTCGCCAGCGCGGACAGCGCCGTTTTTACCTTCAGAAAACCAACGATCAGGTGCATACCGGCCTTCGCCTGATCCTTATCGATATTATTCCATTTTTCCAGGTTGGCGACGGGCACCTTATTGTGGTTGACGCCGATCCGGTAAAGCCATTCCTTCTCCTGGATGATATGATACAGCGGGACCAATGTCTCCGCAGGGGTCTTTATCCCATTCTGCGAGAAGTTGACGGCGACAAGGGGTATCTGTATCGTTTGTCCGATGGCCAATGGCTGGGTCATCGAAAGATGATTAAAAGCCGCAACCTCTTTTGGGCCTATATTATACAGCCGTCCGATACTATACCAGGTCTCCCTGGCCACTACCGTATGCTCGAGATATAATTTCCCCGTCTGGCCCTGTATAAGAAGCTCATTGGATTGAGACCAGGCAAACTGTACAAAAAAAATGCTAACCAGTAAAAGTAGGAGCGCCCGTAATCGCATAGCGTTATTTTTTAACCAGGTTCAGCGCAAAGATGCAGAATTTTCGCCGAAGGTTCTTTTCAAAATATAACCTCCCCCGAAAATTCGATTCAATCCTCTCTTTTCAATATCCTCCATTCCTTCGGATAATAATTATTGGAGCGGTTCGGCAGGATCTTTATCCATCCCAGGTTCTGCCCGGCATACTGCGCCAATGTCCAGCCCCGGTGGACGGAGTCCGGATGGATCTCCTCCTTACGAAGATACTGTACGGCCTGCTCCCTCGACAGGGAGACGGCCGGCAGCCCCCGGCTGATAAGCACACTAAGGGCCAGGTCGTGTTCCGGTATAAATTCCTTTGCTCCCGGCTTGCCCAGCAATACACCGGCCTTTTTCAGATAACAGGCCGATTGTAAAATAGCCAGGTCCTCCGCCAACGACAACGGCAACGCATGCGCATACTCCTGGTGCCGGAAGAAAAAAAGCGGAAGATCGGTCCCCAGCCAGGAACTCATTCCTCCCTCCTCTTTTTTTGACAGCTGCTCCGAACCCGGCTTCCTGCTCCGCGGCCGGCTATAGCTCCCCCCATCGTTCTTGCGCAAACAGCCGATAAAAAACCCCTCCCCCTGCACCCTGTCGGGATACATCCGATATCCATATCCTCCCTTCTCTCCCATCGTCTCCACGATATTCCAGGCGGGATCGATCTCCAGCCGGCAAGGAGTAACATCCAGGTCCTCCACCATCCAATCCAGGATCTCCTCGTCTTCTTCCTTCGAAAAGGAACAGGTGGAATAGATCAGGATCCCGTCCTGCCGGAGGGCCGGCCAGCAATCCGCCAGGATCCGCTGCTGCCGTTGCCGGCAAAGCTGTACATTATCGGTACTCCATTCGGCGATCGCCGCGGGATCCCGGCGGAAGAGCCCGCTGCCGCTGCAGGGAGCGTCGACTACGATGACATCAAAATAATTTTCCAGCCGCTGAAAATCACGGGGGTCATTGCTGGTGATGATGGTATTGGCCGCGCCCCATTTCACGAGGTTTTCCTGCAACACATTCACCCGGGTGCGGATGACCTCATTGCTCACCAGCAAACTATCGGGGGACAACAGGGATTGAAGAAGGGTGGACTTACCCCCCGGCGCCGCACAAAGATCCAGCACTCGGAGAGGACGCGTCAGATCGGCGGTCTGCCGGAGAGCCTGCTCCAGGAACATACTGGAAGCCTCCTGCACATAATAAGTGCCGGCATGAAAGAGCGGATCAAAAACAAAAGCCGGACGCTCCGGCAGATAATAGCCCCACGAGGACCAGGGTATCCGCATACCGGCCCTGCTGCCCTCCTCCGGCAATACCTCCATTCCGGCAACGGGTTTGGCAGGATTGAGCCGGATAGCCGTCACCTGCCGCCCATCGGCATGTACCTGTTCAAAACTCGTAGCGTTGAAACCGGGAAGACCGGCCAGGGAAGACAAAAGCTCTTTTGGTAAGGAATGCAATACGGGTTGATTTTGTTACGGAATGACCCCGCAAAATTACCCCAATTCCGGTTTCCATCTACAGTTATTTCACAACCGCGTCTTCTATTTCACAACCGCGTCTTCTATTTCACAACCAGCGTCTTCGTCTGCGAAGTATGGGCGCTGAAATACCCCAACGCCCCTCCCTGGATATTCGTCACGGGATTGGCCGGCAGATTGCTGTTGTTATTCCCCAGCGAAGACTCATCAAGACTAAACCAATACTGATAGACCGCCGGATCGATACACTGCATCTCTATATCCACCCTGTCGCCGGTATGCAGGGTACTGTCGGGATCGGGTCTCAGTAAGGCCATGGAGTTGGTCCGCCCATTGATAAAATCATCATTCTCATAATAAAGGGTCTTATCCAGCACACCATCGATGGTCTGATTGATCCGGTAAGAATTGCCGGTCTCGGGAGGATCCTTAAAGACGGGTACTACAGCCCTCACGGACTTATCAAAGTTCATCACACTGGCCACATAAATACTATCCAGGTTCACCCGGTAGGGCATCACCGAAGACGAAGTAAAACGTTGTCCGCCCAGGCTAATGCTCAGATAGTATGTCCGGCCTTCCACCCCCGAAAGCACGGCCGTTTGATAGACCCCGGGCGACTTCTCCTGCAGGGTCTCACTGTTACCGGCATTGTCCCGGATCACCACCGCCGCCTGGCTGACCCCGTTAAAGCTATATTCACTGGTAACGCTCCCCGTCTGACCAATGGTCACCGTATAAGGACCAGCCAGATCGGTGACATTGCCCTCGATCACATATTTTCCCGAAGCATTGTTCAATTTCAGATCGATCACTTTCTGACAACCCGCCAGTACAAGTAACAGGAAAAGCAGGCTCGTTGCAATGGCCGCCGGATAACGACCCGGTCTTATTTTCTTATCGTTCATTTTTTAAAATTTAAAGTTGTAGGATATAAAAGGAACGGCGCTGAACAGCGTAGTCTGCACCGCTTCCGTCTTATCGGGATCCGTCTTGTTATCACGGAAGGTGATCAGGAAAGCATTATTCCGCGCATAGGCATTGTACACCCCAAAGGCAAGCTCGGAAGACCAATGCCGCCGCTGCTTCAGCTGTACCGTTGCGCCCAGGTCGAGCCGGTGATACGCCGGCATACGATAACCGTTGCGCTCGGAATAATAATACACGGTCCGGCCATCCTCCCTGTATTTTCCGCTGGGAAAGCTGACCGCATTACCGGTATTGTATACCCAGGTAGCGGACAACGCCCATTTTCGGTTGAGCTTGTACATCCCTACCACGGAAATATCATGCGGCCGGTCCTGGAAAGCATTATACCACTGATCGTCATTGATCCCGTCGATCCTCCGCTGCGACCTGGAATACGTATACCCGATCCAGCCGGTCAATCTCCCCGTCTTCTTCTTCAAAAGCCATTCGACCCCATAAGCACGGCCCTTCCCATATAATAATTCTTTCTCGATGATGCCTTCGCTGATCAGGTTGGCCCCATCCCGGTAATCGATCTGGTTCTCCAACGCCTTGTAATAGGCTTCTACCGTCAGCTCATATTTGTTCTCCGAAAGATTCCGGTAATAGCCAAGTGATACCTGGTGGGACCGCTCGGGCCGGATCAGGTTATTGCTCGCGACCCAGCGATCGGTGGGGAAACCGGCGCCGGCCGTGGAGATAAGATGCATATTCTGCGTGTTGCCGGCATAGGAGGCCTTGACCGAGGAGACGCCATCCAACTGATAGCTGACCGCCGCCCTAAGCTCGGGGGTGACATAGGTCTTAACCACCTGCCCGCTGCTGGTATGCAGGGTATCGGTGACCTGGCCCGCCCCATTCACATCATAGAAATCGCCGCTGCCAAGCGCGCTAAAGGCCGTCACCCGGATCCCATAGGAAACATTTATTTTTTCGGAAGCCTTCCATTCATTACCCGCAAAAAAAACATTGTCCAGCGCATACCGCCGTTGAAAGCTCGTATCGTTGAACCCGCTGTTGGGTCCGGCGCCGGTCAGCGAAGCCGGGCTCAGGGTATGATAGATGGTATTGAATCCTATCCGCAGGTTATTCCGGGGATTGAGATACCATTGCAATTCCTCCTTAACGTTCAGGTCGTTCAATTCCGACCGCACGTTAAACCCCGAGCCGTTATTGGAAAGTTTCAGCGTATAGTTATAATCGCTATAGATCAGCGAAGTATTGGAAAAGAGACGCGGTCCGAACGTATGATTCCAGCGAAGGGTACCCGTAGCATTACCCCAGTTAAGCCCGAATACATCGCCGCTCGCCAGGTTATCCCTCCCAAAATAACCGGACAGATAGAGCCGGTCCCGGCTGCCCAGCGTAAAATTCAATTTTGCATTGAGGTCATAGAAATACAGGCTGTTCCCCTTCGTCGTGGAATCGGGAGAAAGCTTCAGGAACAGATCGGCATAGGTCCGCCGGGCTGTCACCAGGAAAGAGGACTGCCCCTTTTCGATCGGTCCCTCCGCCTCCAGCTTGGCGGAGATCAGCCCAAGCCCCCCCGAGACATGAAGGTCCTGGTTATTCCCCTCATTCATCCGCACATCCACCACGGAGGACAAACGCCCGCCATACTGTGCCGGCATACCGCCCTTATAAAGGGTCACGTCCTTTATCGCATCGGAATTAAAAGTGGAGAAGAATCCCAACAGATGGGCGGCATTGTAGACCGGGGCTTCGTCCAGCAGGATCAGGTTCTGATCGGCAGAGCCGCCGCGTACGTTCAGTCCGCTGTTGCCTTCACCCGCGGATTGGACACCCGGCAGCAATTGCAATGTCTTTAGCAGGTCCTGCTCCCCGAATAGCACCGGGATATTCTTTGTCTCTCCCGGGGTGACATGCTCGATGCCCATCTGCGCCCGGCGAATGCTCCGGCCCCTGGCCGGTCCCGAAACGGTCACCTCCTGCAGCTGACCCGGCTGTTCTCCCAGCAAGGTCGTCAGCTCTCTATTCTCTCTAAGCGTGAGGGGGATCGTCTGCGCCTCCCTTCCCACCGCCGAAATAATAAGCGTGTATTGCCCGTCCGGCAGCGTTAGCGAATAAAATCCATAATCATTCGTGGTGACGCCGATATTCTTATCCGCAACGATGATCGTGGCGCGGATAATGCTCTCACCGGTAGAAGCCGATCGAACGGAACCGCTGATGGTGTGCTTCACCTGGGCGAACGCCCCCATCGATGACGCGAATCCAAAAAAAAGAAATAAAAAATACCTTGAAGACATAACGGATCATTTTTTGGTTAATGAAATAGCAATCCCGCCCGTCACCCCAAAATAAAGGGCCTGCAGTCCGTCGCCGTCTCTCCTGCTCCAGGTATAATGTGTGAGAAGGTCTTCCCCTGTCCCCTTCCGGGATCGCATATAACTAAAGGTGGGACCGGCAAAGATCTCCAGGCGATGGCTAAGCCGCAGGGCGGGCAGCGCCCGGATAGAGCTCCTGAAATAATCCCCCGTTTTAAAATTGGTCAGACCGGCATTTACCAGTTCCAGGTTCAGCCGGAAATTTTCGGCCAGGTATAGATGCATTCCAATACCCGCTTCCCAGGCAGCCAATCGCCGGCTGCCCTTATCGTTATACCCCACGCCGGCGATCCCGTATAGCTTACGGCCTCCCGACCGGAAAGAAAGCAGGGTGGTCAGGGTCTCATCGGTACTGATCCCGATCGTTTTCTCCCCATGCTTTATAAAATTAAAGATGCCGATGGGGTAGTCGCTGCTATCGGCAATATTGATAAACCCGGCGATCTGCACCCCTTTTACCTTCCTGGCGATATTGATAAAACCCGCCATCTGCGAACCGGCATCACGGGATTTATTGATAAACCCCGCCATTTGAAGACCCGTCGCATCCTTTCGGGTGATATTCATAAAACCCGCGATCTGCAGACCAGCCGCGCTATCCAGGATAATATTCGAAAAACCGGCCAGGGACAAACCCTTTTCATTACGGGACACCCCTGCCACCGCATGCAAGGAAAAGACATTGCTGTACTCTTTTGCATGAATGCCATTGGTACTGATCGGGTATACGATACCGATATTACAGTGACAGGGATTTGCAAACTGCGCATTCAATTTCCCAACCATCCCGGAAAGGAAAAAGAGGAGATAAATAGTTTTCGTTCTCATACATACAAGACAACCTATCTATCCCTCACCCCCATTCGCCCTTAAAAAAAATTGATCGCTGTGGTCCAACCCCACCAGGAAGAAGAATTGCCTGACCATGAAAAAGAATGCGTGTTCTTTTCACCCGTATAAAAAGAAAAAGCCGGCCCTGCCGATAAAGAAAGTTTTTTTGCAAGCCGGATCTTTAGAGAAGGCTGTATACGATAAATCAACGGGGCATCCTCCCCGTTTCGTCGGTAAAAATGGAGCAGGTAGAATTCCGAAGCCAGACTCATACAACGGGAAAGGACATGTTCATTGCCGATCCCAATACCCGTCGCATAGGCATCCTCACTCCTGCCCGGGCTATACCCCACCCGTAAGATGCTGTATATTTTCCGGGTCCCCGTTTTATAGGACAGGTTGATGGGCAGCGTCTCATCTGCCGACAGCGAGAGCTCATGATACCCGTTCTTAACAATATTGACAAGACCGATCATATAGCCGGTAGAAGTATCCGCAATATTGATCAATCCTATCTGAACGCCTTTCAATCGCCGGGTGGAATTTAAAAAACCGCTGACCTGTACGCCATCGACCTCGCCGCTGCTATTGGCCAGCCCCGCCGCCTGAAGCCCGCTGGTCCTGCCCTTTACCTTATTAAAGAGACCGGCCAGCTGCACCCCGCCAAACCCTCCCATTACAACATTGCCGACGCCCGCCGCCTGCACACCCTTCACCGAATCCAGGTCCTGGTTATGCACACCGGCCAGCTGCACCCCGCTCACGGCCCCCCCGTTTATATTGGCGACGCCCGCCGCCTGGAGCCATCTCACCGATCGTTGATCGATATTGAATACACCGGCCAGCTCAAGACCATTCACACCCGCGGTATACCCCCCCAGCAGGTTCAACGAGAATTTATTGATCACCTGCGCCCCCATCCGCCCATGCGAGCCAAGGCCGGGGAGAAGCGAGAATTGCACAGGCTTGTCGGCAAAAAACCCCGCCAGGTTCATGCTTTGAAGGACCTGCTTCGGGGAAAGAAGCCATTTGCCAAGCCAGGTCCTTTCCACATGATTGGTCACTACCAGGGGCGCCAGTTCCGCGACCGCAGCCGGCTCCAGGCTAAAGGCAAATTCCTGGTCATAGCCGGGACGGATCAGCAGCAGGGTATCCCGGTAGAGCTGTTTGCTGATGATAATGACCGCATGAGCGTATTTATCTTTTAACCGCAGACGAAAGAATCCGTTGGAATCCGTCAGCGTGGACGCCAGCTGATGACTTTCATATACGCTTGCATCCGTTAGCTTTTCCTTTGTATTCTCATCCCTGACATAGCCGCTGATGCTGTAGATCCTGACGGGTGGCTCGGCGGTCTTTAACAACAGGATGACATACTGGCCGGTCTCCTCATATTCGTACCTGTCGCCCAGCAGCTTATCCAGTATTTGCCGGACGGGTCTCGCCTCCGCCTCCAGCGTGACCAGGCTGTCCCCTTTTATGATATTCGTATTATAGGAAAAATAAAAACCGCCTTTACGGCCGATCTCCGTCAATGCCTGGGCCAGCGGCTGCCGGTGGATCTTTATGGTGATCGCTTTGTCAAGCCGGCCCTGCGCCCGAGCCTGTCCCCAAAGGAGAAGGGTAAGGATCAGTATCTTTCGAAGGTTGTTTATCAGATTCATGCGGCGGTGTCCTGCTTATTGCAAAATTATTTCGGGTCCTTTTTTTACCACCGAGATCCTCAGGCTATGGGAAATGACATAAAGTATCTCCTCCAACGATTCATTGTGAAAGGTCGTCGTCAGCGGAAGGTTACGTAACCGGCTATCCCCGATGGTTATCTTTGCGTTGTAGACTTCGTTCAATTTATCCACCATCCGCCACAAAGGCGTGCCGGAGCATTCAAACTCGTTGGTCCGGTAATAATTATACAGCGCGTCCGTATTGCTTTCTTTGATAAGCGAGGCGCCTTTTCCGCCGGCCATTAGCCGTTCATGCGGACGAACGATCATTGTCTGCCCGTCTTTTGTTACCTCCACCATCCCCGTTTCGACGATCACTTCCGTACCGGCTGCCGATGTCTTTACGTTGAAAGAGGTGCCCAGCACTTTAATGCTCATCGCATTCGCATGGACGATAAAGGGCTTATTCTTATCCCGCGCCACCTGGAAAAAAGCCTCTCCCTGTATTTCCACCGGGCGCGTATCACCGGTAAATTGTTTCCGGTACCGGATGGAAGATTGCCGGTTCAGCACCACAACCGTTCCCTCCGGCAGGGTATCCGTAAGTACCTGCGTATCGGATTGAGCAAACAGGAATTGGGAAGGTGTATAGGAATAGGTATAATAGAGCCAGCCGCCGGCAAAAAGAAGGATCAGTACCGCCGCGATACGGAGCCAGCCCCGTCCCATCCCCATCATCGGCCGCCCCTCTTCCACCCTCTTCTTAAAATTACTCCAGGCGGCATCTTCGCTGATCGTACTCCCGATGGTTGTCTCCCTCCCCGTTTCACTGATCAGCCGCAGGTTCTCAAAATGACGCCTGTTCGCATCGCTGAGCGCGATCCATTGCTGCACCTGGCGAAGCTCTTCCTCAGAAGCCTCGCGGAGAACGGCTTTTGCCAGCAGCACATCGATCCTATCGTAATTATTCTCTGTCAATTTATCGCTCTTTAAAAAAGGTGATCAATACCATTACCATAAACGGTAGCAGGTCCGCCAGCTTCAACCGTAATAATTTCAACGCCTTCCCCATCTGGTTCTCCACCGTTTTGACCGACAGACCCAGTTTATCGGCGATCTCCCTGTATTTCAATTCCTCCGACCGGCTCAGCCGGAAAATAAGCCGGCACTGTTCTGGTAATTCAAGGATCGCCGCCTCCAGCCGCCGTTCCAGCTCGCCCGTCGTTATTTTCTCCGAAGCCTTCTCCTGGTCATGGGGGTCATGCCGGCGCAGGACATAGGATTGATAGGCCAGCCTTACCTTCCGGTGTTTTGCATAATTGAGACATTCGTTATGGACGGAGCGGTATAAATAACCCGCAATATTTTCCCGGATCTCCAACGCCTCTTTTTTCTCCCAGAGTCGGACAAAAACGCTCTGTACCATCTCCTCCCCCATCACCGGGTCCTTTATCAATGTACAGGCATAAGTATGCAGGCCCTTAAAATGAGCCTTGAAAATTTGTTCAAAAAAATCTTCCGGGCGTTGTTCCGGTAAAGGAGCGGCGCCCTTAAAAGTCACGATCATCCGGTCGGCTTGAATGCGATGGTCAAAGATAACTTCTTTGATAACAATGGGTTTGCTTATAGACAACTCACTGAGAGCTTACCCCTATGCGAAGGGAAAAAAATTTCGAGGGATGTCGTTCGGCTAATACCGAATGGTAAAATCCTGCTTTACCTTAAACTCCTCCCGGCGGAAAACAAGCCCGATAAAGAACAGATCGATGGTCAGGTACACACGGGGGTCCTCCCGGATCGCCGCCCAGGCTTCTTCCATTTCGACGCTCCAGTGGATATCGTCAAAGATCAGAACGGAAGAAGGAGAGCCATGTTCCACCAACATATTAAAATAATACAGCGTAGGATCACGGCGGTGATTGCCGTCTATAAAGGCAAGGTCAACGGGCCCTGTCCGTTGGAGAAGCGGCGCCAGGACCTCGTCAAAATTTCCCGTGGACGCGTATATATTCTCCAGCCCCAGCGACCGGAAATTCTGCGCAGCAATATCCGCGATCGCAGGAGCCCCTTCTATGGTGTGGACCCGGGCGCCCGGCGCCCCCATGGCCAGGTAGGCAGTCGACAAACCCAGCGAAGTCCCCAGCTCGAGAATGGTAGCAGGCTGGTAATGCCGTGCGATCCGCAGCAGCAATTGCCCCCATTTCGGGGGTTTGGCCGCCTGCCGCGCAATATCTGCAATACGGCGGTTCCGGATCGCGGCTCCCATCGCCGACCCGGCTCCCATATCCTCGATCTCCAGCAGGGTATTATCCTGCTTCAGCCGGCGACGCAGCCGCTCAATAGAGGCATATTCCGGAAAAAGCCCGTCCGCATTCAATACACGCACGACAAAATCAAAAACAAAAGGCGAATGGATCCCATGCCCCCTTCCATTGGATGCGGTCCGGTAATAATGAAGATATTTTTGTGCCAGCCGGAGACGGGAATGCATGAAGATTATTTTTTTCGTTCCCAGATCTGGAAGCTATAGGCAAAAGCATGTTTGTCGTCAGCCGGGAAGTCCCGGTTATCCGTCAGCTGCCATTCTTTTTCATCGATAACCGGGTACCGGGTATCCCCTTCCACCACCGTATGTACCCGGGTCATATAGATCCTGTCGGTCATTGACATCGCCGCCGCATAGATCTCTCCGCCACCGATGATAAAGGTCTCCTTGCAATCCGTCTCCACCGACAACCGGATGGCGCCGGCCACGGTATCCACCACTTTTACCTTATCATTGTGCGGGTCCCATTCCTTATTACGGGTGATCACAAAATTGAACCGCCCCGGCAACGGCTCCCCCGCCAGCGCCTCATAGGTCTTACGTCCCATGACGACCGGCATACCCCAGGTAGTATTCTTAAAGAATTTCATGTCGTTCGGCAAATGCCACAACAGCTTATTGTCTTTCCCGATCACATTGTTGGTGCTGGCCGCGACGATTTGACTAATGATCATAGTTGATTATTTATTCCATCCTACACCGCTACCGGCGCCTTGATCGCAGGATGACTCTGGTAATTCTCCAGGGTAAAATCTTCGAAGTGAAATCCAAAAATATCCTTCACCGCCGGGTTGAGCTTCATCACCGGCAGCGGAAAGGGCTCACGGCTTAGTTGCAGACGGGCCTGCTCAAGATGATTATTATAGAGGTGTACATCCCCAAAAGTGTGAATAAATTCGCCCGGGTCCAGATCGCATACCTGTGCGACCATCAGGGTCAGCAACGCATAGCTGGCAATATTAAAGGGCACGCCCAGGAAAGAGTCGGCGCTACGCTGATAAAGCTGGCAGCTAAGCCTCCCCCGGACCTCAGCGGCAACGGGGGGCGCGACATAGAATTGAAAGATCGTATGACAGGGCATCAATGCCATCTCCGGCAGCTCGGCGACATTCCAGGCACTCACGATCAGCCGGCGGCTATCCGGGGTCTTTTTGATCTGGCTGATCAGTTGCGTGATCTGGTCCACCGTTACCCCGCCGGCGCCTTCCCAGCTACGCCATTGCTTGCCATAGACCGGTCCCAGCTCGCCATCGGCATCCGCCCATTCGTTCCAGATGCTCACCCCATGCTCCTTCAGATACCGGATATTCGTCTCGCCCCGGAGGAACCAGAGCAACTCATAAATGATGCTTTTCAGGTGCAGTTTCTTGGTGGTCACCAGCGGAAACCCCTTCGCCAGGTCAAACCGCATCTGGTAGCCAAAACAACTGATCGTCCCGGTACCCGTCCGGTCTGTCTTGGAGGCGCCCGTGTCCAATATATGCTGCAGAAGATCCAGGTATTGTTGCATGGGTGCAATTTACAAAATCCGGGGTATTGGCGGTTTTAAAGAACTTATGTATTTTAGGCGCGACTCTAAAACCGCATAAACCAGCCGTAGCATTTGAAACCTCTTATCGTCGTAGCCATCATATTGGCCCTGCTCATAGTGCTTTGGATCATCGGAAGGCTCACTTTCACGCTCCGGTTACTGCGAATACTTACCGCCGCCAACCAGCCAACGCTCAAAACCGGCCGGTTCTATCTTACCTCCAATCTGAAAAAACCCGCCCGTTTCCGGCTCATCTGCTACCGGGTCACGACACCGGCGACCGGCCCTGCCATCCGGACCCATCGGCTATGCGGCATCCCCGGTGACATCGTCGAAATAAAGGCCGGGATACTCTACGTCAACAAAAAGGACGCCGACAAGGACCTGCCGCTGATGCATACCTATAAAATGCCCGCCGACGATACGGCCGGTCTTATCTACGACCCCAAACTGGCCTATACCATCCCGCCCTATTCCGATACCCTGTATGTTTCGCTGGAAGACAAATATGCACAAAACAATGATCTCTCCTGGCGGAGATATATCCTGCCCCCCGGTCTGCGGGAGGAGGCGGTCTATAAAGTTCACCGGAAGAACTGGAACCAGGATAATTTCGGACCGGTAAAAGTGCCCGCGGGAAAACTCTTTGTCCTGGGAGATAACCGGGACAACGACATGGATTCCCGGTATCGGGGATTTATCGATCACTCAAAATACCTGGGAACGGTCCTCTGGAAATAAAATGGCCTGCCCCCAATGACCATACCCCCCTCCTCCCAACGATCACCATCCCTTTCTCCCAACGGTCGCAACCTCTTCCCTACTCCCCCAGCATCGCATTGACCGTCGTATAGAACTCCTTCTTTTGCTCTTCATAATGCTGCCCCGTACCCGGACCGCTAAAACCAGTATGGACCTTTTCTATCTTCCCGTTCCTACCGACAAAAATGGTGGTGGGAAAATTCTCGATCCGCTCCAGCTGCGGCAGGGTCTTCTCCGAACGCTGAGGGTCCCCGACGGCTACACCCGTGATCAGCATCGGATATTTTACCTGGAACCGCTGCTGAAAACTGCGGAGACTGGTCTGCGAACGCGCAAAATCAGTGCTGCGCTCATACGCCAGCCCGATGATCTCCACCCCCTTGGAATGGTATTTGTCATAAAATCCACTCAAAAAACGCGTCTCATCCATACAATTCGGACACCACGACCCCATGATCTGGATCAACACCACCTTCCCCTTAAAACGGTTATCCTTCAGCGATACCATTTTACCGTTGATATCCCTAAAGGTGAAGTTCAGCGGTGGATCGTTCTTCCATTTGGTGATGCTGAATTCATCCGGCAACTTCGCACTGGCATCCTTCCTTGCTTCCCAGACCTCCCGCGATACGGGCCCCGAAAAATACTGACCACCCGACAATACATGATCCTTCACATCGACCGCAGCCGTAAACAAAAAGGCATGACTACCGTCAAAACAGGAAAGCCGTAAGGAATCACCACTCATGACCCCTTCCAGGTAACGCAGATCGCCCCCGGCATCCAAAAAAGTACCGGTCACCAGGCTGCCCTGTTGGCGGAACTCCCCTACCCGTAGCGTGGTGTCCTTACCATCCGGGGAACGGAAGATCGCACGCCAGCGACCCGTGATATCATGGATGCGGGCAGGCTTGCCCGCAATAAAACGATAGTTCTGACCATAGACCGCCTTGAACTTGACGGACTGATAAGCATCCACTCCTCTTTTGAGCCATACCCCCTCCAGGTTCCCCTCCTTTGTCAACACAGCCCGAAGCTGCGATTCGAAAAAAGGAAGATGGATCCATACGGAATCCCCCTGCTGCCGGATCTCATCCACCAACAGCCGTTCACCGGCATTACGGATATAAAGGATCTTCTTCCCCGCGCTGTCCTTTACCTCGAAGTTAAAAACGATCTCATTACCATCCTTCCTCTCCAACACAGCACGATACGGACCATTGCGAAAAGGACGAACATCCGCCACATTGGGGAAACTCGCATCCGCCGTACCGGGAAAACTCTTCCCCGCCACACCGGAAAAGCCTTCCGTCGCACCGGAAAAACTGAAGTGGGCGGCCAGCACCCATAGAAGTATACTAAACATATAGACTAAATAAGCAGGCAATTTAAGCCAAAACCGGGATATCGCCAAAGCCACACGACCACCCAATCACCGGGTTCTTCCTTGTCATCGGCAACCTCTATTCCAAATTCTCCAGCATATCGGTCGTCATCCGGGTCAGGTCATATTCCGGCCTCCAGCCCCAGTCCGCGCGGGCTACCGAATCATCGATGCTCTGCGGCCAGCTGTTGGCGATCTTCTGCCGGTAATCGGGTGCGTATTTGATGGTAAAATCCGGCATGTGCTTCCGGATCTCGGCGGAGATCTCCTTCGGAGAAAAGCTCAGGGCCGCCACATTATAGGCAGTGCGAACAGAGAGCTTCGAGGACGGCGCCTCCATCAATTCGATGGTTGCCCGGATGGCATCGGGCATATACATCATGGGCAGATAGGTATCCTCTTTCAGAAAACAGGTATAGGACCGGTTGTCCAGCGCCTCATGGAAGATCTCGATCGCATAGTCGGTGGTCCCGCCGCCGGGCGCAGATTTATAGCTGATCAACCCCGGGTACCGGATGCTCCGCACGTCCACGCCATAACGCTCAAAAAAGTAATTACACCAGAACTCCCCGGCATATTTACTGATCCCATAGACCGTGCTGGGTTCGATGATAGTACGCTGAGGACAATCTATTTTGGGTGAGGTCGGGCCAAATACCGCAATGCTGCTCGGCCAGTATACTTTCTGTAATTTTTCTTCCCGCGCGATATCCAGTACGTTCAGCAATCCCTGCATATTCAGGTGCCAGGCAAGGTTGGGGTTCTTCTCACCGGTGGCCGAAAGGATCGCCGCCAGCAGATAGATCTGGGTGATATTCTGCCGGATCACCTGCACATGCAGCATCTCCTTATTCATTACATCCAGGGATACATAGGGGCCCGTGCCCTTCAGCAGCTCGTTCTCTTCCCGCAGATCGGAGGCCACCACATTCGCGTTGCCATAGATCTTACGCAGGGCCAATGTCAGCTCGACGCCTATCTGCCCGCTCGCTCCGATAACCAGTACTTTTTCCTTTGCCATCGTAAGGGTTTAGGGGTGCGAAACTAAGGTAAAAATGGCGAATCTGCTTAAGGTCTGCCGAACAACCCATCCAAAACCATCAGGACCCCATTCTGCCGGATAAAACCCGGATCAGGCAACGGGAGGCCCCATAAAAAATTTTGCCGTAAGTTTACGCCATGGAATTTCTACATCAACTCTTTCAGCATCAATCCTACGACAAGAAAAACTTCTTCCTCATCGCCGGCCCTTGCGTCGTCGAAAGCGAGGAGCTCGTCATGGAAGTCGCCGACAAGGTCTCCACCATCTGCCGGAACCTGGGCATCCCCTATGTCTTCAAAGCCTCCTACCGCAAAGCCAATCGCACCAGCTCCTCCTCCTTTACCGGCATCGGCGACGAAAGCGGGCTGGACCTGATAAAAAAAGTGGGGGAAACCTACCGGCTGCCGACGACATCCGATATCCATGCACATGACGAAGCCGCACCGGCCGCCCGGTATGTGGACATCCTGCAGATCCCGGCTTTTCTTTGCCGGCAGACCGATCTGCTCATCGCCGCCGCAGAGACAGGCAAAGTGGTGAATGTAAAAAAAGGACAGTTCCTCAGCGGCCCGTCCATGAAGTTCGCAACCGAAAAGATCCGCAAGGCCGGAAATAATAAGATCCTTTTGACGGAAAGAGGCACCACCTTCGGCTACCAGGACCTCGTGGTCGATTACCGGAACATCCCCTGGATGCAGGAGCACGGCGCTCCCGTCGTGATGGACTGTACGCATTCTCTCCAACAACCCAACCAGACCAGCGGGATAACCGGTGGCAATCCGCAATTGATCGGTACGATCGCAAAAGCAGCCATTGCCACCGGCGCTAATGGCCTGTTCATAGAAACACATCCGAATCCGGCCATAGCAAAAAGTGACGGGGCTAATATGCTACGCCTCGATCTTTTACAAGGACTACTGGAACAGTTAGTTAAAATACGTAAGGTAGTGGCAGATCTTTAGGGTACGCGGATCAGGATTGGTCTTTCTGGATTGTACACTTTGGCTTCGGGCCCCGTGCACAACTGGACTTTGTCCAGTAAATGAGGAATTAAAAACGGGATAATTTTCGGCCCCGGTTGGGGGCAACGAATAACATGAGGCAAAGGTAGGCCGATCGTACGTACTTCTACTAGCTGAAAAGGAGAAAAGCATAGCTGCAAAAATCTTATCAGGAAATTGCCGGCAATTTCTAATAGGCCGCCAGCAACTTACTGGGCAAAAGACCAAATTCTTTTTTGAAAGCGATCGTAAAATTGCTAAGATTGGAATACCCCAGCTCCATCGCTACTTCTTTCACCGAATGATTGCCCGCCAGCAGCTTGTCCTTCGCCGCCTGCATACGGACCTTCTGAAAATATTCATAGACAGGTGAACCATAGATCAGCTTAAAATCCTTTTTCAGCTTTGATTCACTGATCGACACCATCCTGGCCAGTTGACTGATGGTGGGCGCCGGCTCGAAGATATCCCTGGTGAGAACGGCTTCGACCTGCATCACCCTGTCGATATCGGCTTTTGACAACGGAATGTTAAAATACGAATTCTTCCTGCGTTCATAGATCCGCAGGAAAAAACGCTCGATCAACAGCATGATCCGATTCTGTATGATCGCCAATCGCATGGGATTGTTATCCTCTACTTCCACTACCTCCTGCATCAGCCGCCGGTACTCACTGTCCAGCGGCTCCCGGTGTACATTCTCCACCTGCAGCGAGAGATAGGCCGAGAGCACATCGTCGATATTGGCCACCCCGAGATAATCGGCCAGCCAGTTCGCATCGAACAACACATCGATCCCCTTATAGATCGTACCCTTGGCTCCCAGGTAAGCCCAGTCGGAAAGCGTATTGGTCAGATAGGCGATCGATCGGATGGTATGGGATTCCTTTAACCGCTCATCGCCGATCCGGATCTCCAATGTATCCGGTATGGTCAGCTCGTGAAAACGCAGTATATAGAACTGCTCCCGGATCTTCCTCCGGCAGATCAGCCAGTCCTGGTTCATCCGGCAGTTGATGATATTCACATGGATACCGTTGGGAAGCCTTACAAATACAAGATTGCCGGTACCGACCGTTTCGGGAAAGGTTAACTGTTGATTGATCACCGGCACATTCAATCGCTGCGCCAGGTCATTCATCAATTGCTCATAGTCCGTATAGGAATAATCAAATTGGAACAAGGAACAGGATTTTAGATCCGTTAATAAATGGGCGTTTAAATAGACGGACAGGGCTTACCGATACCGGTAAGGTACGAAAAAAAACAGGAGGCCTACAAGCTGGAAATGGGTATAAATTATGAGCGGTTAAAGATATTTAAGCGGGTTCCTGCGGGCGGAAAGAATGTATCGCTTGATATTCATCCAGAAAGCCAGGATAAAATAGACGATCAGGGGAGATCCCATCGTAAGGAAGGAAATGTAAATAAACCAGGTACGGATACGGGAAGTGGCAATGCCCATCTTCTCCCCGATCGCCGTACATACGCCAAATACCTGCCATTCGATAAAGTTCTTCAGTCTGTTCATACCTCTAATTTAGAAAAAAACGACACAAGTCGCTAGTTAAACAACAAAACCTTCCCGCTTTAAACGGTCAAACAGCCCCTTTTTAATATGACATCGATCGCATTTTTTAGGTAAATTTGCGTTTCATGCATTAGCCTCCCTCAGGTACCGCAGGTACCGGTTGATAATCAACAGCCTGCCTCCTCAGGAGTGTCTTAACATATAAAACAAAATTATCATGGTTTTTGACTTGGATCTAATCAAAAAGTTATACGGAGCAATGCCTTCCAAGGTAGACGCCGCCCGTAAACTCGTAGGTAAACCGCTGACTTTAGCCGAAAAAATCCTCTATTCGCATCTTTTCGAACCCCCTGTCCGGGCCTATGAGCGCGGAAAGGACTATGTCGAATTCGCCCCGGACCGCGTAGCCATGCAGGACGCTACCGCCCAGATGGCCCTGCTTCAGTTCATGACCTGCGGACGCGATAAGGTCGCCGTCCCCTCTACCGTCCATTGCGACCACCTTATCCAGGCCAAGACCGGGGCCGTCTCCGACCTTGCTACCGCAAAAGATGTCAATAAAGAAGTATATGATTTCCTCGCCTCTATCTCAAATAAATATGGCATCGGATTCTGGAAACCCGGCGCCGGGATCATCCACCAGGTCGTACTGGAGAACTATGCGTTCCCCGGAGGCATGATGATCGGTACCGACTCCCATACACCCAATGCCGGCGGCCTGGGTATGGTAGCAATCGGTGTCGGCGGCGCAGATGCCGTAGACGTCATGGCCGGACTCGCCTGGGAACTAAAAATGCCGAAACTCATCGGAGTAAAGCTGACAGGTAAGCTCAATGGATGGACCTCGTCCAAGGACGTCATCCTCAAAGTAGCCGGCATCCTCACCGTAAAAGGCGGCACCGGGGCCATCGTGGAATATTTCGGAGACGGCGCCGACAGCCTCAGCGCCACCGGTAAAGGCACGATCTGTAACATGGGCGCCGAGATCGGGGCCACCTGCTCCATCTTCGCCTATGACACCAAGATGGCAGCCTATCTGAAAGCCACTGGCCGCGAAGAAGTAGCCGCACTGGCCGATGGTATAAAAGACTACCTGCGCCCCGACAAGGAAGTATACGCAGACCCCAAAAAATATTATGACCAGGTCATCGAGATCGACCTCAACGAGCTGGAGCCGCACGTCAACGGCCCCTTCACCCCCGATCTGGCGTGGCCCATCAGCAAATTCGCCGAGGCAGTAAAGGCCAATAACTGGCCCGAACGTCTCGAAGTGGCGCTGATCGGCAGCTGTACCAACTCCTCGTATGAAGATATCAGCCGCTCCGCCTCCCTGGCGCAGCAGGCCATCGATAAAAATCTAAAGACAAAGGCGGAATTTACCATCACCCCCGGCTCCGAACAGGTACGGTACACCATCGAAAAAGATGGGTTCCTGAAAACCTTCGACAAGATCGGCGGAGTGGTGCTGGCTAATGCCTGCGGACCCTGTATCGGTCAATGGGCCCGTCATATCGACGATCCCAACCGGAAGAACTCGATCATCACCTCTTTCAATCGCAACTTTGCCAAACGCAATGACGGTCTCGCAAGCACCCATGCCTTCGTCGCCTCTCCGGAGATCGTCACCGCCTTCGCCATCGCCGGCCACCTTTCTTTCAATCCCCTGAAAGATAAGCTGACCAACGAGAAAGGAGAACAAGTGATGCTCGACGAGCCAAAAGGCGTGGAGCTGCCCCCCAAAGGCTTTTCCGTCGATGACGCCGGCTACCAGGCCCCGGCCAAAGATGGCAAGGGCGTCCAGGTAGTGGTAAACCCCGACAGCACAAGGCTCCAGCTGCTGGAACCGTTCGCCGCCTGGGAAGGCACCGATCTGAAAGGCTTAAAGCTGCTCATCAAGGCAAAGGGAAAATGTACAACGGATCATATCTCCATGGCCGGCCCCTGGCTGAAGTTCCGCGGACACCTGGACAACATCTCCAATAATATGCTGATCGGCGCCGTGAACTTTTTTAATGAAAAAACAGATTCGGTAAAGAACGAGCTCTCATCCGAATATGGCCCCGTACCCGCCACCGCAAGAGCCTATAAGGCAAAGGGTATCGGCTCCGTGGTCGTCGGCGACGAGAACTACGGCGAAGGCTCCTCCCGCGAACATGCGGCCATGGAACCCCGCCACCTCGGCGTACGGGCGATCGTCGTCAGAAGCTTTGCCCGCATCCACGAGACCAACCTGAAAAAACAAGGCATGCTGGCCCTCACCTTTGTCAACAAGGAAGACTATGATAAGGTACAGGAAGACGACAGCATCGATATCATCGGACTACAGTCTTTTGCTCCCGGCAAATCGCTGACCATGGTGCTGAACCATAAGGACGGCAGCAAGGACCAGGTCACCCTCAACCATACCTATAATGAACCACAGATCGAATGGTTCAGGGCAGGCGGTGCGCTGAATGTGATCAGAAGGGAAGTCGCAAAATAACGGACTACACCATAAAAAAAAACGCCACCCATAAGGTGGCGTTTTTTTTATCTAACTGTCCCAGACAATACGCGTTATATATATGACCCCAATCGCTGTATATCATACAGTGATTGGGGTCATAAGATTGATCATAGGGATAATTCGTTGAGAGAGGACGCGTGAGGACGCGGCCGAACTTAGAAGCGACAGCTTTGGGCGGGGATCTTACAATATATACGGACAGGTTGCAGGAAAGGTTGCGCGTAGCCCCGTATCAAAAGATTACATTTGGCCGTCCATTACAGGCAGCTTATTTTCGGTACTCACTGGATACAAAACGCTTTTTATGGTTCCTCGGCTCCTTTCCTTCCTCCTCGCTGCACTGATCGTTCATGCCGGTATTGCACAGACACCGGCCGCCGGAAGCGGGGGACTGGCCGTGATCGGCTATTACGCCGGGAGAGGGTCGGCCCTGGACAGCTTTTCCACGGAAAAATTAACACATATCATCTACAGCTTTTGCCATCTGAAAGGCAACCGCCTTTCCGTTAACAATGAAAATGACAGCGCTACCATCCGGCATATGGTCGCCCTGAAGGAAAAGAACCCGGCGCTGAAAGTCATCCTTTCCCTCGGCGGATGGGGCGGCTGCAAAAGCTGCCCGGACATATTCTCCACCCGGAAAGGCCGGAAGGAATTTGTCCGCTCCGCAAAAGAGCTGACGGAATATTTTCACACGGACGGTATCGACCTGGATTGGGAATACCCCGGATTGGCTAACGTTCCCGGGTATCCGTATACACCGCAGGATAAAGACCACTTCACCGCCCTGATCCGGTCCTTGCGAAAAAAGCTGGGCCGCGGACAGGAGATCAGCTTTGCCGCCGGAGGGTTCACCGGCTACCTGAGAACTTCCATCGACTGGAAAAAGGTAGCGCCCCGCGTCAATTATATCAACCTGATGAGCTATGACCTGGTCAATGGATATAGCACGGTCACCGGGCATCATACCGCGCTCTATTCCACCCCCTCGCAGGAAGAATCGACCGACCATGCCATCCGTTACCTGGACTCCATCGGGGTGCCGTTGAGCAAGGTCGCCATCGGTATCGCCTTCTACGCCCGGATCTTCGAAGGAGTGGACAGCATCAACAATGGTTTATACCGTACGGGCAAATTTCAGCGGGGGGTGTCCTACAGGGACCAGGCAAAAGTGCTGACTTCCGACAACGGGTACGTCTATCACTGGGACCCCGTCGCACAGGCGCCCTATGTATACAATCCCGGTCAGCGCCTGTTCGCTACCTTCGATGACACGGTGTCCGTCCGGCTCAAGACCCGGTATGCCCTTGAAAAACATCTCGGCGGGGTCATGTTCTGGGAATTGCCCGAAGACCGGTTCACCGATGGGCTATTGGATGTCATCGATACGACAAAAAAAGCCTGGCCCCTGCTCCGCAACGAATAAAGCCCCGCAAGGAATAAAAAATTATCTTCGAAAAAACATTTGATGAAGGCATACCCGGTATTATGGCTATTGCTGCTGGCAGGGGCACTTGGATCCTGTTCCTCCTCCAAAAAGCTCTCCGCACCGGCGGCGGCTCCCGCGGCCGTATCCCTTCCCGACCATTTACCCGCCCTGCCTCCTTCAGAGATCGACGTTCCCCTCAATATCGCCGGCCTGCCTTTACTCGCCAGGGCGGATTCGATGTTCCCAAAAGAATTTGTAAGCATCGGGTGGCCGGCGTATCTGCAGCCTTCCTGCGATTTCCGGTATAAGTATCGCTTTGCCCGATCCGGTTTTACGATCCGGTGTACCAATAACAAATTGTCGGTACAAATGCAGGGCAATTACCAGGTATCCGGCGGGCGCTGTCTTTGTGCATTGAATAAACCCGTCAGCCCCTGGATCTCGGGGACCTGTGGTCTTGACAAAGAGGCCATGCGGAGGGTCGATATTTCCCTGAGCACCCAGCTGACATTTTTGTCTGACTACCGGATCCGGACCGTTTCCCAGCCGGATCAGCTAATACCCCTGGATAAATGTGTGATGTCGCTCTTTTCCATGGACATGACCCAACAGATCGTAGACAGTATCCGGTCCTCCATCGCCGGTCTTTGCAATACCCTCGACCATACCGTAGCCGGTCTGAACTTCACCAGCAATGTACGGCAGGCGGCCGTCCGGGCCTGGCAGCGGACCCCGATGGGGCCTTATGGCTATCTGACGATCAATCCGGCCGATATCCGGGTCGGTACCCTGGATTATACGCGCGATACCTTTCATATCAGCCTCGGCATGACCTGCCGCCCCGAACTCGGCTCGGACAGCAGTAACCGGTCGGCTGCCATCCCTCCCCTGCCGCCTCTTCACAGCGGAACAAACCGCGGGGGTGTCTCCCTGTACCTGGCGGCCCGGTATGATTATAATTTCCTGAATAAGATCATCAACGATACCCTGCGGAATAAATCCTTCCTTTTTAAAGGCAGAACCGTCATCATAAAAGAGGTAGCCTTCAAAGGCATCGGTCATCACCAGGTAGAGCTGATGATCGGTTTTGACGGCGATCGCAAAGGCCGGCTCTATCTGCGGGGGACGCCTGTACTGGACACGGCCCGGCAGACGCTGAGCGTACCGGATATCTCTTATTCGCTGGAAAGCAAGGACCTGGCGCTGAAAATGGCAAAGGCGCTCCTGCGCAACAAGATCCGCAAGTCGTTACGGGGTAATTCCTATCTCGACCTGGCCGCCCTGCTGAAAACCAATCTTCCGGGTCTCGACACCCAGCTGAACCGGCAGCTGGCCCCCAACCTCCATTCCTATGGCCAGGTAAAACAATTAAGGCTGATCGGGCTCCTGGCCGATGATACTATGCTGCAGGCCCAGGTCTATATCAGCGCCGATCTCTCCGTCAGTGGTACCGGGCTTCCAAGATAACTCATTGTATAACATTGTTTTACAGTCACTTTTCCCACCGCATCTACACTTCGTCCTAAATTCGGTCCGGAAAGCAACCATTAACATTTCATTTGCGTATTTTCCAAGCGGGTAAAGGTAGTTTGCGCGTTTATATTTATTCCATCTACCACTTAAATATAGGGCAAACGATTTGATCGCGACAAACACGCAAATACACGCATTGATTGTGGGTTGCCGTTCCAATGACCGGGCGAGCCAAAAAGAGCTATATAATATGCTCAAGGATTATGCTGTCAAAATATGTTACCGGTATCAAAATAACCTTGAACAAGTGGAAGAGATCATGAACGAAGGATTTATAAAGCTTTTTAAGAACATCCATCAATTCGAGGAGACGAGGCATGTAGACATCCTGGCTTCCCTGAAAGGGTGGTTCAAACGAATTCTCGTCAATACCTGTATCGACTATTACCGGAAGAACGCCTCTTATATCAATGGGCAAATGCTGTCGGAAGATGCAGAGAACATCGCCGATAAGCAGGAAACCGGTATCGATATCCTGTCCTATAAGGAGATCATCGAAGCCATCCGGCAACTGTCGCCGGCCTATCGCACCGTTTTCAATCTATTTGTAATAGAAGGGCTGACACATGAGGAAATTTCCCGGCAGCTGGGCATTTCCGTCGGCTCTTCCAAGTCCAATTTGTCAAAAGCAAGAGAAAACCTACGAAAGATCCTAACAAAAAAAACTGACCAAAAAGCATATGTTGAACCTATCCGATAAAGAATTGGATCGTCTGAGCCGGGAAGCAGCCCAGGAACATGATCCGGGTGACATTATCGGCCCCCGGTCATGGGATAAGCTGGAGGTCCATCTCGACAGGGACCTGGGCAGGGTCAACCCCAATCTTTTCCGGGGGATCCGTCGCCTGCCATTCTACTATGCTCCGGCGATCATCCTGATCCTGGGTGTCTCTTATTATTTCGTCCGCCAGATCAAGAGCAGGAAGGCCGAGCCCCCGGGCAGCCCTCCCGTAACCATGGTAAAACCCGGCCCATCCGGAACAACCAACGGACAGAGCAACACCCAACCCAACGATTCCTTAACAACCAAAAACCCAGCATATACCGATAACTCTACTTCTACACCAAAAGATCCGACAACCGTCCAATACCCTTCTTCCGGGCAGCCTTCCGCTTCCCCGGGACAATCATCCGTTTCTTCGACAAGCCCATCGGTTTCCTCCGGACATCCTTCTGGGCAATCGTCCGTTTCTCCGGCACAACCCCTTTCGTCTTCGGGGCAATCATCCGTTTCTTCAAGCCGGCCTTCCGTTTCCTCCGGGCATTCTTCGGAGCATCCGCTTTCTTCCTCCGGAAACCCTTCTACACAGTCGGGCGGCGACAGAAACCATCATAGGGTCAATGATCATCTCAATCTCATAGCGGGCAGCCCTTCGACTGGCCGAAATTCCGGCGGACGCAACGAACGGCATCATCTCCTATCGGACAACGGCAACGATCAGCCTACCGGTCACAACGGCAATAATCAGCCCACTGGCCACAATGGTAAAGATCAGTCCATCGGTCACAATGGCAATGAGCCAGGCAATGGCAATGAACCGGGCAATGGCAACGGGCTGGGTAATCGCAATGGCAATAAGCCAGGCAACAGCAATACATCGGCGAATAATGGCACCGCGTCTTCGGGCAACACGACGGCTCCACGTAATCTGGAACTTTCTTCCGTTCAGCGGGCCCGGTCAACCAGGCGATCGGCCATAGTCGACGATTCCGGGTTACGATCTTTCACAGCAAAGACCCCTCCTTCCCTGCCCGTAAAGAAAGGAGTCATGCATATCAACAGATCATTGCAAATAGGTCTGTCCATTGCACCCGATTTCGCCTCCGTCAATTCACTGGCGGGCGACCGGCCGGGCAGCAGCTTCGGCCTCACCCTGGATTATCAGATTGCCAACCGGTGGTACCTGGGCACCGGGTTATTATTCTCCCGGAAGAACTATGCGGCCAGGGCCCAGGATTATCATGCTCCCTACAGCTTTTACACGGCCAACAACCTGCACAATATCGATTTTGTAAAGGGCACATTCAATATGCTGGAGATACCGTTGAACCTGCGTTATGATTTCAGCGTGGCGGGCAATACCGTTTTCTTCGCCAGTGCGGGCCTTTCCTCTTATTTGTTCGCCAGCGAAAATTGCAATTACTATTTCGATTCCTTCGGACGACAGGACTGCCGGGGATTCGACTATCCCGCCAAGGGCAATTACCTCTTCTCCGCCCTCAATCTATCGCTGGGCGTAGAGGCGGGCATCAGCAATAACCTCTCGCTGCTCGTGGCACCCTATATGAAGATCCCCACCCATAATATCGGGTTCGGACAGATCCAGATGAACAGCGTCGGGATCAACTTCGCCCTGAAATTCACACCGGTCCTAAGCCGCAAGAGACGTTGATCACAGCTTCGTGGCGCAACACAACATGATCCAATCCACGACTAGTGGCAATGATCATTTCAGGAAATTAATGGGAGATAAATTATTTGCCTTTTTTAGGCTTGACTTCCTTGGGCAATCCATATTTTGCAATCAATGCACGAGCTCTCTCTGCCTTCAACCGGATGTTTCGGGTATTTCATAACGGCAGCTTCGAGCTGCAAAACAAAATATTAGCGGGATCGTCTATTTTTTTAGATATGCACATCTCCCCTCACTCCTTCGTCTCAAACCACACCGGGGTCTCATTATTCCACACCCCATTATAATTTATAAAAATCTCCTCCCCCGCTTTTATAAATCGCACCGTCCTCACCGTTATCAATTGTCCAGCATAGTCCATCTCATACTCGCAGTTCGACCGGTAGGAATGGTTATAGATCGGAACATATCCCAACGCCATACAACAACCTTTCGGGTCATGCCCCCATTCAAAAATATAGTCATGCAACAGCGTCTGGTCCAGCAGCTTTCTTTCCTCCCGGCTCATGACGATCACCGGCGAGATCTCGATAACCGTATCCCTGTCGATATTCTCCGAAGTGAACACCCCCCTCCCCTTCTGCCCGGTAGGAGCAATAAAAAGATTTGGTAAGATCATCCGGCAATTTACCAATTTGTCCCCTCTTTGTCTATTCAGCATTTTGCCGTAGGTTCGCGTATGTCCTTAGAAATGGAACCTATTGAGCCGAAGCAACAGTTCCTGGAGATCATCCAGTCGGAAGACGTATTACAGATACGGGAATTCCTGAACAACCAGAATATCAGCGACGTCGCCGATCTCATCTACGATTTCCCGGATTATGAGACCCAGATCATGGCGAGCCTGAGTATCCACCGGGCGTCCAGCACCTTCAAGATCCTCGATGTCCCTACACAAAAACGCATTATACAGGAACTCCCCGCCTTCAAGACCGCCGAACTGCTCAATGACCTCTCCGCCGATGACCGGACCTCCTTTCTGGAAGAATTACCCAGCGAAGTGGTAAAAGAGCTGATCAAAACCCTCGACCCGGAAGAAAGAAAGATCACCCTCTCCCTCCTGGGTTATCCCGAACAAAGCGTGGGCCGGTTAATGACACCGGACTATATCGCCGTCGAAAAGGATTGGACCGTCAGGGAAGTGATCGACCATATCCGCGAAGTAGGCAAGGACAGTGAAACCATCGACGTCATCTATGTGGTGGACGAAAAAGGCGTCTTTATCGACGACGTCCGTATCCGCGAGATCATCCTGGCCAACCCGGAAAAAAAGATCGAAGACGTGATCGACAATCGCTATATCGCATTGAACGTCAATGACGATCAGGAGACCGCCAGCGAAGCCTTCAAGATGAATAACCGCGTAGCCCTGCCCGTCCTGGACAATAATAATATCCTCCTTGGCATCGTCACCATCGATGATGTCCTGTGGATCACCCAGGAAGAATTTTCTGAAGATATCCAGAAGATCGGGGGTACCGAAGCATTGGACGAACCCTATCTCGAGATCCCCCTGCTAAAATTATTCCGCAAACGGATCGTCTGGCTGGTGGTCCTTTTCCTCAGTGAAATGCTCACCGCCACCGCCATGGCCTTTTTCGAGGACGAAATAGCCAAGGCCGTCGTGCTGGCCATTTTTATTCCGCTCATCATTTCCAGTGGAGGCAACAGCGGCTCCCAGGCTTCGACCCTGATCATCCAGGCCATGGCGCTGGGAGAGATCACGATCCGTGACTGGTGGAGGGTCATCCGCCGGGAGATCCTTTCCGGTCTTTTGCTGGGCACCGTACTGGGCATCATCGGGTTCACCCGGATCATGCTCTGGAACCAGATCTTCCATACCTATGGGGCTAGTTCCGCCCGGATCGCCAGCACGGTGGGCCTCGCCCTCGTGGGAGTGGTATTATGGGGTACGATCGCCGGCAGCATGCTGCCCATCGTATTAAAAAAGCTCGGGGCAGACCCCGCGACCTCTTCGGCCCCCTTTGTGGCTACGCTGGTGGATGTTACCGGTCTGGTGATCTATTTCTCCATCGCCTTTATCATCATGCTTTGATCTGTTAAATATACCCCGTATGCAATCCTTTCTTTTTACACGCCGCGCAACCCGTCGTTGCCTGCTCATTCTCTTTGCATTCCCCTGCCTGCCCGTCTTTAGCCAGGTCCAGCCGGAAAAACTAACGGTAGAGAAGATCATGCAGGACCCGAAATGGATCGGGACCTCCCCTTCGGCCCCCTTCTGGAGCCAGGACGGGAAATATCTTTTCTTTAGCTGGAACCCCGAAAAAACGCCATCGGACTCACTATATTATATCACACACGGAGACCTCCATCCACGGAAAGCAACGTATGACTGGCGGGTCAGCAGCCTCGCCCGGAGCAGGGCCGCCTATAATGCCGCCGGCACAGCCTATGTCTATAGCCAGGAAGGAGATATTTTCCTGGTGGATACCCGGACCGGCAAAGAAAAGAGGATCACCCATACCGTCGATGCAGAGACCACACCGGTATTCGCCTTCCACGATTCGAAGATCGTCTGGTCCCGAAGCTCCAACCTGTTTGCCTGGGACCTAGCTACCGGTGAGACGGAACAGCTGACCAATTTCGTACATACCCCCCCACCTCCAAAAGAAGAAAAAAAGGAACCGGCCAATGCACAGGAAAAATGGCTGCAGCAGGACCAGCTGCGCCAATTCGACGTCCTGAGAAGCCGTAAAGAAAAACGCGATCTGGCAGACTCGATAGAAAAACAACATCCGGGAGCAAAGCCACTGCGGAGCATCTATATCGACGACAAAATGCTCTCGGGTGTGCGCATAAGCCCCGACGGTAGATTCGTCACCGGACGCCTGATCCGGCGGCCCGCAGGCGCAAAGAGCACCATCGTACCAAGCTATGTCACCGAATCCGGTTTTACCCAGGACATCCCGGGAAGGACCAAGGTGGGCGCCCCCCAGCCCAGCTATAGCTTTTTCGTTTTTGATACACAGAAGGATACCGTCATCGAAATAAAGACCGAACAGATCCCCGGTATCAGGGACCTGCCAGATTATACAAAGGACTACCCCTCAAAGACCGACACAACCCATCTCTCAGGCGGTGGCGCCCCCACGGGCAGCACTCCTTCCGGCAGCCTCTCCACTACGGGCAGCACTCCCTCCGCCAGCAACACCTCCCCCACCGGCACAAAAAGGTCTCCACTGCGCCCCGTCATATTCAACGGCCCCTCCTGGTCCCCCGACGGCGAACATGCCGTAGTAGACATCCGGTCCCAGGACAAAAAGGATCGATGGCTGATGTTGCTGGATGCAGCCACGGGAAAATTAAAACTCCTGGACCGGCAACGTGATGAAGCCTGGATCGGCGGCCCCGGCATCAGCAACTCGCCCGAAGGGATCCCCGCCGGGTGGATCGATGAAAATACCTATTGGTTCCAGAGCGAGGCCAGCGGCTATTCCCATCTCTACAAAGTAAATATAACGACGGGTGAAAAAACAGCCCTGACAAAAGGGCATTATGAGATCCTCCAGGCATCTCTGTCAAAAGATAAAACAACCTTTTACATCACTACCAACGAAGTCCATCCCGGAGAGCAGCAATTCTATCAATTGCCGGTAACCGGCGGAAAGGCGGAGCGGATCACCACCCTCACCGGAGCCAACCAGGTGACCATCTCGTCGGATGAAAAACAACTGGCGATCCTGTATTCCTATACCAATAAACCCTGGGAACTCTATATACAGGAAAATAAGCCGGGCAGCCATCCGCAGCAGGTCACCACATTGGCCGCCAGCGACGCCTTCCGCGCCTATCCATGGAGAGACCCCGCGGTGATCACGTTCACGGCCCGGGATGGAGCCACCGTCTATGCACGCCTCTACCGGGCAGGTGCAACCACCACAGCAGGCAGATCGGCCGGCACAACCACCGCAGCAGGCGGACCCATCGGCCCTTCAAGCACATCGGCAAACAGCACAACCGCTTCCGGCAGACCCGCCGTCATCTTTGTCCATGGAGCCGGCTACCTGCAGAACGCCCATAAATGGTGGAGCAGCTATTTCCGGGAATATATGTTCAACAACCTGCTCGCGGACAACGGATTTACCGTACTCGATATCGACTACCGCGGCAGCGCCGGATACGGAAGGGACTGGCGAACGGGGATCTATCGTCATATGGGAGGAAAAGACCTCAGCGACCAGGTGGACGGCGTCCGTTATCTCGTAGAACACGAAGGAGTCGATCCAAAAAAAGTCGGCATCTATGGCGGGTCCTACGGCGGATTTATCACCCTGATGGCGATGTTCACCGAGCCGGATGTATTTGCCGCCGGAGCCGGTCTCCGCTGCGTCACCGATTGGGCACATTATAATCACGGCTATACCTCCGATATCCTCAACGAACCCTACAACGATAGCCTGGCCTATCGCCAAAGCTCCCCTATCTATTTTGCAGAAGGTCTGAAAGGACACTTGCTGATGTGTCATGGCATGGTGGACGAGAACGTCCATTTTCAGGATATCGCCCGGCTGACGCAACGTCTCATCGAACTGGGAAAAGATAATTGGGAACTGGCCGTATACCCGGTGGAAGATCACGGGTTTATAGAACCCAGCAGCTGGACGGACGAATACAAAAGGATCTTCCGGCTGTTCCAGACCTGGTTGAAATAAAGACGGCCTGGTTAAATCAAAAGTATCCTGGCCGGAATAGAGGCATTTCAAAGCCGTCTTATAACAAAAAAATGTATTTGATCAGGGCATTAAACCTCCCAAAAAGGCCGGGGTCTAACCCATGCCGTAACGTAAAAGCCTGATTTGTTAAAGGCTTACAATACACCGCCGGGGGCTATAATTTCTGTTTTTTTATTCGTAACTTTCTTAGACCCCGGCAACGTTATAAACCGGTTAACCGTATCTGAATTCGACTTATTAAAAAGTATGTTATGAAAAATAATATCGTGCGTGTGAAACAAAAATTGATACTCATCCTGCTTGTCTTCCTGCTGGCCGGTATTTCCGGCTATTCCCAGCGCCGCGGAGGCGTTGGCGTCCATAGCGGCGGCGGCGGAAGAGGGTTTAGCGGCGGGAGAGGATATGGCGGTGGCTACGGCGGAAGCCGTGGTTATGTCGGTGGCGGCTATCGCGGTGGCGGCAGCTATGGTCATGGCTATATCGGCGGTGGCTATCGCGGCGGATACTATGGCGGATATGGCCGTCCCTACATCGGTCTTGGCTTCGGCCTCGGTCTTGGACTGGGATATGGGTACGGCTACCCCTACGGTTACGGTTACCCCTATGGCTACGGCTATCCCTACGGAGGATATCCCTACCCTTATGGTGGCTATGCACCCGCACCCGCTCCGGATCAATATTATGACGATCCCGTCAATCCCTATGACGATCCTCCGGCTCAGCAGCAGCCCCGTAGTAACAATAACCAGCGGAACAACGACGACAATCAGTACTATAACAGCCCCTATCCGCCCCCCAATCCTCCGGGCAACAACCCGCCAAACAACGGCAATCATTATGGCAACCCCGATTCCCTTTCCAACCAGCCCGGGACCAATGGTCAGCCGCCTTATGGTTCGGCGGCCTCCGGTGACAAGACCTGGGTCAAGGCACATTGGAAACATACCAATGACGGCTGGGTATGGATCGAAGGCTACTGGAAAAGCCCCAATTACAACTAGACAGCCAGACAACATAGATCAAAAGCCCGGCCTCCCACACTCCACGAATAATCCCCGATTGAAAATAATTGTATAATATTGTCCGTTTATTGTACCATTAAATTCATCTTATGTGCGGTATTGTCGCCTATATCGGGCCCCGGGAAGCCTACCCTATCATTCTAAAAGGATTGAAACGACTGGAATACCGCGGGTATGACAGCTCCGGGGTCGCCCTCCTGAACGACGATCTGCGGATCTACAAGAAAAAAGGCAAGGTCGCCGAGCTGGAAGACCACCTGCTGGGAAAAGACCTCCACGCCCACGCCGGCATGGGTCATACCCGCTGGGCCACCCATGGCGAACCAAATGACCGCAACGCACATCCCCATAGCTCAGCCAGCGGCCGGCTGGCGATGATCCACAACGGCATCATCGAGAACTTTACCCAGCTGAAGAGCGAACTGACAAAAAAAGGATACCGGTTCGTCAGCGATACGGACACGGAAGTATTGCTCAACTTCATCGAAGACATTCAAAAAAATAATAACTGCGGGCTGGAAGAAGCCGTCCGCATCGCCCTCAAACGGGTGGTCGGCGCCTATGTCATCATCCTGCTCGACAAGGACCACCCCGACACCATCATCGCCGCCCGCAAAGGCAGCCCGCTGGTGATCGGCATCGGCAAAGGAGAACACTTCCTCGCGTCCGACGCCTCCCCCATCATCGAATATACAAAGGAGGTGGTCTATGTCAACGATTATGAACTGGCCATCCTCAAAGCCGACGAGATCGTCCTGAAAAACCTCGGAAACGAAAAGCTCACTCCCTTTATCCAAAAATTGGATCTGGAGCTGGCCGCCATCGAAAAAGGAGGATACGATCATTTCATGCTCAAGGAGATCTTCGAACAGCCCGATACCATCTTCGACTGTCTGCGGGGCCGCCTGGACGTGGAAAAAGGCACGATCACGATGGCAGGGATCCAGCAGAATATGGCAAAGCTGACAGGCGCCGGCCGGATCATCATGATCGCCTGCGGCACCAGCTGGCATGCCGGCCTGGTAGCGGAGTATATCTTTGAAGAACTGTGCCGTATCCCCGTCGAAGTAGAATATGCATCGGAATTCCGGTACCGCAACCCGGTCATCCATCCGGGGGACGTGATCATCGCCATCTCCCAGAGCGGGGAAACGGCCGATACGATCGTCGCCATCGAAAAAGCAAAAGAGAATGGAGCCTTTATCCTCGGCGTGGTCAACGCGGTTGGATCATCCATCGCACGCATCTCACACGCCGGCGCCTATAGCCATGCCGGCCCCGAGATCGGCGTGGCCAGCACAAAGGCCTTTACCGGCCAGCTGGCCGTACTGACGATGATCGCCCTGAAGATCGCCAAAGAAAAAGGGACCATCGACAATACCCGGTATATGCACCTGCTCAACGAACTGCATAATATACCGGAAAAGGTAAAGGAAGTATTACAGCTCGCCCCGGGCATCCAAAAACTGGCAATCAAATACAAGGATGCCAAAGATGCCCTCTACCTGGGACGGGGCTACAATTTCCCCGTAGCGCTGGAAGGGGCCCTGAAGCTGAAGGAGATCTCCTATATCCATGCAGAAGGCTATCCGGCCGCCGAAATGAAACACGGGCCCATCGCCCTTGTCGAAGAGACCCTGCCCGTCGTCTTCATCGCCACAAAGGACTCCTATCATGAAAAGATCATCAGCAATATGCAGGAGATCAAGGCGCGGAAAGGGAAAGTCATCGCAGTGATCAGCCAGGGAGACGATATCATCCCAAAAATGGCGGACGATACCATCGTCGTCCCCGAGGCGGATGAGCTGATCGCCCCGATCCTGAGCGTCATCCCTATGCAGCTGCTCGCCTATTACATCGGGGTCGCCAAAGGATACGATGTCGATAAGCCCCGCAATCTCGCCAAGAGCGTGACAGTGGAATAGACAAACCGGCCCGCGGCAGCGGAACTACCGTACAATCCGGACCGAACCAAAAGAAATAATTGTAAAGGATGAACGAAATTAAAAAAAGTCCCATCGGCTCCCTGGGATATCAATTCATCGATAGCCCTTACCTGCCCGCAGGAAAGGACGAATACTACCTGCGCAACCTGCAAAACAACAGCACGACCCACTACCGGCAACTGACGGCCTTTGAGATCGAAGTGCTGGTGCGCAACCGCAATACCTCGGCCAACTGGAACGATATTCTCGTCTGTGACGACTTCAACCCCGAGCTGGTACAGAACTGTAAATTCTTCGGACTGATCCGTATCGGCAAGCTGACCCCTTATTATCTTGAGTTCCACAATCTTCGGCGGCCCGTAGGCCTGTATAACAGCACCATCATCAGCTGCGACCTCGGGGACAATGTCTGCGTCGACAATACAAACTATCTCTCCCATTATATCATCGGCAACGACGTGATGATCGTCAACACCAACGAGCTGACGACTACCGATCATGCCAAATTCGGAAACGGCATCCTGAAGGAAGGAGAACCGGAGTCTATCCGCATCTGGATGGAGGTATGCAATGAGAACGGGGGACGCAGCATCATCCCCTTCAACGGGATGCTGCCCGGCGATGCCTGGTTATGGAGCCGGTTCCGCGACGACGAGGCCCTGCAACATAAGTTCAAGGAATTTACGGAGGCCAAATTCGACAACCGCAGAGGATACTATGGTAAGATCGGAGACCGCACGGTCATAAAGAATTGTAAGATCATAAAGGACGTATGGGTAGGCAGCGATGCCTATCTGAAAGGAGCCAACAAGCTAAAGAACCTCACCATCAACTCCTCTCCCAACGCCAAGTCCCAGATCGGGGAAGGATGTGAGATGGTCAACGGCATCGTAGGATATGGCTGCCGGGTGTTCTATGGAGTAAAAGCCGTTCGTTTTATCATGGCTTCGCATTCGCAATTGAAATACGGGGCGCGTCTGATCAATTCCTACCTGGGCAACAACGCCACGATCTCCTGTTGCGAAGTGCTGAACTCCCTGATCTTCCCGGCGCATGAACAGCATCACAATAATTCGTTTCTCTGTGCGGCGCTGGTAATGGGGCAAAGCAATATGGCGGCAGGCGCCACGATCGGCTCCAACCATAATTCAAGGAGCCCTGACGGAGAGATCATCGCCGGACGGGGTTTCTGGCCGGGGCTTTGCGTCAGTCTGAAACATAATTCCCGTTTTGCCAGCTTCGCCATCCTGGCCAAGGGCGACTATCCGGCCGAACTGGATATTCCCATCCCCTTCGCCCTCATCAGCAATGACGTCAGCAAGGACGAGCTGATCGTTATGCCCGCCTACTGGTTCCTGCACAATATGTATGCCCTCGCCCGGAATTCCTGGAAATACCTGGACCGCGACCGCCGGATCGACAAGACACAATTGCTGGAATTTGATTTCCTCGCGCCGGACAGCATCAATGAAATGGTGCGTGCGCTGCAATTATTCCAGCTGTATACCGGCAAAGCCCGGGCACGGCTCCTGGAGAAACATAAAGATCCCTCCGCAAAACCTTCCCCGGCAAAATGGACGGAAGAGACCTGGACCGCCCTGGGAAAAGAATTGCTGGAAGGAGATCCAAAGAAAGTCGAAGAACTGGAGATCCTGGCGGAAGGATTTGAGAATGGGGATCGGAAAGTACGGCTGGTCAAGGTCTTTACCGCTTACCAGGTCTTCAGGGAATTGATTGGCTATTATGCCGCTACCCAACTTCTGTCGCTTATTAAGAAGGAAAAGCCGGCTACCCTCGATGGTCTCCGGCAGCTCCTCCCAACTGCCTCGCCGCTCCCTGCCTGGAGCAATGCCGGCGGCCAGCTGATCCGCGACTCCGAATTGCAAAAGCTGCTCCAACAGATCCGCACCGGCAAGATCAGGGACTGGGACAAGGTACATGCTTTCTATTCCGCGCAGAGCGCCAATTATCCCGGTGATAAGCTGGCCCACGCCCTCGCCGCTTACAGGCAGGTACAAGGCGTCAACCTGAAAAGAGCCGGTGAAAAAGCTTTCATCGATCTCTTCCGGCAGAGCATCTCCACAAAAGAATGGATGACCAAAGGGATCTATACTTCCCGGGCAAAGGATTATACCAGCCCCTTCCGAAAAATGGTCTATGATTCACCGGAAGAAATGGACGCCGTCCTCGGCTCCCTGGCGGACAATAGTTTTATCCAACAGCAACGACAAGCCTTCAGACAATATAAAAAAGAAACGGAGACAGCGATCGCCCGGCTCAAATAATTGTTATATCGACCGGTGAGGCCCCGCCCCTCCATTCATTGCTTCGAATAGAGCAATCCTCTAAAAGTGGTATTCGTGCTCACGCTCACTTCCACATAAATAGGCAAATAATTGGTTGCCGCCACAGAACCGAAATAAACAAGATAGTCGGGCATAGTGACCTGGATGGTATTGGTCGTCCAGGACAAGATCGCAGGGTCGGGGCTCATATAGGTCTTCCGCATATTCGCATCAAAGAAATATATCCGTAGCGTACTGGGAACCACCCGGCTGCCAAATAGCTTGCCATAGACGGCCAGCGTCTTGCTCCGATGCGCCGTGTCGGAGGAAAAACCGCTGATCTGCGGGACAAACAGGAAAGGCCATACGTTGCTGGGAATATTCCTCACCATAACGACCACCGGAGCCGGGTTTTCCATCGTATTGTTCAGCACAAGAGAGGACAGCGTCAGCGTCTGCTGTCCCGAACCGGAGCGGGAATAGACAAACCCGGGGATCGTCTGCCCCGAGATCGTCACTACCGACAACAAAGAGTCGAAATCAACGCCATTGATGATAAAGACCCCGTTGTATAAAACATTCGAGATCACCGGGGTGTCCACTGCCCCCTGTGAAGGCGCGGTGCTGTCAATCGTCCGCCCCGTTTCCCAGATCACAGCCGGAAATTGTTTGGCGCAGCCGGCCGACAGACAGGCCAGGCCACAGACGTAGAAAAAGACCCCCGACAAGGTTTTCACGGTCCGGCATCTTCCCCGATCATATAGTTTGCTCATATACATTTTTTTAAACAACTATTTTCTTATGGCATGCTCATCTCCGGCGGCCGTCTCACCGCCTGCTCCCACCGACGTCACCGTGTAAACATACAGGGCGCCGGAAGCAACCTCCCTGTCCGTAAAATGATTTGCCTTATTATCTACCCGGGCAATTCTTCGGGCATTCTTCTCGCTGACGATCCGGCGATAGATTACAAACCCTTCCACGCCTGTCGTATCGGCCTGCTCCCACTGCAACGCAACTCCTTCTTTTACCACCCGCGCAAATAACCGGACAGGAGGCTTTAGCGGATCTATATCGTTGCCCGGCGCGGCAGAAACGGCAGAAAGACCGCTTTCCACACCAAAAACATCGATGGCTGAGACCAGGTATTCCATACGTCGCCCCCTAAGCGGCAGGGTATCTTCCAGGTAAGGATCCCGTATCACTCCGGCGATGACAGGCGTCAATTGAAGACGGCCGGCCTCCTGCGAACCGGGTTTCGTCACATCGTATTGAAGGGGCCTCATCCCGGCAGGATGTTTATAGAGGATATATCCCAGGATCCCGGGATCGTTCCTTCGTACATCCTCCCATTGTACCAACAGACGCCCCTCTACCCGGGTAATACGTATCCCCCCGGGCGTCTGCGGCCTCTCTTTCCCTTTTGGAAGCCGGGCCGCCAGCTTCTGCGAGAACGGGCTCTCCTTACCGGCATTGCTTACCGCCGTAACGGCATACACATAATTCGTCTGACGGCTGAGATTGGAGCTGGTATCGATAAAGCTGGTATCACCCAGCGAAGGAGAAATGACTTCCATCTTTGTGTCCAGGGAGCTGCCCCGGTATACATAATAAGCATAGAGGTCCGCATTGTTTACAGGCTGCCAATGGACAAGCACGCCACCCGCAACGGACTGCGCACTTATGCCATAGGGAGCGTCGGGCTCACGGGAAGCCTTTTGCTGATCGGCGCTAACCACCATATATACCTTCTCCGATTGCAATTGCCTTCCCGCATGGAGTACACATAACCGATAGTAATAGGCGATATGCGGCAGCAGCTTCCTGTCCAGGTAGGAGCCGGCCAGGGCGCTCACGGTGTCGATGATCACGTAGTCTCCACGGGAATCGCGGCTACGCTGGATCTCGATACCGGTGATCAACGGATTGACGGCCACCGGTTTCCAGGACAGCAATATGCCATTGAGCGTATCGGTCGCCTTGAGTTGGGATACAAAAGGCATCTTCCGGAAATCGGCCGCCACGACACTCGCCGTATCGGAATTGAAAAGGCCCGCATTACCCATCAGATCGGCAGGGCGTATGAAATAACGATAGGCGCTATTGGGCCTCACCCTTTCCGTAAAGACAAAGACGGCGCTGTCTCCCTTATGGGTAGCGATGATCCGGGCATTCAGCCGCTGGAATTCGCCCCTGCCCCCGTCCTGCCGGTATACCATCGCCAGGAATGGAATATCCTTTCCCGGATGCAGCCGCCAGCGCAAGGTTACCATCGAATCCCCCGCCTTCGCCAGGCTCAGCGCCGGCGCCGCATAATCGGGGGCCTCTCCGATGGTGATGGAAGCGGAGAAACTCGCCTTTGGACCCGTCCCCTCCACGTCGATCTTATAAGTATACCTCTTGCCCTTCTGCCCTTTGACTTCTCCATCTATATACGCCGCACCCATCGCCACACGGAAGGGGATGTTAAAAGAGGCCAGCCCATAGGCCGACAGATCGGGATGCTTTTGCAGATAGACCCACAACGCATCCTCGGAAGACAATCGCAGCTGGTCGCGTAATTGACTTACAAAAGGCTGCCCGGTAAGCTTCTTCAACGCCTGCATATTCCTGACCATTCCGCGCAATAAGAGCGGGACGAACGTGTTGCTGCTCCCTTCAGACCGGCTGATGATAAATTGGGTGCCTGTATTGTCCTTCCCATCGCTGCCGATGGCGCTGCCGCCAAAAAGGATAACGGCGCCATCCGGTGAATTAAAAACCGGGATCGGGGAAGCCACCTGCCGGCGATCCTGCGCCTCCAGCCTGCCGGAAGTCAAACACCCCGCCCAGACGATCAGCACAATCCCCGATAGACAGCGTAGCAACCGGACAACCAATCCGCCGCTGCGGAACGATACAAAAAGAAGTTCCATGACAAAATACATTTAAAGATTTTATACATCATCACCCGCTCCTACAAGTCGACGCTCATATGAAAACCGGAATTACAGTCATATTCTACCTTCAGCCCCGGATGCATACAGATCTTCGCCCCCTCCGGGACGATCTTTAAACCAAAGATCTCATGCATACACAAACCGGTGAAACAATCGTCATCGCAATTGCCGATGCTGGCGATAAGACGCGCCGCCAGGCTGCCCCCTGCGTCAAAACAATTGTTGACATAACCCATATGCAGGCTCGCATCCGTCCCGATCTCAAATCCGGCGATCGTACCAAACCCCGCCACCGCCAAATAACCGCCGCAGTCCCAGGAGGCGCCTACGTCCAATCCGTAATTGCCCGCTCCAATCCCCATATTTATCTTCACCATCGCATTGTTGTTAAACCAGATCCCCCCCGATGCGATGCCTATGGAGCCTTCATGCCGAAACCCGATGTCGGAGATGGCCTGCAGATAGACCCCCTTCACGACGCCATTATCCAGGAATGTAGGATCTATAAAATCCGTGTACTCGCTATATTCCGGGTGCTTGCTCAGATTCACGCCCCATCCGGCCGTAATATTTGCATTGGAGTTGAAGATGCCCAGCAGCGAAGCCTGGAATTGCGCCCCCAGCAGGAAATACGTATCGTTCTTTGCCGCGGACAAGGCGAAGATCGCAGACCCCTCCGCAGTGATCACTTTTGGAATGAGATTGATGCCGACCTTGATCTCGAGGGCAAACAGCGATTTCGGTATGTCCAGCACCAACGACGCATTGGCCACATTGACGGTGAGCACGCTAAGCCCCGCCGAACCTTTTATCACGGGTCCGTTACTAACGGTTATGCTCATGTTTGTAATGGCGACCGCGGCGCCCAGCCCGGTGATGGACGCATCTCCGATGATGGTCACCGACCAGCTGCCGTCCCCCGTATTCAGACTGAACCCTCCCCCGGGGTTGTTGATGGAGACAACTCCGATAGGAATGGAGATATTGGCCCTGAAATTAGCAGCCACCGAGATCCCGTTCGGAACCTTATAGTAGCTGAAGCCGATGTCGATACCGGCAAGCCCGATGATGGTAATAGAGCCGCTGCCGGCAAAACCCTTTTTATCCGGCTGGTTGACGAACTGGATATTCGCCTTGACCGCCGCGATGCCTACGAGGTCGAAACTCAGCCCGATATCATCCACGCTGACGGAACCGCCGGTGCCAAAATGGATCCCTCCCACATTGGCCTTGATAAAGGGAATGGCCTTAAGCGCAAAATTGCCCTGTATATCCACCCCGAACCCACCGGTCGTATGAAAACCGATCGAGGTGATGGCAACCGATGCCAGACCGAAGAAATCCTCATCGATATTCACCGGTACGGTAGCGGCAAATTGCCCATTCGTCTGGACCTGGAAGAATTTGAGCGTCATGTTTCCAAACAGGGAAGGAAACTGCACCGTCCCCGAACCGCCGAGATAATATACATTGGAAGAGCCAAGTTTCCCAAAGCTCAGCGGCGTAGGGCCGCCAAGAAATTTCACGATGCCAAAAACATCGATACCGGAGGAGGGGATCGTGAACGATCCCCCATACAACTGATCGACGCCAATGCTCAGATTGGCAAAGTCCACCTGCGACGTCTGCGAACCCGGGATCTGCACCCGAAGGTTGCCGCTCACGCTGAAACCATTGTCATTAAAGGACAAACCGGTGAAGGTACCACCCCACCCCGCGATCGAAAAGGAAGGAGCCGGATCCATGTTGACGGATACGCCGCCGATATACCCATTGGTTCCGACCCAGAGATCTTTTATCTGCAGGACGGTACCATTGAGCAGGGGGATCGATCCCAGGTCGATGCTGCCTTTCAGGTGGAGACCGTCGGCAGTCACGGAACTTCCGGCCAGATCGAGCGTAACCGTAAACCCATAGAGGTTGAATTTCGTCCCGGCAGCCCCGCCGATCGACAGGGAGGAGGCCGTCAGCGTACCGCCGCTGTTGAGCACAACGGTGGCCTGGGGCGTCGCCGAAGAACTGTTCTGCACATATTGCCGGACGGAGGCGTCCACATAGGAGGCCAGGCCAGAAGGCATGAATGCGGCATAATCGATGACGGCCATCCCCTGTAATTGTCCCGCATCACCCGACACGCCCGATCCGCTGACCACCAGCGCAGCGCCGTTATTGGTCAGCTTTACCGGCAGGAAATTAAAGGCTTTGAGGGACAGCTGCGTAGCGTCGGTAGTGACGGATCCGCTAACGGGAACAGGCATGTTATTCCGGATCTCGACCTCTACATTGGAAAAAGGAATGGTCGTGCCGGCCCTTAATGCAAAGACCGGGTTACCGGGGATATTGATAAAAGAACCACTGATCCTCTTATGAACGCCCACGTCTTCGATCTTATCGACCTGCACCGCAAAACCAAGCAGTTTGGTGATATCAAAACCGGCATTCCCCAGGGCGAAGTCCAGGGTGCCGTCGGCGGAAAAGGATTGGGTCCTGCCGGCCGAAACAAAACCGGTCTTCGCCGCCCGGAAAGTATAGGATTCCCCCTTCGAAACGATAAAGCTGTAATAACCGTTATTATCAGAAAGAGTATGTAGATAGTCCAGTCCTTCCACCCCCACGTCCGCGCCGGCCACGGTCGTACCCGCTGCCGTGACATGACCGGAGATCCTCACGCCCTGCGCCAGGCGGACAGTCGTTCTTGCCGTATCGAGGTCATTTACGGAAATAGCTACCTGCTGTGGTGCATAGGAAGACCCGGATGGACCCGCTATATCGATCAGCAGATCCCCGCCGGGACCCTCGATATAACGGGTACCGTCGATATTGGTATTTTCCGTGGAATCCGTGCCGTCGATCCTGATGGCAGCGCCGCCCAGGGGCATGCCGCCTGCGTCGAGAACGGTGATAAGCATCCGGCCGGTGCGCTTTTTAACAACGATATTACCCAGGTCCACCGCGCCCGATGGATGGTCATGCGGCTGGATCAGGGAACTTATCCAACTATTGGTCAGTTTTTCATTCGCCGCCGTGAATCCTCCATTCCCCGACGCGGGACTCCCCGAGGTGGCTCCCCCTACCGGCAAGATCTTCCCATCCGGCGTAACACCCGTTCCCGGTGTGACCTTGACACCGGGCGTTCCACTTGCCCCTTGTGTGACGCCAATACCCGATAGCGTTCCAAATCCAAAACCTTGCGCGGTCAGCGGAGTACCCTGCGCGGCAGCCTGCCTGAACGTAGCGGTCGACTGCAGACTGCTGATATAATTAGCGGAGGCAGTGGCGGTGACGCTGCTGACCTTCACACTTGCATATATTGCAGTGACGCCCCCGGAGGCAGATACGGCCGGGGGATCCGTAGACGCAAGTGAATTGCCCTTGATCGTGATCCCAACCTTCCGATCCTGGTAGCCCAATTTTTTTATGATCAAGGTATCGGAACCTGCTTTATTGGAAGTAGCGAAATACCCGTTGGCATCTGCCTGTCCATAAGATCCCCCGGACGCCCAGACATAAAGGGCACTGGGGATCGGATTACTCTTTTCATCGACGATCCGGCCGGTCACCGCATAAGATGCAAAAGTAAAGTCGATCTCCTTGGATACATGAGTCCCCACACTCATCAGCAATACACTATCCGTCCGGGTCTCCGCACTTCCGGGAATGCTGACCACGCATTTCATAAAGCTGGCATTGACCGGAACGTTTGAAAATGTAAATGCCCCGCTGGAATCCGTCGTGGTCACCATCTGCCCCTGCTGCAGATATTGGCCGATATCCTGTATCAGGCTCACCCCCGTCACCATCCCCGTCGCAGCACCCGCGCCTGTCACCTTTCCCATCCCCGTCACCACCGCCGCGCCTGTCACCGCCCCCACGCGGGCAGTCGTAACCGCAGCGGCAACCGTCATAACCTGACTCCCGGTCTTTGTAACCGCAGTGGCCGCCGTATTCTGACCGATCCCCGCACCAGCTCCCTTCCCCACCCCCGTCACGGCACCCATCCCCGTCACGGCAACCCCCGATACAGCCCGTACAGATGTACTCGCCGCCGGCAACAGAAATCCCGTACGCTGGATCTGCATAGCCTTCGCATATGCGTCATCGTCCAGGTATAGGATCACCGTAGCGCCGGTAAGAGGCCTTTTCGTCCCCCCCTGTTCCATTATTTCATCGACCGTACCGCTAAAAACGGTGGGCCCGATCGCCAGCTTATATACCTGTCGGATAGATTGAGGCGCCGTCGGACGGGTCACCGCCGTCGTAATGCTCAGGCTGCTGGTATAGGTCGAAAAATCCTGCGCCGTCACCCTGACCTTATACTCATCGCCATTGGCATTGCTGAAAAAAAGACGCGTACCCGTATAGCCGTCCCGGAGAGAGGAAACTTTTATATAAGATTGCCCGCCGATAAGCTCCGCACTCCGCTGATCCCCGTCGATATTCCCCTCCGTCCCAAGCGCAGGAGTGCCGGAATAAAAATCGGCCCTCCGATAGATGTCGATGGTGGCCGACACCAGCTCGCTATCCCCTTTCGCATTGGTGGCAAAGGGCAGCAGCCGGAAAGTATTGGCCAACGCCTTGATCTCCCCCAGGTCATAGCTGGCCTTATCCGGAGGAAAGGAAAATTTATACTCCGGCAGGGTGAAATAACCCTCCTGGATTCCCAGCGTATATTGAAACCCCTTCCCGGCGCCAAAGGCGGCAGGAGGAATAAAGGAAAGCTGGAAATTGCCCTGCTCATCCGTAATGCCCACACCCACCAGTTGGGGAGCGGAAGAGGCCCCACGGCCGGTATCGGTAGCCAATAACCGGACGATCGTACCCGCCATAGGATGCGGCTGCGAACCATAATTGTTAAAGGAAGCCGGGTTGTCGTTATCGGTTATCAATGATCCCATCCCGCCGCCGAGTATGCCGACGACGGAAGAATGCGCAGTGCCGATCTGTTTGGTGGTGGAAGGCACGATGGCAGCCGTAGGCTGGACGGATTTCAGCGCCGTCAATGTAACCGGGCTATGATAGGCAGCCGTAAGGATCTGCGTGGCAGGCTTTACCGCGGCGACAAAGCTGGGATCGCTCAGGGCGGCATTCACCACCATCTTATCGTCAAAGGCGCGGACCAGGCCCGGTCCCTTGTCCCAGGTAGGATCATACGTAGACTTGCGGTCCGTAGCCATCTCCTCCGATCGCCGGTAGTACCAGGTGAGACGACCCTTGATAGTGGCGGACGGCAAACTTCCCGCCGTACCCTGTCCGGGGTTCCGGTCACCAAAGGACGTCCCCCCCGTCGTGTCTCCATATACAAAGCTCGTGACCTCACTGCGGCCATTGTTGCGGAACGTCACGGTGTTAAAAGGATCTTTGGCGGCTACCAGCAACGCATATCTTCTTCCGGCAGTAAGGGCCGGCATGGCAGGCCCATAAAGCAGCAGATTACCCGCATTGACCGTCTGCTGAAAAAACAGCGGGCTGGTCGCGGAGTTGACCGCATCGTTCGGATTACGCCCATCCAGGATCTCGACCATGCTGATGGTATACTGGGTGGAGGGAGGCGCCCCCGCAGGCGTGGTCCAGCTTATGACAAAATGCTGGGTGGTAAGGGCCGAGACAGGCTGGTCATTAAAAGGGCTCAGGATGATAGGAGGCTCTATACTGCTGATCGGAAAGACATTGCTACAACCCAGCGGCTCCCCGGAAGACAGGAGCCGGCCATTGTTATAATCAAAAGCCTGGATACAGATCTGGTAATTACCCTCCGGCAACCCATTGCCACGGATCACATTCTCCTTGCTGATACCGCTGAAAAGAAGCTGGTTGTAATCGAACATCTGCCTGATATCGGAGCCATTCAATTGCCGGCTTTCCCCCGCACCGAGATGTATCGCAGAAGGGCTCCTGTACCCGGGATCCACCCGCAGGGTGATGCCGTTATCCCCGGTGATGCTGCCCCGAAGCTGAAGATCCTGCGGGATCGTGCTCAGGTTACGGATCATGATCAATACCTGCTGCGGCCGCGAAGCATAATCCGTCACCCTGGAAGGATATGGCGGCAGGATACTGACCCTGATGTCTATCGGGCCGTCAAACGCATTGCCCCGCGAAGCGGAGGATCGGACCAGCAGCAACAGGAGTAGTATAAGGAATGGATAGAGTCGTTGCATAATTACAGATATTAAAAACGATAGTTGTAAGCCAGTTCCGCCCTTAATTCCGAAAACGCAGGCATCCCCATCGAAGGCATGACCGGCGTATCATTGGTATAAAAGAACAAAGCGCTGAGATCATGCCGGCTTAGGAATTTGTATTGCAGGTTGAACGAAGCATTGACCGTATGATCGTCCCCGCCGTTCCGCCGGCCGGTAAAGAATCCGCCGCTGGCCGAAGCCAGAAAAGCCGCCTTAAAAAAAGATTTGCTGAACCCCACCGTGCCCCCCCTGCTCCGGTCGGAAGTGCCGGCCGCCTCCGCCGCGGTAGAGCTGATGTTGATAAAGAGCGACAAGGCGGCGGGGATCAGGCCAAAGGTGTAATTGAGATAATACTGCTTGTAATTGACATTGCGGCTGACGGCATTCTGAGCGAAATAATTATTATAATCGTTCATCTGCATCAAATTCGCGGACACAATAACGGTATGCGTGGTGACAGGTCCGATGAGCATCCAGCGCGGACTGACAGAGAGGTTCTGCGTGGTCTGAACGATCTTCAGCGAATCGGCAAAACGGATGGTATTAGGTTGCTGATTGTTGGAAAAATTACTATAATTGATATCGATGCCTAATTCCCGGGTAAGATCCGCACTCAACAGGGCCGTCCCGATCAGCTTATGCGAAGTGGCAGCCTTCTGCTGCTGAAGATTGTCGTGCTGGAAACCGATGCTGCCCGAAAAACGCAACCGGTTTTTAAGGACACGTAAGGTTGGCGCAATGGTATAGTTCTCCAGGTCGTTGTTGAAGAAATAGGCGCCCATGGAAGTAAAACCCGGATCTACGCGCTGGTACTGGAACTTTATGGAATAGCCCTTCCCCTTGTATCCAACGGCGGCTGCGATGGCCGTATTTAACTCCGTGGTGCCATTGACCGGACCAAGGGACCGCAGCTTCTTCAGAAGAGGATCGCTGATCGAATCCAGGGTCAGGGGTGAATGCAGGTCACGGGTATAAAGACTGGTTCCCACATCCCCCTCCACAAAGACATTCCGGGCTATCGTAAACCGGGCGCTGATCCCCAGGACCGTATTGGCAGCCGGGAACACATTCAGGGAGTCGAGCGTGGATTTGGACATAGACTGGCTCCCGGCATCATCCTTGCCTTTCAGCATACTGAGATCGATAAAATTGTCCCGGCTGCCATATCCCAATTTCAACGCGATGGCCTTACGGGAAAAGGAGACCGGCGCCAGGCTCTGCGTGGTCGTATCCAGCGTGGTCGCCCTGCTCAGACGGCCATACATAAACCCCATCCGGAATTTACCGGGGTTGAGCTCCACGCCGGCTCCCAGCATTGTATAACCCGCCAGGGTATAGGGCGAGAAATTAATATTGCGATAACCGAGGTGAACCGTCATCCATTTGTAATGCGGGCTGATCCCGAATTGATTAAAAGGCTGACTAAACGACCGGTCCGCTTCGCTGATGGAAAAATTCATCGGCAGCGAGATACCATAAAGATTAGCCGTCAGGTTACCCGAGAACAGGTAGGAAAATGGCGTACGCCTGTCCGAAATACCGCTGGCGCCATAAAAGATCCCCCTGATCTGCGCCGAGCCGGTGATAGAAAAAGGCTTTTGCGATCCGATGACGCCAAGGTCCTGCCCCCTTGCAGAGAGCGTCAGCAGAAGGACCAGCGGCAAAAAAAAGCTGTTTGTTCTTACATTCATAAAAAGCAGGTTAGCGATGGGCTTGGACAATCAAGTTCAGACAGGCATCCTATTCCCTACCCGTCAGGGTTTCGTCAGGGAGATCCGGAAAAAACCATCGGTCACTTCCACCTTTTTATCCGGACTATCGGTCGTGGTTCCCGTAAAAAAGAAAGTGCCCTCCGCCCATTGACCATCCACCTTCGTTATGACCATCTCCCCCTTATAGCCACCCCAGATCCGGATATCACCGCCGGTGAACAGGTCTACCGCCCAGCTTTGCCCGAACCTGATCTTTCTGCCAGCCGTCATATCCCTTCTGCTATAAGGAAAACTGATGGTGATATCCCCCTTCTTGCCCAATATCCTGCCCGTTGGTTCGGTCGGCATCATAGACTCAGCCATCCATTCCTTGCCGTCGATCTTTGCCCGCATCATCCAGCCGCCATCCGAGGTGGCCAGGCTTCCGGGAGAATTAGTCTTCACGGCATCCCGGATCTGTTCCGCCGTTTTTTTTGCATCGCTCTGCCCCATGCCACAGGAGCTAAAAGAAACCATCGCAATAAAAGAGATCATAAAATATTTCGACCGTATAAAATGTCTTTTCATAAAAACTGTTTTGCTGTTGAAGGCAAACCTACATGCATTGACCAGCGCTTTGCGGGCACAATCGCTCAATTACCTTTTAAATAGATGAAGGGATAAAATCCGTATATTGTCTGAGGATCACGAGGATCACAACGAAAAACGCCAACTGCACCATGAATCCGTTAAAAAATGGATACAACTGTATCATTGTGGATGATAATGAATTAGATAGGCTGACCATCGCCTCCTTTGCCCGCAGGTACCCCTTTCTTTCCATCGCCGGCATCTTTGCCTCGGCCTCCGGGGTCCTGGAGTTCGCCAGGACGACACCCCCCGATGTCCTTTTACTCGATATAGACATGCCCGGGATCAATGGGTTGGACCTACGCAAACAACTGGAACAAATACCCGCCTGTATCTTTATTACGGCTCACCCGGAATTCGCCCTGGAAGGCTTCGAAACCTCCGCACTCGATTTTTTGGTAAAACCACTGACCTCCGACCGCTTCGATAAGGCCATGAAAAGGCTCCAGCAATACATGGAGATCCACCATAAGGCCGGGCTGCTGGACTATACCCTGGGAGAAGATACCCTGTTCATAAAAGACGGACACCAGCACATCAAACTGAAGTTTCACGAAATAGTATACCTGGAGGCGCTGAAGGATTATACCGGCATCATTACCCTTCAAAAAAAATATTGCGTACTGACCCCTCTCGGCAACCTGCTGAAAGAAAAGGCCTTTCGATCCTTTATCCGTATCCATCGAAGCTTTGCCGTACAAAAACACTTTATCGACAGGATCACCCCAAAGGAGATCCTTGTCAACAATATGTCCCTCCCCATCGGCAGGAGCTATAAAGAAGCCGTAGAAAGACTCCTAACCTGACAACAATGAAATATTTACACTACCTATCCTTCGTATTCTTTGTATTCTTTGTATTCTTCTCCGCGGTTCTTCCCTTTTCTACCCTGCACGCCCAGAAGAAAGGACAGCCGCTGGCAGATTCCCTATTGTCCGAATTGCCACGGGCAAAGGAGGATTCCAACAAGGTGGACCTGCTAAAAACCATCGCCCGGACCTATATGCTCTTCGATCCGAAAAAAGAATTCGCCTACGCGGAAGAGGGCTTGCACCTCGCGGAAAAGATCGGGTGGAAAAAGGGAATGGCCAATCTCCATAATGATCTTGGCATCATGATCGGAGACACGGGCAACAATACGCTGGCGCGGGCTCATTTCCAGCAAAGCCTCGCCATCAACGGCGAACTCGGATCAAAGCTCCAGCAGATAAATAATTTAAATAACATCGGCAGAAGCTATCAGCGGGAATCCGATTTCTCCCATGCCACGGAATGCTTCTTCCGGGCCCTTGCCATTGCAGAGGAAATAAAGAACAACGACAAAATATCCATGGTATGTACCAATATAACGACCGTCTTTTACACGCAAAAAAATTATGCGAAGGCCACCGAATATGGGGAAATGGCATTAAAATACGCCGAAATGGCCGGAGACCCCGATAATAGCGGGAAGGCGCTGCTCCAACTGGGCATTATCAAAATGGACACCAAAGATACTGCCTCCGCCAAAGCATACATGGCAAGGTCGCTAAAGGCGTACCAGGAATTGGATAACCAGCCGCAGGTGGCGGGAGTACTTTCCAATATGGCGAAACTGGAATACCCGGATCATAAGAAGGCAATAGCTACCATGCTGGCAGCACAGGAAATATTTGATAAGATCGGACAGGCTTCCGTAAATTCCATCGCCAATATCGCTGATCTGGGAGGTGAGTATTACGAACTTGCCTTACAAAGCAAACCTCCCGAAAAGGCCCTTCTCTTAAAAAGATCGGCCGGCTATTTATTACTCGGAGCAGACCTGAGCAGGGAGACCTCGAATGCACAACTATTGGCAGAGATCTCCCTTTCCCTGTCAGACCTGGCCACGCAAAAGGGAGATCATAGATTGGCGCTGGAACATTATAAGACCTATCATGCCATCAATGATTCTCTTTTCTCGCAGGATAAGAAGAACGAGATCGCGGGCCTGGAAAGCAAGCATAATATCGCCGTAAAGGACAACGAGATCGCCATCAATAGACTGATCTTGTCCAACCAGCGAAAAACACAAATAGGATTGATCGCAGGATTGCTCCTGACAGCTATCATCATAGGCGTGTGTATCTGGGAAAACCGTAACCGGAAAAGAAAAAACACCACCCTGATGATCCTGAACAACCGCCTCGACGAAGCCAATAAGGTCAAGGCAAAGTTTTTTGGCATCCTCAGCCATGACCTCCGTAGCCCCGTATCGAACCTCATCCATTTCCTGCACCTGCAGAAACATGAACCGGGATTGCTGACCGGCGAAGCCCAGGCCGTTCACCGGCAGAGGATCAGCCAGTCGGCGGAGGATCTTTTGAACACCATGGAGATGATGCTTTTGTGGAGTAAGGAACAAATGGATCACTTCCAACCGCATATAAAAAATGTGGCGGTCAGCGACCTGTTCGAATACCTGCAAAGGTTTTTTTCGCAAACGGAACAGGTAGCCATCCGCTTTAGCCATGAACCCGGTTTAATGGTCTCCACGGACGAAAATTATCTACGGGTGATCATGCAGAACCTTACCTCCAACGCCATCAAGGCCCTACACGACACACCCGGAGGGACCATCGAATGGAACGCCTGGAAACAGGGAAATAATATCGGCTTATCCATTACCGACAATGGACCCGGGATCAGCGACGACCAGGCAAAAGCGATCTATGAGGATGCAATAGCCATCAATGCAAAGAGCGGGTTTGGCCTTCATCTGATAAAGGACCTCGCCAGGGCCATTCGGTATAACATATCCATTCACGCACAGCCCGGACTCGGCACAACCTTTACGCTGACGTCCGCATTCCCCGGATAGACCGAGCAGGAATTTTTGGGAAACCCCTTCGCCCCTCCCCCAACAAGAAAACCTCCCGGAAAGGAGGTCTTCACATTTCAATAAGTCAATAAGTTAGTGCCTACATCTTCTTCGTGGTGTCCGTAGCAGTAGCCGTGGAGTCCATCTTCCTGGCAGAAGAATCGACCGGGGTCTTTACGGAGTCAGCAGCCATCTTCGTAGCAGAATCGGCCGAGCTGGCGGAGGAACCCTCTACACCACTGTTGTTACAAGCAGCCATTGCAACGGCGATGGCCAATACACCTAATAATTTTTTCATTGGAAATTTTTTAATATTTCTTAATGCGGGCAAAGCTAGCTATTTTTTCCTGAAGAAAAGCCGTAAGGGAACGCCTTTGAAATTAAAATTCTCCCTTAACTGGTTTTCCAGGTAATTCTTATAGGGCTGCTTAACATCATCCGGATAATTACAGAAAAAGGCAAAGGAGGGTACATGGGTCGGCAACTGGGTAATATATTTAATTTTTAACGGATGTCCACGGACCACGGGAGGATGATAGGCCTCCACGGCTTTTAGCATGACCTCGTTCAGTTCGGAAGTCGTTATCTTACGCTGCCGGTTCTCATACACTTCCAGGGCCAGTTCGATGGCCTTGAAAATGCGGGTCTTTTCGGTCACGGAAATGAATAGGACGGGCAGATCGGTAAAAGGCGCAAGCCGCCCCTTTAATTCTTTTTCATATTCCTTGGCCGTATTGGTCTCCTTTGTCATCAGGTCCCATTTGTTAACAAGGACGACGATCCCCTTTCCCTTTTTTACGGCCAGCGCAAAAATGCTCAGGTCCTGTGCGGTGATCCCCTTGGAGGCATCCAGCAGCAACAGACATACATCCGCCTCGTCCATGGCCTTGATCGCCCGGATCACGGAATAGAACTCCAGGTCTTCATGCACCTTGGTCTTCCGACGGATACCGGCGGTATCGATAAGGATAAAATCCTTCTGGAACAGGTTATAACGGGTATGGATGGTATCCCGGGTGGTCCCGGCGATATCGCTGACTATGGTCCTTTCCTGTCCTACCAGGGCATTCAGCAGGGAGGATTTCCCTACATTCGGTTGTCCGATGATGGCAAATTTGGGAAGACCGTTATCCGCCGGGTCCGCCTGGTCATCTGCTATCAGCCCAACAACCGCATCGAGCAATTCCCCCGTACCGCTGCCGGACATGGAAGAAAGAAAAAAGATGTTGTCAAAACCCAGGCTATAGAATTCTGCGGCCTCCAGCAGCCGGTCGCTGTTATCTACTTTGTTAACCGCTAAAAAAACGGGTTTTGTACTCCTTCTCAACACCTCCGCCATCGCTTCGTCCAGGGTGGTGATCCCCGTCGCCGCATCGACCATAAAGATCAGGGCATTGGCCTCTTCCAGCGCGATCAACACCTGCTTGCGGATCTCCTGCTCGAACACGTCCTCGCTATCGGGCACAAACCCTCCCGTATCGATGAGATTGAACGATTTCCCGATCCAATCCGCTACCCCATATTGCCTGTCGCGGGTCACGCCGCTCACGTCATCCACGATCGCCTTGCGCTCTTCCAGCAGGCGATTGAAAAATGTGCTTTTCCCCACATTGGGCCGGCCTACAATAGCCACTGTAAATCCACTCATAATTCGTTGTTATATACTTTTTCCTCCACTTTCTTTCTTCCTCTTTCCGTCTCCTTCCCCCTCAACTATACCCATACTCCTTTAAAAAAATATCCGTATCCCTCCACTTCGGTCTGACCTTTACAAAAAGCTCCAGAAAAACCTTCCGGCCGATAAACGCCTCTATATCTTTTCGGGCTTCCGACCCCAGCTTGCGGATCATCTTACCCCCCTCTCCCAAAATAATGCCCTTCTGGGATTCCCGGGATACGATAATATCGGCCCTTATTTTGGTAAGGGTCGTTTTCTCCTGGAACTCCTGTATGAGGACCGTCGCCTGGTAGGGGATCTCATCGCCATAAAGAAAGAAGATCTTCTCCCGGATCATCTCCCCCACAAAAAATTTGGTAGGCAGGTCCGTCAGATCATCCCCCTCAAAAAAGGGCTGCCCTTCGGGTAATACCCCCAGTACAGTCGTCAATAACCCATCGATATTTTTCTTTTTCAGGGCAGAGATCGCAATCACTTCCTTGCAATATGGCTGGCCAGCAAAAAACGCCTGTGCTTCGGCTATCTTCTCCGCGGCAACCCCATCGATCTTATTGAGCACTACCATGGCGATCGAAGACGATCGCAAACCCAGCGACTTGAACAACTGGTCATTCTCTTCCCAGTTATCGCGTATGTCCAATAAAAGAAGGGCCAGATCGGCGTCCTCCAGCGAACCCTTCACGGCCTGCATCATTTTTTCATGCAGTTTATACCGGGGCTCTATAATACCAGGCGTATCGGAAAAAACGATCTGATAATCCTTCTCCGTCAGTATCCCCTTGATCCGATGCCGGGTCGTCTGCACTTTGGGAGAGACAATAGCCAGCTTTTCACCCATAAGGGCGTTAAGCAGGGTGCTTTTGCCTGCATTGGGCTTCCCAAATATGCTTACAAATCCGACTTTCATGTTACTAATATAATACCTTTTTATGCCTGGTTCTTCCCCCTGACGGCCATTTCCCTCTCCTGGGATGGCCGCTTCCTTTTCCGGCTGATCGCTTCCTTGTCCCGGATGGCTGTCCTGTACCGAAGGCCGCGCCATCTGACCGGGCTAATGATTTTGACCTCATCCAGAGACATCGGCGGGACCCCCGTTAATGAAAAAGACCTCAGCCGGATGTCTCTGGCCGAGGTCTGTGTTGCGAAGGGTGGGATCGAACCACCGACCTTCGGGTTATGAGCCCGACGAGCTACCGCTGCTCTACTTCGCGATGTGGACGGCGAAATTACTATGATTTAACTTCCCCACCAAATAAATATCAGCTCTTCTTCCCAACAC
>DASYBV010000026.1:0-87139 GCA_036500545.1 Puia sp. | reverse complement strand
CATTGGTAAAGAACCATTCTTTCCAGAACCAGTCGAGGTTTTCTCCTACGGCGCTGTTCATGGTTCGGAAGAAATCGTCCGGTTGAGGGTGCTTGAATGCCCAATGATGGATGTATAGCCGGAAAGCATAGTCGAAACGGGCGCTATCCGTAATGACTTCGCGCAGCAGGTTCAGGCCAGCGGAGGTTTTGTTGTAATAGGCACCGTAGCCGCCCAGGTCCATGCCCTCGGGGGCCGTCATCAGCGGATCCTTGTCCCTTGCGAATCCGCGGAAGGTCTGTTCCGGCCGGGGGGTGCGGTAATATTCGCCATGGTTGAACTCGCGGGTCGAGAATTGGTTGATAAAGGTGTTGAAACCTTCGTCCTGCCACATAAATCGCCGTTCATTCGACCCCACGATCATAGGGAACCAGTTATGGCCGATCTCGTGCGTAATATCCCCCCATAGACGGCCGTCCTTCAGGGTCGATTGACAAAAAACGATTCCGGGATATTCCATTCCGAGTGCAACCCCGGCTACGCTGACGGCAGAATTCCAGGGATATTCGAAATATAGGTCGGAATAAATTTCGATACTGCGTTTGAGGTATTCCGTCGAGCGGCCATACCGGTCTTTCCCGGCGGCTTCGATGGGGTAGGCGGATTGGGCGATCGCCGGACGTCCCGAAGGCAGCTTGACCCTGGCCGCGTCCCAGATAAATCCCTTGCTGGCCGCCCAGGACACATCCCGGGTACTGTCCATTTTGAAATGCCAGGTCAGGGTGCCCGTTGCTTTAGGACGGCTGGATGGCTGGCCCGCTTCTTCGGGTGTGACGATCATCACCGTCTCGTCGCTCTTACGTGCTTTTGCAAGGCGCTCCATTTCGCGGGCAGTCAATACTTGCTGTGGATTTTGCAGGTCTCCCGAAGCTACTACCGTCATATCGGCCGGGGCCGTCAGGTAGTAGTCGAAATTGCCATATTCGCAGTAGAACTCGCCCAAACCCATATACGGCAGCGTGTTCCAGGATTCGATGTCGTCGTAGACGCACATACGCGGATACCATTGCGCAAGTTCGTAGACGATGCCGTTCTTCGTATCCAGCCGGCCCATACGGTCGGCCCCGTAGACCGGGATGGCGAAACTATACTTTACCTTGATCCTGATCTTGTCGCCGCTGGGTTTTACAGGCGTCTGTAACCGTACCTGCATCCGGGCATCGGTGATGACAGGCGTAACGGAATAGGTCTTCGTATTATAAATAATTTGCACGGATTCGATATGGTAACCGCCCTTCGAAAAACCCTTGACATCAAAACGGTCGCCGGAGACCGGTGTCGTCGCGGCTCCCCTGCTATCGGGGCGGAACAGGTTCTGATCCAGTTGCAGCCAGAGGAAATCCAGCTTATCCGGGCTATTATTGGTGTAATTGATCGTTACCTCCCCGTTGATGGTGGTATCCTGTTCGTTCAGGGTCGCGCGGATCTGGTAGTCGGCTTTGTTTTGCCAGTATTTTGACCCCGGCCGGCCGCTGACGCTTCGGTATTCATTACCGTCCGTTCTAAAAAAATAAGGGCTAAACAGTTCGTGCTGGTCGTATTTGGAAACCTTCTGCGCAACCAATCCCAGTTGTGGCAGGGCCGCCAGGATCAGCCCCATTATAGCAAGTCTTTGTAGCTTTTTCATCCCACGAAGATAGGATATTGAATAAAAATGGAGACAATCAATCAAATAATCACTATCGACCCTAGTTTCATAATCTCCCAATACTTACCCCGGGTGCAGATGGGGGTCAGGAAGATGGGGTATCCTTTACCGTTTAGGGCATCAGCGAGGCGAGCTTATCTTCCAGCAATTTGCCGCGAAGGTTTTTGGCAATGATCCTGCCGTCCCTATCCAGCAGGAAGCTATTCGGGATGACCGTTACTGTATAGAGTGCCGCGGTAGGACCTGCATACCCGTCACCGTCGCAGACATTTTTCCAGATATATCCGTCCTGGCGAATAGCTTTCTTCCATTGGGTGGTATTCTTGTCGATCGAAACGCTCAGGATCGCCAGTCCTTTTCCCATATATTGGTTATATAATCTTACCAGGGTGGGGCTTTCTTCACGGCAAGGCGCGCACCAGGAGGCCCAGAACTCGACCAATGTGTATTTGCCCCGGAAGTCTTTACAGTCGACCACTCTGCCTGTCGTATCGGTGGAGGTAAAACCGGGTGCCATCGCGCCGATAGCGATCCGTTTGGTGGCATTTACTTTATTTGCCAGTTGTCGGGTAAGATCTTCATTCGGATATTTTTTCTTAAAGATCGTTACCATTTGATCCATGAGGTCCGTGTCGGTTTCCGGATTCCAGCGGATGCTATGGTGGATCGCCGCGCGTGAATTGATGAAAAACGGTTGTTTCACCCATTCGGCCAGTTCCGCCTTGTAATTTTCGGACGCTTTTTCATGCTCCACGTTCCAGTATTCGATCCGCTGTTTGTCACCGCTTTTTACCGCTGCGGCCGAGGAATCATAGGTTCGTTTTAAATACTTATTGAATACGGCTTTCCTGTTCTTTTCATACGCAACCAAATATTGTGTTTCGGGTGAGCCCGTCACCAGGATGCTGTCTCTGGAGATGGTCAGGTGGATCTTGTCGCCAGGTTTTGCCAATACCTGAACGAGACTGTTATTTCCCACCGCCAGATCATAAATCTCAGGGTCTTTTTCAGTGATCTTCAGGGAAAATTTACCGTCCGGCGCAATCGTCGCCTCTTGCAGAAGGCTATCATTCCGTGTATCATAGTTCATCAGGGTAAGCTTGATGGATTTTCCACCATAATCCGGTGAAAGGGCGCCCGTGACGATCGCTGTTTGCGCGCACAGCCGAAATCCCGCCAACAGTAGGAGCATCAGCGAGCTTTGAAACTTCATCATTTTTCCTAATTTTGAAAGTCAAATGTATTTTATAAAAGCGGTATTTCCATTAAAAAGCCCCTTTACAGACCTCCTACCTTCCTTTCTGCCCATGATTTATCAACAGCCCGTTGAGTTCCTTAGCTGATCGATCAAAGTATCGAAATCCGGTGCATCCCCATAGATCATTTCCGTCAGCATGGTTTCATAGTCCTGGCGGAATTGTCCCATTGATGCCGGCGGGGCGGTATGATTCGTAGCCCTGCCATATGCCCACCAATCTTTTTCAACGGCTTTTAGGCTCATACCCGTCCGGGCGTTGGCCTGTTCTATGACCTGGCGACGCTGGTTTTCCGGTAGTTGAAGAAACTCGATCATTGTTTTCAAGTTTATCCGCGATAAGATAAAGTGTTTTGGCCACATGGTTGGGGGCTGACCTGGCATCCTCGCGAATGGCTGCCGGTCCCTCCCTTTTCAAGGTGGTACACAACGACTCAATTATATTGTCGGTTGTCCCCTTCTCGCCCAATTCAATTAAAGCCTGGATAGCAAGGAAAACAGTATCACTTTTGGCGGACAGCTTTTTGGGTGTTGTACTCCTAAAAATAAGAGTGCCCTTCCCGATCCGTATGGTTCTCGGACTACCATTGGTCAGGAACACTACTTTGGTAGGAACTTGAGTTGAAAGACCTATCACGACTTTTTCCTTTTCAGCAACTTTTCGCGCAATCTCTTCCAGTGAAGGATACAATTGGCCCAGTTGAGGGTCTATCTTAGGTTTAGGTATATCCCTTTCCCTAAACGTGTCAATGTATTCTGCCGGACCAACCTGGAAAAGGCCATATGAATGGCCTCCGGACTACCGATATCAAAATATTCGCCAGGAAAGAGCAATTGGCCTGGCTCTTTGTGCTTAACCTGTTCATCCAGAAGGTTTTGGCTGCTCTTATTACGTTTCATTTGTCAGGATTATTCCCAGAATCCTAACAAAATATCCAACCAATAAAAAGACATTTCAAGAATGTCCGTTTTGGATCGATCGTGGAAATCTAAAAGGGTTCTCCAGTAAATGGTTGATCTGCAATGCCTCGTATATAATAGTTTTTACCTCTCTTTTCCATAAAAAAAACTGTATTAAAGGTCTTCCTTTTTTAACCTTTGACACAGTTTAGTTATAGTCTTTTCTAAAAACAATTCTTAAACGTTTAGCACCCGGGTGCATAAGACTTCCTGATATTAATTCTATCAGTCTTCCTGCTATTTTTTCTGAAATTTAACCTTGCTATCGATATTTTGCGCAATTTTCATCCCCTGTTTTGCGCCTTCATCGACCGCATGACGAGTATGAATACCCCCATAAATCCTCGAGATCGCAATGGCATTGGCAAACTCAGAAAAAGAGTTGTAGGAATAGCTGCCCATATCCTCCGGACCATTTCCCAGATCAACCATTTGGCCTTTATAAGTGCTGTTTACGAAAGACACATGATCGCCGAAAATGGAGGTGAGGGCCTGGGCGAATGCACTACTAAAAGTTGCATGGTTTGCCGGAAAATCAGGATGGGGTGGTGTGACAATAAAAGGCTTCCACCAGGTAGCCGGGTCGCTGGAGGGCTCGATCACCCTGCGGATAAACTGGAAGGGTCTTTCCTGCAGGAAATGGAATTTCGCTTTCATGGAGCCAATAGTGGCATCAAACAGGCTCATACCGGTTTTGGCATAGGCAAATACGGCTATATCGAGTGCCGGATTTTGTTGTTCCAAAATTTGTTTGAATACAGGAATATAGCTCGCTCCGGAGGGATAACCATTCACGGCCGGGTCATCATAATATTTGGCCACGCGCTTTTGATCATAGCTCAGGTTTTTGGAGACGTCATAAACTTCCTTAAAATCCTTGTAATAAGGAGAATTTACATCTGCATCATTATATACATAAGGCGTTGAGGTCACATTATCGATGCTGCCGACAACCATGGTGCGGGTATCACCCCAGTAGGAAAGACCATTAGCAATGGTAGGGTTATTGTTTTCCGGCCACCAACGACCTGGACTGTGGTCGGTAAGCACTAAGGCTGCCCAGGATGACCATGGATGATCTGAAGTGGACCAGGTAAAGACTGCTTCCGCTACGGCTTTTCCGAAGGCCTTTGATCGTTCAAAGATGGCAGTGTCGCCGATTTCTTTCGCATAGCTTACATTTAATTCATCTTCAAGCTTTTGCACCGCATCGGTGGTTGCAGGAGTGAAAGTAAATAGTTTTCTGGTCATTTCAGCCAAAGCGGCATTGGCACAGGTTGGCCAGTGATAGGCCAGTCCCGGTTCCGTTTGAGGCATTTGCGGCATTTCATTTAGTTGGCCGTTGAGACTTTGATAGGAGGGCATGCCGGGCACCACGGCTTCGTATGCGGCTACGCCACAATAAGCCATGTATCTGCCGGCATTAACTCCATAAGAAACAGCAGGAGAATACAACAAAGGCAATTGAACGCCCAGCCATTTTTTTACAACATCCGAAGAATAAGTTTTGGTTTGTTGATTATGCCCGTCGGTATCCCGGTTTGACTCTTTCCGGCACGAAAAAGTCAACAATGATGCAGTTGCGATCAGCAACATGGCAAAAACGATTTTCTGTTTCATTAGTGAGTGTTTTTAATATTAGTTAACAAGGGCAAAATAAAAAGGACTTTGCCAACAATAAATTCTAATCGCTTAACGGATTTGTTTCTCAGAAACAAGGCTGCTAAACCAGGTTTGTGGTTTTCAAGAGAGAAAAATGTTGTTTGTCTGCGATTGAAAGCTGTTCGTCTATTTTAACTTCGGGCGAAACGATCATTGGGTTTTATTGCTTAACTTGTAGAAAGCAAGTTTTCAACCTGAATATGATCAAAACAAACGAGTTTATTTTTTCCCCGGGACGCAGGGTGCTGCGGCATTTCTTGTTTTGGTCATTATGGCTTTTGGGATGGACCTGCTTCTTGTCGATGCTTTGGTCGGCATTTACCGATCACCTTATTCGCATCGCGCTTTGGATTCCGGTCTTTATGGTCTTCAGTTATCCCGTTTCATACATTGCCATTCCAAAGCTGTTGTTGAAAGGAAAATACCTGGTCTTCCTGGGCTCAATTATTTCCTGGCTTGCGGTTGGGTGGTTCCTGAGCGTCTATTTTCTTAAGTATGTATCCGCCCCTTTATTGGATCTGATGCACTTGCCCCATGGTGATGATTATGCCTGGCAATGTTTCCTTTGCGTTCTAACCACCGCAGCCTGCTTCTCCTCTTTATCTCTTGGGAAGCAGTGGTTATTGAAGCAAAAAGAATTTCTGCAGGCGCGACAGGAAAAAATAACAGCCGAGCTGCAACTGCTGAAAGCACAGGTGCATCCGCATTTTTTATTTAATACGCTTAATAATATTTATTCTTTTTCTCTCGATAGATCACCAAAAACGCCGGAACTTATTTTGAAATTGTCATCGTTGCTTAGCTACATGCTTTATGATTGCAAGGCCGAAGAAGTGAGGCTGGAGAAAGAAGTGCAGATCATGAGAGATTATTTAGATCTGGAAAAAGAACGGTATGGCGATACATTGGAAATATCGTGGACCGTGGATGGTGACATCAGGGACGTTTTCATATCACCCTTGTTGATGCTTCCTTTTCTGGAAAATGCTTTTAAGCATGGCGCATCGGAGCAAATTGAAAAACCCTGGATGGGAGTCGATATATCTGTGGTGAACGGCATATTGAAATTCAAGATCACCAATAGCAAAAACGAATTTATATCGCACAGCAATAATGGCATTGGGATCAACAATGTAAAAAAGCGCCTCGAATTTCTTTACCCTGCCAAATATGAACTGAAGATAAATGATGAGGGAGATTTCTTTGCAGTTTCATTAATGGTTAAATTGAGTGGCAGCATATCCGCTTATACAATGTCGCATCTCCCTTCTGTAAATGCTCAAACTATCACTTCATGAAGCTTCGGTGCCTGCTTATTGATGATGAGCCTCCGGCATTGAAAGTGCTGGCGAAATATATTTCTTCCCTTAATGACCTGGAAATTGTAGGCCAGTGCAGAAATGCAATTGAAGCATTAGGCGTATTGCGGCACAAAACAGTTGATGTTATTTTTCTCGATATTAAAATGCCCCGCATCATCGGGACTGAATTTTTAAAAAATCTTTCCCATCCGCCAAAAGTAATTTTTGTTACGGCTTACAGAGAATATGCAATTGATGGTTTTGAATTGGATGCAGTGGACTATTTGGTTAAGCCTGTTTCCTTTGAACGTTTTTTTAAAGCCATCACCAAATTAAACCGGATGATGGGTCGTGAAGTGTCTGTAACGACAATAAATCAAGCGCCTGACCCGGCTGCTTTTATTTATCTGAAAGTGGACAGGGATATGAAAAAAGTTTTTGTGAATGAAATTGAGTACATCGAAAGCTGGAAAGATTATGTAAAGATCTTTCTTACAGGAGACAGGCATTTCCTGGTAAAACGTGCCATCAGTGTAATTGAAAATATTTTGTCCGATCACAAATTTATCCGGGTACACCGATCGTACATTGTTTCCCTCAGCAAAATTTCCGGTTATAATGCACTGGTGGTGCAAATAGGACAATGTGAAATTCCCATCGGGCGACTATATAAACAATCGGTAATGGAACGACTGCAAAGCAAAGAATCGGCATAAATTCAATCAAGCTTTACAGATGATTAACAGTTTAGCACGCTTTAACGACTAAAATATAACATTAAGTTGCCCTTAACTGCTATACACTGCTTATCGTGCATTAATCTGTAATAGTTACTATTTGATCGGACAATAGAGGATTTTTAGTTTTATAGGGTCAGGATATATTTAAGCTGCTGGGGGAAGATGATCCAGCATCTTCTGTCTCGCTAAAGTAAGAGATTCGTCAAAAGTTTCCATAGGCGTTTTGCCAAAACAATACTTTCCGCTGTGTGCCCGCTGGTTATTGTAGTAATCCATCCATTGACCGAGATCGTCCTGCAAGGCCGCCAGGCTGGCGTAAAGCTTTTTCTTGAACGCAACAGCATAAAACTCTTCTTGCATGATTCGATGCAATCGTTCACAAATACCATTGGTTTGCGGATGGCGGACCTGGGTCTTGCTATGCTCGATCCCTTCTATAGCCAGGTACAGCTCATATTCGTGATGTTCAGGCTTTCCTTTGTACTCGGTTCCCCGGTCTGTCAGTATCTGGAGCAACGGGATCTGATGCTGATCAAAGAAGGGCAGGACCCGGTCATTCAGCAGGTCGGCGGAGGTAATGGCATGCTTGGTTTCATAAAGCTTGGCAAAGGCAACCCGGCTGTAGGTGTCGATAAAGGTCTGCTGGTAGATACGGCCGACGCCTTTGATGTTGCCGACATAGTAGGTGTCCTGCGAGCCCAGGTATCCGGGATGTTCGGTTTCAATCTCTCCAAAGGATTCCCGACGCTCCTTTTTTCGCTCCATAGCGATCACCTGAGCTTCGGTAAGAATAAGCCCTTCTTCAGCTATACGGGCTTCTAAACCCTTTAGGCGCTTGTCAAAAACTTCCAGGTCGTGCCGTTGCCAAACGCTCCGGACGCCGCCGGCTGAGATAAAAACACCCAGTTTGCGTAGTTCATTGCAGGCCCGGGACTGCCCATAAGCAGGATAGTCCAGAGCCATCTTCACAACTGCTGCCTCCACAGCCGGTTCGACCCTGTTCTTCAAAATGGGTTTCCTTCGGCTAACTTCCTGAAGAGCAGATTCTCCGCCCGTGTCGTACAGTTCTTTGATCCGATAAAAGCTATCCCGGCTGTAGCCGATTATTTTGCATGCCTGGGAGACATTGCCTAAATGTTCCGCCAAATTGAGGAGTCCTAACTTGGATTTAATTAACTTAGATTCTTGATTCATGATCTGACATTTTTTGGGGTTGACTAATAGTGTGGTAACTTAAAGTTAACCCCTATTGTCAGATCAAATCTTAACTTCTACAAATAAATAAATCGACCCGTAGCTATTTCAAAAGCAGGTGCAATTTATCCATGCTCAACCAGGGTCTCTTTTTATGAATCATCTTGTGGCAGTTTGAACAAAGCATAGCAATGTCCTCAGGTTTTGTTTTATGGTTTTCGTTCATTTCATTTACTGGAAGTATATGATGACCTTCGATAAAATCAATTCCTATTATTCCATATTTTTCTTCAAAATCGAATCGACATGCTTGACAGAATAATCTTCCGTTGTTATTTTTCTTAAAATTATCTTTTGCTATTTTAATGACGAGCGAATTTCTTTCTCTCACCTTGTGAGTCCGCTCAACAATTTTTCCTTCTGGAAATTCTCCAGATAATTCAAGATTCTCACTGAAATCATTTTTCAGAGTTAGGGTCCAATATTTTCTCGGAGCACCATATGCACCTGTAATACCTGGATAAATGCCCAAATTATTGCAATATGAGATGTATAGTTCTTCTAATCGCTCATTAGAAAGGGGATCAGGTTGCAGAATTTTATTGATTGCCTTGTTTGTTTCTCTCCCATCTTTAGTATCAGAAACCATATGTTTTTGAAGTGTATTGCTAGTGTAACCAACAAATCTGCTTGGAGCAAACCGTACCTCTTTTCCGATATTGTAAGCAACAAAACAAGTACCCCTTTTTATCAGTTTAATGGTTTCGCTCATTTCAAAAGTGTCTCCCTCTGTGAGATATTTTTCGACTATTTGAATATTTTCAAGTAATTCATTAATATTTGTAATAAGATTCATACAGTTTCAATTTCTCATTTGCACTTTATAAAGTGCTCTGAAATAATAATGTATTAATTGTTCTTTTTCTCTCATTCAACAAATTTCCACCTTAACTTGTATTTTTCCCTTTGTCATGTTATTTCCAAAGCGACCAAAAGTCATAATTTAATCAGTAATGCTTAACTCTCATTTAAATGTATGTTTTTTACATCTTCTAATAACTCAGCGCATCGTTGTACAAACCCCTTTTCACCTTGAAAAAAATTCCGATTTAGAATATCCTTTACCGCGATGTCCAGCCCCTTCAATCTTATATCTGGTCGAATATCAATCTCATTCAAGGCGGCAATATGACTATATGAATATTGTGGTCCGCCGTTATTAGATTCCTTTAATTCTGGCCCCATGCTAAATAAATCATTTTTTTCTAGAACCTTTTTCAGCGAACTAGTGAACTTAACCGCTTCATTAAATAGCTCAAAATATATAGTTAATGTCCCATACCGAAATAGATCAACTTGATAAACATAGAATCGAAATTCTTTACAAAGGGCATGTTTAGGAGCATCTGTACTATTTAAACTATAATTTGGATTATAATAATAATGCTTACTTTGTACATTCATTGAACCTGTCGGATAAAATGCAAAATTAGATATTCCACTTCCGATACTTGATCCTACAAAATTATTTAATTGAATTTCAAGTTCCTTTAATTTATCAATAGTGTCAGCATTCGCTTGAAATGCCTCTAATTTCAGTGATAGTTCTTTTTCCATATTAGAATTGGGATAATGTGATTCGATATTGTGAATGAAATCTTTTAAATAAAGTAGATGCCTATCATCACAAACGTCATATAATTCAAAAAGAGAAGCCTTTATTTCACTACAGATTTCCTTGTGTGAGATATTATAAAACATAATCCCGTTTTCATGAAACTTCCTAATTGCCGCTTCAGAAATAGGTTGCAAACTCAATATTATTCCAATCTTGACTCTTGCATTTATGGAATTCCAATACTTTCCTAAATCGTTGTATAAATCTGCTTTTATTTTATTTTCAATCAATATCGCCCAATTATTAATGTCCTTTTGCTTTATAGAAGATTGAATTAATATGTCAATGTTGTCCTTCTCTCGTTGAACAAAAAAGGATTCATTCTCAAAATCTTCAATCACTTCAACCCCCTTTTTCCGAATTATTCTCGGCAAACAATTGAAAACTACCCTACCGAACCCATGCTGTTCATCTTCAGTAAGATAAAAAGCAAGCATATTACTAACAACATTCTCCCAATTGGGATAACCCGCGATATCAAAAATAGATCTCCTTTGTCCTCTGACCGGTGGAAAAGAGTCTATTAATTTTCTTAGAATTAAGAAAATGTCTTTATCAATCCGTTTTTGTTGTTCCACGCAGTAGGCTTTATCTGAATGTATTAATAACTTTAGATTCCTTTCTATTATTCTATGACTAAGTATTCATCAATATTTTTAAACAATAATAGTTCCCGGATCATTTGCAAACTCTTCAAAGGAAATATTTGTATAATTAGTATTTGATCCCAAAAATCTTTTAAATCTATATTCTTCTTCTTTTTTAACTTCTCCTTTTTTACCCTTAAAATTATTAATGACTGTGAATTTCGGATTGAAATCCTTATATCTATTTTTTTGTATTCTCTTCATTAAATATTTTATATGGATGTCAGCATCAGGAAAGGAATACCCACAAAATATTATATGCCTAGCTTCCAGCAATTCATTTTCTGCTTTATTCCAAACTTCATTAAGAAAAACTTTCGATAAGTCTTTGTAAAATGTGGGGGGTACAATAATCGGCGAATAAATAGTATGGCAATTGATACAATATGACTGGGCGGGATCGACCATTATTTGGTAAACACCTTTTTCATAAGGTGTAATTCGAAGATTATTGCAAGTAGGACAGTAGAGCCAATTCAAAGAACCATGTAGCTTAAAAAGTTTAATGCTGTTTAAATCTGGGCGTACAAATGTCCCTTCTTTATAATTAACAAAATCCACCCCATATTCAACTTTCTTTTCTGGAAACAGGTCTAACAATGCATTGTCACATAATATATCATAGTTTGTTGTAACGAAAAATGTTTCTTCAATTAAATTTAAATCGTCAAGTTTGTTAATAAGTGTTTTGTGTATTCCTTTCCCTTTTAGTAGACCTTCGTTAATAATATCCGCCATAAGAAACACTAGGTATAACCTTAGAAATTTTATTCTTCCGCTGTTCGTAGCAAAATTTATATTAGTAAAATCTTTAAACGCTTCATTTTTTAAATCTGCCAAATCTAATATTCCCAATGCTTCCTCAAACGTTGGAAAAATTGCTGTATCAAGGTTATCGTTATCAACATCGATGTCAAACATTAATGAAAAAAAGGTTGCTAATTCTCTTTCATGTTCTGGTGAGTGAATATTCACTCTTGCTTTAATAAGTTTAAAATAATCACGAAATAATTGCGTCTGTATTGGAGCACCTTCAGACGCAGATGCGCCTGCTCCTAAAAATATTGCTGACTTCATTTTTTACTGTTTTGGGTTGAGAATTGAAGATAGACGAAGAAAAATGGTCCTAACCACCGTTTTTTAACGGTATTTCACCCAAAACCCGGCAATTGTCGAGAAGAAAGCAGAATTTACCCCTGTCATGACAGTCATGACACATTTCTTCATCAAAATGTTACTCAACCCCAAAACCCCAGGTCCTAGTAACATCTGAGTAACATTTTCGCAGTAACTAAAGGAAATCAAAAGCAAGTATCTACAAATAGCAGTAATTGAAAATCAACCAAATAGCACCATCCGCAACCATCGGCAAAGGCACTCATTTCCCAATACAAAACTTACTAAATATATAATCCAGTCTATCCTCCGTCGTAATCTCCCCCGTGATCTCCCCCAGATAATGCAGACAATGTCTTATATCCAGTGACAACAGATCCCCCGGCAACAGCTCATCCAGTCCCTTATGTATCATCCCCAGCGAACTCCCCACCTGCTGCAACGCATGATAGTGTCTTGCATTTGTAACAACCGTCCCTTCCGTCGAGGCATTTCCTTGCAGCACCTGGTCGACCAATCGTTGTCGTAATAGATCTATATATCTTGCATCCCGCGCAGAGATCAGCAGCTCCTGTGGGAAACGCCCCTTTGCAGTATCTTCCCCCACCATATCCACCTTATTTGCAACAAGCAAGAAGGGTTTCCCCTTGGCCTGTAGTTCACTGCGAATGGCGGCAACCGACTCCGCATCGTCGCGCACATCAAAAAGGTATACTATAATATCTGCCTGGTCCATCTTTTCCAGGCTGCGTCCGACCCCGATCCGCTCGATCGCATCGACGGCATGCTCTCGTATCCCTGCCGTGTCGATCAGCCGGAAAAGGATCCCGTCGATGTTCAGGGTCTCTTCGATCGTATCCCGTGTCGTTCCAGCAATTTCCGAGACGATTGCCCGGTTCTCATTTAAAAGCGTATTGAGCAATGTCGACTTCCCCGCGTTTGGTTTCCCGACTATGGCGACCGAGACCCCATTGCGGATCACATTCCCAAGGCGGAAGGAGGCAAGCAGTGAAGACGTAACGTCTTCTGCTTCCCGGATCAGGTGGTAGAGTTGTGTCCGGTCGGCAAATTCAACATCTTCCTGGGAAAAATCCAATTCCAGCTCAATCAAAGCAGAAAAACTAATCAACTGCTCCCTTAGTTCCCTCAACGCCCGCGAGAATCCACCGCGGATCGTATGCAAGGCCGTGCGGGCGGAAGCGGCGGTATTGGAGGCGATGAGGTCGGCGACTGCTTCGGCCTGGGTAAGGTCCAACTTGCCGTTCAGGAAGGCCCTTTGCGTAAACTCGCCGGCCCTGGCAAGACGGGCGCCCCTTGCGAGCAAGGCCTGCAGGACCCGTTCCTGTACATAGGGGCTGCCATGGCAGGAGATCTCGATCACATCTTCGCCCGTATAGGACCGGGGGCCGCGGAACAGCGAGATCACTACCTCATCCAGCACTTCCCCGTCCTCCTTCAGGGTGCCTACGTGTAGGGTATGTGTAGGCTGGGCCTCCAGGTCTTTTGATGGGAACAATCCCGAAACAATGGAAAAGCTCTTCGGGCCGCTTACCCGGATCACCCCGATGGCGCCGATCCCGGGAGGGGTCGCCAGGGCGGCGATCGTATCCTCCCATCCTGTCAGTTTACCAAGCATGCTGCAAAGATAGGTCGCTTCCCAATTCTATCTTCTCTCCAAAATGATCCCAAAAGGGCACACGGTCACATTTTGGGAAAACCATCCAATAATAGGAATAAAAATCAAATCTGGGAATCTATATCGTAATGGTTATCAACATCTTGCAAACTGGCATTCTTCTGGCCTCTCACTCATAACATCAGAATTATCAGAAACATCAAAATCATCAGAAACAGCAAAATCATCCGTAACAGCAAAATCATCAGAAACACAGATCATCAGTATCATCAGCATCCTCATTAACACCCGAACATCATGAAAACGCTCTTAACATCCCTATCCATCCTCCTCTCCGTCCTTGCAATAGCCCAACCTACTGTATCCGGAAAGACGTCTCCCACGACCGATGTGACGATCTCCCTGCCGCAGAGCTCGATCACCCTGACCGGCACCGCCGTCGAGGCAAACCCCGGACATCCTGTCCTCGACACAACCTGGACGGAAGCCTCCGGACCATCGACGGCTACGATCACCAATCCTGTCAACCGGATGAACACAACCGTCACCGGTCTGATAGCGGGTACGTATAAGTTTACCCTGACCGCAACCGATAAGAAAAATTCAGCTTCTTTTACGTTGACCGTAACCGTGCTACCCGGAACGCTCGCCATAACCCTGGCATCCTTCAACGTCATACAAAACAGCGCGGGCATCCTCCTGACCTGGCAGACAAATACCGAATCGAACAATGCCGGCTTTGTCGTTCAAAAAAGCGATGGCGGATCCAACTTTACAGATGTAGCCACCATCGCATCACAGGCAAAGGATGGCAATAGCAACACTCCCCTGAACTACAGCTACCAAATCTTCGGCCAGATCGTCACAAACGCCGGTATGAGCAATATCCTGCTCGTCGCCCTCCTCCTCGCCGGCATCGCCTATATCAATAAGCTAAAGAACATCTACAAACGTCTGCTCATGGCCCTGGTCTGTCTTTTCTTCTTCTCCTGTTCAAAATCCGTTGCCGTATCCGATAATACGATCTCATCCCATACCGAATACCGGTTAAAAATAGTCGACCGGGATGGCCAGGCTACCTACTCGGCGATCAAAGTCCCTTAGCCCCCTATTAACTCTATATAGCATAGATCTACTATCGACATCATTCCCCGATCTTAAACACCACCGGCTGGCTCTTATAGCTCTTTACCTTCCGTCCGTTCTGTTCCGCAGGCGTCCATTTACCGCTCTTCTGGATGACCCGGACGGCTTCTTCCCTTAGCCCCCCGCTCGCCGGGCCGCTGACGGCCTCTACATCGCTCACGTTGCCGTCCTTGTCCACGATAAACCGGACGACGACGATCCCCTGGATCTCGTTGTTGAGCGCATCGTCGGGATAGTGGAAGTTCTTACCCAGATAGCGGGCCCAGCCGGGCATTCCCGTAGGATAGGTCGATTCGATCTCTACCTTGGTAAAGGTCTTGTCCCAGTCCTCCTCGTCTTTTTTCGGCGCTTCGACAACACCCTTCCCGGCATCGGCCGGGGGGGCCGTAATACCATCGTCCTTTAACCCCTCCTGGTTGACCGTACCGATCTTTGTATCGTCCAGTTTATCCTGTTCCGGGGGTTTCTCGTCGGGTTTTACCTCTTCATCCTTTACTACTCTGGGTGGGGTGAATTGAACCGTCGCTACCCTTGGCGGTATCCTGACCGGCGGCGGAATGACGGCTGGAGGGTCGATGATCTTGACCCTTTCCAGGTCCACATCCGTGGTATAGGCGAGTTGTTTTTTCGTTCCTCCATTTGCGTTAGATACGAAGTAACCGAGGAATAACAGCCCGATCGCGATGCCCGTACCGCCTATCGCCTTTACCAATCTTCGGTTATAGGTCTTACGGAGGTCGTAGGCCCCGTATTCCTTATTCTTTCCTTCGAATAAAATGTCGAGGATATCGGCACCTAATATTTTATTGGCGTCCATAATAAAGCGTTTTAAGTGTTATGGAATGATAGGTTACCGGCCGATAATCCTATATATAAGACCCCGATCGAGGCCAATTCCATAAAACCAAAACCCCTATTTCCGGCTACACATAAACGTAAAAAAAGATCCCCTCCGTTTGGAGGGGATCTGTATAAGGTCTTAATGACTGTACGTATCTTACTGCGCTTCCAGTTTGAAGACGATCGGCTGTTTCTTATAGCTCTTCACCTGCCGTCCGTTCTGGACCGCCGGCGTCCATTTACCGCTCTTCTTGATAACCCGGATCGCTTCTTCGCGAAGACCGCCATTCTCGGGTCCGCTGATCGCTACCACATCGCTCACGTTACCTTCCTTGTCCACGATGAACTGTACCACGACGGTACCCTGGATCTCATTGTTCACCGCGTCGTCGGGATAACGGAAGTTCTTGTTCAGGTAACGAAGCCAGGCCGCAGGTCCGCCGGGATAGTCGGACTCGATCTCCACCTTTGTAAAGGTCTTGTCATAGTCTTCCTCATCCTTTTTCGGCGCTTCTACTACCCCTTTACCCGCATCGACGGGAGGAGCCGTAATACCTTCGTCCTTTACACCTTCCTGGTTAACCGTACCGATCTTGGTATCTTCCAGCTTTTCCTGTTCCGGCGGCTTTTCTTCTTCTTTTACCTCATTGTCTTTTACGATCTTGGGAGGCGTGAATTTGGCCATTTCCACCTTCGGCGGCTCGATCTTTGGCGGCGGCGGGGGCGGCGGCTCATTTTTCTTTTCTTCCTTGATGTCTTCGAGCTGCACATCCTGTACAACCATCTGCTTCTTCGGACCGCCGCCGTTCAGGTTGGATACAAAATATCCGCCAAACAGCAACAGAATGACGACGGCAGTAGCAATAATCGCCTTCACCAGGCGCTTATTGTAGGTTTTGCGCAAATCGTAAGCGCCGTACTCCTTGTTCCTACCCTCAAAGATGATATCGAGGATGTCGGCGTTTAGTATTTTGTTGACGTCCATTGTTAATGGTGTTTTGTTAATTAATGGCCCTTCAGCCTCTTAGTTAGATTCCATCCGGCGGGGATTCCATAAAAAAACCCTAAAATCCTCCGGATATTATTTATTTCACCCCGTTTGCCGTTTCCGTCAGCGTGATGAACTTATACTCATCCGGCGTAATATCCACCAGGGCATAACGCCTTACGTCATCGATCTTCATCTCATCCAGTATATCCACCGTATTCTTATAGGTAGCATCCTGGGTGGGCTTAATGATCACCATGAAGTCCTTCGGGTCCGTCCTTCTTTTCTTGTCCAGGATAACATCCCGGATGCCTTTGAACTTGACATTCTGCAGCTTGGAAGGATCCAGGCCTTCATAATAATAGACAATATCCGCTTTGCCCGGCATTACCGTCAATGCCGCCGATTCTTTTAGTTTGTTCTGATCCTCCGGCTTATCTACGTCCTTCGGCAGGTTCAACCGCATCGCGGTAGGCTGGCTCATGGTCGTAGTAAAGATAAAGAACGTGATCAGGAGGAAACCCAGATCCACCATCGGGGTAAGATCCACACGGGTGGAGAGCTTTTTCCCTTTTTTTACGCCGGGGCCCTTTTTGTGACCACCGCCGCTCGAGGTATCCATTTCTGCCATAAAAACGCTTTTTTACAAGTTAATAATTTTTTGTCGTCCTTCCTTGCTTCTCCCCGGGCGTAACCTTCGCTTCGCTGGGTACGGTCCTTCCCGGTCGTAACCTTCGCTTCGCTCGGTTATTGCTCGGAACTCTTGCTCCCCGAAGCCTTCTGCATCCTATCCAGCTCGGAACCGATCGGCGCGGACATCGGGCTAACCACCAGCTGGAATTTCAGCTGATCGTTCTTTTTAAAGGCAATGATCACCCCCTGGAAGGAAGGATACTTGGAAGCATCGTCCCCCTTTACAAGGATATTCATATGCCCCCCGTTAAAGCCGCCACCCGCAGACACGCTTACAGCGGCCCGCATCCAGTCGATCAGCTCATTATCCGTACTGTCCTTGACCGGGATCCCGGGCATTACGATCCCTTTCAGCTGGTCCGGGTTCTTGTCCAGCAGCGATTTAAGCTGGCTGAAAGGCACCCCGATATAAGCGGTGGGATTGCCATAGAAATTCTTCTTTTCGGCATCCGTCAGACCCAGGTTCTTGGCCGTATTGATGTTATCGATGATGTCCCTCTTCTCGGTAGAATTCGCATCGCTGACACTGAAATATACCTTGGCATCCTTGTCTATCGTAATGAGTACCACGTTCTTATCCGGGGCTATCTTGGACGCGACGGAACTGGGTGTCGTCACGGTCAGCGCTTCCGGCGGCTTGAACTTGGTTGCTAAAATGAAGAAAGACAACAGCAGAAAGGCCACATCGCACATCGCCGTCATGTCGATGGTCGTGCTTTTACGCGGTATTTTAGCTCTTGGCATTTTTGTAATTGTTTGAATTGATTCAATCTGGTCCCCTCATACCGAGGCTTCCATAATAAGACCCATTTGTACCCTTATTCCACAAAACCGGCCCGACTTTAACATTCCCAACCTTCAAATCGCACGTTTTCTCCCGCTTCCTTCGCCGGTGATCCTCGCTCCGCTTAGAGACCTTCGTCGAAGCTTCGTTCCTTGCTTCTCCTCGGTCGTACCCTTCGCCTTCGCTCGGGTACCAATGCAGTCTAACTGGGCCAATGTCTGTCCTTCGGACCCGTGGTCCGTCCAGCTTATTTATAAAGGCTGGCGAAGCTCTGGGTCAGGGTGAAACCACTTTCGTCGATACCATAGGTGATACCGTCGATCTTGGTCGTGAATATGTTGTACATGATAATGGAAACAGCCGACGTACCGATACCCAGGGCCGTGTTATACAAGGCTTCGGAGATACCTTCGGAAAGACGCTGTGCGGCTTCACCACCACCCGCTTCACCAAGAGCGGCAAATGACGTGATCATCCCGATAACCGTACCGAGCAGACCCATCAGGGTAGCCACGCTGGCGATCGTAGAGATAAATACCAGGTTCTTTTCCAGCATGGGCAGTTCCAGCGAAGTCGCTTCTTCCACTTCCTTCTGAATAGCCAATACTTTTTGTTCTGTATCCAGCTCACCCGCAGTGATCATTTCCTTGTATTTGCGCAGGCCTGCCTTCATCACATTTCCTACACTGCCTTTTTGTTTGTCGCATTCAGCGATCGCAGCATCGACATTCTTATTCGCCAGGTGATACTGTACCTTGCGGATAAACTCAGCGATATTTCCGTTACCGGTGGCTTTGCCGATCGTCAGGAAACGCTCGATCACAAAAGTCAATACGGTTAAGAAGGCGCCGATCAGGATCGGTACGATAACACCACCCTGGTACATACGAACAACACCGCTCTTCGGGCCTTGTTGGTCAGGATGCCAGCCGCCATTCAGATCGGGCTTTGTAAAATTGCTGTCCGCCCCGAGCAGGAACCTCCAGATCACGTAGCCTGCAATAATACACACCAACGGTGCGACCCATGAAATTGAATTACCCCGCTTCTTCGGTTGTACGGAGGATGTAGAACTTTTAGCTGCTGTCGCTGCAGTCGGTTTTGTTTCAGCCATGATCGTTTGTTTTTAGTGTTTTTAAAAAAATTGAAGTATGTAATAGAAAATGATTGTACAATTCTACAGAAAAAAGCTTTTCAATAGACGAAATTGGATAACTAAAATTTTTTTTAGGCCTCACAAGATAAGGAATTTTCATATAGAACCAACCAATTTATGAGGGCGGGAAAAGGCGGCGGATAGCCCGTCACGGCGGATCGGACGACCCCATGGAGATGTGCACCAAAGTGTCCTTTATATACAATTGATCATTCAATTGACCAGCCTTAACCAACGGGCGTAAATCTACGGGAAATTATCATGCAGCGATCAGGGTCCGTAATAACTAATTTATTTATTGGTTGAACACCGTATTTTAACCGGCGAATATTATCCATCCGTCAATCGCCGTAAATAAAAAGGTAAAATCCGGTTAGGGAAAAACATCGTTTTTGCATCGCTCCCCCGCTCGGAATATGCTCAAAAAGGTACCCGGCACAACCCTAATCCGCCAAAAAGGAGCCGAACACAACGGTACAAACCCGTACAACCCCCTCCCCATCGGATAGGGCGTTCCCCTTCGGGTCGGGCAGACCTGCGGTCGTAACCTTCGTCAAAAGCAACATTTAGTTGCTTTCTCCTCGTTTATGCTGCAGTCCCTAACGCATTACTCATATCTCAACGCCTCGATCGGATTCAGCCTCGACGCCTTCAGCGACGGATACAACCCCGCCAGCAGCCCAACCGCCGAACAGATCAGGATCCCCCCCACCAGCCATCCCCAGGGGACCACAAAACCGGTGGAAAGCACCAGCGAGAACACGTTCCCAACAATGACCCCAAGCACAACGCCAAAAAAAGCCCCGATCAGGCTGATCAGCACCGACTCGAAGAGGAACTGCTGCCGGACATTCCGCTGCCTCCCCCCGATCGCCTTGATCAACCCGATCTCCTTGGTCCGCTCCGTCACCGAGACCAGCATTATATTCATCAGCCCGATGGCCGCCCCCAGCAACGTGATCCCCCCGATCAGCAGGGCGCTAAGGGTGATAAAGCTCAGGTTCTTTAATAAAAGGTTTACAACCGCATCGCTCTTGTCGATCGCAAAATTATCGGCTTCTTCGACCGATAGCCGGCGAACCGGACGAAAAACGCCCTCTGCCTGGTCGATCGCCCCATCGATCAGCTTTACATCCGATACCTTGACCTGGATGCTAAAGCTTGCATTCGGGTTGGAGTTGAAGAATCGTCGTACATTATTATAGCTGGTCAGGATCATATTGTCCCAGCTCATCCCCAGCGTAGATCCCTTCGAGGCCATCACCCCGATCACCCGGAAAGGCAGGTTGTTCACCCGGATGATCTTCTCCAGCGGCAGGGAGGGGCTGCCCGCAAAGAACTTATCGGCGATATTGCTGCCGATAATACAGACATTCCGTCCCGATTCGATGTCCAGCCGGTTCAGGTTCCGGCCCGTCGCCAGGTCAAACCCGTTCAGCTCCCCGTAATGCTCGTCCCCCCCGGTGATCCGCACCGTCGGATTGGTCTTTTTATCCCCCAGCGAGACAACCGCGTCCGAGGCGCCCCCGATACTCAACGACACTACCGCCGGATACTGAAAACGCTCTCTAAACGTCTCCGCCTGCACCCTCGTGATCGGCACGTTCGTATTGGACTTCTTTTCCTTTAGCGTACTCTTTTTCTGTGATTTTACCCGGCTCTGGTTAAAGCCGCCGCCCATAAACCAGTTCTTGTAGTGGATCGTGAACCCATTGGCCCCCATGGCCGAAAAGCTTTCGGTGAACTTCTGCTTCATGGCGTCGATAGCCGTATTGATCCCTACCAGGGCCATGATCCCAAAGGCAATAATGGCTACCGTAATGCCCGTGCGAAGCGCATTGCCGCGGATGGTCCGCCAGGCCAGCCCGAGTGTATCGATTGTCTGCATATCGGGAAATTACGTAAAAAGAGGCAGACCCCAGGCTAGTTTCCTTCATTCCCACGCCTGCTAACGCAGTCTAACCGGGCTAATGTCTGCCCTTCGGGCGCCGGACCCGTGGTCCGTCCTGCCTACCAGGTATAAAGGATCCTCGTCAGCATCCCCAGCAGTCCCTGCGGCCAGACCCCCAACAGCAGGATCAGCGCAGCCGTAACCACCAGCAGCCCCTTAAAGACCGGAGAAGGCGTTTCCTCCGTATCGGCCTCCCCCTCCTTAAAGTACATGGCCTGGATAACCCGGAAATAGTAATAGACGCTGACCGCGGCGCACAACACCGCAAAGATCACCAGCCAGAGAAAATGCCCCGTTTGCAGGACCGCCGAAAGCATATAGTATTTAGCGAAGAAACCGCCGGTCAGGGGTATCCCCGCCAGCGATAGAAGAAAGATCGTACAAGTGGCCGCCAGCAGCGGTTGCCGCCGCGCAAGCCCGTTAAAACCCTCAAAGGTATAGTCCTTCATTTTGATCAGGATCGCAAAGATCCCGATGGTCGCGAGGCTATAGGCCGCCGCATAGAGAAGGATCCCTTCCTTGGCCGACGCATTGAGGGTCAGCACCGCCAGGAGCATAAAACCTGCCTGCGCGATGGAGGAATAGGCCAGCATCCGCTTTACGCTCTGCTGAAAAACGGCCGTCAGGTTCCCCACGAACAACGTCGCCGCAGTGATAATGGCGACAAAGATCTGCCACTCGGGCTGCGTGGCGCCAAAGGCCTCGTCAAAAAGCCGTACAAACCCGATAAAAATGGAAACCTTTACGACCGTTGCCATAAACGATGTAAACACCGTAGGCGCCCCGTCATATACATCCGGCGTCCAGAAGTGAAAAGGCGCCGCCGATACCTTAAAGCCGATCGAGACCAGGAGCAACAGCAGTCCCGACATAAACAACGGCGAGACCCCCGCACCACCCGTCCACAGATCGTCGATAAAAAAGGTCCCGTTCTTGCTGGCGCCATATAAAAAGGCGATCCCCAGCAGCATCAGGCCCGTCGAGAACGCCCCCATCAAAAAGTATTTCAGCGAAGCCTCGTTACTCTTCAGGTTGCGCTTGTCCGACCCGGTCAGAATATACAGGGGGATCGAGATGATCTCGATACCCAGGAACAGCATCAGTAACGTATTAAAGGTCGTCACCAGCGCGACGCCGCAGAGCACAAAAAAGATCAGCGCAAAATATTCGGCCAGGTTCACTCCCACTTTTTCCATATCCCGCCCCGACAACAATACAAGCAGCAGCGTACTCGCAAACGCAATGGCATTCCCAAGCAACCCGAAGGTGTCAAAGAACAACATCTTATGCACGTCAACCGGGAACCAATGATGCCCCACCATCTCCGCACAGTTGGCAAACAGGAGCAGCGCAAGGCCCACAATAGCGGTATTCCGTACGGCGGTCTTACTTTTTGTAAAGATCCCGCTGAACATCATAACAATCCCCCAAACAGCCGAAATTATAATTGCGTTCATATCTTAATTGTCTTCTGTATTTAACTCCTCGTTTTTGTTATCCGCCAGCAATTCGCTTATGTCTTTGAACCTCCCGCCGGTCGGTTTGGTGCGTTCATATCTTCTTTTGATCTTAATCTAATTTTTCGTGGTCATCAGTGGTTCGTTCTTCATCTCCCGTTGCGTCGCACTCTTGTACCGCAACAAGGCTATTCATCTTAGGTCCTCATTCATTGTCGCTGTTCCGCACTTAGACCTTCGTCGGAGCTGCTTCGCTACGCTCCTTCTCGGTCGTAACCTTCGTTTCACTCGGTTACTGGACGTAAACGCAGTCTACCGGGCCCATGTCTGTCCTTCGGACTAACAGCCTCCGGCTGTTATAGTTTATAATTCATCTTCGTAATGATCATATCCACCGTGTCCTTCGTCAGATCCAACATCGGCTTCGGATAGACTCCAATTACAACGATCAACACCACAATCACACTCAACACGATCTTCTCATTCAAATAAACATCCTTTGCATTGGCAGTCAGCGTCTTCACCGGCCCAAAAAACACCTTCTGGATCATATTCAACGTATACACCGCCGACAAAATGATCGACAGCCCCGCCACAACGGTAAACACCACATTATACGTCGTAGCCGTAGACGAGAACACCCCGCTGAACAGCAGGAACTCCCCGACAAAGGCATTCGTCAACGGCAACGCCACATTTGCCAGCGCAACGACGACCAGCAAGATCGCCAGCCCCGGCGCCTTCACCGCCAGTCCGCCCAGCTCGGAGATCTTCCGCGTATGGAACTGTCTTTCGATCAGGTCCACCACGATCCACATCCCGATAATATTGATCCCGTGATTGAACATCTGGATCATCACCCCCTGCATACCGCTGGCATTGGTGGCGAAGATCGCAAGGGCCATCAGCCCGACGTGCGCAATCGAAGAATAGGCGATCAATCGTTTCAGGTCATCCTGCTGGATCGCGATCAGCGACGCATAGATCATCCCGATGATACACAAGGCAGAGGCCGTATCCCCCCAGGCCCAGGTGCCGACAGGCAATACCGGCGCCAGCCAGCGGATGACGCCAAACAAACCCATCTTTACCATGATGCCGCTCAGCACCATGGTCGTCGCGGTGGGCGACTGTTCATAGGTATCCGGCTGCCAGGTATGCAGCGGCCAGATCGGCATCTTGATGGCAAATGCGATAAAGAACAACCAGAAAAGCCACACCTGCTCATTCGCATTGATCCGGGTCCGAAGCTCGTAAAAGGACTTCAGCGAGAAGGAATGGTCGGCCGTATGATTGTGTAATATGATAATACCTACCAGCATCAGCAGCGAGCCGACAAAGGTGTAGATAAAGAACTTAAAGGTGGCGGCAATACGTTTCTCTCCGCCCCAGATGGAACAAAGAAAATAGATGGGGATCAGCGCCAGTTCCCAGAAGAAGTAGAACAGCAACGCGTCCGTCGCCAGAAAAACGCCCATTAAACCCGCCTGCGACAACAGCATCAGCGCATAAAACCGGGCCCCGTTCGGGTATTCATTCCGCCAGGTCGCCAAAAAGATCACCGGGAAGCTGATCGCCGTGAGCAGGCTCAATACCTGGCTCAGACCGTCCAGACCCACGGCAAACCGGCTGCCCAGGTCCGGCAGCCAATCCACATCCGCCTGCAGCAACGGACTGGTCTTTGCAAGGCTCAGCCCCACCAGCGAGACGGCCAGCGCCGCCAGGGAGATAAACCATGACCAGCCCCGGGCCGCCTTCGCATCTTTAAAGAAGAAGGTGAACAACCCACCGGCCAACGGGATCAATATCAATAAAACAGGGATCATAATATGACGATTATAACGGCCCCACCCCGGGCGGGACCAGAATACTTACATTTTCTCATTTTTTCACAAACAATTCGACAAGGAACAGCACGATCATCCCCACGACCATCAGCAACACATATCCTCCCACCTGGCCGCTCTGCAATAACCGGATCTGCCGGCTACCATACTGAACAAGGCGTCCGATCCCATTCACGATCCAATCGATCACATTCCGGTCGATCCAGACAAAGAGCTTACCAAGCAGGTCCAGCGGCTTTACGATCATCGCATCATAAAATTCATCCACATACCATTTATTGGCCAATACCTTCCCAAACCCCGTGGCATCTTCCAGGTCGGGCTTGCGGCTAAACCGCGCCCAGGCATAAAGGCTTCCGGCCAGGGCCAGCGCCACGCTTATCCCCATCAACATCCATTCGGTCCCGGCGCTCATCTCCGGAGCGGCCGCGACAACCCCATTCCCCGCTACGCCAATGGCCCCCGTTTCCCCGACGGTACTTACCGATCCCGCAAACACAGGCGCCAGGAAATGCTCCAGCCAGTGCGCGTTCGGTGCTATCACTTCCGGGATCCCCAGGAAACCCGCCCCCGCTGCCAGCAACGCCAGCACGATCAGCGGGATGGTAATGGCAGAAGGGCTCTCATGCAGGTGGTGCTCCTGGTCGTGCGTCCCTCTGAACGTCCCCCGAAAGGTCGTTGCATAAAGCCTAAACATATAAAAAGCCGTCAGCAACGCCGTAAAAACGCCGACCACATAATAGACAGGGTTCTTTGCATATGCTGCTGCTAATATCTCATCCTTTGAAAAGAAGCCCGAGAACGGCGGGATCCCCGCGATGGCGATACAACCGATCAGGAAGGTCGCATGTGTAACCGCCATCTTCTTGCTAAGCCCTCCCATCTTCCGCATATCCTGCTCTCCACCCATGGCATGGATGACAGAACCCGCGCCAAGGAACAACAGCGCTTTGAAGAAGGCATGTGTCATCACATGGAATACCGCACCCGTATAGGCGCCGACGCCCAGACCCAGGAACATATAACCCAGCTGGCTCACCGTGGAGTAGGCCAGCACTTTTTTAATATCGTTTTGTTTCAGCGCGATCGTCGCGGCAAACAGGGCCGTCGCAACCCCGATCACGGCGACGACCGTCTGTGTCACCGGCGTCAGGGTATAGAGCACATTGCTGCGGGCGATCATATAGATCCCGGCCGTCACCATCGTCGCGGCATGGATAAGGGCGGAGACCGGCGTCGGACCCGCCATGGCATCGGGCAGCCAGGTATACAAGGGGATCTGCGCCGATTTACCCGTGGCGCCGACAAACAGCAGCAGCGTAATGGCCGTCAGTACCCCTATCGATTTCCCATGCGCATGGGAGAAAACATCGCCAAAGGTCACCGATCCGAAGGTGTTGATCATAAAGAAAATGGCGATCAGAAAACCCAGATCGCCGATCCGGTTCATGATAAAGGCCTTCTTTGCCGCATTGCCAAACTCCAGGTTCTGGAACCAATACCCGATCAGGAGGTAGGAGCAGAGCCCCACGCCTTCCCAGCCGATAAAGAGAATGACAAAATTCCCGCCCAGCACCAGGAGCAGCATGGAAAAAACAAATAAGTTCAGGTAGGCGAAGTACCGCGCAAAATGCGGCGCTTCCTCGTCGTGCATATAGGAAGTGGAGTACAGGTGGATCAGAAAACCTACCCCGGTTATGATAAGGAGGAATAAGACGGATAGTTGGTCGATCTGGAACGCGAACGGTATATGCAGTTTCCCCACACTGATAAAATCAAAAAGCGTCACGATCACCGGCGTAAAACCGGGTTGCCTCACCTCGCCGAAGATCAGCAGGCTCAGAATAAAGGCCGCCAGCAGCACTCCGCAACCAATAATACCCGTCAGTGATTTGGACAAATAATTCCTGAAGAGGCCGTTGAGGAGAAATCCCGCCAGGGGCAGCACAGGAATCAACCAAACTAATTGTGTCATATTGCTCATATCAAGTTAATCATCCCCTTCAGCGGGGTCTTATGTTAGTCTCCCTTCCCCTCTCCGGGGCAATCATATCAATGTTTCAACCGGTTCAAAAAGTTTACATCCGTGGAATGCGTGTTCCGGTACATCATCACAATGATCGCCAGCCCAACGCTCACCTCCGCCGCCGCAACGACCATGATAAAAAAGACGAAAATCTGCCCGTCGATCCCCGCGTGCGGGTCCACCGCCGCCATCGCATGCGCATGCATCTTCGAGAAGGCCACCAGCAATAGGTTCACCGCATTCAGCATCAGCTCCACACACATAAAGATGATGATCGCATTGCGACGGGTCAGCACCCCGGCCACCCCGATACAAAACAACGCCACGGACAGAAATATGTAATAGTTTATCGGCATAATATAAAGTGTCTTTGTCTTATTCTTTTTTTCCTATAACAACCACACCCACCATGGCACTAAGAAACAGCACCGAGCTGATCTCAAAAGGAACCACATAATCCTTGAACAGCGTGATCCCCAGGTTATGGATCAACCCGATCGTCCCCGTATTCATCTCCGCGATCTGCGCCTTCATATCCGCTTTTTTCAATGCGGCAACCAGCACCAGCAACAGCGAACCACCCGCAACGACGCCGGCGATCTTCAGCCATTTGTTCTTCTGTGGCTCCGTGTCCGCATTCAGGTTCATCAGCATAAACACAAAAAGGAACAAGACCATGATGGCCCCGGCATATACGATCAGGTTCACGATCGCCAGGAATTGCGCGTTTAATAATATATAGTGCCCGGAGATGGCCACAAAAACGACAATTAACCACAGTACGCTGTGTACCGGGTTCTTACTGATCACCACCAAAATAGCGCTGATCAGCGCCAGTAAGCTTAAAAACCAGAACAAAATATGCGTGATACCCATTTGAGCAGTTGGTTAAAAATTTGATTAACGGTTATCTGCTGACTCATTCGACGGCCTCCCGGCCCACCCGACTCTTTCCCATCTTCTTCGGCCCGCCTTCCTCCCACTCACCCCACGTTTTTCCTCTAGTGGTGCACACGTCCCCCCTGTGCCTTCGCAAACTCTTCCGGCTGCGTCACCGGATTCGGTATCAGCAGCTCCTCCTTTCCATAAATAAATCCCTTCCGGGTATAATTCGCCGGAGCAAACGTCTCCGACAGATAAATAGCATCCTTTGGACAAGCCTCTTCACAGAGTCCGCAGAAAATGCAACGGAGCATATTGATCTCATACTTCGCGGCATACTTCTCTTCGCGGTACAGGTTCTCTTCCCCGGGCAGCCGCTCGGCCCCTTCCATGGTGATGGCCTCCGCCGGACAGGCCACGGCGCAAAGCCCGCAGGCGGTGCAGCGTTCCCTTCCCTGTTCGTCCCGGTTCAGCACATGCAGCCCCCGAAAAACGGGACTAAAAGGCCTTGTCTTCTCCGGGTAATTCACCGTCGGCTTCTTCTTGAACATATGCCCGAAGGTGATCGACATCCCCTTGGCAATCGCCGGCAGGTACATTTTCTCCCACATCGTCATCGGCTTCCGATCCACCGTCTTGGCCCTGCTTGTTAATGGTTGCATACAATTATCGTTTAATCTCCCCGCCGTCTTCCCCGCATCCCGGGCGCATCCGGCGTTCGCAAAAATATTTTTATCAGATCAATTGGCCAATTTTTTATCACGCAATCCCCTCATTCCCATACTCCCCCCATCTCCCATCTCCCCCTCTCCCACCATCTCGCCCTCTTCGCCTTCTCCCCGAGTCCGGTCCTAGAAGTGCCAATGGCTCTGCCGCAACAGCACCAAAAACCCCGTCACCAGCATATTAAATAAGGCCAATGGGATCAATACCTTCCATCCCAGGTTCATCAGCTGGTCATAACGGAATCTCGGTACCGTCCACCGTACCCACATAAAAAAGAAGATAAAGATCACCACCTTTACAAAGAGGCTCAGGATCTGCAACACCGCCACCGGGTTCTGTCCCCAGTGCTGGGCCAGCGTCCCGTCGTTTACAAAGGGGATGTCATATCCGCCGAAGTAAAGCGTCGCCATCACCGCGCTGCTGATAAATACATTGATATATTCGGAGAACAGGTAGAAGCCAAGCTTCATCGAAGAATACTCCTGGTGGAATCCCATATTCAGCTCACTATCCGCCTCCGAAAGGTCGAAGGGGGTACGGTTACACTCTGCAAACGCACAAACAAGAAAGATCAGAAAGCCAAGCGGCTGTACAAGCACATAATAATGGCCGGTCTGCTGCTGTTCCACGATCGTCTTCAGGCTCAGACTGCCGGTGATCATCAGCAATGCGATGATGGCCAGTCCCATCGCCAGTTCGTAGGAGATGATCTGCGAGGCGCCGCGGATGGCCGCCATCAGGGAAAATTTATTGTTCGAAGCCCAGCCCCCGATCATGACCCCATAGACGCCCATGCTCACCACTCCGAAAATGTACAGGATGCCGATGTTGATGTCGGCGATCTGCATCTCGATATGGCGGCCAAACAGGTTAAAATGACTGCTCCAGGGGATGACCGCGCTGGTCATCATGGCGGTCAGCATCGCGAGGCCCGGCCCCAGGATAAACAGCAGCCGGTTCGACGAAGTCGGGATGATCTCTTCTTTCATAAACAGCTTCAGTCCATCGGCCAGCGGCTGAAAGATCCCTCCGGGACCCGCCCGGCTGGGTCCGCGACGATCCTGCATAAAAGCAGCCACCTTCCGTTCTCCCCAGGTCTCATACATGGCGATCAGCAGGCTGACGGAAATAATGATCAGGATCAACACCGCCTTCTCCGCCAATAAAACCCAATCAAAAGCAAGTAAAACAGAATGCATCTAATATAATTTTTTGGTCTGCTTGTAATGGTCGATATGATTCCAGATCGAAAGACACAGCATCGCGACGATGGCCCCCTGCAGGAACCCGTGCCAGAAGCTGCCCGTCCGTACGATCAGTAATAATAGCACGGCAATCACCAGGAACAGATCCGTTCTCAACACTTTGTTAAAGAGTATCATAAAGTCAAGGTTTAGCGAGCTTCATGCGGTTCGAAGTCCGTCGAGTGTGCCGGTCCTTCGATCTTCGACAGATCTATCTCCGGTCTGTTCACCTCACTCACACTATGGATATCCATCAACAACTTCGGCTTCCTTCCATCCATCACATCGTAAAGGATCTCCTGCGGGCGTTGCACCCCGACATAGTGGCCCTGCGAAATAACGGAATGGCGATCGATCTTCGTAGGTCCTTCGATCTCCCAGTCAGCGGTCTTTTTCCTTTCAAAACGACATTCATTACAGATCCAATCCTCCACTTCTCCCCATTGGTCCTTGCGCGCGGTCACGCGGAATACCTCGTCGCCCCGGTACCAGAGGGTTACCTTTCCTTTGCATTTCTCATGGGTACAGTTGCGGTGTGCATCCACCGGCTTCAGGAACCAAACGCGGTTTTTAAACCTAAACGTCTTATCCGTCAGCGCGCCCACCGGGCATACGTCGATGATATTTCCGATAAAGTCGTGGTCAAGTGATTTCTGGATATAGGTGGCGATCTCCGAGTGGTCACCCCGGTCCAGGATCCCATGAACGCGTTTCTCCGTCACCTGGTCAGCCGTGTATACACAGCGGAAGCAGAGGATACAACGCGTCATATGGAGCTGGATATAGGGACCCATATCATGTTTCTCAAAGGTCCGGCGCCCAAACTCATAACGGGTCCCTTCTTTGCCGTGTTCGTAGCTCAGGTCCTGGAGACTACATTCTCCAGCCTGGTCACAGATCGGGCAGTCCAGCGGGTGGTTCAGCAGGAGGAACTCGACGACCCCGTTGCGGGCGTCGATCACTTTCTCACTGGTAATATTCTTTACGACCATCCCGTCCATTACGTTGGTACGGCAGCTCGCCACCAGCTTGGGCATCGGACGCGGGTCCGCCGTGGAACCGGCCGCAACCTCCACGAGGCAGGTCCGGCATTTCCCGCCGCTTCCTTTCAATTTCGTATAGTAACACATGGCCGGTGGCGCTACATCGCCGCCGATCTTCCGCGCCGCCTGCAAAATGCTGGTGCCCGGCTCCACCTCGATGGTGATATTGTCGATCGTTACCTTAAATAATTTCTTTTCGTCCGCCATATCTTGGTAGTATTCGTTCTTATTGTTTTGTCAATGTCTCCTTTCGGGCTACATTTAACTGGAAGCCCTTCCCCCGGTAAGAAAGAAAAGCCATCGCCAGCAGGGTCGCAAAACCCCTGGCTATCTTTTTTCTGTTCTTTCTTATCAATATGATCATATTCACTTTTTTTTAAGCCGGCGTAGCCAGTTCCAACGGGTCCGCGTAATGCGCCAATCCATAGTTTCGTACAAGGCACTCCTCCGGATTATCCACATGCCATTCAAACTCATCCCTAAAGTGTCGTATCGCCGCCGCAACCGGCCAGGCCGCCGCATCTCCCAACGGGCAGATCGTATTTCCTTCGATCTTGCGTTGAATATCCCAAAGCAGGTCGATATCGCTCTTCTTTCCTTTTCCCGTCTCGATATTCCGCAGGATCTTCTCCATCCAGCCCGTTCCTTCCCGGCAGGGGGAGCATTGTCCGCAGCTTTCATGGCGGTAGAACCGCGCAAAGGTCAGGGTATTCTTCACCACGCACTGATCCTCGTCCAGCACGATAAAGCCGCCGGAACCCATCATCGAGCCCTTGGCAAAACCGCCATCGGAAAGGCTTTCATAATTCATCATCCGCGTTTCCCCCTTCGCCGTCTTCAACAATAAATTAGCCGGCAGGATCGGCACCGAGGAGCCTCCGGGTATACAAGCCTTCAGCCGCTTCCCGTTTGCGATCCCTCCGCAATATTCATCGGAATAAATAAATTCTTCCACCGAAATGGTCATATCGATCTCATAGATCCCCGGCTTATTGATATTGCCGCAGGCCGAAAGCAACTTCGTCCCGGTCGATTTGCCGACGCCGATCTTTGCATATTCTTCTCCTCCGATATTCAGGATAGGTACTACCGCTGCCAGCGTCTCCACATTGTTCACCACCGTGGGGCAGTCCCAGACGCCCTTTACTGCCGGGAAGGGCGGTTTGATCCGCGGGTTGCCGCGTTTACCTTCCAGTGACTCGATCAGCGCCGTCTCTTCTCCGCAGATATAGGCGCCCGCACCGCGGTGTACATAGATCTCCAGGTCGAAGCCCGTGCCCAGGATGTTCTTGCCAAGCCAACCGGCTGTCCGGGCCTCTTCGATGGCGGCCTCCAGGATGTCTGGGATCCAGGCATATTCACCACGGATATAGATATAGGTGCGTTTACTGCCCAGGGCATAGGAGGAGACGATCAGCCCTTCGATCAGCAGGTGGGGCAGGAACTCCATCAGGTAACGGTCTTTAAAAGTGCCGGGTTCCGATTCGTCGGCGTTGCAAACAAGATATCTTGGAACTCCTTCCGGTTTTGCCAGGAAACTCCATTTCAACCCCGTTGGGAAACCCGCTCCCCCACGGCCTCTCAGCCCGCTCTTCTTCACTTCGTCTGTTACCTGGTCGGGCGTCATCGTCTTCAGGGCTTTTTCCACGCTGGCATACCCGCCTTCCCGGCGATATACCTCGTACGTGCGGATCCCTTCTACGTTTGCTTTGTCCAATAATAATTTTCTACCCATTATCTAGTGTTTGCTCTTATTAATATTCGCTTCTCACTGTTCTCCTTCCGACCGGCTCCTGAACATCCCCGGTTTCAATTTGTACAGGACCAGGTTTATGATGGAACCGAGCAGAAAGGTTATTCCCGCTTCCAACAGGATATCTTTCGTTGGCTTCGATTTGCTCAAAGTACTCGCCAACAAAAAGCCCAGCGCAACAACATTCAGCACAAGCGTCACATTCTCCACAACTTTCCGGCTATCCATAGTTTAAGGTTTTTCTTCCTCTTCACCCGCCAGCTCTTCCGCGCTCCCAATTCATCGCTCACCAATCCCCGGCTCCCCGCTCACCCCCATCCTCCTCGTCCCGGTCTAATTATTCGCCGCCGCCTTCTGCCGGCATTCTTCGATGATCTGGTCCACCTTCTCCGGCGTCAGGTGCTCACGGAAAAATTTACCCAGCTGCATCATTGGCGCATAGCCGCAGGCGCCCAGGCACTCCACGGTCTTTAGGGTGAACATACCATCCGGGGTCGTTTCCCCCACTCCTATATTCAGTTTCTTCTTTATATACGCGATAATATCGTCACAACCCCTGATCATACAGGGCCCCGTCTGGCACACTTCAAAAATGTAACGGCCAACAGGTTTCAGGTTGTACATCGAGTAGAAGGTAGCGACCTCATACACTTCGATCGGCTCCAGCCGAAGCAGACCCGCCACATAATCCATGGCCTCCGCGCTAAGCCAGCCCCCAAACTCATCCTGCGCCATATGCAGGACCGGCAGGATCGCGCTCTTATGCTTGCCGTCCGGGTAACGGGCGACAATCTCCTCCACTTTCTTTAATTTCTCGTCCGAAAATTTAATCATATCGAAAAAATATAATCTTCCTGTTACTAATCACGTCCTCCGGTGTCTCGGCATCTTCATCTCTCGCCCCATCTTCCGGCCGTGGTCTCAAATCTTCTTCGGCCGCAAGCGACCTAAGCCATTTCCCCCGCTCACGGGACGCTAGAGCGTCCTCCTGGTCTAATTATGGGCCTTCGGCCGACCGCCGTCCCGGCGGTCAAGCATCCATCTCTCCAGCAATCAAATTCAGGCTGCTCATCACAATCACCGCATCACTCAACATGGCCCCCTTCGTCAACTCCGAATACGCCTGGTAATAAATAAAGCAAGGCCTCCGGAAATGCAATCTATAAGGCGTTCTCCCCCCATCGCTGATCAGGTAATATCCAACCTCTCCATTTCCTCCTTCGACCGACTGGTAAACCTCTCCCGGCGGGATCTCCGTCTCACCCATCACGATCTTAAAATGCCAGATCAGGGCTTCCATCTTCGTATACACGTCTTTCTTCTCCGGGAGGTAATAGGCAGGCGCATCGGCATGAAAAACGTCGGCGTCCGTACCCTTGAACTCCTGCACTTTGCGGTACGCATCTTCGATGATCCGCAACGACTGCCACATTTCCTGGTTCCTGACAAGAAAACGGTCATAACAGTCCCCCGTCCTTCCCACCGGTATGTCAAACGTAAAATCTTCATAGCTCGAATACGGCGTATGTACGCGAACGTCATAGTCGACGCCCGCCGCCCGCAGGTTCGGACCCGTAAATCCATAGTTCAATGCCCGTTCCGCGCTGATCGGACCCGCACCGATGGTCCGCTCCATAAAGATGCGGTTCCGGGTGAACAGGTTCTCGAACTCACGAAGCACCCCGGGATATTCGGCAAGGAATTTCTCTATCTTCTCAAAGGCAACCGGCGTAAAGTTGCGCTCAAAACCTCCGATCCGTCCCATATTCGTCGTGAGACGCGAGCCGCAGACCTCCTCATATATTTCATAGATCAGCTCACGGTATTGCATAACGTACAGGAAGCCCGTAAAGGCCCCGCTGTCCACGCCAACGACCGAGTTACAGATCAGGTGGTCGGAGATCCGCGACAGCTCCATAATGATGATGCGCAGGTAGTCGACCCGCTTCGGCGTCTTTACGCCCAGCAATTTCTCGCAGGTGATATGCCAGCCCATATTGTTGATGGGGGAAGAGCAGTAGTTGAGACGGTCCGTCAATGTCGTGATCTGATACAACGGACGCCGTTCCGCGAGCTTCTCAAAGGCCCGGTGGATATATCCCACGGTCTGTTCCGCCGAGACGATCCGTTCCCCATCCAGTTCCAGGATGTTCTGAAACACGCCATGCGTAGCCGGGTGAGTCGGTCCCAGGTTCAACGTGGTAGTGGTCTTCTCGATGCTCCCTTCCGGCAGCTTTATGTGGTGCTCTGTGCTCATGATGTCCTTTTTATGTAGTCGGCGTCATCTCTCTTCTCTGCTTCCGTTGCGACGCTCCGTTCGTCGGTGGTAATTCTATTCTTCTTCTCTTCCTGTGCCGCTAAAGCGGCCCGTCCCGTCAATTCTTATCGGCGGAGGTCCCATCCGTTCCCGCATTCGTATCCGTCCTCCATTCCTGTTTTTGCTGTCCACCTCCGGGTGTCCCGCTCGCCGGCACCGTCGGTGCATTCGCCGGTCTCGGCGTCTCCGTCGCTCCGCGGTTAGCCGCCGCCGGTAGCGGACCGCGACCAAACATGGCATCATCTTTATCGATTCGTGTCTGGTCTTCTAAAGGATATTCCTTCCTCATCGGGAAATAGTCCATCTCATCCACGTTCAATATCCTCTTCAGGTTCGGGTGTCCTACGAAGTTCACCCCATAAAAATCAAAGGTCTCCCGCTCCATCCAGTTGGCCGCGGAGTACAATTTCGTGGCCGTATAAACATCCGGCTGTGCGATGGGGGTATAGATCTTCATCCGGAGACGGATATTATCGACCAGGTTGTGCAGGTGATAGACGATGGCCAGTTCCCGGCCCGGCTGGTTCGGGTAATGCACCGCGCAAAGGTCCGTCAGGAATTGCATACGCAATTCTTCATCATCAAACAGGAATTGCATCACTTTCAGGTTAAGGTCCTTTGGCGCCGTAAACGTCAGCAACCCATAAGGCTCCTCGAACTGCGAGAGCTGGTCTCCAAACTTTGCCGTCAGCCGGTCTTTTATTGTTTCGTTGGTTAATGCCATATAGTAAGGAGCCCCGGTGCCGTTCCCGGGCGGGGCTCTTGTTTTTCAGTTCTTTATTGTATCCCGTAGCTCTGCAGCAGGTTCTTGTATTGTTCGCTGTTCCGCCGGCGAAGCTTTTCTTCTCCCACCAGGTCCTGTATACGGATAAACCCGTCCAGGATCGCTTCCGGCCGGGGCGGACAACCCGGAACATAGACATCCACCGGCACCACCTGGTCGATCCCCTGCAACACCGAATAGGTATCGAAGATACCGCCGCTGGAGGCACAGGCGCCAACGGCCATCACCCAACGGGGCTCGGCCATCTGCAAATAAACCTGTTTGACGATCGGTCCCATTTTCTTGGCGATCGTTCCCATTACCATAAGAAGATCACACTGGCGCGGGGAAAAACCCAATCTTTCCGCGCCAAAACGCGCCAGATCGTAATGCGACGCCATCGTCGCCATAAACTCAATGCCACAACAGGATGTCGCAAAAGGCATCGGCCATAGCGAGTTCTTCCGCGCCAGACCGACCACACTGCTCAGACTCGTGGCAAAAAAACCTTCCCCCGTATAACCCTCGGGCATATTGGCGAGGCTGATATTGTCCTTGATATCAGCTTGGATGGGATGAATATTGAATCGAACCGGACGTGCCATATAATTAAATACTTTAATGTAAAAGAAAGAACCTGTCCCTCATATAACAGCAATGCACGGGCCTGGGTTCAGTCCTCCCAATTAAGAGCCCCCTTCTTGATAATATATAAAAATCCTGCAAGAAAGAACCCGACAAACAGCAGGACCTCCATAAAACCCGACCACCCCAGTCCGCGAAAATTCACCGCATAGGGGTAGAAAAAGATCACTTCCACGTCAAATAACACGAATAAAATAGCTACTAAAAAATATTTAATGGCCATCGGATGGCGGGCATTGCCGACCCCTTCGATACCACTTTCAAAATTCTGGAGTTTTTCAGCCGTTTTGCGCGAGGGTCCCAGCAGATGGGTAACACCCAGGACCAGCCCTACAAAGCCAAGAGCGAACAGTAATTGGACACCTATCGGAAAATAACTAACGGAATTATTCAGATTAGACTCGGTAAGGGTATTGGCCTGAAGTAAAAAGGTGTCCATTATAAAAGAAATTTACCAGTAGCAAAAATAAGGCAGCAGGGGGAATTTCCAACTTATAAACAATTAAATTCCTGAAAAACAAGGCCCCAGCCCCCGACAGGCCATAAAAAAAGCTCCCACCTATAATCGGTGAGAGCTTAAAAATATTGTATAGGTAGTCGGCTTTCTTAAGGCTGCTAAAGCAGCCCCTCTCACGGGACGCTGATGCGTCCTTCTCATCTAATGATTGGCCTTCGGCCGTAGCCCCCTGGGGGCTACCTCGCCCCCGCCGCCTTCGACTTAGCCGCCGGCTGACGCGCAGGAGCCGGCTTCCGGGTCAGCAGGTCGATAAACTTCGCGGCAGTCGCATTCGTCGGGTCGACTTCCAATATCTTCTGCAGATAAGTTACGGCAGCAGCCTTATCTTTTTTGATGTCATTATGATACTGCGCCAAAGCAAAATAAGAGCTCACCGCCTGGCTCCTGTATTTAGCGGAATCCGGGCTGTTGGCAGCCTTGGCAGTAGAATCCAGCGAACGGGCTATGTCCGCTAGTTTGATATAGGCGTCGACCGCCAATCCCTGCGATCCCGTGGAGTCGTCCATCGCTACCAGCGAATTCTTACACCACAGATAACCAAAGATCTCCGTCGGATATTTCGACTCATAGATCCCGCAGAAAATACTGTCGGCCGTTTTATAATTACCGGCGGAATAATTGGCAAAACCCCAATTATAAAGGTCATTCTGGTTGGGATTCCGCTTGCTGTTGTAATAGATGGCAGCCAGTTCGGCAATCGCAGGCTTATCGTTCAGTTTCTTGGCCACGGCGCTCGCCTCGGCGAGATAACGCTGTTTGTTCTCCTGCAGCGTATCCTTTAGCATAGCCAGCTTGAAATCGTTGATCGCCAGGACCTGGGTAGCGGAATCAGGCTGTTTGGCATTGATCTTACCCCTCTCTTCATAGTCCGGTCCCAGCACAAGGTTCGTATCCTGCTTTTGGAAATAAGTATTAATATTCTGTTTGGCACAGGCTACATCGCCCAGCGTATCACAGGCATAAGCGACCATCTTGTACAACCGGGGCTCCGCCTTCGGTCCCGCGGCAGTGATCATTGCCATGGCCTTGTCCTTTGCTTCCTGGAACTTTCCGCTTACAAACAGGAAGTCCGTCTTTGCAATATCCACCTCGATGCCCGGATCCGTATTGGCAATATATTTATCCAGGTATTGGCCGGCCTTGGCAGCGTCCCAGTGATAATAATAATAGTAGTACAATTCGTAATACGCCGGTGCATACAGGGGATCCATCGTGATGGCATCCTCAAAGGCCGGCAGGAAGAACTCCTTGTTATTCTGCGTTTCATAGATCTTCCCGATCTTGAACTTCGCCTCGGCCAGCTTCGGGTCCAATCCCAACGCCTTTGTATACGATGTTACCGCATTCCCGCCGTCGATCAGCTTGCGATAGGCATCCCCCATCTGTACATAGGTCTCGGGGTTGTTGAAGTTTTTCGTCTGCGTGGCCTGGTTCAGTTTTTCGATGGCATAGGCGGCATCGCCTGCATGCGCATCGTTATTGGCATCCGCAATGGCATTCAGCACATTCACGTCCTTGCCCTTTGTCAGACTGATAGCCGTCTCAAAACGCTGTCTTGCGTCCTGTGTCTTCCCCTTCCGCAGCTCGATATTGCCCATTCCTACCAGCAGGAGAGGTGCATTACCGTTGGATTGCAGCGCCTTTGAATACAGGTCTTCCGCGGCAGCAGAATCCTTCAGCCCCAATAGGGCCTGACCCTGATAATAAACGGCGTCTATATTATTGGGGTTGGAAGCAAGGATCTTGTCAAAAACGTCTTTTGCGCTCTTATACCGCTGGTAATACAGGAATTTCTTGCCCTGGTCCACCGATTGCCCAAACGCTACGTTGCAGAGACTTGCAATGCCTGCTACCAGTAAGCTGAATCGCATCTTGTTCTTCATTACTTTAGCTTGTTTTGTAGTTGTGTTGTAAATTTATTGAAATCTGGTTTAAAAATTTATAAAAATCCTTCTTCTTGTTCTTATTTAGATAAATCGATCACCTTTACATCAACCGGCATCTTGGTCGGCCAGAGATAGGCCCTGCGAAAGATAAGCTGCCCGCGCTCATATTCCAGGAAATTGGAAAAATTATTCCCCACCCCGCTGAAGTTTTCCTTCAGGATGAAATACAAACTCCGCACCAGGGGATAACGCTTCAGGGCAATATTTGCCTGGTAGGGCTTGACATAGGTCTGCCCGCCGCAGCTGACACAGCGTACGGCGGCAATATTCACCTTTTTTAGGAAGGCTAACTGCTGCGGATCATCCTGGTCCCCGATCCAGCTCACACCGATAAATCCGACCGCGCGGGGATTATTTGCCACATAATTGATCACATCCTCACTCGATTTCGCCGCTTGCACGTTTTTTCCAAGCGGCTGCCCCCGGAGAATGGAATCGATGGCATACCGGACCGTGCTGGTTTCAGAATGTCCGTCCATCACCGGTTGATGTTTGGTATCGGTCCCGTTCAGCATGTCCTGGATATCCTTGATCTCGAAAATGGAATCTTTGGAAGAATTGTTTACGATGATCGCGATCGCATCATAGGCCAACGGTCCTTCCGTGGGTATCAAATGAAAGGAATCTACATAAAATTGCTCCTCCGTATGGCTCAGCGAACGGGTCACGATGATCATCCGCGTACTGTCCGTCGACAGATCGCGAAAACATTCCGCTTCGGATTTATAATGCGGGATAACATGTGCATCGGGGAAAGAAGATTCGAATACCTTGATCTGGGAATCGATCACCGGGCGGAATGACTCATCGACGCTGATGTTGATGGTACCCGACTTGGGCGTTTCCTGCGGAACCCTGGTCCCATGACCGCAGCCGGCCAGCAGCCAGCAAACGGCCAATCCAGTCAGAATGCCTTTACCTTCTTTACTTAGTATCCCGGGAAGAACGCGCATCAATTGAAATAGTTTTTTTTAGACCCCCGATAAACACGAAACCCTCCATACAGCAGGCAAAGACCGGCAAAAATATAACGGAACACATCGTCTATCCCGACATAAAAACCGATCTTAGGACCTATCAGCATCACGATGCCGATAAGGAAAATGATGCTCCCCATACCGTAGTCCGAGATGGTCCGGCGCAGCGAAATATCCCGCCGCCGGCGAAGCTGCTGATCCGAAATTCCCATTCTCCCCGCATCCTCCCTGCTTCCCTCCCGCTCTATTTCCGGAGTTTCGTTTTCCATTTTAAACCTGTTTATCCTTGTCTTAGTCGGGCAAATTAACAAAATAACCTTAAAAAGAACCACCTGTATCGGACAGTTTACTTATTAAATTGTAATTAATATGAGGTTCCCAATCCCGGGGCACCTCCTTCCATCCCCTGCCAAACTCTCCTTCCCTGTCTCCTTCTCCCCTATCAAAATCCTTTCACCCCCTCCTCCGGCCTCCCTGCTTAACTCTCTTTTCCGTCTCTCCTTCCATCCCCTCTTTTAAAACGTATCGCCCTTCTCTAAAGATGCCTCTCCCGGGTGATTTCCATAATTCGCCGCACGAAGCTTACCCCTTCCCTCCCCTCCCTATCGCACCACTCAAGGCTTCCCTTTCCCCCCTTTTCCCAAAACTGCTTACCTTTGCCCCCATGCAAAAGATAATTGCCAGGGGAGGTGATTCTGGGGAAAATACACCTCCCCGTCAAACGTCTAATGATGGGCCTTCGGCCAATCCGCCTGTGGCGTCTTTCTTAATGGTTTGTCTGGGCAATATCTGCCGTAGTCCGCTGGCAGAAGGCATCCTGCAGCAAAAGGCCCATGCCGCAGGCCTGCACTGGGAAGTGGACAGCGCCGGCACCAACGGCTTTCATATCGGAGAAGCCCCCCACCCCCTTTCCCAAAAAGTAGCCCGTGACAACGGCCTCGACATCAGCCGGCAACGCGCACGCAAGTTCAAGGCCGCCGATTTTTACCACTTTGATAAGATCTATGCCATGGCAGGTGACGTGGTAGACGAAATGCGAAGGATCTCCGGCCGCGAGTTCAACCCGGCAAAAGTCGAATTGCTCATGAACGAAGTATACCCAAACAGTAACCGCGACGTACCCGATCCCTGGTATGGCCCCGAATCCGGCTACCACGAAGTATACGACATGATCGAAAAGGCCGCCGATAAGATCATCGCAAAATATACTACCCGATCAACCCCGGCCGGCCGGACAGCCGCAAACCCCCAACCGGAAAAGACCCCCAACACGCAAAGCGAATATGAGCAATAAACCATCCCTGCCACAGGGCACCCGTGATTTCGGACCGGCCGTCGTCCGCAAAAGAAGCTATATCCTACAGATCATCCGCACCGTTTTCGAACTTTATGGCTACCAGCCGCTGGAGACCCCCGCCATGGAGCAACTGGACACCCTCATGGGCAAATACGGCGAGGAAGGCGACAAGCTCATCTTCAAGATCCTGAACAACGGTCTGGGCGATCCAAAGAACATCGAAAAAGCCCGCGCCGCCTTTGATAAGGTCCTGCAGGGGAGAAACGATAAGGACCTGACAGAGCGCGCCCTCCGGTACGATCTCACCATCCCCTTCGCCCGCTATGTCGCCATGAACCATACCCAGCTGACGATGCCCTTCAAACGATACCAGATGCAACCCGTTTGGCGGGCCGACAGACCGCAAAAGGGCCGCTACCGCGAATTCTGGCAGTGCGATGCCGATGTGGTGGGCAGCTATTCCCTGCTCAATGAGGTAGAACTGGCCCTCATCTACAGCGCCGCCTTTAAAAAGCTGCGCATCCCCGTCGAAATAAAGGTCAACAACCGCAAGATCCTCGCCGCCCTCGCCGAAGTCTGTGGCGGAGCCGATAAAATGGTGGATATCACCGTCGCCATCGATAAGCTGGACAAGATCGGATTGGAAAAGGTAAAGGAAGAACTGACCCAACGCGGCCTCAATAATGAACAGGTAGACGCGATCCAACGCTACCTCGGTATCACCGGCAGCAATACGGAAAAACTGGAGGCGCTAAAATCCCTCTTTGCCGGTAACGCGACGGGCCTCAAAGGCATCACCGAACTGGAATATCTCCTCGATTATTTATTACCCGACATTTCCAATACATCAGTTAACGTCCCCACTGTCCCAACCCCTGGCGCCTCAGCGGCTCCGCCCACTGCCCTTGTCGTCGACCTAACCCTGGCCCGCGGGCTAAACTATTATACCGGGACCATCTTCGAGGTCAAGGGGATTGGCGTCCAGATGGGCAGCATCGGCGGCGGCGGCCGGTACGATGACCTCACCGGTACCTTTGGCGTTCCCGGTATCCCCGGCGTCGGCGTCTCCTTTGGCGTCGACCGGATCTACGATGTGATGGAGGAACTAAAGCTCTTCCCCGAAGACGTCCACACCGGAACAAAAGTCCTCTTCTTCAACCTCGGCGAGAACGAATCCCGCGAGGCATTCAAACTGATGCAGCAATTACGCGAAAAAGGCGTGTCAGCCGAATTGTATCACGAACAGGCAAAATTTGACAAACAATTCAAATACGCAGAAAAGAAAGGGATCCGCCATGCCGTCATCATCGGCAACGAAGAGCTGGCCCTCCGGCAATGCAAGGTCAAAGACCTGCAGCTCGGCGAACAAAATACCCGAACCTTCGAAGAGCTGCTGAATATCGATTTTTAAGGTCTGCTAAATAATATTAGTTTTTAGCATCTTTTGAATATCTTCGGGCCGCCCGTACTATCAGATCGTTTACATAATCAAGTCAGATATGAGATCCACCCTTTTGCTCTGTCTGACCCTTACTACCTTTCGCCTTTTCGCCCAGGACAATCCCCTCTTCCGGCACCTGCCTCCGGACGCAACCGGCATTTACCAGTTTAACCTGCCGGTCATCCTGTCCAAACTAAGCTGGCAGGAACTGGCAGAGCGCATTCCCATGCCGCAACAAAACACCTTTGCCCCGGAAATAGCGGCCATCCTCCGGGAACCCGACAGCGCCGGCGTCGATATCGGCAAGGATCTCTTCCTGGTGGAGTCCGACGAAGGCCGCAAGCATACACAACCCACCCCGGAACGCAGCAGACAAACCCATGAAAAACTGCACTATATAAGCCTGCTCTTACATTTACTGGACTCCGCAAAATTTACCGCCTTTCTGCGAAGCCGGGAACCCGGCATCCGGATCGACAGGCTCCCCGACTCCTCATTTGCGGCTGGCAGCAACGGGATGGGCGCCTCCTGGAACCACGACCTGGCGATCATAAGCTTTGCCCGCCCGTCCACCCGGTCACATATACCCCTTTCTCCCAAACAACAAACCCTCCCGGGCAGTCAACCCGTTTCCGGTAACCAATCTTCCCTCACCAACCAATCTCTTCCCGGCAGTCAACCTCCTTCCGGCACCCACAACATCCCGCCCAACCAATCTCCTCCGGGTAGTCAACCCATCCCCCTCTTCACTACACGCGCACTCGGCAAAAGCCGTGAGCTCCTCCGTGGCTATGGCGACACCAGCCTCATCCGCGACCCTTTTTTTATCACGGGCTTCTCCGACGATGCCGATATCCATGCCTGGACCCTCCCCGGTTCCATATCCGTCCTTCTGCTAAAGCAATTGCTCCACCTGGACCTTTCCCTTCCCGGCTCCGGCACCACCCGGACCCTCAGCAGCCTCCGGTTCGAGAACGATCGCATACATATAAAAAGCCTCACCCCCCTTCCCGCCGGCTCCGACTCCTCCTATGCACAACTCATTGCCCGCCGCCCGGCCGTATTGTCCAACGGCCTTTCGACAAATATGACGCCGGCATCCCATATCCCCGAAGGTCTTCCGCCAAATACAACGCTGTCGTCCCGTATTCCCGAAGGTCTTCCGGCATCCCATATCCCCGAAGGCCCCATCCTGGCCATGCTCAATCTGCATTTCGATCCCGCGGCGATCGGCGGCTGGCTGGACAGTTGGCAGGCACGCGGAAGGGCAGAGGCCTGGCTCTTCGATAAGGGGTGGTCACTGGAGACATTCGTACATGCTTTCCGGGGCGATTTCCTGCTGGCAGCCGTACAACCCGTTACCCATCAACGCCAACCCTCCCTCTATCTCACTGCCGCCCTCGGAGACGTTTCCTCTTTTTGGTGGTGGATGGGCCGGCTGAAATGGCTCGATCCGGCCCAGGACTCAACCGGCGGCCGGGGCAATAAGCAAAACGCGATAGGCCGGCAGATCCCCGCCTATATTATACGCGACAGCCTGCTCGTCATCGGTCCCTCCAAAACAAAGACCGCCGCCTGGTTCGATGAAACTTTCCCAAAAAATGGATCCTCCCGGATCAACAACTTCTTCCAAATGGACGATCCCTCCCCAAAAGGAACCGGCATCCTCCCGCCAGCCTCTTCTCCAAAGCCAGACTCCTCCCGAAAGAATGCCGGCATCTCCCCTCCCCCCTTACCTCAAAGCCCCCTGACCATCCGGGTCGACCTCAAAGCCGTAGCCGGCTTCATCCAACACCTCGACCCAACGCCTTCGCAAAAGAACCTTTCACTCCTGCACGTGCTCAGCGCCCTTGATCAATTCGTCCTCACCGCCGGGCAGCTCAACAAGGACGGACAAGTGGTCAGCGACCTCCAGCTCATCTTCAACGATCCTTCCGGGAACAGCCTGCGCACCTTATTTACGCTGCTTCATTAAGACATCTTTATGGTATCTTTACATCCGGTCAACCCCCATTATGAAAGTGAGCAAAAAGATCGTCGCCAAACACCCCCTGGCCATCCGCTGGATGCACTGGATCAATTTTCCGGTGCTGGCGGTGATGATCTGGAGCGGAATGCTGATCTACTGGGCCAACGACGTGTTTAGCATTCATGCGGGCAATAAGACGTATTTCCATTTCTTTCCCGACTCTTTTTATAAGGCGCTGAACATCTCCTACCGGCTCGCCGAAGGCATGGCCTTTCACTTTGTGTTCATGTGGATCTTTTTTGTCAACGGGCTGATCTATGTACTCTATACGATCTTCTCAGGCGAATGGCGCTACCTGTTCCCCGACCGGCATTCTTTTAAGGAGGCATGGCTCACCGTATTGCATGACCTGCATATCCGGAAAACGGCCCCGCCACAGGTAAAATACAACGGAGCGCAAAAGATCGCCTATTCCGCTATCATCGTGATGGGTCTGGGCTCGGTGCTCACGGGATTGGCTATCTACAAACCGGTTCAGATCCATTGGATGACCAGTCTGTTCGGCGGCTATGGCAACGCCCGCGTCATCCATTTTATCCTGACCATCGGTTATTGTCTGTTCTTTCTGATCCATGTCTTCCAGGTGATCCTCGCCGGATGGAATAACTTCCGGGCCATGGTCGCCGGCTTCGATATCGTATACGATAAACAGGACCCGCCAGCTGCCGGCGACAATCCATCGCCCGATAACAACCCTGTTCCCGTCACCGGCGGATCGCAGCAATCTCCGGTCAACGCTCCCCTCATCCACCAAATCCCTTCCCATGAGTGAAACACCCCAGATCCCACCCGCGGACAATACCCCGCAATCGTCACAAACGCCCACGTCATCCGTGCCCCCCGCACCCCAACCTCCTCAACCCGGAGTCTCCGCACAGCAAGCATCAATACCCCCGGCATCCGCGGACGCAACACCATCGCAGCCTGCAGCCCCCGCACCAAAATCACACCATCCCCTATCCACCACCCGCCGGGTCCTCAGACGCGCCTTCGGCAAAGACGAACAACTGACAATCGAACAACAGATAAAACGGCGAACGCTAATTTCCTTCTCCGTCTTTGCCATCCTCGGCGCCGCCGCCTGGAAAAGCTGGTTCCTCCTAAAAAACCAACCCCACGATAACGGCGTACCAAAACTTCTCCGCAAGGGATTGGATGCAGACCAGAAGGTTTTTAAACATACCCTCAGCCCGGACCATCTCGTCCCTACCTATCCAAGGTCCCTCGCCTCTACCCATACCCGCCGCAACGGCGATGCAGGGATGAACCCCAAAGGCTTCGACCCTCAAGCCTGGAAACTACAGGTGACTACCGCGGATAATAGGGGACTCTCTCTCGGCATCGACGAACTCCGTCAGCTGCCAAAAACAGAATTTGCCTTCGAATTCAAATGCATCGAAGGATGGAGCCAGATCTCCCATTGGGGCGGCGTAAAATTCAGCGATTTTATAAAAAATTATAACCTGGAAAAAGAGGCCGCGATGCAATACGTCGGCCTGAACACCCCGGACAAGCAATACTATGTAGGGATCGATATGCCCAGCGCCCTCCACCCCCAAACCCTCCTCTGCTATGAAATGAACGGCCAGCCGCTGCCCATCGACCATGGCGGCCCACTGCGTCTGATCATCCCCGTTAAGTACGGCGTAAAAAATCTCAAACGGATCAGCAATATGTTCTTTAGTAACGAACGTCCCCCCGACTACTGGTTCGAGCGGGGCTATGATTATTATTGCGGGTTATAATAGCTGCTTTCGTACCTCAAATTTATTGGTACCCATTCTCGATCATCCTATCCTCCCACTCCTTCTCACTCACCGGTTCAAAAAGAAATGTCCTGTCGCTCGTCACGCTCCGCTCCAAAAAAGGGATGCGCCTGGCATAAAAATCCTTGAACAAAGCCCCCAATTGCTGCACATGCTGCGGGTCCGGCAGATAGAACTGCCATTCCGTCTTCTCCTCCCCAATCCTGAAATTCAGATAATTGTTCATCCCATTCAAAAGCCCCCTCGTTTGCCCACTACGCCTACGCATCGAATACCCTTCAGTATCCACCATCCCATCGTACCCCTCTATCTGAAATACGATCCCGGTCAGTTGTGTAATAGGATACGATGCGTTCCCTATCCGTATTTCCTCCGTACTGATGATCATATCGGCATCCGAAACATTCATCGCGCCTACATCCCCCTTGGCCAGGAACGCTCCCACACCCAACAGTATAAGAGCCAGGCCAAACAGCCAGAATCCATAACGCTGATATCCGTCGATGCACAGCAGGATCATAGCCAGGAACAACAGTCCGCCGCCAGCCCAGGCAACCCGGGCGTTAGGGTTCTTATTCCCCTCCACTATTTTTGTTTGGAATACCATACAGGATCATTAATACCCATACCTCCTCTTAAACTCCACCAACTCCCGCTCATTCAAGATCTGGAACATATACGTCCTCGTGGACCGGTTCCTTTCTACAAAAGGAATATGCCGCTCATACAGCTCATTAAACACCATCGCCAGCTGCTGCACATGCATCTTGTTCTCCAAAAAGAACCCACAATCTATCTTCCGTCCCTCCACTTCAAAGGTCAATCCATTGGTCATCCCATCCGAATTGGAACCCGATACCATCGCCCCGTCATTCACATACAAACCCGCATAGGCCTCCACGTTAAAATCCATATTCGTTATCGACTGCATGGGATACCGCTGACTCCCCACGCTAATACCCGCCAGACTCACAACCAGCTCTTCCTCCGATAAGCCATAATTGGCGACATCCCCCCGGGCGATCACCGCACCGATGACCACAATGGCGATCCCAACCCCGAATACCCAGGGAATATCATCCTCCATGGAGGGAATAAAAACCAATATAAGGGAAGAGGCGGCGATAAATAACCCCGCATAGGCGATATAAGCCCTTTTATTCTTTCGTTTTATGACGAGCTTGGTCCGGAATTCCATGACGATGCTTTTATCTTTAAGGCCCTTCAGGTCTCTTTTTCTCCCATTTTCAGGTCCCGCGAACTATCCATCCGCTGCTCCCCCCAGGTCCCGCGGATCCCCCCGCAGCTAACCCCCCGGCACCCTCTCCAAAAACGCAAAATTAAATATTATATTTTCTCATAAACAACCGCCGCACCCTGACCCACCCCTACACACATCGTCGCCAGCCCATACCGAACCTGCCTCCGCTTCATTTCATGCAACAAGGTCGTAGAGATCCGCACTCCACTGCAGCCCAGGGGGTGCCCGATAGCGATAGATCCCCCATTTACATTGACCAACGCCGGGTCCAGCCCCAGTTCCTGCATACAGACCAGCGATTGGACGGCAAAAGCCTCATTCAACTCCACAAGACCCAGATCCCCTACCACAAGACCCGCCCGCTCCAGCGCCTTCTTTGTGGCAGGAATAGGTCCCACCCCCATGATCGACGGATCTACACCGGCAACCGCCATGCTGACGACCCGGGCGACCGGCTTCAGCCCATACCGAACAACCGCCGCCTCACTCGCCAATAACATCGCCGCCGCACCGTCATTGATCCCCGAAGAATTACCCGCCGTCACAGAACCATCCTTACTAAAGGCCGGACGAAGGGCCGCCAGCTTCTCCAGCGAAGTCGACCGCGGCGCCTCATCTTTCTCGAAAAAAACTTTCTCTTCCTTACCACCCAGGATCTCGACAGGCGCGATCTCATCCACCCACTTACCCGCCCCCAGCGCGGCAAAATATTTTTCCTGCGACGCAAGACCAAAGGCATCCTGCGCAGCACGGCTTACCTTCCATTGGCGGGCAACGTTCTCGGCCGTCTCCCCCATGGAGTACGGATGATACTGTTCAGCCAACCGCTTATTTACAAAACGCCACCCTATCGTACTATCAAACACCTCCGTCGACCGGCTAAAGGCCTGCGAAGATTTTCCCATCACAAAGGGAGCCCGCGTCATGCTCTCCACCCCGCCCGCAATATACAGATCCCCCTCCCCGCAAAGGATCGCCCTCGACGCATCCATCACCGCCTGTAAACCGGAAGCACAAAGCCGGTTGACCGTCGTCCCCGGAACAGAGACCGGCAAACCCGCCAGCAACGCAGCCATCCGGGCAACATTGCGATTGTCCTCCCCCGCCTGGTTGGCATCCCCCGCAATCACATCCTCGATGGCAGCAGGATCTATACCGGGATTCCGTTGCATCAACGCCCTGATCACATGGGCCAACAGGTCGTCCGGACGGATGGAATGCAACGCCCCCCCATATTTCCCGACGGGTGTACGGACAGAATCGATGATATAGGCAGTATTCATATGTATAGTTCTTTTTGCGACCGCAAATTAAGCGATTTTCCCCGTCCCCCCCGCAAGCAAATTAATAGGAAATTAATTCGACATCCGGCAACGTTTCCCTTGCTTCGCGCATCAGGCAGGAAGTAGCAGAAGTAGTAAATTAGCTACATTTATCAAAAAACAGGCTCTTTCCGCAGAAACCATAACATTATTAACGCATCCACGTTCTATCAATCCGTATTATACAGCGCATTACCATATTCATATTCACCATCTTAGCTGCCCAGTTCCTAACGGCGCAGACCAAGCTCATCACGGGTACTGTACTGGACTCCCTTACCCGCACCCCCCTCCCAAATGTCAGCATCAATATCGGCCGCAACGCGGGAGGCGTACTCTCAAAGGCCAATGGCTCCTTCCGGATCCGTATACCCGACGCCCATATCCGGTCGATCATGTTTACCTCCGCCGGCTATCGCCCGATCACCCTCCCCCTCACCGGCGATACCCTCCAACACTTTACCATCCTGCTCTCAAAATCTTTTATAGAGCTGCAGGACGTGGTGGTCCATCCAAAAAAAGAAAAATACCGCAATAAGAACAACCCCGCCGTAGACCTCATCCGACAGGTGATCGCCAACAAAGAAAAGAACGGACCAGGCGCGTACCCCTATACCAGCTGGCAACAATATGAAAAGATCCGGCTTCTGCTGGACAGACTTCCCGCCTGGACCGTCAACAATAAGCTGATGAAAAAATTCCGCTTCCTGACGGAAAACCGCGACACCGTCCTGGCGCCGGGCAAATCGCTGATCCCGATCTATATCGAAGAAGTGACCTCCGATAACTACTACCGGCGGCACCCGGAAAACAAAAAGAAACGCATCCTCGGAAAAAAAGGCGTCGACTTCGGAGAATATGTGGACATGAAAGGCATCAGCTCCTTCCTCAACCGGCTTTATGAGGACATCAACATCTATGATAATACGATCAATATCTTTACCATCCAGTTCACCAGCCCCGTAGCAGAGCTCGCCCCCACCTTCTATATGTACTTCATCCACGACACCGTAGTAGAGAATGGCGAAAAGCTGATCCGGCTCGACTTCACCCCCCGTAACCCCGAAGATCTGCTATTCCGGGGGACACTCTGGATCACCCTCGATGGAAACTACGCCGTTCGTAAAGTAGACCTGGGCGTCACGCGGCATACCAATCTCAACTATATCCGGGACTTCAGGGTCCGCCAGGACTTTGAAAAAGGCCCCGGCGACCGCTATCATCTCGCGACCTCCAATGTACTCGCCTTCTTCAGCGTCTTTCCAAAAAGCCCGGGCGTGGTGGGCGAACGCACCGTATCCATTACACAGCTCACAGACTCCACCTTTCCCGCAAACGTCTTCACCGGGCTCTCCGTCGACTCCCTGCCAAAGGCCGGCCACCGCCCCGACAGCTTCTGGACCCACGCACGCTCCGTCCCCCTGGACCTGTCCGAAGCGCAAACCTATGCCAATACCGACAGCCTCCTGAAGATGCGCTCCTACAAAAGACTGACGGATGTCATCAACCTGCTGTCCTCCGGGTATAAATCGGCCGGAAAAGTGGATATCGGCCCCGTCGGTAACTTTTATTCATTCAACCCCCTGGAAGGCTCCAAGTTCAGCATGGGCGGCCGGTCGAATACAAAGCTCAGCACCCGCCTCTATACACAGGACTACCTCGCCTATGGCACCCGCGACCAGCGATGGAAATATTTCCTCAGCGCCTCGTATTCGCTCAACAACCGCTCCATCTATACCTATCCGTTAAATTATATCCAGGCGAGCTTCCTGCGCGATACCCGGACGCCGGGACAGGAGACCGTCTTTTCCCAGGGCAGTACCTTCCTGTCGTCCTTCAGCCGTGGCAATAATACAAAGTGGCTATACAACGATATCGCAAAACTGTCCTATATCCATGAATTTGGCAACCACCTGTCCTATACCCTGGGTATAAAATACTGGAGACAGGAACCCACCGACTCGCTGATCTATGTCTTCGAGCCATCAGCCAACCGCTTCGATACCGTCCGGCAGATCACGACGGGCGAGATCTCCGCCACAATACGCTGGGCGCCGCATGAACAATTCTACCAGGGTAAGAACGGCCGCACCGGCATCATCAATAAATATCCCATCCTCACTTTCCAATATACAAAGGGCGTCCAGGGGTTGTTTGGCGCGCAATATCACTACGACGCGTTTCATTTTAATCTCTACCGACGCCTCTATTGGGCCCCCTTCGGATACACCGACTTTCGTTTCGACGCAGGCTACCTCAGCGGACTGCTGCCCTTTCCGTTGCTTATCATCGCACCGGCCAACCAATCCTATGTCTATAGCCTGAATGCGTATAACCTGATGAATACCCAGGAATTTGTCAGCGATCATTATGCAGGCATAAACCTCGACCACTATTTCGCCGGCTTCTTCTTCAATAAGGTTCCTTTGCTAAAAAAATGGCGACTCCGGGAAGTGATCGCCGCCAAGCTCCTCTACGGCGGACTGCGGGATGTCAACAACCCCGACAAAAATCCCGACCAGATGAAGTTCCCCCTGACAAAGGGCCTGATCTCAACCTATCCCCTCGGCAGCCAGCCCTACTTCGAGGCAAGCGTAGGCATCTATAATATCTTCACCGTGCTCCGGCTCGACCTGGTCAAACGCTACACATATCTCGACCATCCCAATATCTCCAGCCTCGGCCTCCGCGCCACCGCCAATTTCAACTTCTAAAGGCGATCCGCCCTACCCAAATCTTCCGCCTCATTCCCCCAGCCCTATCCGCAACTCCGCCTCATTGCACCTGCAACTGCAGCACATTCACAGAATAAGGATCGATCATCCGCGTAAACGTCTTCCCGATTCCTTTTATCATGGACGTTACCGGAACGATCTTTGCCGGCTCATCGATCGTATTCGTATCCTCCCGCCCGCTTCCCTTCAACACCACCAGCGTCCCCTCTTTGGCGACCTTCCCCGCAACACCCGCCAGATCGATGACCACCGGCCGGGCCTCACCCGACGCATTCACGATCTTTAGATAAATTTTTCCCCCATCCCGCGTAGCAACATAGAATAAAGACGGAAAAGACTTTGGCGTCAACACTCCGTTTGCACTGTCCCGGCGGTTGGGCGGACGCGTCTGCATCGGGATATTCTCCCCCGTCATCGGGACTACCCGATTACCGAGGTAACCATTAAACATCTTCTGCGCATAATAAGAAGGCGAGCCATAACTTATCAGCGTATTATAACCGATCAGATCCGATTTCCACTGCATACCGCCGGGGTTCACATTTACAAACAACGGCGCATAACAGGACATGACCACATGATCCGAATTACGCTCCATCCCCGTCATCCAGGCCGCATCACCCAATGCCGCATTCATATTCGGCGTGGGACTTCCCTCCCTCGTAGCCCACTCCCCTACAAAGATCCTGGGACTGTTGCGGTCATAATTATCATAGTGGCTGGCATCTTCTTCCATCTCCACGGCATTGCGGTAATAATGCTCGTCGATCGCCTCCGGCACACGGCTCTTGATCTTGAACCGCCCGCCAACACCATCCCGGCCCCCGATCGTCGAGATCACTTTCAGTTGCGGATACTTCGCCTTTATCGCATCATAAAACTGTCCAAAACGCAAATCATAACTACCCGACTGATCAAATCCATCCTCATTACCCACTTCCACATAATTAAGGACAAAGGGCTGGGGGTGGCCATCCTGCGCCCGCCTCGCACCCCACTTCGTATGTACGTCACCGATCACATATTCGATCTCCTCCAACGCCTCGTCAACAAAAGGCGCCAAAAAAGGCCCCGCATCCATATGATCCTTCTTGAGGGTGTACCCCGCATAGACCGCCAGCAAAGGCTGCATCTTCAGATCCTCACACCATTCCAGGAACTCCAGCAAACCCATCCCGTCCGAAGAAGGATAGCTCCAGCACCCGGGATGTCCCGGACGCTCTTCCAGCCCGCCCAGGGTCTTCTTCCAGGGAAACCGGGTGGCAAAAAGGTCACCCTCCAAATAGTTACCCCCCGGAAAACGCAAAAAACCAGGTTTCATATCCGCCAATAGTTGCATGATATCGATCCTGTTACCATTCGGCCGGTTATTATAAGTAGGCGGGAACAGGCTGACGAGGTTGAACCAATAGATCCCCGCCGCCTTTGTAGAGATCACAAAATGAGCCGCCGCCGTCGGGGCAACATCGCCCGTCTCTAATGTCGTTTCATATTTTTTCCACGTAGTTCCGCTCACGATGACCGGCGCCGTCGCATAGACCACCTTCCCATCATTGCTTTCGATGCTGACCGTTAAAGGCCCGGCAGATTCTCCGCCCGCCCTGGCATAAAAAGAAGCCCTGTAAGTAGTCTTTGGCTTCACCGGTATCCCCCAGTAACCTTCATTGACAATGCCAACCCGTCCCGCATGTTCCCCAACGTCTAATTTCAAACATACCGTCAATGCATCGTTGATGGGTTGATGCGTGTCCAGCTGCATCGTTCCCTTCCCGCCGCCTTCTTCCAACAGGCTCCAGTTGTCGGGGGTCCTGGGGTTATCCTTAAAGATCCGGTTCCGGATCAGCTCCGCGTATAATCCTCCATCATAGGAATGATTGATCTCTTCCGTCATCAACCCATATAAGGTCGGGCTCACCGCTACTCCCTCTTTACCAAGGTCCAGGGTTAATTTCACTGTTTGAGCAGTCAGAGCGCCCGTTATAAGATAAGATCCCAAAAGCAGATGGACAAAGATTAGGTTTCGCATGGCAGACAGGTTTCGTATAATAGTTTTAATTGTCTTTTTGACAGTTTTGTTGTTTCAAATATAAATCCATTGCACAAAACTTCAAAATCTATTCCGTACCTCAACCGCATCCTCTCTCGCAAAATCCTCCCATCCTCCCCGCATCCTCGCTCACCGGATCTTCACCGCATACGCAAATTCCCCCTTCATTTCCTGCGGCATCTCCACTGTCAACGCCTCTCCATCCCGGTGAAAGACCAATGGCTGCGACCTTCCCACCAGGCTAACCTGACCCACCTGCCCGGGGAATTGTTCACTACCCGCGGCCAGCGACCGGATCCGCAGCTTTCCTTCTATAGGCGCCCCCAACGCGATCACATATAATAGATCTCCTTTGCTGGTAAACCGCATATCTTCCCCCGTAAAGGGTTTTCCCTTCCCTTCATTAAACCCCTGCGCCTTCAATTCGGCGGCGCCCGCCATGGCAGGCCCCTCCCCATAGACCTTCCAGGGACGGGTATCATAAATAGCTTCGCTGTATTTATCCATCCACGCGGTAATACCTTCTACCACCTTCTCTTCTTTTTCATCGATGGTCCCGTCACCCCGCACAGGAATATTCAACAACAGGTTGCCATTCTTGGAGACCACATCCGCCAGTGTATGGATAACCGTCTTTGCCGATTTATACCCATCCCGATCATAAACCCGACGATCATAATGCCAGTTCCCGATACAGGTATCCGTCTGCCAGGGCAACGGCTCGATCCGGTTACTCGCCCCCCGCTCCACATCCCAGACCATCGCCCTGCGCTGCGCCTCCTCCAATATCTTCCCCTCGATCACCGCCTCCAGTTTACCCCCATGTTTCTTCATACTATGATTATACATATACGCCGCGATCTCCAGACCCGCCGGATCGATAGGCCAGAAAGGCAGCTTCGAATCGTCAAAATACAACAGGTCCGGCCCATAGTCGTCGATCAGTTGCAGCGTCCGGCGATGGAATTTCTCTATATACGCTTTCGTCGGCGGTACCGCCCCATTACCCCAATCCCACATCTTACTCATATTCCTTTCCTGCGCCGGAACATGGTCCTGGGCATATAACGCCTGCGGGTCCCAACCCTCCCACCAGGCGCCCTTACCCGCCTCTTTTGTCAGCTTCCCATCATAAGGCACACCCGCCATCGGTCCCGTCATATCCGCCCGCTGCGCCACCTCATACCAGGTCCAGGCATGGGAGGCATGAACGCTAACGCCAAAGGGTAATCCATTGCGTTTCGCCGCCTTTGCCCAACCGGCAATAAGATCCTTTTTCGGCCCCATCCGCACCGCATTCCAGGGCTGATATTTGCTGTTGAAATTATCAAAGTTGTCATGATGATTGGCCATGGCGACAAAATACCGCGCACCCGCCTTTTTGTACAACGAGACCAATCGCTCCGGGTCCCAGTTCTCCGCCTTCCATTCATGGATCACATCCTTAAAACCAAACTTCGAAGGATGACCATATTTCGCCACGTGGAATTTATACGTATCACTCCCTTCTTCATACATCCCCCGCGCATACCAATCCCCATGTTCGGGCTGGCACTGCGGTCCCCAATGCGCCCAGATCCCCAGCTTCCCGTTTCGGAACCATTCCGGCGTCTGATACTGTTGCAATGATTTCCAGTCGGGGGTAAAGTGATCCAGGGATGATGGCCCGCCAGATGGCCCCAAGGACTGCGGCCCATCAGAAGGTTCCATAAACCCCAGTCCGCCAAATGATCCCATGAACTTCGGCCCGCCAAAGGCCTTCGACGACGAAAGCCACAAGGCAGGGACTGCCGCGGCTATATTTTTAAGGAAGGTCTTTCTTTTCATATCGTTAAGCAGTTAATTATTGTCAAGGTAACATTTATTTCCCGATCCGGAACCAATCCACATCCGCATATCCCCCATTCCTTGCATCCGACAGACTCAAACAAAATACCCCTACCTTGGCCCCGATCCATTTATCGGGTTTTGCATAAAAAGGCTCTCCCACAAGGGTATAGGTATTCCCATCCAAACTATAGGCAAACCGGCACTGTGCATCCGGCGATCGCACCTCCACCCGGCAATAAACCATCGGGCTGGCACTCTTCAACGTCGTTCCCTTCCCTTCGCCCCCTTTCGCATCCATCCGCCCGTCGGCTTCCTTCCCTTCGCTCCCTTTCACATCCATCCCCCGCCCGTCGCTCACCGGTATCGTCTCCACCGGCAACACCTGCCGGGCAACAACCCGTTCCTCCTCTCCCTTCTCCGCATTCTTACAGACGACCTGCACAAGCACATATCCCTCCTTCTCTTTCTGGATCGCGAGATAGGCATAATCTCCTCCCATCACAAGAAGACCCGTCTTCTTCCCATCCTGTTCCGCGACAAGCCGCATCTTCGTCGTAGCCGTAAAATCAGGGGCAGGAAATTTCTGTAGCAAAAGATTCGGCACCTCCCAAAAATTTCTGCTTCCTGCCGGTTGCTTCATCGCAAACAACCGCAGATAACCGCTGCCGGGGATCTCCGCCATCCAGGTGATCTTCGGATTCGCATGCCATTGCCATTGCAAACCCGGCCTGTCTCCATCAAATTCATCCGACTCCTGGCCCACACGCGCTATCGGCCTCCTCTCCGCAACCTCACCAGCATTCTTCCTCAAACCCATCTCCGCAGTTTCACCGGCATTCTTCCCCGTCTTCAATATCACTCCAACATTCGGTTTCTTATATACCAACACCGGCTCCCCCTTTCCATCCCCATCCTTGTCGATCCCGATCACCGGCCAATCCTTCACCCAATGCAAAGGCTGCAAATGCGTGATCCGCCCATAGGCGCCCCGATCCTGGAAATGAAGGAACCAGGACTCGCCTGTCTTCGTATCGACCCAGGCTCCCTGGTGAGGCCCGTTGATGGGGGTAGCCCCCTGGTCCATCACAATCTTCTCCTCATACGGTCCATAAATGTTCTTCGACCGCAGCGCCAGTTGCCAGCCGCCGGTCACCCCGCCCGCAGGCGCAAGGATATAATAGTATCCATTCCGTTTGTATAGCTTCGGTCCTTCGATCGTAGGCTGCCGGTCATGCCCGTCATAGACCATCCGCGGCTCCCCTTCCACACTAAGACCATCGGGCCGCAATGCCCGTATGGTCAGCAGACTGTTCACTTCTGCACGGCTCCCCGCCCAGGCATTGACCAGCCATACTTTACCGTCGTTTTCAAATAAAGGACAGGGATCGATCAACCCCTTACCGCCGACAACCAGCACCGGCTTGCTCCAGGGACCGGCAGGGTTCCGGGCCTTGACGACATAGATCCCAAAGTCGGGATCGGGATAATAAATATAGAATTCACCCTTGAACCAACGGATAGCGGGGGCCCAGACGCCATTGCCATGCTGTGGCTTTTCATATATCTCTTCGGGATCTAGCCGGGGCAGCGCATGTCCGATAAGCGTCCAGTTGACAAGGTCCCTGGAATGCAGGATGGGTAGCCCCGGAATACAATTAAAGCTGGAAGCCGTCATATAATAATCATCCCCGACCCGCACGGCATCCGGATCGGAATAATCGGCATACAGGATGGGATTCCTGTAGGTGCCATCGCCCTGGTCGGACACCCAAACCGGCCGATCGGCCACCCCGACCGGCGCCCGCCCGGATTGCCCATGCAAAAAGGAAACGCACAAAAGGGTCCCAAGCAATAAGGCAATCGGTTTGGCTATTCTCATCATCAGCAATTTTACAGAGACTAGCCCAAAAAACGGATTATTTCAAAGGCTATTTTACGAAAACGTTGTAGACAGCCCCCACCCAACCAGCAACCCCTGTTCCCTATACCTCCGCCTTGAACGTCTTCCAATTCCCGCAACCGCCCCGGCCTCTTTTGGATCATCTTCGATCACCAGCGCATTTATCGGATCTTAATCTGGATTATTTTCCGCGGCCTTCCCTCTTCGTAAATTTGCTGTATGAAAAAGAAAATCGAACAAATAATACCCCAGCCCGCCGCCCCGGGCATGGTAGGAGATGGCTTCCGGGTATTTAATTATATACCGGGAGACAGCGTCCCCCAACAACGTATCAGCCCCTTCCTGATGCTGGATTTTAATGCCGAAGTCGACTTCCCACCCGCCAAACACCTGCGCGGAGTGGACGTCCACCCCCACAAGGGCTTCGAAACGGTTACAATCGCCTACAAAGGCAGCGTAGCACACCACGATAGCGCCGGCAATAGCGGTATCATCCGCCCCGGTGATGTTCAGTGGATGACAGCAGGCGCCGGGATCCTTCACAAGGAATACCATGAACAGGAATACGCAAAAAGAGGCGGCCCCTTCGAAATGGTACAACTCTGGGTCAACCTTCCAAAAAAGGACAAGGGAACGGCTCCTCATTACCAGGCTATTACAAAGGAGCAGATGGGCAAGCTCGACCTTCCCGGCAACCAGGGCACGGTCAATGTCATCGCCGGTACGTACAACGGAGTAACAGGCCCGGCACAAACCTATTCTCCCGTCAATGTCTTTGACATAAAACTAAAAAAAGGCGCCACCACCCGGACCAGCCTGCCCGCCGGCTATAATACCGCGATCCTGCTAATAAATGGCCGCGCGACGATCAACGACCAAAAAGCCCCGGAACACAGCTTTGTCCTCTTCGCCAACGAAGGAGAAACTATCGATATCGTCGCAGACGAAGACTCCGTCTTACTCGTTCTCAGCGGCGAACCCCTCAACGAACCGATCGCCAGCTACGGTCCCTTCGTCATGAACACCCAATCCGAGATCATCGAATCCATCCGCGAGTTTCAATCCGGTAAATTCGGCGTCCTTGAATAAAAAACAGCAAGGCCGGACTGAGATCAGCCCGGCCTTATCATTTTCTATATATACCTACTCCATCTTCAAACTCTTCACCGGGTTCGCCATCGCCGCCCGCACCGCCTGAAAACCGATCGTACAAAGCCCGATCGTCAGGGCGATCACCGTCGTATAAAAAAACACCGTCCAGGTGATCGGCTGCCGGTACGCAAACCCCTGCAACCATTTATTCATGATCCACCACGCGATCGGAGAGGCGATCACCACCGAGACCAGGATCAACTTCAAAAAATCGACAGACAACAGCCGGACGATCGTCGCCACACTCGCCCCCAGCACCTTCCGCACCCCGATCTCCTTGGTCCGCTGTTCGGCGCTAAAAGCCGCCAGCCCAAAAAGACCCAGACAGGAGATGAGGATCGCGATCACCGTAAAATATCCGACGATCTCCGCCAGCCGGTTATCGGCCTCATAATTTCGCTGGAACTGCTCATCGAGGAAGGTATATTCAAAAGGATCGGTCGCATCCTGTTTATGCCAGATGGCCTCCGCCGCCCGGATCACCTGCCCTACGTCTCCCGCCCGGGTATGTACGATCATATTCTCAAAACCGCTGCTGTCGGGGACCAGCGCAAACGCATACGGCGCCACCGCCACATGCAGATCCTCAAAATGAAAATCCTTTACCACCCCTACGATCTCCACCCCAGTCTGGTCCGACGCGCTCCGGTAGAGCTTCTGACCGATCGCCGCCTGCGGAGTGGCAAAGCCTACGGCCCTGACCGCACTCTCATTCAGGATAAAGGAATTGCTGGTGTCCGATAAAAAGTCGCGGGAAAAAGCCCGCCCTGCGACGACCGTAAATCCCAGCGTCTTCATATAATCCGCATCCACATAATTTGTCTTGGCGACCTTCGCCTCGCTCATCGTCTGCCCTGCACGACGGAGCGCGTTGTCCGCCGGATTAGCGGTGCCCGGATAATACGAGGTGGCCGCAATGGAAATTACTTTATTGTTCCGCTGTAGCTCGCTCCGCAATGTATAATAGATCTTCTGCGCGGCCTTGCTCCGCAACGGGATGACAAGCTGTTGGTCTTTCTGAAAACCCAGGTCGGCATGCCGCAGATACGACATCTGCCGGACGATGACCACCGTAGCGATGATCAGCACGATGGAGATCATAAACTGAAAGACGACCAGTCCCTTCCGCAACGATGCAACCGCCAGCGAATTGCCCAGCTTTCCTTTTAATACCTTTACCGGGTTAAAGGAAGAAAGATAAAAGGCAGGGTAGCTTCCCGCGACCAATCCCGTCAACACCGCCATCCCCAGGAATCCCACAAACAGTCCTCCATCGGCCGACCAGGATAAGACGATCTCCTTACCCGATAGCCGGTTGAACAACGGCAACAGCAGTATCGACAGCGCGACCGCAACAACAAACGCCAAAAAAGTCATCAGCAACGACTCACCCAGGAACTGCCGGACCAGTTCTCCTTTTTCCGCGCCAAGCACCTTCCGTACCCCCACTTCCGAGGAACGCCTGGAGGAGCGGGCCGTGGACAGGTTCATGAAGTTTATACAGGCGATCAGCAACGTAAAAACGGCAATCGAAGCGAGTATATACAAGTAAGTCCGGCTTGCCGGTGGCGTTACATTGGAGTCGACCACGTCGGTGAGGTGGATCTCCCGTACCGGGATGAGGAACTGCGCCTTTTCGATGCCCCTTGCCTTCAGGTCATTGTCCGCATACTTGTGCATAAAGGCGGGCAGCTTCGCTTGGAAACGCTCCTTATCACTACCAGGCAGCAACTGAATATACGTGGCGAACATATTGTTCATCGCAAAATTCGTCGGGTTGCGATTGATATATTTCTCCATATTCCCACCCGCAAATGTGATAAAAACTTCCTGGTCGATATGCGAAGGCGAGGGCATCGGCCGAAAAACTCCCGTTACCCGGTAATCAAATTCGCCGTTACTGCTGCTATTGATATGAATGGTCTTGCCAAGTGCGGGCGCATCTCCAAAATATTTGCGGGCGATCTCCTCCGAAACCACGACCGAATAAGGCTCTTCCAGCGCATGCGCCGGCGACCCCTCTTTAAAATCGTAGGTAAAAAGTTTAAAGAACTCCCCATCCGCCAGCGCGATCTTGCTTTCCAGGAAGGAACGTACTTCGCCGGAGGGCGCCGTCACCGAGAACAGCGTCTTGTCATCCATGATCCCGCCAAGCCGCGTGGACCGTACTACCTCCGGAAATTCCTTCTTTAGCGCCCAGGCCATCGGGGCGGGGGTCCGGTAGATATTCTGCTGCTTTTCTCCCTTCACGATAAACGTCGTCCCCACCTGGTACAGGTCCGCGATGTTCCGGTGGTAGCTGTCATAGCTCATCTCGTAATGGAGATACAGCGCGATCAGCATACAACATGCCAGCCCCGCCGACAATCCGAATATATTTATAAAGGAAAAAAACTTGTTGTGGACCAAATGCCTCCACGCGATCTTAAAGTAGTTTTTTAGCATAACCCAAAACAACACCAACAAAATGCCCGATTTTAAACCGATAATAATCAACGTATTACCCTCACCCCATTCTATCGACTGTCCGCTTTCGGTACAGCCGTTGTCCATTTTCGCGCCGCCCCGTTCCCGCAGTCCACAATTTCCCCCGCATCCCTTTTGAAGGCGCGACCCCTTCCCCCCAAACTTTCGTACCTTTGCAGACTGATGCAGACGTCAACGCAAAAAAATAACATAAGGCACCTCACCCTCACTGAGTTAGAACAATATTTCCAAACGCTCGGCGAGAAAAAATTCCGCGCCGCGCAGGTCTATGAATGGATCTGGCAAAAGCATGCCCATACCTTCGACGACATGACCAACCTCAGCAAGGAGCTCCGGCAACAGCTGAAGGACCAGTTCTCCCTCCCCGCATTAACCGTCGATGCGACCCAATACTCGGCCGACGGCACCATAAAAAGTCGTTTCCATACCGTGGATAACCATATGGTCGAAGGCGTTCTCATCCCGACCGACGAACGAAAAACCGCCTGTGTCTCCTCCCAGATCGGTTGTTCCCTCAGCTGCAAATTCTGCGCGACAGGATATATGCGACGCCAGCGTAACCTCGATTACGACGAGATCTATGACGAAGTCGTGCTCATCAACCAGCAATCCGAGCGGGTCTATGAAAAAAAGCTGACCAACATCGTCTTCATGGGCATGGGCGAACCCCTGCTGAACTATAAGAACGTCCTAAAGGCGATCGAGCGCATAACGAATCCAAAAGACGGCCTCGGCATGAGCCCCCGTCGTATCACCGTCTCCACCGCCGGGGTCGCCAAAATGATCCGGCAGCTGGGCGAGGACAAGGTCAGGTTCAAGCTGGCCCTCTCCCTCCACGCGGCCAACGATACAAAACGCAACGAGATCATGCCCGTCAACGAAACGAATAATATCAAGGCCCTCATCGACGCCCTGAACTTCTTCTATCAGCAGACCGGCAACGAAATAACGCTCGAGTATATCCTTTTCCGCGACTTCAACGACAGCCGCCAGGACGCCGACGAACTCGTAAAGATCTACCGCCAGGTGCCCGCCGACCTCGTAAACATCATCGAATACAATCCCATCGACCAGGCCCTCTTCGCCAAACCCGAGGAGCATGCCATCGAGCAATTCATGCAGCACCTCGAAAAGAACAAGGTCAACGCCCGCCTGCGCCGCAGCCGCGGAAAAGACATCGACGCCGCCTGCGGCCAACTGGCAAATAAGGAATAATCAACCATCTTCCAATGCAAATCAAACCTGTTTCAATAGCCTCTCTTCTCTGTTTTACCCTCCTATCCTTCCTTACCCTCACTTCGGCGCGTACCTTCACTTCGGCAAGCACTCTCACTTCGTCGAGGTCTTTCTCCGGCGACCCGCGCCCCGGCGCTACCGCCCAACGCCCCGTCTGGACAAAAGAAAAAGCCAACGCCTGGTATCAGACAAAAGGCTGGCTCCGCGGCAGCGACTTCATCCCCAGCACGGCGATCAACCAGCTGGAAATGTGGCAGGCCGCCAGCTTCGATCCCGCTACCATCGACCGCGAACTGGGTTATGCACAATCCATCGGTCTAAACTGTATGCGCGTCTTCCTGCACCATGTCGCATGGCAGGTGGATCCGCCCGGCTTCAAAAAACGCCTTCGCCAGTACCTCGCCCTCGCCGCCAAGCACCATATCTCGACCATCTTCGTCTTCTTCGATGACTGTTGGGCCGAATCTTACCATCCCGGTCCGCAACCCGCGCCAAGACCCGGCATCCACAACTCCGGCTGGATCCGCGACCCGGGCAAACTTTACTACGACGAGCCCGCCCTTACCGACACCCTGGAAAAATATGTAAAGGATATCCTCACCACCTTCCGGCATGATAAGAACATCCTCCTCTGGGATCTCTACAATGAACCCGGAAACTCCCACTATGGCAACAAAAGCCTGCCCCTCCTGGAAAAGGTCTTTAACTGGGCCCGGACCGTCAACCCCGACCAACCCCTTTCCGCCGGCGTGTGGGACCTTCATCTCCCCGATCTCAACGCCTTCCAGCTCTCCCAGTCCGACATCATTACCTATCACAATTACCAACCCCCGCAGGACCACCAGCATTGCATTGACACGCTAAAGGCCTATGGCCGTCCTCTTATCTGCACCGAGTACATGGCCCGGCCCCGGAACAGCACGTTCTTTAATATCATGCCCCTGCTGCAGCGCGAACACGTCGGAGCCCTTAACTGGGGACTCGTCGCCGGCCGGACAAATACAAAATATGCCTGGGATACTCCCATGCCCAGCGGCGCAGAACCCAAAGTCTGGTTTCATGAGATCTTTCGGGAAAATGGCAGCCCCTACGATCCCGCCGAAGTGGACCTGATCAAAAAGCTGGCAGGAAAAAACTAACCCGCGGCTTGCCGGTCTGTCCCGGTCTTCCAGCCGGGTCCATGGCATAACTATTGAGGTGATTTTCCAAAAAATCACTATGAAAAAGCTCTGCACTTCCAGCATCAGAACACGCATTACCGCGTCTTCCGGCCTTCCGGCCCGCACAACCGCGTCTTCCGGCATCTCAGCCCGCAGCCTCCTATCACTCGGTGTCCTCGGAATCCTCACCCTCTTCGCGGTCAGCTGTGGCAACGGCACCCCCGACAGCGTAAAGGAAGCGAAAAAAGACAACGCCCAAAACACCGATGGCATGTCTGCAAAGGCATCCGTAACCGACTCCAACGTCGTCTCCAAACAGGACGCCGCCTTTATGGTCGACGCGGCCAGCGGCGGCATGATGGAAGTGGAACTGGGCCATCTCGCGCAGACCAACGCAAACAGCCAGGGCATAAAGGACTTCGGGGCCATGATGATCACCGACCACGGAAAAGGGGGCACCGAGCTAAAGTCCCTGGCCCTTGCAAAAGGCGTTACACTTCCCGACTCTATCTCCAATGACCAGAAAAAGAAAAGGGACGAGCTGGCAAAAAAGACAGGTAAAAACTTTGACAAAGCCTATATCGACTATATGGTAGCCGATCACAAGGAAGATATCTCGGACTTTCAAAAAGCCGCCAACAACGCCAATGATCCCGATATCAAGGCCTGGTTCAGCAACCACCTGCCCGTGCTTCAGCATCATCTGGATCAAGCGCAGCTCCAGCAGCAGCGGGTAAAGAAAATATAGAGGGCAAATCGGCGGAGCGCAGGGGTGGGGCGCGGGGGACGCGCTACACGGTGCGCGCGTCGGGAAGCCTGGAAGACTGCATTTTCGGTAAAACCTCCAATATTCCCGGTATTTATCACTTTCCATGGTTAAACATCCGTCTCCCCCCGCCGTCTTATATATAAATAGATAAACCATGAACCCAGGAATCTTCTCCCTACTAAAAAAGGCCTCCCTGTTCTCAGGGCTCCTTTTCCTCGGTTGGACGGCCCAGGCCCAATCAAGTGGCAATAATAATAATAATGGCATGTCATCCGATACCACCCACCACCGCGGTTTCCGCAAGGGCCCCGGCGGTCAGGATCGATTCCGATCCGGCGATGCTCCCGGCCAACGCAATTGGGCATCCCGCGAACAACGCGCAGGCTTCCGCAGCCGTGATGGTCGTGGCGGTCACGAAGGCTTCCGTGGTCACGAAGGTCGTAGTATCCGGTATACCCCCGAACAACGTAAGCAGCTGATGGCCATCAATAAAGAGTACCATCAAAAGGCAGAGGACCTTTTCAAAAACGACAATATCACTCTTAGGGAATACAAAGCCGGCCTGGTCGGCCTCCAAAACGACAAAAAAATCAAAACTTCCGCCCTCCTCACACCTCAACAAAAGGAGGAAATGGCCGCCCGTGAAAAGAGAAGGACGGAAGACGCCCAGGTAATGGCCGCCGCCCAAATGGAACGGCTAAAGCTCCGGCTCAATCTCAGCGATGACCAGGTCGCAAAGATCAAGGCCGGCCAGCAAAACCTGCACAGCCAGGCAAAGGCCATCCGCGACAACGCCAGCCTCCTGCCCCAGCAGAAAAGAGAACAAATGAAAGATCTTATGGCCAAACATAAAGACGTGGTCAAGTCCGTGCTTACCCCTGAACAACAAACCCAATTCGAAAAAATGTCTCACCGCAGAGGCGGTCCGGGTGGCCCTGGCGGTCCCGGCGGACGTGGCAGAATGGGCCGCTTTGGCAGCGGTCACGGCCCCGACAGCAGCGACGACAACCAGGCAAAATAATTTATTGGACGGTTACTGACAACAGGGTCGGCTTCTGAAAGCCGGCCCTTTTTTTACCGCTGCATTTTTCCCACTTTATAACCCGCGCTCCGCCGAAGGGAAAATCCCCCTCCAAATACCGTGAATTAACGGTAACCGATCGCCGGAATCTTTTTTACCTTTCAAAAAAAAGATATGACCAGCTTCCCCATCCTGGACCTTGTGGCAGGGATCGTATTCGTTTATTTCCTGCTTAGCATCATCAGCAGCACCGCAGTGGAAATGATAATGACCGGGAGCAAACTCCGGGCAGCCGCGCTCGAAAAATGGCTGAAGGATATCTTCAATGAAAAGGTGAACATGCCCGGTGGCGGCCAAAAACTCCTGGGAACAGCGATCATGGACCATTGCGCCGTAACCGCCCTGTCCGATAGCGGTAAGTCGACCTCCTACATCGCCGCCCCCAACTTCGTATCCGCCCTATTGGAAAAGATCACCTTCAATACCGACCCCAATAGGATAGCCACCGACATCGCCGATTATATAGAAGTCCTGGAAAAAACAAGAACGCTATCAACAGAACTCCAACGCACCTTCCTCGTCTTTGCGCACGAAGCAAATAATGCTGCCACCATTGCCATGACTGCCGTCAACATCACCCATACCGCGACGGCCGACGCGCTCAACGCCGTCGAACTCTTCAAAGGAAAGATCGAAACCTGGTTCAACTCGAATATGGACCGCGTCGGAGGCTACCTCAAAACGAAATATACACGTCCCCTCACCTTCCTCATCTCCGCCATCACCGCCCTCGCATTGAACGCCGACAGCGTCGCCATCGCAAAATATCTTTATAATAATCCCGACGCAAGGGCAAAGGTCGCCGCCAGCGCCTATGCAGCAGCCGGGAGCAACAATACTCAGCAGAAGATCGACTCCGTTCAAAGAGTACTCGCCGCCGATCCAAAGAACGACAAGAACACCGCCTCCCTCCAGGAGATCACCGACAGCCTCAAGGCAGAATTGAAACAGATCAATACCGCCAAAGCAGCGTTGGAAGAGACCACCATACCGCTCGGCTGGAGCGCGATGGAATACAAAGGCAAAGAGGGCTGGGCGTTGATCCTGGCGATCCTCTCAAAATTTGTGGGACTCTTCGCCACCTTCCTCGCCGTCACCATGGGCGCCCCCTTCTGGTTCGATATCCTGAACAAGGTCTCCAACCTCCGCGGCACCGGCGCCAAACCCAAGGAAACGAAATCTAAAACCCCAAAGAAATGACCCCTCCGCCCGATAGCACCCCGGCCAATATCAAGCCGGCCTCCGATCCCTCACCAGGGCATCCCGGGGCAAAGCCCCCCCTCTCTTTCCTCGCCAGCAAATGGCTCTGGGTCCTCATCATCGGACTGCTGCTGGCAGGAGCCATTCTGCCGGCGCTCCTCCCCGAAGAACCGGCAGCACCCATGGAAGTCATTCTCCTCCAGGTCAACGACGTCTATGAAATAGCCGGGCTCGACAACGACAGCATCGGAGGCCTGGCACGGATCGCCGCCCTAAAACAACAATTGCTGAGAAAAAATAAGAATACCCTCCTGATCCTGGCCGGCGATTTCATCAGCCCCTCCGTCTTCAACAGCGTAAAAAAGAACGACACGGCCGTCGGGGGAGAACAAATGGTCGAATCCATGAACGCCGCTAAATTCGATCTCGTCATCTTCGGCAACCATGAATTTGACTTCAGCTACAATATCCTCCAGCGGCGAATGGACGAAAGCAATTTCCAATGGCTTGCCTCCAACGTCTATCATAAGGCGGGCAAGGACTCCACTGCCTTCCAAAAAAACCGGACCGACCTTCCCCGCTCCTGGATAAAAAAATTCACCGACGGAAATGGCCGCTCCGTTTCGATAGGGTTTATCGGTCTGACGATCCCGGACAATATGGGCGACCCTGCCTATGCCTCGTACAGCCCCACCCTTGCCACCGCAAAACAGCTTTACGACAGCCTGTCAAAGATCTGTGACGCGGTCATCGCCATCACCCACCAGGACGAAAAAGACGACATTATACTGGCCAAAGCCATACCCGGTCTTGCCGCGATCCTGGGCGGTCATGAGCACGACCAGCGCAAGGCCGACGTCGGCCCCGTCCCCATCCGGAAAGCATACGCCAACGCAAGAGATGCCTGCGAATGGAGGATCGTGTTTAATAAAAAGAATACCCGGCCGGAAGTATATCCCACCTTTATACGCCTGAACATGGCTATTCCAAAGGATTCCGCGACCGCAACCGTTGTCGCTAAATGGACGACCCTGGGCAAAAACTATTTTATCGGGTTAAAGTATAACCCCGATTCCCCCGTCTGCCCGCTTCGCAAGGACTCCCTCGACGGCAAAGACGAACACGTCCGCTCCGGTTCCACCACCCTCACCCGTCTGATCACCAATGCGATGCTCTGGGTCACCAAAAAGAAATACCATACACAGATCGCCCTGATGAATGCAGGCTCCGTCCGGGTGGACGATCTTATTACCCCGCCCATAACGGAATATTCCTTTCTAAGGGCATTGCCATACCGCGGCCCCATACAGGTAGCCGATTTTAAAGGGGATTCCCTGAAGATGATCCTCGACCTCGGCGCCACCCTGTCCGGCGATGGCGCTTTTCTGCAATATTCGGAGAACCTCCGGAAGGATCCCACCACCCGGCTATGGGTAATCGACAATGTCCCGATCGACGATGCCCGGTCGTACAGGGTAGCGATAGCAGACTACCTGATCCGCGGGCTTCAGAAAAAGATGGAATTTATAAAACCCTATAACAGGGTCATCGATTTCATACCAAAGGATTCCACCAACACCGATCTCCGGTTCGATGTGGTAAAGGCGACCATCGCCTGGTACCGGCAAACCTGTTCCGCTTCGCCGTCCGCCGGCCCCGCAAAATAGCCGCACCCCGTTCCCTCCAAACCTCCCGCGTCATCCGGCATACCCGTTTCCATCCAATTCCCCCCACCCCGTTCTTTTTCCGTATCTTCGCCGATTATCTCATTACTGTTGTAAAACAGCAAATCCCCATCATGAAGCGTAAAACGGATAATTTCAACAAGTTCTATAACAAAAAACGGAATAGCGCGATCAAAGAAGAGATCCGCCAGGACAAAAAGGCGGAGAAAAAAGAGCGGAAAGCCGCGATCGAACGCCATTTCGAGGAAAAACGCAAGGCCCGCGGTACCCACTCCGACGCCCCCGGCCGCTCCACTCCCCACGGTTCATCAGACCGCAACGCTTCACCCGCCAAAGGCAGATTCCAACCCGGCGCATCCGCCCCCAACGCTGCCCCCGTCAAAGGCACACCCCCCGTACCCGGCCGCACCGACGCCCCTTTCAAAGGCGGCGCCCCCCATGCATCTTTCGATGGCCTCATCCCCCTGAACAAATACGTCGCCCACAGCGGCATCTGCTCCCGGCGCGACGCCGCCGAGCTCATCCGGCAGGGAAAAGTGGAAGTCAACGGTCAATCCGTTACCGAACCGGGAACAAAAGTGGCGCCCTCCGACCTCGTAAAGGTCAATGGCAAAAAGATCACCATCTCCCGCAACTTCGTCTATATCCTTCTTAATAAACCAAAAGACTATATCACCACGACCGAGGACCCCGAAGGCCGCAAAACCGTCCTCGACCTGATCCGTCAGGCTACCACCGAAAGGGTCTTCCCCGTCGGACGACTCGACCGCAATACCTCGGGCGTACTTCTCCTTACCAATGACGGCGATCTGTCGCAGAAACTGGCCCACCCCAGCCACGAGATAAAAAAGATCTACCACGTGGTATTGGACAAGGCCCTCACCAGGGCGGATTTCGACAAGATTATCGACGGCGGCGTCCAGCTGGAAGACGGACCGGCCATCGTAGACGCAATGGCATACGAGGATGTAAAAGATAAAACCCAGATCGGCCTGGAGATCCATAGCGGCCGCAACCGCATCGTCCGCCGCATCTTCGAGCACCTGGGCTATGACGTGAGAGGGCTGGACCGGGTCATGTACGCCGGTCTTACCAAGAAGAATGTACAACGCGGCAAATGGCGCCTGCTGACGGAAAAAGAGGTTCGTATCTTAAAATATCTCAACTCTTCGATCAAAGGCTCCTCGGCGCGTGCCAAGGAATGGGCCGCGGCAGCAGAGATCGCCGCCGCCGACGCATCCGCCGGCAAGGGCACACCCGCAGCAAGCCGCACATCCGACCCCGGCAGCAAAAAAGGCGCCATCCCCGGCAGCAAAGGTACCACCCCCGGAGGCAAGGGCGCACCCAAAGGCCGTCCCAACCCCGCCAAACTCCGGGAGGAAACTCCCCTCATCGACGAAGAAGCATTGCTCGAACAGGCACCCCCAAAAAAGAAAGGTTTTTCACCCTATACAAAAAGACCCGCCAAAGGCAAATTCCGCAAAGAGAATACCGGCAGCGACCGCTCCTCCTTTGCAAAAGGCGACAAACCTCCCTTCCGCAAGGGTAAAGCCGAAGGCGATCGCCCCCCTTTCCGCAAGGGCAAAAGCGACAAGCCTCCCTTTGCAAAAACCGACAAGCCCCCCTTCCAGAAAAAAGACCGCGCAGCATCCGCCCCCGGTCGTCCATCATCCGGCCGCCCTGCATCATCTGGCCGTCCCCCATCCTCCGGTCGTCCATCCTCCCCGGATCGTCCCGACAAATCCTCCGGCCGTCCCGGAAAATCCTTCGATCGCTCAACCAGTCGTCCATCATCCGGACGGCCCGCATCCTCCGATCGTTCAGGATCATCTGGTCGTCCCCCATCATCGGGACGCCCCCCGTCTTCTGGTCGTCCCCCATCCTCCGGACGCCCCCCGTCTTCTGGTCGTTCAGCATCCTCCGGACGCCCCCCATCCTCCGGTCGCTCAACATCTTCTCATCGCGGTCGCCAAAACAAAAAAGGAGCCTAACCCAATCCGCCCATCATGCAAAAACCCGATATACTGTTCGAGAACGAGGATTTCATCGCCCTCAACAAACCCGCCGGCCTCCTCAGCATCCCCGACCGCGAAGGCAAAGACCCCTCGCTGAAAAGCTGGCTGAAAGATAAATACGGCTCCATCTTCACCGTCCACCGCCTTGACCGCGACACCAGCGGCGTCATCCTCTTCGCGAAGAACGAAGCGTCCCATAAATATTTCTCGAAGATCTTCGAAGAACGCGCCGTAGAAAAGATCTACCAGGGCATCGTCCAGGGCAACCTCCCCGAGAAAAAAGGAAGCATCGACCACCCCATCATGGAACATCCCGGCAAACCCGGCCTCATGGTGGTCAATAGAAAGGGGAAAGCCTCCCTCACCGACTACGAGGTCCTGGAAGAGCTGGGTCTCTTCTCCCTCGTTCAATTCCAGATCCATACCGGTCGCACCCACCAGATCCGCATCCACATGCAGGCGCTCGGTCACCCCATCGTCTGCGACGAGCTCTATGGCGACGCCCGTCCCATCCTGATTTCTTCGTTCAAAAGGAATTTCAAACTCTCGAAGTCCGAGGAACAGGAACGACCCATCCTCGCCCGCCTGGGCCTGCATTCACAATTACTACACTTTAAAGATGAAAAAGGGGAATATCATACGCTGGACGCGCCCCTGCCAAAGGATATGAAGGCGCTCCTCCAGCAGCTCCGTAAATGGAAAGGATAATAGGGTTATCGGCATCGGCGGCGCCTCAGGCATGCACCACCTTCATCACTTCAAAAAGATCTTTTTCCTTATCCGCATAAAGGTCCTTATCGATCAGCTTCCCTTTCTTGTTCGCCCAGCGGATCAATTTCAATTTATTAAAATAGAGGCGGTTCTCCTCCGCCTTCGTAATCTTCGCCCCCTTTACAGCCATCGGCTTATCATACCAGGTATTTTTCTCAAAGGAAAAGAACAGCTGCCGGTTTAGATAATAATACTCGATGATCATCTTCCCCTTTTCAGCATTAAAGACCAGGATGGCCTTCCGCAGGGTATCCTTACTATAATATTTGACGATCTTCCCTCCTTCTGCCGACGGCCCTTCCAGGTTCTCATTAACCACCCGCATATGACCCGTATCGGCATTGATCCGCCCATATTCCTTCCGGATCTTCAGCAACACATCCTCCATCGTTTCAGGTTTGGCAGCAACCGGCTTCGCCGCAACGGGTCTGGCAACGGCTGTGCTCTTCTTTTTGGAGCCCTGCCCCATACCATTCACCCCCGCTAAAAGCACCAAAAACAACAACGGGGCGATCGCCCTCTTTTTTGTGGTATTCATACCTTATTAACGGTTTTGATATCAGCCTATTGTGTCAAATCCCCCCTCCATTCCGCCCCCGGCGTCCAATCCCCGCTCACCCGCAAGATCCGCCCTAACCCCCAATCTTATGGTCGCAATTTTCGACCTTAAAAATCACTCATTCTTATAAACCACCCCATCCTTCATCACAAACTTCATCGCCCCCATCACATGGATATCCGTCCTCGGATCCCCCTCCACCGCCACGATATCCGCAAACTTCCCGGCAGCAATGCTCCCCACCTTGTCACTCACCCCGATCAGCTCGGCCGCATTCACCGTCGCACACTTGAGGGCCTCCAATGCCGGCATCCCGGCCTCTGTCATATAGACAAACTCCATCCAGTTCTTACCATGCGCATAGACCCCCGCGTCCGTACCAAAAGCGATCTTTACACCCCCCTTATACGCCTTCGCAAACGTCCCCTGGATCACCGGTCCGACCATCAACGCCTTGGCCGCGATCACCGGCGGAAAATAGCCCGGCTTCTTCGCCGAATCCGCCACCGACTTACCTGCAATGATCGTGGGTACATACCAGGTCCCGTATTTCTTAAACAAGGCAATGGCCTCGTCATCCATAAAAGTCCCATGCTCTATCGACGTGACACCCGCCCGGATGGCCCGCTTTATCGCCTCCGCCCCATGCGCATGCGCCGCCACCGCCATACCGTAATCCTTTGCCGTCTCGACGATGGCCCGTAACTCCTCATCGGAGAACTGCGCACCCAGCCCGTCCTTCTCCAGGCTCAACACCCCGCCGGAAGCGGTGATCTTGATCAGATCGGCCCCTTCCTTATACATCTGCCGCACCGCCTTTATACAGGCATCCTTCCCATCCGCCACCGTCTCCGTATACGAAGGCTCGGCAAAAAGCCCCTTCCGGTAACCATGCGTTGGATCCGCATGCCCGCCCGTCGAAGAGATGATCTTACCCGCCGTATAGACTCGCGGACCAACGACCAGCCCCTTCCGGATGGCATTGCGCAGGGCGATATTGACACCCGAACCGCCGACGTCCCGCACCGTCGTAAAACCCGCCATCAAGGTCGTCCGGGCATAGACGGTGGACTGAAAGGCTATATCCGCATCACTCATCGTAAACTCCAATAACTGGCTATTCGCCCCTCCCTGGTCCTCCAGGTGAACATGCGAATCGATCAGCCCCGGCATCACCGTCCGATTCTTCAGATCGATGACCCTATCACCGGCACTGCCCGTGGCTCCAGCACCCGCCCCAGTCCCAGCACTGCCCGTGGCTCCAGCACCCGCCCCAGTCCCAGCACTACCCGTGGCTCCGGTCCCAGCACTACCCGTGGCCCCCATACCCGCAGTGGCTCCAGCACCCCCCGCAGGCGCAACATACCCCTTCTCCACCCCCGTGATCATATTCCCCGTCACGATGATCGTCATCTCCGTCATCACCTGACCGGCGCCGGGATCTACCAGCTTCCCGCAATAAATAAGGGTCCGTTGTGCAAACAAAAGGCTGGGCAGACAGGACGCCCCCAGCAGCAATAGCAATAGCCGTTTTCTCATATAAGCAGTTTTATAATGTCATGTACCTCATGAAAATAAGAAATAAAGGTTAATATCCGCAAATCTCCCGTCAAGAACCATGAATCGGCCAAAACGGTTAAATGGATACATTTATCCCATCGTCAATACGGTCAATTTTGTCGTCTATACAATCAATAGCATCAATATTGTCGGTATCATCGGTTCGTTATATCTGTCAATGTAATCAACGTCGTCAATCAAGCAATTTTCGTCTCAACCAACTCAACTCTTTATGCAGCAGAACCGTCTTAACCCCCAGGCATATCGTTTCCTGGCCATCTCCTTCCTCGTCATCCTCCTGACGGGCATAACCACCGGCACGCAGGCCCAGCTTGCCTGGGACAAGGATGGTAACAGCTATACGATGATGGAGAACGGCGCCCTCGTGCAGGTGACGCTACCCGCCATGACCCATACCACCCTGATCCCGGCCGAACAGCTCAGGATCCCCGGTGCTCCCGAGAGGGCAGAAGGCGCCCGGCAAGGTCGCGGAGGAAGAGGCGCCGGCGGCCGCGGTGGTTTCGGCGGCGGCGAAACGCGTTATGAACTCTCCGAAGACCAGCAAACAGTTCTCTTATACACCGATGCCAAACGCGTCTATCACAATACCTTCTACACCTGCTGGATCTTCGACAAGAAGGCCGGCCAGATGACCCGGGTTGCAAAGAACTTCCCCGCATCCTCCATCCTCAATGCCAAGCTCTCCCCCGACGGAAGCAAGGTGGCCTATGTCTATGATAACAATATCTACAGCGAAGACCTCGGCTCCCATACCCAAACCCAGCTCACCACCGACGGCAATGATAAAAGGCTCAATGCCTGGTTCGACTATGCCTATAGCGAAGAGCTCTATACGATCGACGGCTTCCGCTGGAGCCCCGACAGCAAACAGATCGCTTACTGGCAGATGGACCTGTCCAAAGTAGGGATCTTCTTCATGATCAATAATACTGACAGCATCTATCCAAAGATCATCTCCATCCCCTTCTCCAAGGTAGGCGAACCGATCGCTGAAGCAAAGATCGGCGTGGTCACCCTCGGGACAAAGAACACGCAGTGGATGAATATCGCAGGCGACCCCGGCAAACACTATCTCGATCGCATGGAATGGACCCCCGATGGCAAAAAGATCATCGTCCAACAGCTCAACCGCGCACAGAACAACAGCAAGCTGATCCTCTGCGACCCCACATCCGGCGTCAGCAAGGAGATCTATAATGAGACCGACGACGCCTGGATCGATATAAAACCGTTCTGGTCCCGCGGCGGCGCTATCGGCTGGGATTGGATCGAAGGAGGCAAGGCGTTTCTTTGGGCCAGCGAAAAGGACGGCTGGCGCCATATCTATAAGATCACGCTCGAAGGCCAGGAAACGCTCCTTACCAAGGGCAACTACGACGTCACCAGCATGAACGGCTGTGATGAAAAGGACGGCATCCTCTACTTCGGCGCCTCTCCCGACAACGCCACCCAGCGGTATCTCTACAAGACTTCCCTCAAAAAACCCGGCGAGGCGACCCGCGTCTCCCCCGCCAATCTAACAGGCACGCATAGCTATACCATCTCGCCAAACGGCAAGTGGGCAGAACATAATTTCTCGAGCCATCTTTATCAGCCCGCCAACGAATGGCTGTCGATGCCGGCAAACAAGCCCCTCGATGAAAAGGAAAGCATCGCCGCAAAACTAACCGCCAACCCGAACGGCGCACGTACCACGTTCTTTACGATCACGACCGCGGATGGCGTAAACATGGATGCCTGGATGGTCAAACCAAAAGACTTCGATTCGACAAAAAAATACCCCGTCGTATTCTATACGTATTCGGAACCCGCCGGTGCATCCGTCTCTGATGTGGCAGGAGCCGGTGGCCGCTCGAACTTCTTCAACGTGGACAGTGGTTATATCTCCATCTCGGTGGAAGGCCGCGGAACACCCGTGCCAAAGGGCAGGGCCTGGAGGAAGTCGATCTATAAAAGCGTCGGATGGATCAACGTCAACGACCAGGCCGCAGCCGCCCGCGAGATCCTCAAATGGCCCTTCGTGGACCATGATCGCATAGCCGTCTATGGCAGCAGCGGCGGCGGATCGACGACGCAAAATCTCCTGTTCCGCTATCCCGACATCTATAAGGTGGGCCTCGCCAGCGCAGGCGTCCCGAACCAGCTGATCTATAATACGATCTATGAGGAGCGTTTTATGGGTGTGCTGCCCGAGAATCGCGACGTCTATATCAAGTGCAGCCCCATTACCTACGCAAAAGGTCTGCAAGGTCACCTGCTCATCATGCATGGTACCGGCGATCATAACGTCAATTACCAGGGCGAGGAAATGCTGCTCAACGAGCTGATCAAATATAACCGCCAGTTCGTCTTCATGCCCTACCCCAATCGTACACACGGTATCACGGAGGGCGAAGGCACCATCCTGCATAAAACAACCCTGATGGCAAACTTCCTGCGGCAATATTGCCCGCCGGGGGGCAGGTAAGCATCCCAAACTAACAAACACACATCACATAAGAAGACCCGCCGGTCAATCGCCAGCGGGTCTTTTTTATTTCGAAACCTTCAATTAATAACTCAATCTTACTTATTCGGCTGCGGCGTGAATTCCCGTCGCCGGGCATTTCAAAAATTTAGCCCGTCTCCGGCAATCGTCTAATGTCTGGCCTCCGGCCTACACGCCGCTCTTCGCCTCATAGAACTTCGTGACTGAACACTGTTCAGTCTCTCGTTCGTAACCTTCGCATAGCTCGGTTATGGCTGCGGCGTGTATCTTAAATACGGCTTTACCACCTTCACACCCTTCGGGAACTTCTTCTGCGCATCCTCCGTCGAGATCGAAGGAACAATGATCACGTCTTCTCCTTCCTTCCAATCGGCCGGCGTTGCTACACTATGGTTCGCCGTTAGCTGCAGCGAATCTACTACCCGCAGCACTTCGATAAAGTTGCGTCCCGTAGAAGCAGGGTAGGTGATGATCAGCTTCACCAGCTTGTCCGGTCCGAGGATCACCAGGCTGCGAACCGTGGCGGTGGCAGAGGCATTCGGGTGGATGAACTCATACAGGTTGCTGACTTTCCGGTCCTCGTCGGCGATGATCGGGAAATCCACGTTTACCTTCTGTGTTTCATTGATATCCTTGATCCATCCCAGGTGTTTGTCAACAGGGTCTACGCTCAGGGCCAGCACCTTTACACCACGTTTGGCGAACTCGTCCTTCAGGGCAGCCGTTCTTCCAAGCTCAGTGGTACAAACAGGCGTATAGTCGGCAGGGTGGGAAAACAAAATTCCCCAGGAATCACCCAGGTATTCATAAAAATCGATTTCGCCAATACTTGTCTTGGCCTGGAAGTTGGGGGCTTTGTCCCCGAGACGTAAACTCATATACTTTAATTTGAGGTTAAATAAACACCCGCTGATATCAACCGTTCCACCACCGGGCGGACAGCGAAGATATCAATTCCCTATCAAAGCAGTAGACTTATTGAGTAATTTTTTCATAAAATCCTCCGACCGGCATCCTCTGGCTTCCCACCGGCTTATTTCCTCCATTTGACCATCGCGCGCCAGCAGAACATACCCTCCCTTCCCCCGATCCATGACTACCAGTAGTCTAAGCCCATTGATTATCAATTCAGTAAGCCCATCCTTGTCCAGATCGATCTTAAAAAACGATTTTCCAACCCCGACTCCACCCCCTGCTTCGTTCCTTCCCTCACCCCTCCTTCTTCTCCTCTTTCTCCTCTCCATCTTCCGGCTTCAATCCACCCGCCCGCACAATCCCATACTTCCCAAATCGGTTCTTCACATCATCGATCGCCTTATAAAGGCTTTGCTTCCGCTGCGTATCCACAAACAAATTCGTCTGCACCGCTTCTGCGGTCAATTCACTGAGGCGCACCCCCATCAGACGGATAGGCTCCCCCTTCCGCCAAAGCTTGTGGAACAGCTCCTTTGCCTTGGCAATAAGCTCATCATCATAAAAGGTATAGGGGATCGTCATCTGCCGGGAAGTCGTCTCAAAGTCGCCGTATCGGATCTTCACCGCCACGCATCCTGCAGTCTTATTGTCCTGCCGGAGCTCATAGGCGACCCGCTCGGTCATCCGGACCAGCTCCGCCATCAAAAACTCAAGGTCCGTCTTATTTTCTTCAAAGGTATTCTCCGTGGAGATCGACTTGGCTTCATGATAGGGTATCACTTCGCTTGTATGGATGCCCCGCGACTTATTCCAGAGATCCGCGCCATATTTGCCAAGCCGCCGTTCCAGTACCTCTACCCCTACCTCACTCAGTTCCCGGATCGTCCGCACACCCATCTCTGCCAGTACTTGCGTCGTCTGTTCTCCCACTCCCGGGATCTTACTCACCTTTAACGGCGCCAGGAACTCCCGCTCCATCCCCGCGGGGATATGCAGGTAGCCGTTGGGCTTGGCCTCGTCGGTGGCGATCTTTGCAACCATCTTATTCGATGCCAGGGCAAACGATATCGGCAGCTTCGTAGCCCTCGTTATCTCCTCCCGCAGATCGATCGTCCATTGGTAGGGATCGTGAAAACGCTCCATTCCAGTCAAATCCAGATAAAACTCATCCACCGAAGCTTTTTCAAACAGCGGTGCCTTCGCCGCAATGATCTCCGTCACCCAGCGCGAGTACCGGCTGTATTCTCCTCTCGTACTCCCCACAACCGTCGCATGGGGACAAAGCCGAAGGGCCGTCTTCATCGGCATGGCGGAATGGATCCCAAACTTCCGCGCCTCATAACTACAGGCCGCCACCACTCCCCGTTCACTGTGCCCCCCAACCAATAGCGGTATCCCCTTTAGCGAGGGGTCCAAAAGACATTCCACGGACACAAAAAAAGCATCCAGGTCAAAATGGGCGATATAGCGTTGCGGCTGGGTCACTCTGTCTGCAAAGGTACAGATTATTGTGGGGCACCCGGCGCAAGTGTAAGCCATTCGTTCACGCCTACGACAGGAATGTATATCATTAATTTGTATCCGCCAATTTCTTAGAATTGATAGATTAAAGCAAATTGAATACAAAACTAAAGCAGGTGGAATACAAAGATGGGTGGTGGTGGGCGGTAGTTATACGATGGAGCATCGTTGCGACGCTCCGTTCATCGGCTGGGGGTGGGATGGGGCTAAATCAGATTGAATACAAAGGTAGGTGGGGGGTGGGTGGTAGTTGTACGATGGAGCATTGTTGCGACGCTACGTTCGCCGGCGGGAGGTAGGCGTAGGGTGGGGTTTTTGCAGAAAACGGTTGTTGGGCTGTCCTGGTCCGCGCTACCGCTGGTTCTTCGCGGAAGGGTAACACTCTGTTATTGTTGCTTACTTTTTCCTCGCCGCTCTCACCAGCGTAGCCTGGTTCGCTTCGGAAAAGGCCCCGCTGCAGGTCATAGCGCATTCCTTCGCGGAAGGGCAAGGGCGTGGCTGTGTCATTTATTTTTGCAGGCGCATGTCTCACCATGGCGACAGGGTTCGCTCAAAAAGGCGGTTTTGCGGACAGGACAGCCCTGCGGTGCCGCTTACTCTCTTCTTTTGTCGGCGGGCTCTCGGGTGGATTGGATCTCCTGACCAGGAAGAAATCTTCAGGCCGACTATGCCGGGAAGACCTTGCCTCCGGTAACAACACCCTGGAGGCCCTGCTAAAGCTCGGCGAACTCCTGAGACTACCGAACCGGACAGAACAAGAATCTTCCCAATAGACGGGATTTTTCTTTCCTTGAGGAGGCAGCAATGAAAAGCTACTGTAACATTACTCTTTCCACCCACTTTATAAAACAATAAAGGGCTCGGCGGCCCCTTTTACTTAAGACTATTTTAACCACTTCTGGCAAAACCAGCTAATTGGATACATTATCCAATTCTACAATACAACCCTAACAGAGATCATTTTCCCAATACTATCTGTTCCCGTCTTATTTCCCATGAGTTACTTTCAGAATTGTACCGGCTTTCATACTAATTTCAATGTATACCGTCCCTCCAAATCTGCTTGACTTCTTGACTCCTTCGAAATTTTTTTCGTCAATTAAATACAAATCCATATTATAAGCGATCCTTACTGTATGGCTTTTTGCTGTCTTAGAAAAAGCAAATGATTTAAGGTAGATAGCTGAATCAATCATTTCTTTAAAGTCACTTACTTGCCTTTGCGAATGCCCTTTTATCGAAAAGAAGAATACTATGATAACTATTAGTCGTTTCATGCATTAATACATTTTCCATTTAAAAGAAGGATTAATATCTCTCATCTTGTGAGAATAATGGCGCTTGTCATCAAAGCCTATGAATTCGATCTTCTTACTCACCAGTGGAGAGAGATCACCGTTCTTAACATTCGTTTCAACAAAACTGAAAAAGTTAAGAACTGCCATATCCGAAATAAAATTCAAATCATTTAATTCTCCGCAGTTAGTTAAAATCAGCTTTTCCAAATATGTGAGGGCCAATAAAGAGGGGCTATAGTCTTTTAATTTTTTGCAATTATCCAATTCCAAAGATCTCAGCGTTCTATTTAAAGAACTCAAATCTTTTATAGATTCTAATTTAGTTAAAAAATGACCTTGAAATTCGCTTAGTTTATGAAATTTTTCGATGCCCGAAAATGTTGAAATGTTAGAATCGGTAATTCCTAGTGAAACCAATGCTTCAAGCTCGTTTAAATCAGAAAAATCGGCTGACTTTGATTTATATTTCCAAAGCACAAGTTTTTTTAGCTTTTTACATGAGTCCATATGGCTCAACTTGCTGTTCCAATCAATAGAGGCAACTTCCAGATCAGGAAAACATTTAAAATCAATTTTTTGTTTATCGTTTGATAAACGCATAGTTTTTAGCCCTTTTAAGAAATGAATGCCGGATATATCTATTTCCTCCAAATCCTTGACAATCGAAATCCTTGTGAAAAAATCATATCTTTTTAAAAAACTTGTATTTAACATTTTAAAACCATGATAAGCTTGCAAGGATATTCCAGTGATTTTTTTAGCTGTGGCATATTCTAAATATTCATCCAATCTATCAGATTCAACCAATAGTATCTCATTTACACCATCATCGATCATTTTGAAACCATCAACTACAATTATTTTCATATTGCTATTCATTTTTCAATGAAAAGAATTTCACCATCATCCTTTAATCGCATTGATTTGTCTGTGAACCCTTGTTTATCACTCGCTATTTCTGTATGATACGTGTAAACCAAAGGCTTATTTTTGCTTTTCATGCTGGCTCAAACTTTTTTGCCGTGCTTCCCTTATTTCCTTTCCCTTAATAGCGTTTGATATTTAAACGCGGGTCAGCTGCCGCAAATAATTTATTCTACTTAGTAAAGTAAACATTTTACCATTGGTAATAACGCTATTCGGAGACATCACCCAGGCTCGATGCGATTTCTTTCTCCCTGCCCTTATATTGCAATACTCCCAAACTCGTTTCGTTAAAGTCCAATCCGTTTTCGAAAACTCTAACGAAGGAGGCGGCGATGTAATACTTCTCCCCATTTTCAGTCTCGATTTCAAACAAATGGTTGTGTTCATACTTCAAGAAAGAGGTTAAAGAATTATAATCCATTGCCCTTTTCTTGTCCACTACTCTTACTGCAATACCATACAAGGATGAAGTCAATTGAATGTATGTTGTATCAAAGAAAATGATATCGACATTTACCTTTTGCTCATCTGTTTTATTTGACCTCAACAATAGCTGTCCATGACTGGTTAAGAAGTCTGAAATTTTGAAATATCGTCCTGATTTAAAGATGTCCCTATCCATAGTTAAATTATTGGAATGGGTTTACGATTTGTGCACCAAACAATAAAGGGTCTGACGGTCTCTTTATTGTCATTATTTTAACCACTCCTGGCAAAACCATATAGTTGGATACATTATCTATTTAAAGACATTACCATGAGTTTATCTTTAATCTCTTTTATATATCGATCGATCCCGCCGCGAGATAAATAATATTTCATACGATCAGGTATTATAGCAACAAATTCACGTTTATTTCTTAGCACAAGCTTAAAATAGGGATTGAATGGATACGAAATTGCAAAATGAACTAAGCGTACATCCATTATCTCCCCTACTGGATAATGTACTTTTTTCCAAATATTTTCAGTAACAATCTCATCTCCTTCAATCCTTATTTCATAGATCTTACCAATAAATAAATTCAAAAGAACTGTGCTTACTACATCAATGAAAACCAAGGATAACATACCATAGGAGTACTTAACAAATAAAAATAACAAAAAAATGAGCAATAAAAACGCCGTACATAATAATACTACCCGCTGGATAATTTTGCATTCTTTTGTAATCAATGAAACTTCCACCATTTAATATTTTTTTGACAGAAATTTCGATCCCTCATCGAAAATTCCAAAACAAATTTTGTCCCGATCGCACCTCCAAAGCCCAAATACATTTTGCAAGCAGCGGTAGTTGTTGTATTTTCACTTTCAGTCTCCTTCGACCTCGAAGCTTTTCGACAGGGGAAGGTGTAAAGCCTGCATCTTACAAAAAACTGCTATTCGGATACATTACCAATCATCTTCCCATTATCAAATCATATAAAATTTCCCGCGGAATAAAAGAATCCGGTTTAGCAGGGGTCATTAGCATAAAGTATACTATCTTATCTCTTTTTAAAAACAAAACATCTGAAGGCGTGATTTCTCTACCCGTCATAAAGACTTGCACTATCCCATTTTTCTCATATTTTATGGAGAGATTTTTACATAACAAATGATAGGAGGCAATGGAATCATTTAATATTTCATTTGACACAGAGTCGCCATAAAGAGATAAAAAGATATTCCTGGTCCGCATCGTAGGCGCTGGACGCCATTCGAATTGGGAAAATCCATTAAAATCTACCATAGAATAGGTTTCCTTGTCTGATCGTTTAGAATTCGCAATATCACTACTTAATATTTCCTTGAAAGGTTGATCAGTTTCCATATTTATTTTAAATATGACCAAATGGTAAGTATCATCTACATAAAGAAATGATACCGGATCCATTACCTTGCTATTGACATTTTGATGAGACCTTACCCGACCAATATACTTAGGACTTATCAGTGCGGAATCTTCATGAGTAATAACCTGAGTCAAGGGAAGCTCGTTGTCAGAGGCGGCTTTCACACCTTTTACCATAGTGGACGTCTTTCTCATTCCAATTACGAAGATCGCAATAAGGCAAACTCCAGAGACAATCATAACAATTTGCCAAAATATTTTCATAATAGCTTTTAAGGCTTGTAGAGCCCGTATCCTATGAAAAACTGCTATTCGGAGACATTACCGATAAATCAGCGTCGTCGCCTTATAGACATTCAACGGATATAGGCAATCGTTATTGCCGCCACCATTTGACTCATAAATTTAACCTATTTTTCTATGCGCTTGGCTCACCCGAACCCCCAATCCAATCACTCACCGCATATAAAGGGTAGACCCGAATGCTACTATAGCTAGCATAATTCTCTAAGGAAAAACGTACACCATACGGCGTTCGCTTCTCCTGCATAAATAAATGCAGGCTTTGCATAGACCCTTGTTTGCCCGACTTGACCTCAACCGGAACGATCTGCTGGCCATGCTGAACGACATAATCTACTTCAGCATTACTGCTTTTTGCCTCCCGGTGCCAGAAATACAAAGAGCTCTGGCGGAATGGAGAACCTGCTTTTAATATCTCGAGACCGACATATTGCTCTGCAATAGCCCCTTTATTAATGATATCGATATCATCCTGCAACAATATATCCGCCATATTCAATCCCAGTATACGTTGAAGGATCCCCGTGTCCAACAGATGCAATTTCCTCTTTTTTAAATTGCTTTCCGCCCCAAGAGGCAAACCGTTGGCCGACGTATGCGTCACAGGAATTACCCAACCAGCCATTATGAGCAGATCTACCGCCTCCTTGATCTGCTTATGGTTAGACTCGCTGTGAGCCTTCGCATAAACGAACTTTCCACCCGACTGCTGTACTACCGAATCAAAAACCTCGGAGATCCGCAAAAAAGGAACACGCTTGCGGTATTTTGCAAAATCCGCTCTCAGAGAACTGATCAGATCATCTAATACCTGGCTGCACAACCGGAGATCATGACCCTGCACATATTTTGCCAACACCTCCGGCATACCGCCAAGTATCAGGAAGCGCCTGAACAGACCAATTATTTTCTGATGAATAGGCTCAGGAAGCGGGTGCCCCGATGTCGCTTTTTTCTTAGCCTCCAGTAGCAGGCTTTCTCCATTGGCTTGCAAAAACTCGTCAAAAGAGAGCGGGTAGACAAACATAGACCGTATTCTGCCAACTCCAAATGAAGGCACTTCAGCCAATGCAAATTCAAGAAGCGATCCGGCGGCGATCACATGAAGCTCCGGATATTTTTCATAAAAAAAACGCAAGGCCGAGATGGCAGGAATACAGGCCTGTATCTCGTCAAAAAAAAGAAGGGTTTTGCCCGGAACAATAGGCACATTATATAAAAGGGAAAGGCTTTCACAAAGCTGCCGGGGATCTAAATCTCCCTCAAAAAGCTTATGTACATTTCGTTGTTCTTCAAAATTAACCTCCAGAAAATGGTCGAACCGACCCGCCAGATGTCGGACGGCAGTCGATTTGCCCACCTGTCTTGCCCCCCTGACTAACAAGGGTTTGGGCTGGGTTTCCTGCCGCCAGGCAATAAAGTCATTATCTACTTTCCTATTTAAATACATTTTCACAAGCCAAAAATACAATCAATTTTCTATTTTCACAAGGCAAAAAATACCCAAATTATCCATTTATACAAGCCAAAATTACTAAAACACCATGAGTTTCAAACATCCAAAGGTCCTTGGCACCTCCGACTCAGCATCACCACCCAGCTTACAAAATATTCCCGGTTCTGGTACTTCTCTCTTTCGTGAAGGGTACGTTTATTCTATTTTTACGAAAGCAGGTCGAATACAGAGGTGGGTGGGGGTGGGCGGTAGTAGTACAATGGAGCATCGTTGCGACGCTACGTTCGTCGGCGGGAGGTGGGGTGGGGGTTTTGCAGAAAACGGTTGTTGGGCTGTCCTGGTCCGCGTCTCCGCTGGTTCTTCGCGGAAAGGTAACAACCTGCTATTGTAGCTTACTCTCCCCTCGCCGCTCTCACCAGCGTAGCCTGGTTCGCTTCGGAAAAGGCCCTGCTACTGGACCCTAGCGCGCTCCTTCGCGGAAAGGCAAAGGCGGGGCTGTGTCACTTACTTTTGCAGGCGCCGGTCTCACCAGGACGACAGGGTTCGCTCAAAAAGGCGGTTCTGCGGACAGGTCAGCCCTGCGGTGCCGCTTACTCTTTTCTTGCGTCTGCGAGCTCTCGGGTGAGTGGGATCGCCGGATCAGGAAGGGATCTTCCGGGCCGACTATGCCGGGAAGATCCTTGCCTCCGGTAACAATACCCTGGAGGCGCAGCTAAAGTTAGGAGAACTCCCGGGACTACCGAATCTGACAGAAGAAGAATCCTCCCAATAGGGGGATTTTTTCTTTCTGGTAGGAGGCAGTAGTGAAAGATTACTGCAACATTACCCTTTCTACCCACCTTTAAAACAATAAAGAAGGCCGGCCCCTTTATTATCCTCTATTTTAACCACTCCTGGCAAAACCAGATAGTTGGATACATTACCTATTTGGAAACATTACCTTGTTTACATTCACAATTCAATAAACTCTCTGGATGAGATAACTCCAGTTTCCCCTTCGATATTGCTAATTCAATTCTTTTATCATTAGCAATTCCAATAAGTTTTCCAATTGGAATACTTTGTTTTTCAAAAACATATACCGAATCTAAATTTTCATAACTAATTGTATAATTTCTGTCAGTTATAAAAATTAGAAATTTCCCATTTCTTAAAATAATTCTTTTAACAACGCCCTTAGAAGCAGAATAAACTGCACTGTCTAATCCAAAAAGCTCTATTGGTCTCGTAGGATTAATGATTTTCTTCTCTGTAATTAAGTTTTCATCTCTTTTAATAAAAATCCCTCTTCTAAAAGGGCATTTGAATAATATATTTTCATTGAGTAAGTCTGATTTAAAACTCAAGGAAATGAAACATAAAAAAGCAGCTATAACTCTTTTTTTCATAATAACAACTTTAATTATAAAGGTCCGAATACTTCATTTCTGCCATGTTGTTTTGCTTAAGAAGTTGATTAATTATCCCTAAAACTTTCTTTTTTGCCTCAACTTCGTTCCTCCTTTTTTCATACTTTTTTGATTTTGAGGGATCATCGATATTGTCTTTATATTTGCCAGTCTTTTTATCTTGTGTTTTCTCCGAAAAATCCGCATAATTTTGAAGTGAATGAGCGCCTTCTTCGCCTGCAGTAAGAATTTCTCCAAAATCATCTCCTACATTTTCTCCAATTAATACTTTTTTTCTTGCTTGGGAGAATTCAATGTCGTCTTCATCAACTAAGATATATGTATCATTCCAATCATCTGTTTTGTCATACTCACCAGTCTTATCATTAAATTTATAGGCTTTATTAAATTCGTCATCTCCTGGCTCTTTTCCCGAAATTATAGCTTCATATTGAGACTTCGATACTGTTTCACCATCTGCACTATTACTACGAAGATGCTTCTCTACTGCTTTACTCGTTTCATTAGCATTTTTACGCTGACTACCGCCCATTATAAAGATTCTTTTTTTAGATTCTTCCATTTGTCTCCACATAGCTTTGCCAGATTCAGTTTTCATTAAAGATGTCTTTAAATCTTTAGCAGATTTATCATCAGGATTACCAATTGTTCTTCCATCAAACTCTATAAAAACAATGGGGTTATTAGCTAAATATGTATATGGAGATATAAGCGCATATTTTTCACTCATTGGGTCAATCGTATGCCATCTACCTATCTGTGGATCCTGCATCCTCGCGCCATAATCATACTCTTCCAACCCTGACCCGTCACTGAACTCCTGGCTTTGTAACTCCTTCCCGTTATACCTATACTTATTCTCCCCATACCCCATCTTCAACGCTTTATCACTAATCCCCGCCATCGTCAACCCGAATGGGTAATAATGATCCTCCTCGAGTAATGGTCCCCTCGTATGCGTCACCTGTAGATTGTCAAAGAACACGTTAACATTTGGCGTCTCGTTGCTGGCATAAATATACAAATATCCGCTGGTCGTAACCGGTAAATTTGTCAGCACATGTTTCTTCAGCTCCTGATCACCCCCCACCTGGTCAAATCCACTGCTGGCTGCCACATAATTGAACTGATTGTCGAATAGCACCCAGTTGATAAAAGCATGGGGTTTGGTCTGCATGATCGCGCTTCCGGTGTCGCTCAGGAACTCCGTGATATTGGAGCTAAGCGGTGTGCTATTCGCTTGCAGGACCGCTGGCGTCGGGTGACCACCCGGCAGACCACCTATCCCACTGATCAGGGCGCCTAACAAGTCTGGCAAGGGATTGACCGGGGCACCCGGAGAAGTTCCATTCAGTTTGTACCAGCTGCTCGCCCGGATGCTGAACTGATCACCCGCCATGACCTTTAACGTGATGCCGGGGCCGATCTTGACGCCACTGCCATTGAGCCGGGCGACATAGTTGTTCGGGTTCGTGGTCGTATCGGTCGGGTAGCCTACCGGTATGCCGGTCCGTACGCTGTCCAGCTTGCTGTAGTACAGGTTCTCCGTGGCACTGTCTCCCACTTCCATCGTAGCCGCTGGGTATAGGTCCATCTGTTGTTCGTCCGTCAATACCATTCGCGTATTGCCCAGGTGGTCTTTGAGGAAGTAGTCATATTTGAACGAAGTGCGGCGCTGCCCGCCCGTGGTGTCGGTGGCTACCCGTACCCGTCCCTCTTCCTGTCCAAAGAATTGCAGGGTATCGGCGGGCGTACTGCCGCTGATCGCCTGTCGTCCCTGGTACTGGAAGGCCCCGATATAGGTGGTCACGGTTTGAATACTCCCCGCACTGTCGAGGGTCGTCTTCTTTAGTTTATTGCCGGTGGCATCATAGATATAGGTGATCGTGCCCTTCGTGCCCGTCGCAGACCGCACCTTGACCTGCCAGGGCAGGTTTAGGTGGTTGTAGATGATCCCGTCGGTGGTCTGGCTTCCAATGTCTTTGTTCAGGTCCCGCGTCAGGTTGCCGTTGGGGTCATAGACGTAGTCGATAGCAGTGGTGGTCTTACCGGTATTGTACGGGCTCAGTGCCGAGGTCCTAAAA
>DASYBV010000025.1:0-87728 GCA_036500545.1 Puia sp. | reverse complement strand
ATCCGTTATAAGAGAAGTTATACTGTATAGACAACGATAATCCACCTTTGAAAACAATTTTAATCTAAGATCCATGAAACGCACAACTTTCAACGCAATCGGCGGCTGGCAGCCCTTCCTTTTTTGTATCGGTATGTATGTGGTAGCCTTGTTTTTCTCCATTTTTGTTTGTTCCTCTATTTTTTATGCTTTTAATGCCAAATCTGCTTCAAAAGCGGTGGAAAAGACGGTAATGATGTCTTCTGCCAAGCAGCAATTGGCGGCTGTAAACCACTAACGATTCATCATAACGATTTTTAGAGCTATCTGCCGGCGCGGATGGCTCTACTTTTCATTGGAGCCAGGTGTTGGATGGACTTCACTGGACCGGCTTCGTTGGGCCGTTGGGCGGGCTTTGTTGGGCGGGCCTATTCTATATGTACAATTTTGTAGTGATCGCATGCTCTTTTTGCATGCAAACCGTATCTTCGCCGCATATTCACCTCTTTATGCAGCATTTAGCCAAGATTTTTTCCGGTACGGGTTCGCAATACCTGGCCGAGAAAATAGCCCGACAATTTGGTCATCCTTCCGGAAAAATCACGATTCAACACTTTAGCGACGGTGAGATCCAGCCGATCTTTAATGAAAGTATCCGGGGCGATATGGTATTCCTGGTCCAAAGTACCTGTTCTCCTGCCGAGAACCTGCTGGAATTGCTTTTGATGATCGATGCGGCCCGGCGGGCTTCGGCCTATAAAGTGGTGGCGGTGATACCTTATTATGGTTATGCGCGGCAGGATCGAAAGGACAAACCCCGGGTAGCTATCGGCAGTAAGTTGATTGCCAATATGTTAGTATCGGCGGGTGCGGACCGCGTGATTACGATGGACCTTCATGCCCCCCAGATCCAGGGCTATTTTGATATCCCCGTCGATCACCTGGACAGCTCAGCTATTTTTATCCCATACATTGAGCAATTGAAGGTGGAAAACCTTACCTTTGCGGCCCCCGATGTGGGTAGCGCCAATCGTATACGGGAGATCGCCACCTATTTCAGTGCGGAAATGGTCATCTGTGATAAGCACCGGAAGCGGGCAAACGAGATCGCGAGCATGGTGGTGATCGGGGATGTAATGGACAAGGATATCGTATTGATCGATGATATTTGTGATACAGGGGGTACGCTGGCGAAGGCGGCCGGTCTGTTGAAGGAAAAGGGGGCGAGGAGTGTGAGGGCGTTGTGTACGCACCCGGTTTTGAGTGGTAATGCGTATGCCAATATTGAGAACAGTGTACTGGAGGAGTTGGTCGTTTGCGATACGATCCCGCTCCGGCAGCCGAGTCCCAAGATAAAGGTGTTGAGTGTGGCGGAGTTATTTGCGGTAGCGATCCGCAATGCCCATGAGAACAGGAGTATCACGGGTTTGTTCATTCACTCGCAGTTGCGGAACAAATAGCGTTTAATAAATAAATAAATATAGCAATGAAGAAGATTACAATCGAAGGACAACTCAGGACCGAACTGGGCAAACAAGCCACCCGCCAACTTCGCTCTGAGGAAAAAGTGCCCGGTGTAATTTACGGGGGTGCAAAGGAAGTGAATTTTTCAGCTCCTGCGACATCGTTTAAGACACTGGTTTATACGCCTGACTTCCAGATAGCGGAAGTGAAGGTAGAAGGTAAATCCTACAATTGCATTTTGAAAGACCTGCAATTTGATAAGGTAAGTGACGAGCTGATCCATGCGGATTTCCTGGAACTGGTGGAAGATAAGAAGGTGATCGCCACCATTCCCATCAAGTTCACCGGCGCCGCCAAAGGCGTGAAGGACGGGGGTAAGCTGATCACCAAGATGAAGGCGTTGAAGATAAAGACCTATCCCAAATACCTGAAAGAAAATATCGAGGTGGATCTGACGAACCTGGAATTGAATGGCAACGTACGGGTAGAGGATGTAAAAACGGCCAATTATGAGATCCTGAACTCGCCCCGTATTCCTATCGCCTCTATCGTATTGACCCGTCAGTTGAAACAGGAAGAGGCTGCAGCCCCGGTTGCCGGCGCCGCAGCTGCCAAACCAGCCGCAGCCGCTGCTGCACCTGCCGCAGCTGCAAAAGCACCTGCCAAAAAATAAATTATTTTATTAGTGGAAACCCGGTTAAAGTTTAACCGGGTTTTTGTTATTTTACCGGGCGGGGCCCGGTTCGCAATTTAAAAACCCTTTTATGGGTAAGTTCCTGATCGTTGGCCTGGGTAACATAGGAGCCGAATATGCTGGCACCCGGCACAATATTGGATTTGATGTATTGGACGCCCTGGCGGCTAAGCAGAATACCCACTTTGTGGTAGAGCGGTTAGCCGAGATGGTGGAAATAAAGTGGAAGGGGCATATCCTGGTCTGTATCAAACCCACGACCTATATGAATCTCAGCGGCCGGGCGGTGAAATACTGGATGGACAGGGAAAAGATCGTCATCGGCAATATGCTGGTCGTTTTGGATGATCTGGCCCTCCCGCTCTCCCGGTTCCGGTTGCGATCCGGCGGTAGCGATGCCGGTCACAATGGGTTGACCAGCATACGGGAATCCCTGGGAACCGACGCGTATCCCAGACTGAGGTTTGGGATCGGCAATGATTTCCCCAGGGGCCGGCAGGTGGACTTTGTGTTGGGCAAGTGGGTAGAATCGGAATTGCCCCTGGTTCGGGTAAAGATCGACAAGTCGGTAGAACTTATTGAAAGCTTTGCTGCTATTGGAATTGAACGTACCATGAACCTGTACAATAAATTGGATTTTACGCTATGATTTGTAAAGGGGAATCTTTATTTTCGCATAAATATTGCATTCATCCTTAATGAATAAGTATTTTGATATTCAATATTCCTATGCAGTGCCCAAGGGTCTTTTCAGGCCAAATGAAAGCTGAATTAAGAATTTTCTATTTAAAAACCCTGATTGAATATGAAAATATTCTGTGTTGGTCGTAATTATGTGGCTCATGCCAAGGAGTTGAATAATGAAGTCCCGGATGAGCCGATCATATTTATGAAACCTAAGAGCGCGTTACTGCAAGCCCATACGCCGTTTTATTATCCTGAATTTACCAATGAGCTTCATTATGAATGCGAACTGGTGCTGCGCATATCCAAGAACGGTAAGTATATCCAGGAACGGTTCGCCAGTAAGTATTATGACGCCGTAACGACGGGCGTCGATTTTACTGCGCGTGATATCCAGAACGAGCTGAAGGAAAAAGGCCTTCCCTGGGAAAAGGCAAAAGCATGGGACAATTCGGCTGCCATTGGAAAATGGATCCCCTTGCAGAATATCAAGAACAAGAAGGATATCAATTTTTGCATGTACAAGAATAAGGAATTGGTGCAACAGGGGAACTCTGGTCTCATGATCAATAATTTCGATAAGGTAGTTTCCTATATCTCCAATTATTTCTCCGTCAATATTGGCGACCTGGTCTTCACGGGCACTCCTGCCGGCGTCGGGGAATGCGTGGTCGGAGATGAACTGGAAGGATTCATAGAAGACGATAGCTTATTCACCATAGAAATAAAATAGTTCCTGATCACCGTTGACATCTTATTGCGGGCGTATCGCCTCATGTGCACCGCCCGGGCGATGGCCGGGATCTATGAAAGCAACCGGCCCATCTGCAAATATGTCCACTCTACTTCCCGCGGGCATGAGGCCATTCAACTAGCCGCTGCCTTTCACCTGCAACCGCATGACTGGGTCAGTCCTTATTACCGGGACGAAAGTCTGCTGCTGGGTCTCGGATTCGAGCCCTATACGCTCATGCTACAGCTCCTGGCAAAAGGCAAAGACATCTTTACCGGCGGACGCGAATACTATTCTCATCCCAATTACAGGGGAACCGATAAACCGGGCATCATCCATCAGAGCAGCGCAACGGGTATGCAGGTGATCCCGACTACCGGTATTGCCCAGGGTATCAGCTACCTCGAGCGTATCGGTTCCGTCTTATTAAAGAAAGGAGAGAACGGGGAGCTGCCCGTGGTCATTTGTTCCCTTGGCGATGCGTCGGTGACGGAAGGAGAAGTGAGTGAAGCCTTTCAGTTTGCGGTCCTTAAGGAACTGCCGATCATCTACCTGGTACAGGATAACGGATGGGGCATCAGCGTACAGTCGGAGGAATCCCGGGCTATGGATGCCTATGAATATGCGGGCGGTTTCAAAGGGATGGGAAGGCTGCGGATCGATGGCAGCAACTTCATGGAAAGCTATGAATGTATGGACCGGGTGATCCGGGAAGTCCGGGAGCGCCGGCGTCCCTACCTGGTCCAGGCGAAGGTTCCGTTGCTGGGACATCATACCAGCGGCGTACGGAAGGAGTTCTATCGTTACCCGGAAGAATGGGCGATGCAATCGGCGCAGGACCCCATTCCCAAGCTAAGGGCCTTACTGGTGGACCTGGGCATGGAAGCGACGCCGTTAAAAGAAATAGAGGACCAGGCGGTGGCGTATGTAGCGGAACAGTTCCAGGCTGCCGTTGCCGCACCGGAGCCGGACCCGGCGGGCGTATCGGATTTTGTCTTTGCGCCAACTCCTGTCGTGGAAGAGAAGGGCGAGCGGTCCCCTGCCGACGGAGAAAAAGTGATCCTGGTCGATGCCGCCTTATTTGCCATCCGGGAGATCATGGAAGAGTATCCCGAAGCCCTTGTGTACGGGCAGGACGTCGGCAGACGGCTGGGGGGCGTGTTCCGGGAGGCCGCGACGCTGGCCGAGCAATTCGGAGATCATCGTGTTTTTAATACTGCCATCCAGGAAGCCTATATTATTGGTTCCACCGTCGGCATGAGCGCCGTTGGCGTCAAACCCATCGTGGAGGTGCAGTTTGCCGATTATATATATCCGGGGTTCAATCAACTGGTGACGGAGATCTCCAAATCCTGTTATCTGAGCCAGGGGAAGTATCCTGTACAGACGCTTATCCGGATCCCCGTAGGCGCCTATGGCGGCGGCGGACCCTATCATAGCGGAAGCATCGAGACGACCTTATTGTCCATCAAGGGGATCAAGATCGTCTATCCTTCCAATGCCGCGGACATGAAGGGGTTGATAAAGGCGGCATTTCTTGATCCCAACCCGGTCATCCTGCTGGAACACAAAGGACTTTATTGGAGCAAGGTGCCGGGGACGGAGGAAGCAAAGACCATCGAGCCTTCACGTGATTATATATTACCGCTTGGCAAGGCGGCTATCGCCCTATCGGCTGACACGGACCTGGAGGATGAAGGGGAGACCTGTTGCGTCATCACCTATGGCATGGGCGTATACTGGGCAAAAGCGGCTGCCGCGCAGTTCCCGGGCCAGGTGGAGATCGTGGATCTGCGCACCCTGTATCCGCTGGATGAGACGGCTGTTTTTGCGGCTGTCCGCCGGCATGGTAAGTGCCTGGTGCTGACGGAGGAGCAACAGAATAATTCGTTTGCCGAGGCCCTGGCCGGACGTATCTTCCGCCAGTGTTTTTCCTGGCTGGACGCACCCGTAGAGGTCTCGGGCGCGTTGAACCTGCCTGCGGTGCCGTTGAATACGACACTGGAAGCCGCGATGCTGCCCAATGCCTCCAAGGTTGCTGCGATATTGAAAAAGCTACTGGCTTTTTAAGTCGATATTAATATTTCGTCAGTTCCGGTTTTACCTCATCGATATACGCCAGGATCCCGCCTTTCAGATTATACAGATTGTTATATCCAAATTTTTCTTCCAGTTCCCGGATGGCCCTGGCGCTGCGGGCTCCTGATTTGCAATGAACGACCACTTTGCGGTCCGTATCGACCCTGTCGCCGTTGGCGCCGATCGAACCTACGGGGATCAGTTCGCCACCGATGTTTACGATGTCGTATTCATGCGGTTCCCGCACATCGATCAGCTGGAATTTCTCTCCTTTTACCTGCCAGTCATAGAGTTCTTTTGCGGTGATCTCTTTTAGCGGTTTTTCTTCGACGGCCCGCATGCCGCAGAATTGTTCGTAGTCGATCAGTTCTTTGATGGTTGGGTTTTTGCCATTGATCGGGTTGTCTTCCCGGGGTTTGATCGTGAATGTACGGCTCTCGAAGTTGAGTGCGTCGAAGATATAGAAACGACCAGACAACGTCTCCCCGACACCGGTGATCACCTTGATCACTTCCAATGCCTGGAGGCTGCCGATGATGCCCGGAAGTACACCGAGGACGCCGCCTTCTGCGCAGCTGGGTACCAGTCCGGGCGGGGGCGGGGTGGGATAGAGGTCGCGGTAATTGGGGCCGGTATTGCCCTGCTGATCGCGATAGTTGAATACGGATACCTGTCCCTCAAACTGGAAGATCGATGCATATACATTGGGTTTACCAAGTAATACGGCTGCATCGTTGACCAGGTAACGGGTAGGGAAATTATCGGTGCCATCTGCGATGACATCGTAGGGGCGGATAATATCCAGGGCGTTCTGCGAGTTGATATGTGTGTTGAGGATCTCGATCCTGATATAAGGATTTAGTGCTTCCAGTCTTCGTCTGGCGGCTTCCACCTTGGGTTTGCCGATCTCGTCCACACCGAACAGGACCTGTCGCTGCAGGTTACTGTCATCGACCACGTCAAAATCGACGATACCGATGGTGCCGACCCCGGCGGCGGCGAGATAGAGCAGGACGGGGCTTCCGAGCCCGCCCGATCCGACGACCAGCACTTTGGCGGCTTTTAGCTTTTGCTGGGCTTCCATGCCAAAGCCGGGGATGATGATGTGCCGGTTATAGCGGGCAAGCTCCTCGCGGGAGAAGGGGGCTCTTTGGGAGTCCCCGGAAGGGCCTTGGAGATCGGGGGCCCCTTTGGGGGAGTCGGAGGCGCCTTTAGGGGAGTCGGGGGCGCCGCCGGCGATCGCGGGAACGATGCTGATCACTGCGTCTTCTTTGACGGCGGTATGCTCCTGTTGCAGATCGCGGATATCGTCGTTGCCGATAAAGATATTTACATACGAACGGATCTTACCGCCTTCGTCCAGGAGATGTTTTTTGAGGTCGGGGAAGCTGACCGTCAGCTCTTTTACTGTATCCTGGATCGTACCGGGGGCCACCTGCAGCCGGGCCGTATTGTTGGTGAATTTCCGTAAAGGAGTGGGAATGATGACCGTTGCCATATTATTTGTTCTTTTTTATGTGAATTGATAATCTAAAATTTTTTCTTCTTCGAATTGTGCCTGTTCATTGAGCAACCAGGACCGGAAGGTGATGCTTGCGGGATCGTCCTTATCCATCACCGACATGATCACATAGGAAAAATAAGGTTGTGCCGCGATGCGGTCATGCTCCGATGGGATGGCCGGGTGTTTGGGATGGGAATGGTAGATGCCCAGGAGTGACCATTCATGGTCCAGGGCGTGTTGTTCGGCCGTCATATAGTCGATGGGCGCGATCTCGAATCGTCGGGTCTTGTCGCCTGCCTTGGAATTATCGACCACCAATATATCGACGACAAGCCGGGTGCCGTCCGTTTCTTCCCTTCCGAAAAGGAATCCGCAGCATTCGTCGGGGAAGGTGTTTACTGCGTCTTCGGTCAGCAGTTGCCTGATCCGGGGCTCTAAAATGATCATGTTATAGCAATTTTTGGATGATTTCACTATACTTGTCTGCGTTGTCGGGCAATACTGTTACTACAATGCCCCGTTCCAATTGTTCGGCGACCCTTATGGCGCCGGCCAGGTTTGCGGCTGACGAAGGGCTCAGGAGCAGTCCTTCTTTCTTCCAGGCCTCCCGGAGAACGGTATAGGCTTCTTCGGTGCTCACTTCGAAATTGGCATCCGCCACGGATGGATCATAGATCTCCGGTACGATGGCGGTCTCCAGGTGTTTCCATCCTTCGAGGCCGTGGAGCGCAAAGTCCGGTTGCAGCGAGATCAGCCGGACGGCGGGATTTAATTCCCGGAGTCGCCGGCCGGTGCCCACAAAGGTACCGGTAGTACCCAGGCCTGCGACAAAATGCGTAATGCCGGGCAGTTTTTCAAAGATCTCGGGTGCGGTAGAATGATAATGTGCCTTCCAGTTGTTATCGTTGCGGTACTGATCTGCGTAGAAATAGCGATCGGGGTCTTCGGCGGCCAGGGCTTTTGCGATCTGTTGCGCTCCGTCGGTGCCTTCCATACGGGAGGTTAGGATCAATTGTACGCCCAGGGATTCGAGGATCTCTTTTCGTTCGCGGCTGGCGTTCTCGGGGAGACAGAGTGCGACGGGGATGTTGAGGCGTTGCGCGATCGTGGCATAGGCGATGCCGGTGTTACCGCTGGTGGCGTCGAGCAGTGTTTTGCCGGTGGTCAACCGTCCTTCTTCTATAGCCCGCCGGATGATATTATAACCTGCCCGTGCTTTTACGCTTCCCGACAGCTGCATCCATTCCTTTTTGGCATAGATCTCTACCTGTTCTTTATGGAACAGGGCCGTGATCCGGTGCAGGGGGGTATGCCCGATTTCTTTTTCCAGGGCCCTGACGGCTGTAACCAGCGCAGGATCGATAGGCAGGAGGGTCGTTGTCAGCATGATTGATAAGATGATTAAATAAAAAAAGCTCCACTGGCGGTGGAGCTTTTAAATATTGTCAAAACAGTTTAATTGCTTATAAGAGGTCATCCTCCACCAAAATAACCGGGGATTGCGTACAACAACAGCAACAACAACAAATTTTATGTGCGAATGCCTGGTTCATGTGGATTGATAACAATGGATGACAAAACAAAAGTAGGGAATTCCATTGAATTTCCTACCGGGTTAGTAGGAAATTGCCGGAAATTCAAACCGATGGGGTGCATTACCGGGGGGGCGGATGCGCATAAATAATTGATAATTATGCATTATTTTTGTTGGGATCTAACGAATTATACATGGAAAAATCTGCTGTCAACGGGAAGAAAATAGCCGCTGGTAAGGCCATCGAATATATAAAAAATGGGATGACCCTGGGTCTCGGCACCGGCTCTACGGCTTACTGGGCCATCCAGGGTATCGGGGAAATGGTAAAGAACGGGCTGTCCGTTCGGGCGATCGCCACTTCGATGCAGTCGGAGGCATTGGCGCGGGAGCTGAATATCCCTATTGTGCCCTTTGCCGAGATCGATACGATCGATATTACCATCGACGGGGCGGATGAGGTGGACCAGCAGCTGAACCTGATAAAGGGTGGCGGCGGGGCGCTGCTGCGGGAGAAGATCGTAGCCTCGGCGACCAAATTCTATATTATTATCGTGGATGAAAGCAAGCTGGTCACCCATCTTGGTAAGTTTCCCCTTCCGGTGGAAGTGACGCCTTTTGGATGGGAGCTGACGATGCGCCGGCTAAAAGGGCTGGGGGCTGTTCCCCATATGCGGATGACGGGCGAGGGAACCCCCTTTCTGACGGATAACCAGCATTATATCCTGGACTGTTCTTTTGGTCTGATCCAGGACCCGGTCCGGCTTCATGAGCAGGTCAGCGCCATTACGGGAGTTATGGAAGACGGCTTTTTTATCCATATGGCCGATATTGTTATTGCCGGCGCCCCTGGTGGTGAGACCCGGCTGCTGAAAAAGCCGGTCTAATGGATTCCATCACCCATATCGTCCTGGGCGCCGTTATTGGCGAGGCGTTGGCGGGAAGGAAGCTGGGGAAGAAGGCCATGCTGTATGGCGCGATCGCCCAGAGTCTTCCGGATATCGACTTTGTCGCGTCTTTCTGGATGGATACTTCGCATGATGTGCTGGCGCACCGGGGAATTACCCATTCTTTTCTTTTTGTCCTTGTTATGACGCCTTTGCTGGCCTGGGCGGCCGGTGTGAGGGAGAGTGCGGGGCCGGTCGGAGGGGCTGGAAGGATCCACGGTTCCGGCATGACCCGGGGTGCGTGGTTGGTCTTTTTTGGCCTGGAGCTTTTTATCCATATTTTTCTCGATGCTTTTAATGCCTATGGCACCGGCTGGTTCGAGCCCTTTGACCATTACCGGGTGTCCTTTAATACGCTCTTTGTGGCGGACCCGTTTTACAGCGGCTGGCTGGGCATTGCCTTTCTTGCCCTGCTGCTAACGGGAAGAGACAGTCGTCGTCGGCGTTTCTGGGTTTGTTTTGGGTTGATCACGAGTAGTTTGTACCTATGTTATTGCCTGGTGAACAAATCCCGGGTGGACGGGCTGGTAAGGGACGAGCTACAACGGCAGCATATAGCCTATGATCGATATTTCACCACTCCGACGCCGATGAATAGCTGGCTTTGGTATATTGTGGCGGAGGACAGTGCCGGTTATCATACGGGTTATCTAAGCGTTTTTGACCGGCAGCGGACGATACCATTCCGGTATTTTCCCCGTAACGACAGCCTGCTCCGTTTCTCTTCCTTCCGGTCGAGGGCGGATGTGCGATCGCTGTTGCGTTTTTCCAAAGGATATTATACACTCGAACAATGGAAGGATACGCTGGTGTTCAACGATCTTCGGTTTGGGGAGATGAAGGGCTGGGAGGATCCGCATGCGCATTGTGTATTTCATTACTATTTGCAATACCCGGGGAATAACCGGGTGATCGTACAGCGGGGGCGTTTTTCGGGCTGGGACGGGCAGACGCTGCGGGCCTTTATCAGAAGGGTAAGAGGGAATTAAGAGAGGAAATTGGCGGGTAAGCAGTGGGTGAGGGTGAGAGAGGGGGAGCTAACGGGGTTTGGATTCCTTTTCCTGTTTGAAATAGAAAGTGAAAAGGAAGAAGAGGACACGGATGGATTCATAGGCGGCCCGTTGCAGGAATCTTTTAAAAAGGCCGGTTTGGTGATGATAGCTTTCGGGGGTGATCTGTTTGCAATGTTTGGTGATGATCTCCTCGAGTTCCTGCTCGACATGCGTGGCAAATCCTTCGTTACGTATGTCCATATTCAATTCCACACTGGCGTATGCGCTGATCTTATTGACATTATAGGATCCATTGGTCATCCAGACCCCGTCGTATACGGCCATCTTGCCGTGCAGGATGGTATCCTGGTATTCATATACCTGCATCTTATTGCGAAATAGCCATTGGTACATGTATTGTTCCGCGAGCCGGGAGATCTTTACGTCGGAGACGCTGCCTACCACTATTTTGATAACGACGCCTCTTTTGGCGGCCTGGGCCATTTGTTTGCGGAGGATCTTGCCCGGCAGGAAATAACTGGACAGTACGATGATCCGGCTGGTAGCCTGGCGGAACATTTGCAGATAGCTGCGGGAGATCTCGTTCTTTCCCTGTACCCAGTCGTTGCGTCGCACCCGGACCATGCATTCTTCTTCCGGGGTAATGCCTTGTACCCGGGGGAACCGGTCTTTCTTGCTGATCCCCTTATGCCAGTAAGCTTTTGTCCACATGTCGCGGCAGACGAGGTATAGTTTCAGGGCCGCCTGTCCTTCCACCCACAGGGCCCGATCCAGCCAGGCTTTTTGTCCGCCGATATCGTTGTAGCGATCGCTGATATTGACGCCGCCCGCCATACCCCGGGCTGCATCCGTTACCACTACTTTATGATGAAGACGGCGTCCCAGGTAAAAATTGCGGCTTTTGAACAGGGGCCAGAACCAGCGGAACCGGATACCCGCATCCTTCCATTCCTTTATAATGCCGCGGGAAAGATGCTGGGACGCGTATCCGTCCAGTAAGATGAAGATCTGCACTTTCCGGGTGGCTGCGCGCAGAAGGGCATCCGCCACCATCCGGCCCGTTTCGTCCCCGTCGAAAATGTAGGTCTGTAAATGGATGGTCGATTGGGCTCCGTCGATCAGTTGCAGGAGGGTATCAAAATAATCCTTTCCTCCATGGACCAGTCGTACATGGTTGTGATAGGTATAGCCGGCCAATAATTTCGGGGTTCGCTTTTTTGACATGCAGATCGGGATCAGGACGGTAAAGATCGGTAAATTTATAGGAGGGCTTTCAAATGGACGAAAAAACCCATTAAGGTAGAGCGAAATATATTTTGTACAATATTACTAAATTGTTAACTTAACTAAGCGGACTCCAACGATTGCCTGTCAACATCCGAACGATTGCGTGCTAAGACATGAACGATTGCCTGCTCATACGATCTCTTCTTCTGCGATCCTTATTCGGATCCCTGTTTCTTGGGGCCTTGCTGTTGCCGGTCATTACGAGAGGGCAGGATCCCTATACCCGGCCTGCGTCCCTTAATTACCCAGCCGTCTATAACCCGGCGGCTGTTTATAATCCCGAAGGGGCTATCACCAGCAATGTCCCGCTGAATGAGATCAATATTCATGCTTTTCGTCATTTTCACCGGCGCTGGCCCACGGTTGCCGGGGAGTCCTGGGTTAAATCGGAGGATGGGTATATCGTCAACTTCATCGCAGATGCCCTGCATCAGCAGGCGCATTTTGATAGGAGGGGCGCCTTCCTCTATGCCTTGAAGTCCTATTCCGGAAGCAAGATTGCCCGTGATCTGGAAGGGATCGTCAAAAAGAAATACAGGGATTATATGATCACGGTGGTCACGGAGATCACCGATGGAGAGAAGACCTTCTACCTTGTAAAAATAGAGAACAGCGCTGACGTAAAGACCCTTTCCGTTTGTGACGGAAAGATCGAGGTCACGGAAGAACTGATCAATGGAGGAGTTGTCTCCGCCCAGTAGGGAAAATCCTTTTACTTACTGACGGTTCTGCCTTTCAGCGTTCTTATTTTCCGGTCGATCTTATCTATTTCGCTCTTCCGTACGACGAGGGTCGCCGAAGCTACGTCCGAGCAGGTACCGCAACGGGCCCTGAATTTATTGGAATCGAATGTGACCGAGGCCGTTCCGTTTCTCCATTCGGTGCCATACAGGACATATTCGTTGAAGGTATAGCCGCTGCCGGGTCCGAAGGCCAGGTTGTTACTGCCTTTTTCATCAAAGCTCACCATCAGTTTGTCATTTTCGACGTTCTCGCAGATGCCGGGGGTGAAGGCCGGGACGATGACCTCATTGATAAATTTTCCGTTTTCGAGTTTGACCATACCGGAGTGGACCTCTATCTTCTGATCGCCCAGGTTCCTGGATAGGATCAGTTTCTGATCGACATAGAATTGTACCTGCTTCAGGTCGATATTCTCTTTTTCCAATTTTTGCTTCAGATCCCGGGTAAAGGGCACATAATTCTTAGCCAGTTTTTTAGAGCTGCTGCAGCTAAACAGGAACGACAGACAGGCCAAACAAAGGGTCACTATGAAAATTCGTCTCATAAAATGGATTTATTGTAGGTAGTATGACTTTCTTCAAACGCAATAGTTTTTTTTATGCGTCGAAATACTTGTTATACAAATGTTAAAATGGCCCGATGTGAGGGCGAACAGGGTGGTTTTGAGCCCGTTCCTGTAACATTTCATTTTTTTTGGAGTACTTATATTAGCGCATACGCAATTTCCCGCTATTATCAAATAACCCGCTATGATAAGAAACTTTTTTAAGGTAGCCCTGCGTAACTTATGGAAACACAAAGGATACAGTTCCCTGAATATTTTTGGCCTGGCGATGGGGATGACCTGCAGCCTGCTGATCCTGTTATGGATCCGGGATGAGAAAAGCGTGGATAATTCCTTTTCGAACAGCGATCGTCTGTATAGTGTGTTTGAACGGCAGTATTATGACGGGAAGATCGAGTCGGGTTATTTTACGCCGGGGGTACTGGCGCCGGAAATGAAGAAGATGCTGCCCGAAGTGGAGCTTGCCTCCGGTTTTACCTGGCGGGATGATAATACGTTCCAGGTAGGGGATAAGATCATAAAGGAGAACGGTAGCAGCGCCGATTCGAGCTATTTTAAAATGTTTAATTACCCTCTGCTGGAGGGTAGCCCGGCTACGGCCCTTTCTTCCCCGGTGAGCATCGCTCTTTCCCGGAAGATGGCGGTAGATTTTTTTGGCAGTCCGCATGCAGCCATCGGTCAGACGATCCGATATGAGAACCGGAAGGATTTCACCATCACCGCGGTATTTGAGAACCTGCCGGAGAATGCCTCCGACCAGTTCGATTACCTGATCAACTGGAAGGCTTTTCTCGATGACAACGACTGGGCCAAACAATGGGGGAATAATGGTCCCCGTACGTTCCTGTTGCTTCGGCGCGATGCCGATCCCGTCAAGGTGAATAAAAAGATCGCTCGTTTCCTGGATGATTACAATAAAGAACAGGGTAAGGGTTTCCGGGTCGAGCTGGGTATGCAGCGTCTCGGTGACGTATACCTGCATTCCAATTTCAAGAATGGGAAGATCGAAGGCGGCCGGATCGAATATGTGCGGCTTTTTAGCATCGTGGCCATTTTTATCCTGCTCATCGCCTGTATAAATTTTATGAATCTGACGACGGCCCGTTCGGTGAAAAGATCGAAGGAGATAGGGATCCGCAAGGTGGTGGGCGCCGTCCGTCCTGCCCTGATCCGGCAGTTCCTCAGTGAAGCCGTGCTGCTTTCCTTTTTCTCCGTGATCCTTGCGTTGGTCATGGTGATCCTGTTGCTGCCGGCCTTTAATCATATGACGGGCAAGCATATTTCGTTTCCTTATGGATCTTCTTCTTTCTGGCTGAGTCTTGGTGCGTTGACCCTGGTCACGGGGGTGATCTCCGGCAGCTACCCGGCCTTGTTCCTCTCTTCCTTCCGGCCGATCCGGGTATTAAAGGGCACGATGAAGTTCAGTTCGGGCGCGGCGTGGTTCCGGAAGGGATTGGTGGTATTCCAGTTTGTCCTTTCCATCGTGCTGATCATCGGTACTATCGTCGTCTCGGGCCAGGTGAATTATGCGCAGTCGATCAACCTGGGGTATGACCGGGACAATCTTATCTATGTTCCCCTGGAGGGCGATCTGCCGGGAAAATATACGTTGTTCAAGGAGAGTGCGCTGCGTCTGCCCGGTGTCGTCGATGTCTCGCGGATCAGTCAGACGCCCACCGCCATCGAGAACGGAACGTATGGGGTCGACTGGGACGGAAAGGACCCGAACAGCAAGCCGATGTTCACCAATGCTTCGGCCGGGTATGATCTTGTAAAGACGCTGAACCTGCGGTTGATCGCCGGGCGTGATTTTTCGAAGGATTTTCCGACGGATAGCGTGGGTTATATTTTGAATGAGGAGGCGCTGAAGAAGACGGGGTATAAAGATCCGATCGGCAAGTCACTGACCTTTTGGGGTAAGAAGGGGAAGATCGTCGGTATCCTGAAAGATTTTCATTTTAATTCGGTCCATGAGCCGATCCATCCGCTGATCATTCATTATGGGGAACAGGAAAAATGGGGGAATGCCCTGGTGCGTACACAGGCAGGTAAGACCCGGCAGGCGGTCAGCGGGCTGGAGCAGCTCTGTCACCAGCTAAACCCGAAATTCCCTTTTACGTATCGTTTTGCCGATGAGGAATACCGTAAGCTGTATAAGAGTGAGACCATCGTCCATAATCTTTCCAATTGTTTTGCCGGTCTGGGTATTTTTATCTCCTGTCTGGGGTTATTGGGTCTGGCGATGTTTACGGCGGAGCAGCGGACAAAGGAGTTTGGGATCCGGAAGGTATTGGGGGCGGGCGCCGGCACTCTGTTTACATTACTTTCGAAGGATTTTCTCGTGCTTGTGCTGATCGCCTTTCTGCTTGCGTCCCCGCTGGCCTGGTGGGCGATGCATGGGTGGTTGCAGAATTTTGCCTATCATATCCGGGTGGAATGGTGGGTGTTCCTGCTGGCCGGGGCGTTGGCTTTGCTGATTGCACTGGTTACGGTCAGCTTTCAGGCGATCAAGGTGGCGATCGCCAACCCGGTCAGGAGCTTGCGGACGGAATAGAATGGCGTGGTGGGTGAGCCGGCCGGGCGCTGACAAATGTTAAGTGGTGCCGGTCCGGGCTGTGTGCCACAGATAGCTCATCATGGCCCTTATTTCTCCAAAGCTGCAGCTGTCACCGAGCTTCGACTTGATAGGGCCGATGGCGGAACCTCCGATCTCGCGGATTACGGCGGCGATCCGATCCATTTTATCTTCGGGCACCAGCTCTTTTATATCGATCTCGCCGGTGGAGATAAAGGAGGCCAGGTGACTTTCCACCGTGGTGGGGGTCAATCCCCGGCGAAGGGCGATATCGGGGACGGCCATGCCTTCTTTGTAGAGACGAAGGGTGGTGCGATGCGTATCTCCTTTTTGCGGTTTTTTGGAAAGGGACCCACCGTCGGCGGTGTTTGCCCCTGTGTCGCCGGAGGGTGGGGCTGTTGGGTCTTCGCTTGCGCGGCTCTTCCGGCTACCCTCCAACCCGGATAATAACCGGGTGGTATCGACTCCATTTTGCAGACCGGATACCAGCTGCAGGGCATCCTCGATCTGTTGTCGTTTGCGGACACAGACGGTTTTCAGGAGCTGCAGGGTCTGTGCATATTTCTTTGCCTTTTGTTTTATCCGCATATCCGCGATGTGTTCCTGGAGGGGATCGATCAGGTCTTCCGTGAGGGTCTTTACAAAATAGCCGGCGGCGGCCTCCATCCGCTGGTGCAGCTGGCGATATCCGTCTTCCTCTGCCGTCTGTAACAACTGATCCAGCTGCCGGCTGAATTTTATGGCCGTCTCCTGCTGCGCGAGGACTTTGTCGAGCAGTCGTTTGCCGAGTTCCATCGATTTTATCTTATCGGGGATCTGCCGGGTCCCGTATTCGGAGTAGTTGGATTGTACCTGTTCGGCCAGTCGCGACCATTGGAAGGCTTTTATGAGGCTATTGCTGATAAAGCTGATCTGTTCCTGTTCCAGCTGCTGTTCGACGGCGCCTTCGGCCATACGGCTCTCGGTAAAGGTGATCACCCGGGGGTCTGTGCTGATAGAGCGGGGAAGGATCCGGCTGCGTAAGACCAGTCCCCCGATGTTTGTGAGCCGGCTCAATGCCACGTATACCTGTCCGGGTGCAAAGGAGGCGCCGGCATCGATGACTGCTTTTTCAAAGGTCAGTCCCTGGCTTTTATGGATGGTGATCGCCCAGGCGAGACGGATCGGGTATTGGGAAAAAGTTCCCAGCTCTTCTTCTTCGATCCGGTCTTTTTCCTGGTCGTACTGGTACCGGATATTCCGCCATATTTCTTTTTCCAGGACCAGCTCATCCGGTTCGTCCGGGAAGGCGATGCTGATCTTGTCCCCTGCTATCTTGCTGATGGTGCCGATCTTGCCGTTATAATAGCGTCGGGTCTCACCCTTATCGTTTTTGATCAGCATGATCTGCGCCCCTTCCTTTAGCGTCAGGCTTTTTTCAGCCGGGAAGGCCTTGTCGTTGAACTCCCCGGTAACCGTCGCCTCGAAGGCATACTCCTTTCCCCGGAGGTTGCTCAGCTCTTCTTTGTTGATCCCGTCTGCTTTGGCGTTATGTGACGTAAGGGTGATATAGTTATCCCTTTTGGAGGGGACAAATTCGGGGTCGTAATAATCGTGCAATAATTCCAGGTCGTCGGGGGTGGGATGATTATTCCGGATATTATTGAGGACGTTGATGAACCGGGCTTCATTCTGCCGGTAGATCTTTTTTAGCTCGAGGTAGACGGGGGGCGCCTGTGCTATGACCTTGGCGTCGAAGAAGAAGGGGCTTTTATAATAGGCCTTTAGCAGTTCCCATTCCTCGTTGGATACGACGGGGGGTAATTGGAACAGGTCACCGATATAGAGTACCTGCAGACCGCCAAAGGGCAGTAAGGGTTGTTCCCTGAAATGCCGGAGGATCGTGTCTACCGCATCCAGCATATCGGCCCGGACCATACTGATCTCGTCGATCACGAGCAATTCCAGCTCCTGCAGCAATTCCCGTTTGTTTGCGTTGAAGCGGATATTTTTGAAGAGGCTGTTCGGATCGCTGTATCCCGGGCTTTCTGTGTTCCATCCGTATTGCGGGGTAGGGACAAAAGGGCCGAAGGGCAGCTGGAAGAAGGAGTGCATCGTGGTGCCGCCCGCATTGATCGCAGCCACTCCCGTAGGCGCGACGACTGCCATTTTCTTGAAGCTGTTCTCGCGGATGAACTTGAGAAAAGTCGTTTTTCCGGTGCCTGCCTTCCCGGTCAGGAATACCGGCCGGGCGGTCTGGTTGACGAACTGAACCGCCAATTCGAAGATCGGGTTATTGGCATCGGAGGACATATATGGGGGCGAAATTAGGGAAAATGTAGCGGCTCAAAGATCAAAATTGTATAGGGGGAAGAGATAAAAAGTGAATGAGGGAGAGAGAGCAAAAGTAAATGAGGGAGAGAGCAAAAGTAAATAGGGGGGACAAAAAAAATCCCCCAATGGATGGGGGATCTTGCGTTAGATCGTGCTTTTGAATGATGTAATGGGTTTAATCCAAACCTCCTCTGCGGATGGACTTGGTTTGGGATGGCCATTTTGTTTGTTCGCCGGTTCTTGTGTTGATGGGCAGTACGCTTTTCTCGCGGGAGGTGGTAGCTGGGTCCTCGCTTGCCATATAGGCCAAAGTGGCGGCCAGGATCGCGTTGTTCCGAAGATCGTCAAAAACGATCTTGTCATAGGTGTCCCTGTTCGTATGCCAGGTATAGGCGCCGTAGGACCAGTTCAGCGAGCCTAATGAAAAGGCCGGTGCGCCCAGGGCGAGAAAGGAGGCGAAATCGGAGCCACCGCCGCCGGGTGTGCCGGGGAAGGTCGTCTTGATGGAGTCCCGGATGTTTGACGGTACTTTGGAGAGCCAGCGGCTGAGGTATTCGTAGGAGTGGAGGAGTCCCTGGCCTGAAAGATTGACTACCCGGCCGGTGCCGTTGTCCTGGTTAAAGACGGCCTGGATATTTTTTACGATCTCGGGATGATCTTCCACAAAGGCCCTGGACCCGTTCAGTCCTTCTTCCTCGCTACCCCAATGGCCAACGAGGATGGTACGTTTGGGATGGGGGTAGACCATTTTCAATATGCGCATGGCTTCCATCATGGTGAGGGTGCCGGTACCGTTGTCGGTAGCGCCGGTGCCGCCATCCCAGCTGTCGAAGTGTGCGGAGAGGATGACATATTCATCCGGTTTTTCGCTGCCTTTGATCTCGGCGATGGTATTAAAGGTAGGCACTACGCCTCTTTCTTTTGCTTCCGTGTGGACGCTGATCCGGGGCTTATCACCCGACTCTGTCAGCCGGTACAGCATTCCGTAGTCTTCCAGCGCAATATCGACAGTGGGGATCTTTTTTGTATAAGCGCCGAAGATCTTGTCGACCCCGAAGCCGGCGGACCAGTTGTTGCCGATGACCCCTGCCGCCCCGGCTTTTTCCAATGCCAGGGGCAGGGTTCGGTTGGTATAGCCGGTCTTTTTTATGCGGTTAGCCCAGGCCGTTGTACGTGCGGCACGTTCCGCCTTCATTTTATCAAAGGATTCTTTTGTCGCGAACTCCTGCCAGTTGTAATCCGGGCGGCCGGTGGGCTGCAGCATGGAGACCATGACAAATTTGCCTTTGACGGAGGGCAGCCATTGCTGGAAGGCAACGGAGTCGTCCAGGTCGGGCAGGATGACGAGCTCCGCGGTGATGGTTTTGTCTCCCATTCCCGGGCTCCAGGCCAGCTGGGTTGCTTCGAGTGATTTTATGCGGGGAGAGATCATATCGATATGGGAAATACCGCGTTCCCATCCATGCCATTCCCCCCACTTTTCGTTGTGGGCGGGTATTCCCCAATCGGTATATTTTGCGACGGCCCATTCATTGGCCTTATCCATCTGCGGGGTGCCGACGAGGCGGGGGCCGATCTCATCAAAAAGTTCATGCGCCAGCTTTTCCAGCTGCGAATGGGTGGTCTCTTCTTTGACGATCGCTTTGATGATAAGGGAATCCGTCTGCTGGCCCCGACCGGGTATTACAAAGAAGAAAAGGGCGGCAAAGGCGGCGAAAGTGCGGATAGCCGGTAAAGCGAGACCCGGCCGATGGGTTGTTTTTCTCATTGATGTGAAAGGATTTGATACCGGAAGATACAATTTTATTCAGGAAAGAAAACTTACCTTGTTTGTGTTTGAAATTTATTGCGATATGAAACAACTACTCTTTTTCCTGCTGCTGGCAGGCGGTATGGCCCCTTCCTTTGCCAACCTGCGTCTCCCGGCCGTTATTTCCTCCGGCATGGTCCTGCAGCAGCATTCCGATGTCAGCTTATGGGGCTGGTGTGATCCCGGCGAAAAGATCTCTGTCAGTGGCAGCTGGGATCATCGGATAGATTCGGCGATAGGGACCCGGGATGGGAAATGGGAGGTCAGTATCTCCACTCCCGTGGCAGGCGGTCCTTATACGGTGACCCTAAATGGGAGGAATACCATCGTGCTGGACAACGTCCTGATCGGGGAGGTGTGGATCTGTTCGGGACAATCCAATATGGAGATGTGCGAGACCTGGGGGGAACCCGATGTAAGGACCGAACTGGCGTCCTGTTACAATGATAAGATCCGTATGTTCCATATTGCCCGTGCCACCTCGGCCTACCCACAGGATGATTGCACCGGGCGCTGGGCCGTCTGTGATTCCAATGAATTAAAGAATTTCAGCTCGGTGGGATATTTTTTCAGCAGGAAATTGAATGCGGAACTGAATGTGCCTGTCGGCATTATGGAAGCGGCCTGGGGAGGAACCCCCGCGGAAGTATGGACGCCTGCGGAGACCCTGAAGGAGGACGCGGCCCTTACGGGCGCGGCCACCCTGCTGAAACCTGCCAATGGCTGGCCTTATCTGCCCGGTTATTGTTACAATGCGATGATCGCACCGGTGACTTCTTATGGTATCGCCGGCGCCCTCTGGTACCAGGGGGAAGGGAATGTAACCAATGCGGGCACGTATGGCCGGCTTTTTACCACGATGATCGGATCCTGGCGGAAGGCGTGGAATAAGTCCTTCCCTTTTTATTTTGTCCAGATCGCTCCCTATACCTACGGGCCCGGTGAGGGCGCCACGATCTTACGCGAGCAGCAGGCGAACAGTCTGAAGCTGGCGGGTACGGGGATGGTGGTGATCAGTGATATAGCGGGGGATACGACCAATATCCATCCGAAGGATAAGCATGATGTAGGTTATCGGTTGGCGGGTTGGGCGCTGGCGGAGACCTATCACCGGGAGGGGATCGCCTATAAGAATCCTGCACCTGCAACTACCGTGATAAAAGGAAATAAGATCGAGGTCACCCTGGCCGATGCCGGCAACGGGCTTGTGATCAGGGGTAGTGCGGCAGCGGCGTTGTGGATCGCGGGAGAGGATAAGGTGTTTTATCCTGCGGTTGCCGGTCTACGGGGGAATACGCTCATCGTTTCGTCTTCGCAGGTAAGACAGCCGGTTGCCGTACGATATCAGTTCAGCAATGCAGGGGTGGGGAATATCTTTAGCAAGGAGGGGTTGCCGGTGGCGCCATTCCGGACCGATGACTGGAAGAATTGAGGGCTGTCGATCTGGTTGTTAGGTCGTCACGGTTATTTCGATCCGGGTTTTCTTTTGCAGGAAGGCCAGTGGGATGGCTTCCAGACCCGGTACAAAATTGAACAGGCGGTTGCCCGTGGATGGCAGCCGGAGGGGTGGCTGATCGGCGGCTATGGTAACTACGGCTTTTTCCTTGCGGACGCGGACCGATGTGCCATCCGGCGATGTGACGGGTTCCCCGGACTTTGAGATAACGGGAAGTACTATGCGTATTTTATCGTCATACGGTGACGCGCTGCCGTCGAAAGACAGCGTTGTTTTTTTTGGTGTGAATGTATAAGAGGCGTTGCAATGCACCGCGCCCTGCGGAGGATCGCGTTGCTCCTTGTCTACCAACCGGCTGCGGGTATGTACGATGACCCGGTCATGCTCCTGCTCCACTGTTATTATGGCGTCGAGGTCGCTGATATTCATGTACAGGATGCCTTCCGTCTGCAGCTCCATCCGCGGCGTCAAGGGCATCGACAGGGGATCATCGTCTGGCTGCATGTTACCTGCCTCCAGCAGCTGGTAGGCATTCATGCTGGCGACCAGCAGGGGTCCCGTCTGTTCATGCCAGAGCATAGAAAGCGCGCCGCCGGTTGCATGTCCGTTGTGAGTATGCTTATATTCCCGGTCATAGCCGGTTACTGTTGCCCGGTAGGCGCCGGTGGAGATGAGCCAGGTCCGGATATCCGGGAAGAAACGGCTGCCATAGGGAGATTCACGGGGTAACAGGCGGGCGGGGGTAGAGGGGAGATGGGCGGAGGCGAGGTGGGCCGGGATGGTTACAGGGGATGAGCCTTCGGAGGATACCGGCCGTGGGGAAGATTGGGCGGGCGGTTCGCGCGGCAGGCCCTGGTCCAGGATCGTCGTCAATGCCTTGATATGACAAAAGGTATGATGTACGCTGGGGGACACCTTATGCGACAGGTAATGCGGGCCGCCATAGAGGAGGCCATCGTGGGTACATTGCTCTAATAATCGGGTATTCTTTAGCGCGACCCGGTAGAAACGGGCATCCCGGTTTGTCAGCAGGGCATAACCGGGCTGGCATCCGTCGGAAGTGCGGCTACCCCAGTAGGTCCATTTATAATTGCGGGTGCCCCAGCTATTGTCCCAGCCGCCATCCGGCAGCATAAATTCCATATGGGTCTGCAGGGAGCGGGTGACGGCCTGCAAGACTTCTTCATCCTTGTTGAGCAATCCGTAGAGCGTCAGTGAAGGCAGCGTTTCTTCTACATTATAGCCCAGGTCGACGGGCAGACATCCATGTTTACTGGTTTGGTAATAGGGTGTCCCTTCGCCATAGATAAAGCCATCGTGGCTGGAAATAAAATTCAACCCCTGGTGGGCGAGGAGACGCCCCCGTTCCCGGAACCGGGGTATATCCAGCAACGTGCCCAACAGGGACATGGCATACGAGGCCGAGAGCGGATAGTTGATATTCCCATAGTCGATGTTGACATTGTCATAGATAAAGTCGCCTGCCTTTAGCAGCCGGTCCTGCAGGGCCTTCTTAAAGGCGGGGTCCATCAGTTCCCCATGATGCCGGATGGCTTCGCAGAGGGCGATCGTCGAAAAGACCGTCGTGCCTTTCCAGGAGTCTTTTACCGGTTCGTTCAGCCAGGATCCATCGGGCTGACTTACCCGCCGTTCCATCCACCGGAAGAGTAATACCGATGCATCGAGATACCGGCTGTCTTTTGTCCGGCTTGCCATATGCAGGAAAGGATAGAGGGTATCTCCCACCCGTCCGTGGACGATGTGTTCGGTAGGGCAACGGATGCCGCCGTAGTCGTCGGGGCGTGACGTATCCAGCACCTGCAGGTCCAGGAGGGTTTTGGCCCAGGCGGCGGTGAGGGAATAGCTCAACGCATAGAGATCATCGGGGGGAGGGGAGGTGGTGATGATGCCTCCGGCCATTCCGGAGGTAATTAATCCAATGCCACCGGCGGTGGTGGTTTTTATAAAGGCTCGTCTGGAAAACGGTTTGTCCACGCGTAAAAATAATATTATTTAAGGAGTGGTCTTCTTTTCTAACCAGGAATTGAAGAGCGTATAAAATACGGCGAGGATGATCGCTCCTTTGAACATGCCGGTAAATCCCCAGGCGGCCAGTCCCCCGATCACTCCCAGGAACATGACCAGGAAGGGTAGTTTCCCTCCGCTTTTGGCGATGAGGATGGGTTTTAAAATACCGTCGATGATCAGCAGCACGATACCGTAAATGATGAGGAAGACAGTCATCCCGGTATGACCCTGGGAGGCGGTCCAGATCACCAGCGGTATCCAGACCAGCAACGGGCCCAATTGGATCAGGACCAGGAAGAAGATCAGCGCCGAGAGGAACAGGGAGAAGGGGATGCCGGCAATGGTGAGGCCGACCCAGGAGATGACGGCCGCGATAAAGGCGGTCCCTATTACCCCTATGGATACTCCTTTTATGGCCTGTGTGGTCGCCCGCAGCAGGGAGAGGCCATCCCGTCTGCCCAGCAGGTGTTGCATGGTCGTCTTGACCGGGGTCAATATTTTATCTCCCGAGGCCAGGAAGAAGGCGGAGATAAAGACGCCGGTGAAAAGCTGCAGGATCGTTCCGATCATACCGGCCCCGCTGGCCAGGATATGGTGCAGGGCGAGCTTGACCTGTTCTTCATGGGGGGCGATCGCGTCTTTCGGGCTATCCTGTAATTGCAGCCAGAAGGAGCTGATCTCATCTCCGACGACGGGTAGTCCGGATATCCAGGAAGGTAAGGGGGGGAAGCCATTGGATCTTATTTCCCCCAACCAGCCGATCGCTTCTTTTACATGGGTTCTCAGGGTGGAAATGATATAAATGAAAGGGAGGGCTATGATCGCTATAAGGATGATGGAATAAAGGATGGCGGCCAGCCTGCGCCGGTTGTTGAGGAGACGGACCATCCATTCGAACGGCCCGGCAAAAGACACGGAGAAGATAAGCGCGAAGGTCAATACGCCAAAAAAGACCCTCAGTACATCGTATAGCGCAAGCATCAGGGTCAGCAACAAAAGCAGGACCAGTATGGTTTCAATGGTGTTACGGGAGCTGTTTTGAACAAGTTTATTCATAGATTGCCGCTTGCATTAAAGGTACCATAAATTTATAGCTATTTTTTGGAACCTTTTTAGCGGCAGGAAGTACCCGGAATGGAGCCTGGAATGATCCCGGTGAAGACTATATGGAAAGGGGGATATGGTCCAGGCGGTCAGTATTTATAGGCGCGATAATTGTTCTCGATGCCTTTGAATTCAACGACTTTCTGGCCGGTAGTATAATTGATATCCAGAATATAATTGGCCGTGCCTCCCCCGATAAAATAATCACTGCCGATCTTTTGTACCGAGCCGGTCAATTCTGTAAAGGGCTCCGGTATATTAAAGGCTTTGGAACTTGTTATCGTCTTTCCTGTCTCGTCCAGCTGGAACTCGAGGATGCGGGAATAGGGCCGCAGCGTCGCCTCCCCGTCGTCGAAGATCAGCAGGGTCTGGTTATTATCCGTCAGTGTAACGTGATGCTGGCGGAGGAACGTCTGGGTAGCGGTCAAAGGGAAGCTGCTGTTTGCGCCACCCAGTCGCCAGATGATGGCGCCTGTCGACCGGTTGATCTTGACGACCTGGTCCTGGTTGCGCATGGAACAAATGAGGTTATTGTCCCTGGGATCGATGAACATGGAGTTCATATGGATATAGTCCTGGCAGGTCAGCGAATCCGTGAAAGTATTTCCTTCGACGCTATTGGCAAAGAAAGAGGTGTCTGCGCTTCCGTCCCAACTCCATACCACGGCCCCGTTGCGGACCTCCTCTATGAGGGGCGCCAGTACCGGGACACTGGCGGCATGCGGCACGTATGCAGGGATATTGCTGATATATTTATTTACGTAGGAAAGGGTAATGTAATCACTGTCCGAAACAAGGATAAAATCGTGTACGTCCAGGCCCTGGCCCAGTTGAAAAAGGCCCTGACCAAAGGGAGTAAAATTGATCCGCTGGAGTTCGGTCAGTGAGCTGTCAGTGATGACGGCGTAACCGACGTTCTGGTCCACCCCTAGCAGACGTAAGGCTCCGGGATCGTTAACGAGATAGGTATACCGTGTTTTTCCATTGATGGTCCACCGGTTAAGACAGAAGGCCGTCCCGGGCGTTGTCTGTTCCATCAACACTTTTCCGCTCTGGTCCATGACCAGGAGTAATCCTGTGGAGGGGGTGATGGGAAGGATGGTCCCGTCGTAAGGAGCTGCCAGGATGGTCCCTCTCGAGGGGGATGCCGTTGTATCGATGGTATAGATGTTCTGCGTGAGGCTGTCGGGAATAACGGTGGTTATTGCGGGGGCCTCTTCCTTAGTGGTTTTGTGGCAGGATGTTACCGTTAGTGCGGTGATACAAATGATCCCGGAGAGGATAAGCAAATTAGTTTGGTTTCTCAAGTGTGTATTTTTTAATATGAGCTAAGCGGACATTTCACCGCTGTGACGAGACCCTTTGCCGAAGGTTTAATCGCCAAATGTTAACCCACCTGTCAGTAACTAACGGTTAACAAATGACCTTCGATCCGTCATATATTTCATTATTGGTATATTGCACCCTATTTGCATAAATGATGTATTATGACTTTTGCCGACTTAAACCTGAATAAGCCTTTATTAAACGCGTTGGACGACCTGGGATATCAACATCCCACGAGTATACAGCAAAAGGTGTTTTCTGTAATCATGTCGGGCCGGGATGTATGCGGTATTGCCCAGACGGGTACCGGGAAAACTTTTGCTTACCTGCTGCCTCTTCTCCGGCAAATGGTCTTTTCGAAGACCCGGTCTCCCCAGCTTCTGATCCTGGTGCCGACGCGTGAGCTGGTTACCCAGGTCGTCGCCTCTATCAAAGAATTGACCTCCTATATGACGCTGGAAGTAGTGGGGGTGTATGGGGGGACGAATGTAAACCCGCAAAGAATGGCGTTGGAGGACGGGTGTGACATCGTGGTCGGGACGCCGGGACGATTTTATGATCTGGCCCTGACGGGTGCGGTAAAATTGAATACGATCAAAAAGCTGGTGATCGACGAAGTGGATGAAATGCTTAGCCTTGGTTTTAGGACCCAGCTGAATAATATACTGGACCTTTTGCCGCCCAGGCGTCAGAACCTGTTGTTCTCGGCCACTATTACGGAAGAGGTGGAGACCCTGATGGACAGGTATTTTAATAGTCCTGTCCGGATAGAGGCGGCTCCCAGTGGCACTCCATTGGCCGGTATCGATCAGATAGGATATGCGGTACCAAACTTCTATACCAAGGTCAATCTCCTGGCGATGTTGTTAAGTATGGATAAAGGGATGACCAGGGTCCTTGTCTTTGCCGCGACAAAGGATCTGGCGGATAAATTGTATGAGGAGCTAAGCGGACGGTTTCCGGGAGAGGCGGGTGTCATTCATTCGAACAAAGAGCAGAATCATCGTTTCAATACGGTGAAACAATTCCAGAACGGGACCTACCGGTTTATTATCGCCACGGATATTATCGCCCGCGGGCTCGATATTTCCGAGGTCTCCCATGTCATTAATTTCGATGTTCCCGAAGAGCCGGAAAGCTATATCCATCGGATAGGGCGGACCGGGCGTTTTGATAAAAAGGGGGTCGCCATCGTTTTTATTGTCGAAAAGGATAAGGAACGGCTGGCTGCAATCGAAAGCCTGATGAAGATGGAGATCCCCATGACGTCGCTGCCGGAGGGGCTGGAGATCTCCACTCTGCTAACGGAAGACGAAAAACCGAAAGTGTATATGAAGGTCATCCCGGTGAATGTTCCGAAAAAGGGAGAAGGGGGTGGCGCCTTTCATGATAAGCTGGAAAAGAACAAGAAAGTGAATGTGATCGTCTCGCATGCGGACCGGATGAAGAAGAAATATGGTAAGCCAAAGACCCGGGGAGCGAAAAAAAAATAAAGACGTTGACCGGTCAGGTTCCCGGAATGCAGGGTACAAAATCCCTGATCAGCCTTTCGATATGTTCAAATTCCAGCAGGAATCCATCATGGCCATAGAGGGAGTGGATGGTATCGAAGCGGGCCCCGGGGATCAGGTCGGCGAGCAATTGCTGTTCCTGCAGGGGGAAAAGGATATCCGATTCGATGCCGATGACCAGGGTTTTGGCCTGCACACGTTGCAACGCTTCTTCCAGGCTGTTCCTGCCTCTTGATACATCATGGGAGTCCATGCTCCGGGTCAGCTTATAATAACTCAGGGCGGAAAAACGGCGGACCAGCTTTTCTCCCTGGTAACGCTGATAGGATTCTGCACCCTCTCCGGATCTGTCGTCTTTTAATAATTCCGCCAGAAATTGGGGTGACCGGGGCTGCATTTTCAGATATGTATTATAGTGCCGGTAGGACAGCAGGGCGGTGGCGCGGGCTGCGCGCATCCCTTCCATCCCTGCCTGTTGCGTCCGTTTCTTCCAGGTGGGATCGGCCTCTATTGCCATCCGTTGCGCCGTATTAAAGGCGATGCCCCAGGGGGAATGCTGGGCATTGGTGGAGATAGGGATGAGATAGCGGAAGAGCTCCGGTTCTTCGATGGCCCATTCCAGCAGTTGCTGGCCCCCCATGCTGCCCCCGATGCCGATGTGGATCTTTTCGACGCCCAGGGACTCCTTTAGCGGGCCATAGGCGCGGATCATATCCCGGGGGGTAAAAAAGGGGAAGTCGTGGTAGTAGGGCTTTTTGAGAAGCGGGTCCTTATCCAGCGGACCGATGCTGCCATAGCAACTCCCCGGCATATTAACGCAAACGATAAAATACGCGGAAGGGTCGAAGAGCTTGCCTTCCCCCACCAGTCCCGACCACCACTGGGCAGGGTCGCTGTTGGCGGTGAGTGCATGGAAGATCCATACCACATTATCCCCTGCCTTGTTTAGCTGGCCATAGGTGGAGTAGGTCAGATGGTAGCGCGGCAGTACCGCTCCCGATTCGAGGACGATGGGATGACCATAGGTGAATACTTTTGTCATAACGGATCTTCTATTGGGCGGTCTTCAGGCGGGGTGCTGTGACTTTCTCCAGTGCCTGCTGGAAGTCTGCTTTTATGTCTTCGATATGTTCGATACCGACACTTACCCTCACCTGGTTGGGTCGTACGCCGGATGCGATCTGTTCTTTTTCGTTCAGCTGTTCATGGGTGGTGGAGGCCGGATGGATCACGAGGGTCTTGGCATCTCCCATATTGGCCAGATGGCTGGCGAGCTTCAGGGAATCGATAAATTTAGCGGCGCTCTCCTTTCCTCCTTTGATCCCGAAGTTTAGTACACCGCCAAAACCGTTTTGGAGGTATCTTTTTGCCAGGCCATGATAGGGGCTGCTTTTTAGTCCCGGGTATTCCACGAAGTCCACCTGCGGATTGGCTTCCAGCCATTCGGCCAGGGCCAGGGCGTTGTCGGCATGGCGTTGTACGCGAAGGGATAGGGTTTCGAGTCCCTGTAAGAGGAGGAAGGAGTTAAAAGGGCTTTGGGAGGCTCCGAAATCGCGGAGACCTTCGACCCTTGCCCGGATGGCATAGGCGATGTTTGGAAGACCCAGGGGATTGCCCTGTCCGAATACGTCCCAGAATTTCAGGCCATGATATCCTTCCGATGGTTCGGTGAACTGGGGGAATTTACCATTGCCCCAGTTGTAATTGCCTCCGTCGATGATGACACCGCCGATGGTCGTGCCATGACCGCCGATCCATTTGGTGGCGCTCTCCACCACGATGTTGGCGCCCCATTCGATGGGACGGAAGAGGTAGCCGCCGGCGCCGAAGGTATTATCCACTATCAGGGGCAGGTCGTATTCTTTTGCCAGGTCGGCGATCTTTTTAAAATCGGGGATATTCAGACGGGGATTGCCGATCGTCTCCAGGTAGAGGGCCTTGGTGTTCCGGTCGATATGTTTTACAAAGCTTTCTGCATTGTCGTCTTCTGCAAACCGGACGTCGACACCCAGGCGTTTGAAGGCGACCTTGAATTGGTTATAGGTGCCACCATAAAGGAAGGGCGTACTGACAAAATTATCTCCTGCCTGCAGGATATTGTTGAGCGCGAGGAATTGGGCGGCCTGTCCCGATCCGGTAGCCACGGCGGCTACGCCTCCTTCCAGCGCTGCGATACGCTGTTCGAAGACATCGGTCGTGGGATTCATGATGCGGGTGTATATATTGCCGAATGCCCTGAGCCCAAAAAGATTGGCTGCGTGTTCGGAGTTGTCGAATGTGTAGGAGGTGGTTTGATAAATGGGGACGGCCCTCGATTTGGTGGTAGGATCTATCTGTTGGCCTGCGTGTAGTTGCAGGGTGTCAAAGCGATGGTTACTCATATCTGGTGTTTTAGGCGGCAAAAGTAGAATAACCCCGCAGGCTGAGGGGAGCCGATTACCCAACGGCTGCCCGGAGCGGACGAACGGCGGAAAAAAAGAGATTATTGCTTATTTTCAGGGTATGAAAAATACCTTATTGCCTATTGTGTTGGCGGCCGGCGTGGTCGGATTGCTGACATCCTGTAGCGGCCGGTCCGGTCCTCTTCGTCTTACCGGTACCTGGCAGCTTTTGTCGGGAACCACGATCACCAAAGGCGTCGCTGCGGTGACGGATTATGCAACCGGTCAGCGGATGATCAAGATCATCAATGACACGCATTTTGCGTTTTTGCGGCATGGGCTGGGCGCGGCCAGGGATTCTTCCAACGGGTTTGATGCCGGGGGCGGGAGCTATACACTTAGCGGTGATCAGTATACCGAACACCTGGATTATTATAATGATAAGCACTGGGAGGGAAAGACGTTTACGTTCACCGTTTCCCTCGATAAGGATACTCTTATTCAACGGGGAATGGAAAAAGTCGAGGGGACGGGTATAGACAGGGAGATCATTGAGAAGTATCTGCGGGTAAAGGAGTGAGACAAGGAGGAATTTGCTTATTGGTTACAGTATTTCTTCAGGTTTTGCTGTCCTTCGCTGTCGCCCAATTGTGCGGCCTGTTCATAGTCGCTGCAGTAGCTGAGCTTCCCGGCCTTGCGGCTTGCATCGCCCCTGTAATTCCAGTAGATAGGCGGTTTGGGGTCCAGGTTGATCGCACGTGTATAATCGGCGATGGCATTCTGATAATTTCCTGTGAGGTACCAGGCGTTGGCCCGGTTGAAGAAGACCCAGGGCTGTTTTGTGGTCAGGGCGATGGCCTGCGTATAATCGTTGATGGCATTGTTGTACTGGCGCAGGGAGGTGTAACAGTCGCCCCTGCTGGCGACCGTAAAAAAGTCGGTGTTATCCATGCGGATCGCCGTTGAGAAATCGCCGATCGCCTCCGTGTATGCTTTTAGCGCCTGCTCCGACATCGCCCGGTATTTATAGGCGGCTGCGTCCTTTGTCTTTAGCCGGATCGCTGCCGACAGGTCATCGATGGCATCTTCATAAAGCTTCAGGTAGAACCTTGACCAGCCTCTTACTTTGTAAGAATCAGCATCCTTTGGGTTCAACTGGATGGCTTTGGTTGCATTGGCTACTGCCGAACGATACCTGCTGGCGTTGAAGTCGTCGGAGGCTTTGTTATAATAGTAGGTGTCATTGTGGTCGGGGTCCGGATCGACGGGGGTGGTCGCTGCCGTGTGGGAGGAAGAGGAGGGCAGGACTTTGCCGGTGTCGCCTATTACGGCCGTGGTATCCCGGCCTGCTGGGTTGGAGGAGGTGACAGGAGAGGAGGGCAGGGGATCGGTATGGATATTGCCGATAATTCGTATGAGGATGATGGTTATGGTTACTGCGATGAGGAGAACGATGGCGATTATATGATTGCGGGCGCCTTGGGCTGGGGGGCTGCCGGCGGGAAAAGACACTGACGGCAAGGCTGCTTCGCCGGGTTCTTTGTAGAGCGGCGATAATTTGTTCTTGCAGAAAAAGAGCTGATCGGCATGCAGGAAATTTGATTGTTGGGGGCGGGGCAGCGGTGGGAAACGGTCGGCGAAATCCCTTTCGATCTCGTTGAAGATCTCCCGGAGGGAGCAGTATTCGCTGGCATCCTCGAGCCCCGACCTTACGATATTGATAAACTTTCCCGTAAAATAGGTGGGTAGTTCGGGGTTGCCGCCGGGAAACATCGAGGGCTCATCCGATGCGGCGGAGGTCATCACATACGTGCCCTCGAACCCTCTCAGACCCGCCTGGATCCGGCTGGCCAGGCCGCTCATCGTCTCGATAATGGCGCCGCTATGGCAGCAATCCAGCAGGATGACCTTTCTGCCGGCGTTTGACCTCCGGATATAGTTCTTGAATGCGTCGATATTGATCCCGTCGATCTCCAGGTCGTCGTGGCTGGTATCGGCGGTGGTAAGGTATAGTTTGTATTCCGTGCTGCTGAGCATGCCATGGCCTGCATAGTAGATAAAGATAGTATAATTCTTTGTCCTTGTCTCCGCGGCCAATTGCCGCAATCTCCGTTCGATGATGCTCCGGTTCTCGTTCAGGGAGATCGTTATATTGGATTCCGGTATGCCAACCAGGTCGGGATCGGTCAGGCAGGCTTTTAGCAGGCGAAGATTGGCGGCCACGTTTGGAATGGCGTGGATGGTGCTATCCCTTGGAAATTCGCTTGCGCCAATAAGCAGGACCCTCGTTAAGGAATGATCGAGAAAGGACATGCGGTTTAAGGGTTATTTTGGAGGATACTGACTACAATCTCCTTCAATTGCTCGGGTGTCATGCTGCGCCCATGTTCTATGACGATATCCTTTCCATTCTTCCGGGGTATGGTAATTTTTGTCCGATAGTTATCGACGTACTTCTGGAGACATTTTACCAGCTCGACCAGGGGTTTTTGTGCGGCTACGATAAGCATCTTGATCGAATTGAGAAGGTCACCACCTCCCTGTTCGTTCTCTTTCGATGGGACGCGGGAGATCTCCGCAGCGGAGATGCCTTCGATCCCCGTTTTATCGATCTCGTTCTTTAAATGAATAATCCCCTTTTTAGAATCCTCCTGTTCCAGGATAATTTCCAGTTCCATATGGCGATCTTTTGGCTAATATATATAAATATATTTACCCATTTCCCGCCGGATCAGAAATTGGCCGGTTAGTCCCATAAATAAGGGTATTCGTGTAGTAGAAGGGGCGGATAGGGTCAGTCGTCGTCCCGGTCTTTCTTTTTTTGCAGGATGACGAAGGCGCTGTGTTTTGGCGCCGGCATTACGGCGTTCTCCCCCTTTACGGCCTTCCAGATCACCTCGTTCATTTCTTTGTCCGGCACGGCATCTTCTTTTGCCAGGTCGAATTTTGCCGACCGTCGTGAACTTTCATTCACGGCGACGTTCCTTTCGTTGATATCCACCCTGGCCGGGATCACGGTATAAGGCGTCAGGTCGGGTTTGGGGGTGAAGCATTCGAACATGGGTAGCGCCGCCGCATCGTATTGGCTCATGGGAGGCAGTCCCAGGATCAGCTCGATGGTCCGTAACATGCCGGAGGTGGAGTACATGCTATGGATGATGGCGTTCCGTTTTACATAGGGACCTACGATATAGGCGGGCGAGCGGTGGGCGTCCACATGGTCGGGTCCTGCCTGTGCATCGTCTTCCAGGATAAAGACGACGGACTCTTTCCAGATCGGGCTTTGGGACAGGTGTTCGACGATACGACCCACGGCCAGGTCATTATCGGCGACGGCGGCGATGGGAGAGTACTGTCCTCTTTGAAGACCGCTGGTATGGTCATCGGAGATCCGCAGGGTATTGAGTGCCGGAACGGCATTGATGGCCAGGAGCGAGTCGAAGTCCTTTTCCCAGGCATCGGCGCGTACCTGGTCCTGGATCTTCAAATTGAAGCCAGGGGAATAGGGGGCCGAATGGCCTTTTACGCTTTCTATCTGTGCCTTCCCATAGGCGCCGAATTCGCCATAGGTCCGGTAGGTGATACCTGCCCGTTTGGCGTAGTCCCAGATCCACCCGTCGTTGGGGCCTGCCGCGACGTCTCCGTAGCTTGGTCCCCGTGAGCTGTAATTGGTGGGCCATGTCTTTTCGATCACATCGGTCGCATAGGCGGCCATGCTCCAGTTATGTCCATCTTCGCTGACCTCCGCATCTACATAAAAATTATCCAGCAGCACAAAATTCCGGGCCATAAAATGCTGGTTGGGGGTGACCTTCTCGCCGAAGATGCACAGGGAGGTATCCCCGTTGCCTTCCGGCATATCTCCCAGCACCTGGTCATAGGTCCTGTTTTCTTTTATGATATAGAATACGTGTTTGATGGGTGAGCCTGCGCCTACGGTACGGGGGATCGGGTTACCGGCTTCTCCGTCGGCCATTGCCGTCTTTTTATCCGTGAAGGGGGTATTGTCATAGACCTGACGGGTATAGGCCTTTAACTGGCCTTCATCCGGCTTGTCGATAAAACAAAGTACGCCTTTGAAGAGGCCGCCGATATATTGTTCCCTGCTGCCGGCCTTTGGTCCTACATGTTCTCCGACCCCATCCTTCCGGAAGGGCTGTGGTCCCAGGGGATTGGCGGCGGATTGCGTTCCCTTCCCGTTGGCGACGATGATCTTGTCATCCAGGGTCTTTACGTTGGTGGGGTACCAGCCGACGGGGATAAAACCCAGGCTTTTGCTGTTCCCGTCTTTTGACATATCGAAGACGGCGAGACAGTTATTATCGGCGTTGGCGATATAGAGTCTTTTCTCATCGGCCGACAGGGCGAGGCCATTGGTCGTCGAGCCGGCGAGTTTGGTAGGATAGAGCGTGGTAGCGATGGTCTCGATGGTCTGTCCTGAGCGGGTATCGATCACCGAGACAGTATTGTCGTTGGCGTTGGCTACGAAGAGACGGGTTCCTTTTTTATTCAGGAGCAGCTCATTGGGATGCTCTCCTGTTTTGAGGGTCGATCCGATGGTACCGGTGGTCGTATTGTAGACGGCGACGGCACCGGAGGACCATAAAGAGATGTAGAGCGACTTTTCGTCGGCGGCCAGCAGGCAACTGTAGCCCGGTCCCGGCAGGGAAACCTTCCGGTTGATGGCGTGGGAACGGGTGTCGATCTCATAGAGGACACTGTCTCCCTTTGTGACCACGTAGAGGCGCTTATTACTTTTATCGACTACCATGCCGGTCGGGCAGGTTTTTGCTCTTGGCCAGGGTTCGGCCAGGCGGATGGTATCGGCGTTGGTTAGTTTGTTATCCTGGATATGGAAGTCCAGCACCCAGTTATCATAGCCGCCGGAGACATAGAGATCTTTTTCGTCGGGGCTGAAGGCCAGTCCGTACCAGGATCTTTTTACTTCCTTCTGATCCAGCAGCTTTTCGCCCCGCGGGTCCAGGAGCTGGACCGACTGGGTACTCTGACCGTTGTTGGTGACGGCCATCAGGCGTCCCGACTTGCTGATCTGGAGGTTCAGGGGCAGGTCGCTCAGCGGGCCCAGGGGCAGGGACCGCCCTACGGGGCTTAATTTCCAGCCATTTGGTAGGAGGACCTGGCTGGTTTGTTCCAGCTTGCCGGGAACCTGGGTCTGAGATTGAGTCGTTGTCTGAGCTTGTGACCGGGTTGGGCGCTGGGCGATGAGGCAACCCAGGAGGAGCCATGCTGTGAGGGATGATTTCATGGCGTTAAGGTCGCTATTTTAGCGTTTAGCACCGGGGTCGGTAACAATTTATTAATGTCTTTCGGGAGAATTTAACCTGTTATGCGCCGCCTCCCGGTAATCGGTTATCCGGCAAGGCGGGATGCTGCAAGGCAGTGAAAATTTGAAATGACCGTGCGAGACCGGGCTCTCGTAGCCGGCTGCGGGGACTTTCCCCGGGTAATAGGAAGAATCAACCGATGGGATCGGAAGACTCTCCCGGTATGGCAAATAAGAAACAAAGGGTAAAAAATGGTTTCATCTTAGTTTCTCCTTTAATCCGGTTCATAGTTCGCGAAATAAAAAATGCCCTTTTCATTTTCCTCGAATAAGAATTGTTCTACCTCTGCCGGCGATAAATTCCTTTTAATGATCTCGCCTTTCTCGTTTAATAAAAAGTTAGCGGGGAGCGCGTGGATGGAGCATTTCAGCAAACATGGGCCATAATTGTCAGGCCAAAAATCGATCAAAGTATATTTTGATCTTATCTTCCCTGGTTCAAAGGCAATGTTATTTTTTAAATGATCTTTTAGTTTTAGTAATAAAGAGTTCTAAATTTCATCAAGGATATCCTGCGTAGTAACGCCGGGGGAGATCTATTTAAAAGACTCCATCGGAAATATATGGAATCCGGTCGTTTTTGCATCCATAGCGAATTGCCGAATTTGTTCATCCGGCCTAAGCCGCATAAAAAATTGAATGTTCAAGCATCATATCCAGCTCCTTTTCAGGACCTATAGAAGGTATAAATCCACCTTTGTCATCAATCTGATCGGTCTTTCCACCGGTCTGGCCTGCGCCTTATTGATCTATTTATGGATCAGCGACGAATTGGGGTTTGACAAGTTTCACCGCAATGACAGCCGTCTTTACCAGGTAATGGTAAATGAACGCCAGGGCGACCGGATCAATACCTCGGATGGGACGAACGGGCTTTTTGGGGAGATCGTAAAAAAAGACCTTCCCGAGGTGGAATATGCGGTGACGACCACCCCCTCCAACTGGTTTCGGAAATTTAATATCACCTACGGGAACAGCACGGTGGGTGCGACGGGTAATTTTGCCGGTAAGGATTATTTCAATGTGTTTTCCTATGCGTTGCTGCAAGGCAGTAAGAACAGCGTATTAGCGGATAAAAGTTCGATCGTGCTCTCCAGGGATCTGGCCATGAAATTATTTAATACGACGGAGAACGTTGTCGGTAAAACGATCCAGTGGAAATGGGCGACTATTACGAAGCTGGTCACCGTTACCGGTATATTCAGCAATTTTCCCTCCAACTCGACCTATCAGTTTGATTTTGTAGTATCTCTTGATTCATGGAAGGACATCATATCGCCCGGTGGTGATAATGGCGCCAGTGGTCCGACCGTTGGTCCTTTTACTACTTTTCTTGTTTTAAGAGAGCATACGGATGTCAGGGCATTTAATGAGAAGCTGGCAAATTTCTCCGATGTGAAGTTGTATAAGACTTCGGCCACGCTTTTTCTTCGAAAATACTCGGATGGCTATCTGCATGGTAAATATGAGAACGGGGTTCTGGCAGGGGGGAGGATCGAATATGTGCGGCTTTTTTCTATCATAGCCAGTTTTATTTTGCTGATAGCCTGTATAAATTTTATGAATTTATCTACGGCGAAGGTGACGGGCAGGATGAAGGAGGTCGGGTTAAGGAAAGCGCTGGGGGCGGGCAGGCGGACGCTTATTTTTCAATTTATGGGGGAGTCGGTCCTGATGAGCCTTCTGGCCCTTGGGGTTGCGCTTGTGCTGGTGGGTGTCTTTCTGCCGCAGTTCAATGGCATTACGGGGAAGCATTTTACATTGGGTGTTGTTGCCGGGCATGCCGTGCCGATCGTCTGTATTGCGCTGGCTACCGGGCTTATCGCCGGCTGTTATCCTGCTTTTTATCTTTCCGGTTTCAAGCCTGTCCTTATGTTAAAGGGGAAGTTGAGTATATCTTCCGGTGTTAAGGAACTGCTGGTCCGAAAAGGGCTGGTGGTGCTGCAATTCACCTTGTCACTTATTTTTATCGTTTCCGTTATCGTCGTATATAAGCAGATCAAACTTGTTCAGAATAAGAGCCTTGGTTATGATAAGGATCATGTGATCTATTTTGAGATGGAGGGAAATGTGCCCACGCATTTGGAAGCCTTTCTTTCCGGGCTTGGGCGCGTCCCGGGTGTTGTCCGGACATCCAGCATTATGAATTCGATCGTGCTACCCGCATTCGCGCCACAGGCAGGGGGAGGGGTGTCCTGGGATGGCAAGAATAAGGATGGTCTGATACGGTTTTATGGAATGCCCGTTAATTATGACCTGATAGAGACGCTGGGGATAAAAATGGCGGCCGGAAGAACTTTTTCCAGACAGTTCCCGGCTGATTCCGCGGCTGTTATTTTAAACGAGACGGCAATAAAGGTCATGGGGATCTCCGATCCGATCGGTAAAGTTATAAAAGTATATGGCCATGAGAAGCGGATCATTGGGGTGACGCAGGATTTTCATTTTAATTCCCTGCATTCAGCCATCAAGCCGTTTATGTTCGGGCTGGAGCCGGGGTCCACCCTTTTGGTTATGGCGAGGCTGGCTGGTGGAAAGGAGGGGGAGACGATCGGAGGGATAAGGAAGTTCTATAGAGCCTTTAATCCCGGCTTTTCCTTTGATTATCAGTTCCTGGACTATGACTATCAGAAGCAGTATGCTTCCGAGAAGCTTGTGGCTACGCTTTCCTGGTATTTTGCGGGATTGGCGATCTTGTTGTCCTGTCTGGGATTATTTGGTCTGGCGGCTTTTACCGCCGAACGGCGGAGCAGGGAGATCGGTATGCGGAAGATCCTCGGGGCCAGCGAGTACAATATCATCTATCTTTTGTCGGCCGATTTTGCAAGGATCGTCCTGTTGTCGATCGTCATAGGACTGCCGTTGAGTTATTGGATGACAAGGTCCTGGCTTGATAATTATGCCTACCGGATCGATCTTAGTCCTCTTTATTTTATCGGTGCTGCGTTGGTATCGCTGGTTACGGCATTATTGGCTATTGGGGTACAGATCGTAAGATCTTCTTTGATCGATCCGATTGCGGCTTTAAAGGAGGTGTAAGTTGTGATGACCGGATCGTCAAAAAACGCTTCGGGGAAAATGCCGGATGCAGCGGATACAATCATGTGATCCCGAGCCGTTCGCGGAGGGTGTCGCGGTAGGTGCTGCCAATAGGGATCTTTTCGCTGTTAATGGTTAGTTGATGGACCTCAATCGTATCGATGTGTTTAACAGCTACTACATATGATCTGTGAACGCGGATAAAATCGGCGGACGGCACCAGATCGAAAACATCGCCCATATTTTCGCGTATGAGTATATTCCTGTCTTTTAGATGGATGGTGATATAATTGCCGTCTTTTTCCAGGTAAAGAATATCCCTGATCTTAACCTGGTAGGTTTGCGGACCGCTTTTGATTAAGATAGTGGGGCTTTCCTCGTTTGCAGCCGGAGTGGTCTTGCCGGGAAGCGCCGTGACCGCTTTATTTACTGCTGTGAGGAAACGTTCGAAGGTAATCGGCTTTAACAGGTAATCGATAGCGTTGAGGTTGTAGCTCTCCGCGGCGTAATGGCTATATGCCGTAGTAAAGATGATCATTGGCCTTGGCGACAGCATCGGTACAAGCTGCATGCCGCTGATGTCCGGCATGTTGATATCCAGGAAGACCAGGTCAATTTTTTCACGGCTGAGGTATTCGATGGCTTTTACCGCCTCACGGAAAACGGCTTTCAATTCCACGAGATCGCTCCTGGTGCAATAGCGTTCGATCACTTCCAGCGCCATCGGCTCATCATCAACGGCTATACAGGTTATCAAGCAAGTTCAATTTGAAGGTTTATGCTATATTTTTTGTCCGTCTGTTCGGTGCGCAGCACATGTCTGCCGGGATAGACCAGTTCCAGCCGGCGTTGTACATTTTCGAGACCGATGCCGCCTTTTTCTTCCGCCAGTTTTTTGACAGCGCTGTGGTCGGTGTTCTCGCAGGTAAAGGTCAGTTTTTTTTGGTTAATAGAGATGGCCAGATCAATGCGGGAATGATGTCCGATGGATATGCCATGTTTAAAGGCGTTCTCCAAAAAAGGAATGAACAGCATCGGAGCGACGGGTACGTCTGCGATTGCGGCAGGTTCCGGATAACGGAAGGATACTGAAACCTCGCTGCCGGCATAACGAAGTTTGTTGAGCGCGATACAGTCTTCCAGGTATTCGATCTCCTTTTGAAGGGCAACGCTCTCCGTATTGCTTTCATAGATCATGTAGCGCATCATGCCCGACAATTTTGAGACGCCGTCGGCCAGTTCGTCATTACCCCTTTTCTGGGCCATCGAGAACAGGTTATTGAGCGTGTTGAACAGGAAATGCGGATTGACCTGCGACCGGAGGAACCTGATCTCGGTGCTGAGCTGGTGGGCCTCGGCCTGGCTGCGTTTCAGATCGTTCCGGATCCATTCCCTGATGAAAAAATAAGCCGCGGCGATACCCAGCACCGAAAGAAAAAGGGCAACCATGACCCCTTGCATAGACATCCAATCGTCTGCTGAAAATACCGTCCCCTGCGGACCCGGCGAGCCTGCATGGGGATGAGATTCACTGCCGGAGGAGTCCGCCACGAGGCGAATCACCCCATAGTTGATCGCAAAGAGCAGCATCCACCAACCGATGATGAGGGTCACGCCCTGTACCTTGCTTTTGAGCCGGATAACCTTCTTAAACAGCCAGAGAATATTGCCATAAAACAAGAGCATTAAAACCCCCAGTACGATCCAGGCATAGCGGAACATCGTATGCCCGTTCATGCTCTGCGTGGGCCCGTTATTATGGGTTACCAGTATTTGAAAAGAAGAAGTCGTCAGCGCCTTCATTGCATAATAGATCCCCAGCCAAAACAGGACGTGGATGATGACCTCGATAAAGAATTTGGCTTTGTTGCCGCGCATGATGGTAAAGTTAAGATAAGTGCTGTTGTAATGGGAGAAATTGGGGCCGGTAATTGGTGCCGGGGTGCGAACGGGCGTTTTTTGTGATTTTAGGATGCCGGCCATCAAGGGATAACAAAAAACCGTTCTTCATGGCCGTGATGCGGGTGTTTATCCCAAAGCCTTTTCGGGTTGACCATCGCGGCCTAGAATTGCTGAAAATTATTACGATTATGAAACGATTTATCTTATTGGGCGCCTGGTTTATACTATTGGCCCCGGGCGCCGAAGCGCAGCAACCGGATATTGCGCAGATAGTGGTGCATTATAAGTTCTCACACATCCGGGACACGACTGACCGCGCGAAGCCTTATACGGAGAATATGGTTCTGCTGGTCGGGAAAAGTGCCGGTGTCTACAAGACGAACGAGGAACGTCGGTCCAATGCGGAATACTTTCAATTCCCGCGTGAAAAGAAAATGGTAAGGAAAGAAGGCATTTTGTTTAGCCGTTTCCTGATAACCGAAACGTTGCCGGTTATTGACTGGCGAATCACCCACGATACGGCCAGTTTTGGGGGATTACACTGCCAAAAGGCAACGACCCATTTCAGGGGAAGAGATTATACGGTGTGGTTTTGCCCCGATCTGCCGCTGCCTGTCGGCCCTTGGAAATTGAACGGGTTACCCGGGGTGATCGTCGAAGGGTATGACACCAAAAAGGAGGTCTCTTTCACCTTTGATGGTATCGAAAAGGTAAACGAGCCCAAGTCTATCAAAGTGCCCAATGATGTGAGCAAGATCACCGACCTGGAATTTGTCAAATTGGAGGAAACCGCCCAGAAGGACCCCGATGCCTTTATTCGAATGATGTCGGGGCCGCAGGCCGACGGACGGATGATGAAGGTCGATATGAAGCCGGGGCCGCGACCAGTAAACAATAATCCTATCGAATTACCTGAAAAGAAATGATTCCAATCATCCGACCTGCCAGCCTGCTACTGGTCTGTATCCTGTTTTTGTCAACCGGCCGGACCCAGGAGATAAGAGGTAGGGTCAAAGATAGTACGGGCAGTGCTGTGCCATATGCCAGCGTCAATTTGCGGAACAGATCACTTGACGTTCTTGTCGCCTATACGACGACCGATACCTCGGGTGCCTATGTTTTGCGTCTCCCAACGGGCGCGCCGATGGGAGATCTTTACCTGGAGGTGCGCTGCATAGGCTATAAAAACCAAAGCAGGGCTATTACCGGTCTGTCCCCGAAAATTGATTTTACACTTGCAATTTCAGACAACCAACTGCAGTCCGTGGTCGTTCGGAGCAGGCGACCTATGCTACATTCGAACGGGGATACGCTGAGTTATAAGGTGTCCGACTTCAGCGCCGCCCAGGACAGGGTGATCGGGGATGTGATCAAAAAGCTTCCGGGAATCTCGATCGCATCGGATGGAACTATCAGCTATAACAACAGGCCTATCTCTGCTATTTACATCGGTGGAGATAACCTGCTCGACGACAAGTATAGTATCGCCACGAACACTATCCCGCACGGGGTTGTCGAAAACGTACAGGTGATCGAAAATCATCAACCGATCAGGGTACTGCAAAACAAAGTAACCAGCAACGATGTGGCGATCAACCTGGTTTTTAAAAAGAGTGACAAGCTGCATCTGCTGGGTCAGGAGAGTATCGGCGCCGGTTTGCCCGGCAATTATGATGTTGACTTCAACGCCATGGCATTCAAAGCTCAATTCAAGGCCATCAATTATTTGAAAGGGAATAACACGGGGGATGACCTGCAGCGGGAACTGGTGTCGCATAATAGTGCCGTCTCTCAACAGCGTACCGGTAATGATCCGCCTGCGACCCTGTTGTCACTGGGTTCTGTAAATAATCCGGCTTTATCGCGTGAACGATATTTCTTTGATCGTTCCGGTCTGATGAACATCAATAACCTGGTCAATCTGAAGAACGGCTTGCAGCTCCGGGTCAATGCTTATTATCTGCATGATCAACAGCGGCAGGATTATAGCCAGCGCACGAGTATCTATTTAGCAGGGGATACCGTCCAATATACCGAAACGCAGCATAACCGGTTTAATCCCGATCTTTTACATGCGCTATTCACACTCAATGCCAATAATGATAAATATTATCTGAATAATACGCTGGTGCTGGATGATAGTCGGTGGGCCAATTATTCCGAGCTGAATACCAACGGCACATTGGCGAACCAGGTATTCAGGGATCGTTCCCGCAGCTTTTCCAATGAATTTGATTGGATCCGGGCGATGCGATCGCGTAACATCATCGAGGCCTATTCCTATACAAGTCACCTGGCCGAACCGGAAAGCCGTACGATCGGGACCAACTACAACGCCGAACTGTTCAATAAGGGTATTCCTTATGCGCAATTAGTGCAGAACGTTAATGTGCCTACCTGGTTTACCAATAATTATGTTTCGTTCAAGATCCCGGGTGGTATTGTGACACAAAGTTTCCGGACAGGATTCTCTGTACAATCACAAATGCTGACTTCTGCCCTCAACGTGCTACAGTCCAATAACACGGTCAGTCTGGAATCTGATAGTGCCGTAAATGATGTAAAATGGAGTAAGCGGAAATTGTATGCAGAAGCTGCTTACGATATTCCGGGTGACAGGCTAAAGGCTAACCTTACCTTGCCGGTCACGTTTTCCCGGCTGAATTATTCGGATCCCGGTTATTCCTTGAATAAAGAGTTGACCCGTTGGTATTTTAATCCACAATTGAATGTTAGATACAAAACCGGTATTGAAAAGTTTGTGATTTTGTCTTACAGCTACCGTAATGAGACGGGAAGTATTCAAGATATTTACCAGGGTAGTATTCTGAAAGACTACCGGACCCTTTACTCCAATAGCTCCGACCTGACCCTACGTCAAAACCAACTGGCGGCGGTGGGGTTTTACTATCGTAAATTGCTGACCCTGTTTTTCTTTAGTATCAACGCAATGTACAATCATATCGACGCCAATAATATCGCCTCCAGCGTTATCTCCAATAACTTTCAGCAAGGCATAGTGCTACCTTATCCAAACAGCACGGATACCTGGACAGCGAACGGTAGTATCAGTAAATATTCGTTTCCCCTGCATACTACTTTTAGCGGTGTGGTCCAATGGCAGGATGGGCGTTCGGTACAGATCCAAAACGGCACCTTACTGCCTTTTCATACAACGACTGCAACACTAAGCGGGGGTGCAGACACCAAATTGAATGAGCAGTTGAATTTCAGCTATCGCGTCACGGGCATCCAAACTGAAAGCCACTCACCGGCAACGGGGTCCGCCAACCATATCGATCAGCTCGTGCAGCAAGGATCGATCTATTATAACCCGGGTGCCGACCTGCAGTTCAAGCTGTCAGGCGAGCATTATTTTACGCGCCCGCAGGGCAATGCCGACCTGAAATATTTTTTCGCCGATGCCTCGGTGAAATACCGGGTGAACAAGTGGAGGACGGACCTGCAATTGGAGGCCACTAATTTTCTTAATGTTAAGACATACGATGCCCTTTACCTGTCCGCGGGTACGTTTGTTGCCAGTTCGTATACGCTTCCCGGCAGCATTATTTTGCTTAAAGTTTTGTTTAACCTCTGATCTTATTTTTTGGCGGCGCTTTTCTTTTTTGGGACTTTGGCGCCCCTCTTTTCGTGCTTCGGAGAGACCGATGGCGATGGCCTGTTTTCGGCTGGTTACTTTTTTGCCGCTGCGGCCGCTTTTCAGGGTGCCTGCTTTCTTTTCTTTCATGGCGCGTTCGACTTTGTCGCCGGCGCGTTTGGAATACTTAGCCATAGTAGAGATATTAATGGGTGATAAATTGTTTTTTTAGTTTTCGGGGGTAATAAGTTTGGTTGCTTCTTTGGAGTCCATTTGCTTGATTGCCTTGAATTCCTTGCCTTCGAGCTTATTATATTCTACGAAGAACTGTTCGAGCTGGTTCATGATTTCTTTTGGCAGGTCGTTCATATTTTTTACATCTTCAAATATATTGGAGCATTTAGGGACCGCCAGGAAGCGATCGTTGCGGATCAGCTTTTTCTTGCCTTTTTCGTCGGACTGTTCGGCCTTTATTCCGCCAATGATGCGGCATTTGATCATGATACCGGGGAAGCTATTAAATTCGGAAATGACGATCACGTCCAGCGGGTCGCCGTCTTCTCCTTTGGTATGCGGGATAAAGCCGAAGTCATAGGGAAAGACCATTCCGGAGGGGAGGATCTTCTTTAGTTTGAAGAAATGGGAGTTCGGATCATAATCGTATTTCTGGGCACTTCCTTTGGGGGTTTCAATGACGACATCAACATATCCCATGGTGATAAATTTTTTGGTGGGTTTCTGTATATGAACTTTGTGTTAAAAAAGCGGGCCAAGATTTGCGCGGGATGATAAAACTGAAATTATGAAGGACACTATAGAGGTGCTGTTTGGGAACAGCTTGTTAAAAACATGGACAGGCCCCTGATCAGTGAAAAAGACCTGCTGGAGAGCTTGCGGCTGCAATTGAACCAGGACTCCTTTGAAGAGGTGCGGGAAATGTCCCTGGAAAGGAACGGGGGGGTCAGTGTGGTGAAGAAGGAATAATGTGGAATCTGCTGCGCAATTGTCGTTTTTTTTCTACGGCTGACAAGTTTTTACTGAAGGGCAATACATTCTACCGAAATCAAGATCCCGGCGGGGAAAGGCATTACCTGTGGGGTACTTCGTGCCGGCGGCTTTTCGGGGAAAAACTCGCTGTAAACTTTATTTATGATGCTAAAGTCGTTTCCGGCAACCATGAAAATTGTCGTTTTTATGACTTTATTTATACTGCTTCCCGCTTCATCCAAAATGATCTTGATATTTTGGAAACATAGCCCGGTTTGATCTTCAAAATCATCGCTTATGACTTTACCTGAGTGGAGATCAAAACCGGGAGTACCGCCTGGATGAAGTTTCGAGATGTTTGCTCAAAACCGAAATCTTAGCTATTTTAGGAAGACGGAATAGCTAAAGAAAGAAATTATGAAACTTCTTCTCACTTCTGCTGGCATCAGCAATACGAGTATCCACAATGCGCTGGTCGGCCTTCTGGGCAAACCCGTGGCCGAGGCGAGCGCTCTTTTCGTGCCCACGGCGATCTACGCTTTGTCCAATGGGGGTGATATAGCGCGAAGGGTTATATGCGGGTCATTGGGTGACCCCTTCTGCGAAATGGGTTGGAAGTCGTTGGGGTTGCTGGAGCTTACCGCGCTGCCCAGCGTTAAACAATCGCTTTGGGTTCCCCTGCTTCAGCAGACGGACGCCTTGCTGGTGGGAGGCGGCGACTGCCAGTATCTGTGCTATTGGATGCAGCGGTCGGGGCTTGCAGATCTTTTGCCGTCGCTGCTGCGCAAAACGGTCTACGTGGGTTTGAGCGCCGGGAGTATGGTGATGACTCGTTTTGGGACGACCTACGGTGAGCATACGCTGCCGTCCGAAAGCGATAAATCGCTGGGGTTTGTTGATTTTGCGCTGCATCCGCACCTGGATTATCCGAGTTTTCCGGACAATTCCCTGGCCAACCTGGAGAAGTTGGCCGCCACGATACCCGTGCCGTCCTATGCAATTGACGATCAGACTGCGATTAAAGTGACGGATGGGATCGCGGAAGTCATCTCCGAAGGAAAGTGGAAGCTATTCGCCTAATCCGGAATTGTAAAATTATTAGAGTTGCGGCGTCTCACATGATCCCGAGCCGTTCGCGGAGGGTGTCGCGGTAGGTGCTCCCAATAGGGATCTTTTCGCCATTTACAATAAGCTGGTGAACTTCGATTGTGCTGATATGCCGGATGCTCACCACGTATGATTTATGTACCCGGATAAAATCCGCCGCCGGGAGAAGATCAAAAATATCACCCATATTTTCACGGATCAGTATGTTTCCGTCTTTGCGGTGGACGGTAATGTAATTGCCGTCCTTTTCCAGGTATAGGATCTCTGCAATCTTAACCCGGTAGGTCTGCGGCCCGCTTTTGATAAAGACGGCTGCGTCTTCGTCCGGGGCGGTATTTTTTGTCGCCGGGGATGTCGACATGGCCGCCGCGGCCTTATTGATCGCCAGAAGGAAGCGCTCGAAAGTGATAGGTTTCAACAGGTAATCCAATGCGTTGAGTTCATAGCTTTCCACGGCGTATTGGCTGTAGGCGGTAGTGAAAATGATCAGGGGGCGTGGCGACAAGGTTTGAAGCAGTTGCATCCCGGTGATATCCGGCATATTGATGTCGAGGAAGATCAGGTCGACCTTTTCCTGGTTCAGAAACTCGATCGCCTTTAGCGGTTCCCGAAAACTACCCTTGAGGCTGACCAGGCTGATCTTTCGGCAATAGCGCTCAATTACTTCCAGGGCCTTTGGTTCGTCGTCGATGGCTATACAGGTCATCATGAGAGATCGATTTCGAGGTTAACCATAAATTTATCGTTTTCCTTATTGATCGTCAGCCGGTGTTTGCCTGGATAAACCAGCTCGAGCCGTCGCCGTACATTTTCCAGCCCGATGCCGCTGATCTCCATCTCCATTTTTCTGATGAAGCCGTAATCTATGTTGACACAGGTAAAGATCAGTTTTTCACCGGAGACGACCAGGGCGATCTCTATCGCCGCCTTTTGCCCGATGGCGACACCGTGTTTAAAGGCATTTTCTACAAAGGGGATAAACAGCATCGGCGCGATGCGGGTATCGGTGTTTGGCCCGGGGTGATCAAAGGTTATGACCACTTCCTCATCGGCATAGCGCAGTTTGTTTAGGGTGATGCATTCTTCCAGGTAGGCGATCTCCTTGCTGAGGGAAACCTTTTCCTCATTACTGTCATACAGCATATAGCGCATCATGCCCGAAAGTTTGGATATGCCGTCGGCGAGCTCGTCGTTCCCCTTTTCTTGCGCCATCGAGAACAGGTTGTTGAGCGTATTGAACAGGAAATGCGGGTTGACCTGCGATTTAAGGAACTTGATCTCGGTACTCAATTGGTTGGCCTGGAGCCGGGTTTGGACCAGCTCACTTTTTGCCCATGCCTTAAGAAAGAAATAGGCGATAGATATGCCCAGAATGACAAGAAAAGCGAACAGTATGACGGGCTGGATGTGCCACCAGTCGCTGGTCATAAAGCTTATGGCATTGGGACCCGAGGCGGGGCCATCACGATACACCGTTGTTATCCGGCCGTTCAGCATCACTTTTACTCCGCTGTCCCGAAGCCGGCCGTCCCGGATTACATGTAATATGCTGTCCGGGAGCCGGCCGTTCTGGATTATAGGTATTCCGATGTTTGGAAGCGGGCCGGTCTGCATCATATGTATTCCGCTGTCCGAAGGCCGGCGAAGGTCCTTCGGGGCCTGGATGACCTGGTTTGCCCGGTCAAATAAGGGGCTGGCGGTAAAGTAATTTGCACCGAATATCGCTGCGAACCATCCAGCGCATATAGCCACCCGGATCAAGCTGTTTTTATACCGGACAAGTTTCGGGAATACCCAAAATATATTGCCATAAAAAAGGATCATGAGGAAAACCAGGATGATATATACATAGGACGAGACGGGTTGTCCATCATAATAATTTTTGGCAAAAAAGCTAAGAAGGTGCTTCCTATGTATTACCTGAATATGTGAGCTATTCAATGAAGTAAGCACATAACAAACACCAGCCCAAAACACCCCGTGGAGCAATATTTCTATCCAAAGTCTTTTTTTCGCCTGCAGCATATCGCCAAAGGTAAATGATCACCCGTACTATCAAAAAACTTGGTGTTTAACGGGTCGGATTGGCAGCTAAACGAGGCGTTTTTGAAATCCCGGATAACAAATAACCGGTCTTCAACTCTATCTGGCGGTCATTCATACCAAAATTTTCCGGGAGTGGTTTTCCGGGGATAGTATTGTTAAAAAATCGCCGAGATCATGAAAAAGCAACTATTATTGGCCGTCAGTTTACTGGCGGTATTTATTGGGGCCAAAGGGCAAAAACCAGATACAGCATGGTTGATGGTGCATTACAAATTCACCCAGGTTAGAGACACTACGAACCGGGAGCATCCTTATACGGAAAATATGGTATTGTTTGTAGGCAAAAGCGCGAGCAATTATAGAAGTTACGATGGATTGATCGCGGACCGTCAGTTTAAAAAGGCATATGCCGAGGCGGTTGCCAGCAGTCCGGACGGGCAACCCAATATCAACCGGAAGGGTGTAGGTACAAACATCCAATACTTTCAGTATCCGGGCGAGCGGAAATTATTTACAAGGGAACTCTCGCTTCTTGACCAATACAGTGTCGAAGACACATTGCCTGTTATAGCCTGGAAGATCCGCGGCGACACGGCGACCTTCGGCGGGTTGCATTGTCAGAAAGCCACCTGCCATTTCAAGGGCCGGGATTATGTTGCCTGGTTTTGCCCCGATCTGCCGGTGCATTCCGGCCCATGGAAATTAAATGGTTTGCCTGGGGTAATTGTGGATGCCCATGATACGAGGAACGATGTGATCTTTGCTTTTGACGGGGTGGAGAGGACGGTTTCGTCGCCGGCACCAGACCCGGCGACAGCCAACACAGACGAAAAGAAAGTTGATTTTATTACCAGGGGTTTGGATGATGATCCGAATATGATCAAACCACCGGCATGGCTGCAAAAAACTACGCGGCAAGCATTCGATAAGGCGCGGGAGGCTTTTCGGAAAAACCCCGAAGCAGCGGCTCAAGCCGCTAATGCGGCCAATATGCAGGATGGCGGTAATCGGCCTATACTGAAAATGAACCACGGAACGCCGCCTATTAATAATAACCCTATAGAATTGCCCGAGCAGCAATGAGCAGGGATCTATACATAAGGGTATTGGGCCTATTGGTTATCATCTCCTTACTCTCGCCGGCAGGCTTCGCGCAAAAAATAAAGGGTACGGTAAGGGACAGCGCCGGAAAGGCTGTTCCTTTTGCCAGTATCAACCTGAAAAATTCCGCCAGCAATGCCATTGTCGGATATGCTGTTGCGGATGTGAGCGGCGCCTATACTTTATCCATCCCTGCCAGTACACCTGTAAGTGGACTGGTGGTAGAAGCTACGAGCGTCGGTTACAAGACCGTGAGTCGGCCGGTGACGGATCTGCAGCTTGCCTATGACTTCACCCTGAGCGTATCGGCGAACCAACTGCGGTCTGTCGAGATCAAAAGCAGCCGGCCTGTCTTGCGTACCCATGGCGATACCATAGGGTACAGGGTCTCCAATTTTGCCAGTGAACAAGATATGGTGATCGGTGATGTGCTTAAAAAGCTGCCGGGTATAACCGTTGATCCTGATGGAAAGGTTTATTTTAATTTCAAGCCGATATCCCACCTCTATATTAACGGTGATAACCTGCTGGATGACAAATATAATATCGCCACTACCACTATTCCGCAGGGCGTTGTACAGGAGGTGCAGGTCATACAAAACGACCAGCCGATCAAAGTGCTGCAAAATAAGGTGATGAGCGATGATGTGGCCCTCAACCTATCGATAAAAAAAGGTGCGAAAATGCAAATGATCGGCCAGGAGCATCTGGGCGCAGGCCTGCCCGGCAACTATGACGTTAATCTGAACGCGATGCTATTCAAAGACGATTACAAAGCGATTAATTATCTGAAAGGCAACAATACAGGATACGACCTTCAGCAGGAACTGATCGCCCACAATTTAACGAACCAACAGCAACTTGTCGATAATGCTATGCCGGCCGCGCTGCTGTCCCTCGGAACGGTAGGCGATCCGGCTTTATCGCGGGACAGATATCTATTCAATCGATCCGGGCTTCTCAACCTCAATAACCTGGTCAAATTGCATAACGACATACAACTGAAGGTAAACGCCTGGTATTTCCATGACAATCAGCGGCAGGATTTCAGCCAGCAGAGCACCATCTATTTGCCCGGTGATACCGTCCGATATAATGAGACGCAACATAACCGTTTTCAACCGGATCTCCTGCATGGGCAGTTTACACTTAACATTAACAGGTCGAAGTATTATTGTAATGATGCGTTGGTGCTGGATTATAACCGGTCTGTCTATCATTCGGCTCTGAACTTTGACGACGACGCGGTAAACCAGGTGCTTCATGACAATCCGTTGAGCTTTTCCAATGAATTCAACCTGATAAGAACGTTGCGATGGGGCGGCGTCGTACAGAGCTATTCGTATATCAGTCATTCGGCTGAACCGGAAAACAGGAGCATTGGTCCCAACTTTCAACCGGCCATTTTTAATGACAGCGCCCCATATGCACAATTGATCCAACGCGTGAATGTGCCGGCCTGGTACACCACTGATTATATGTCACTCAAAATACCCTCCAACGGCATCACGCAGAGCTTTAAGGCGGGTTTTAGCGTTCAATCGCAAACATTGACGTCAGCCCTTGACGTGACGCAGGTTGATAACAAGATCACCCCGGAATCGGACAGCTCCATGAATCACCTGAACTGGGCAAGGACGAAGTTATATGTGGAATCGGCCTATGACTTGCCGGGAACGATCCTCCAGGCAAACCTTAGCTTGCCGGTCAGCCTGCAGCAGATAAATTATTCCGACGGCTTGTATAAGCTGGACCGGCAGCAGGCGCATTTGTATTTTGACCCGCTGTTAAATATAAAATATAAGGTCGGCTCCGAAAATTACCTTTCTTTCTTTTACCACTATCGAAATGAGACGGGTACCATCGAAGATATTTACCAGGGTTCTATTTTGAAGGACTACCGGACGCTTTATGCCAACAGCGCAGACCTGGTGGAGCGGCAGGTCCAGCATGCCTCGGCGGGGTTTAGTTACCGAAAAACATTGGTCCTGTTTTTCGCCAATCTGAATATCAGCTATGACCGAACCGATGCAAATAAGATTGCATCAGCCCTCATCACCAACAACCTTCAGCAGCAGGTCATGCTGCCTTATGCTAATACTACGGGTTCATGGACGATCAAAGGTACGGTGAGCAAATATGTTTTCCCTTTGAAAACCACTTTTAGCGCCGGTTTTCAATGGCAGGGCATGCGATCGGTGCAGTTACAGAATGAGCAATTATTGCCATTCAATACCATCACCGAAACCAGTTCTTTCGGAACGGACACCAAAGTAGGAGAACATCTGGCCTTTGGTTATAGAGCCAAGTTCACGCAAACTGCCAGCCATTCGGCGGTAGATGCATCGGCGGGTCATGTCGACCAGTTACAACAGAGTGCCTCGTTGGAATACGACCCCCTAACCAACCTGCAATTCAAGTTGTCGGGTGAGCATTATTATACCCGGCAGCAGGGCAACCCGGACCTGAAGTACTTTTTTGCGGATGCTTCGGTAAGATTCAAGCCGAGTAAATGGAAGCCCAACTTCGAGCTTAGTGCGGTTAATTTCCTTGATGTAAAGACTTATGGGGCGTTCTATCTTTCGGCAAATACGTTTACGGCCAGTTCCTATACTTTGCCGGGAAGGATCGTTTTGTTGAAAGCGATGTTTAACCTTTGATCTTTCTCTCGTCTTCGATGCCTTTCGTCAGGATTGGCTACATCGATCCCTGGCGTATTGGCCTTATTCGAAATCCTAAGGCCCCACTATTGTGGGGCCTGGGTTTTGTAGCCGGAGCAGGACAGTTTTTGAACCAAGTAGTGAGTGATTTACTTGCATTTAGCACGTTGTCCGGCCATCAATGGGTGTGTATTTTATAATTTATTTGCTCAGCAACCGCCTTTGCGAGGGAGATGTTTAAAAATTACTTTACCATCTCGTTCTGCGTATTCGCCCCAAACTATTGGATATGAATATTTGGGCGCGCACGTTACGGTATGGCTTCTTATAATTATTTTGTCGTTGACTTTCAGGCTTTGCAATTGCTCAAGTTGAGACTTTTCCGGCTCAAATGTTACAATGTAATCGACACCATTAATGCTTGCCATCACACCGAAACCTAATCTTGATCCTGGCGGAAGAGAAAGGGAGGTTATAATAGCCTCCATATTGGTAAAATAACTTATATGATCCCTTATTTTATAAGCACCCGCATACACTTTTTTACCTGCGGGAGATGCTTCCCATTTTTTGAACTTTACACCTTCAGGGGTAGCCTCCCATTTTTCCCGTTCGGCTTCCCTTTCAGCAGCAGACAGGGGTTTGGGGGTTGGCCTTGCAGAACTATCATTTTTAATTTCGCGATTTGCGAATACTATTCCGCTTACCACAACCAGCGGTAAGATCATCGCATAAATGGCTTTTTTCATACTTTTTGGAGGTTTAATTAACGTAGATGTATCTGCTGATAAATCAGATCCGTTTAAGGTCTTTTTTTTGTTTTTCATATCCTTTTAAAGTTGATGCAGCAAAAATACTTGTATACTTTTTAGTGCGGGTATTTGCATTGTAAATAAAAATGTAGCCTTTGTAAATAATTGTAAATGGTATGTTTGACAGCCGAAATTTACTTTCCGGGAAATGCAGGTACCTGTTTGGATTGGAGGGAAGGGTGCAGGAAGCCGAACTGAAAAAGCCTGGCCGTCGCAGCTTATACAGGAAACCCGCAGGGCCTTATTAATCACGTATTAGAACGGGAATGGTTTAATAAAGACGAGATTGTTGTGCTGAAAAAGGATTTAATTGTCCAGGCATAGATCTTATTTGCGTTTAACTGATTGATTATAAATAGAAAAGAGCTACAAAATGTAGCTCTTTTCTATGATTGTACCGGTTGTAGCGCGATCGGGATTTGAACCCGAGACCTCAGGGTTATGAATCCTGTGCTCTAACCAACTGAGCTATCGCGCCGGTTGTGTTTCGTTTGCGGAAATTACTGAAAGCCAATCCGTAAACGGGCTGCAAAAATAGAGAAAAAATGGTGTAAAAACTCCGATAAAGTTGGAAATGTGGGCAAAAAAAAGGCCCTCTGTGGAAACAGAAGGCCGTCTAACGATTGCTTGCCATATGAAAAATCTTCAAAAATTCGTGTGGTGTGGTTCTTTAGGAGCTCAAAGATAATGCGTCGAAAATGAACTCAATAATAACAAATGGTTAAAAGAACTATATGAGCTGCTAAAACCATTTTTCATTCCCCTCGTTCCGGCATTCTTTCTGCCTTTTTTCGCACTTTAGCCGCTTCTGAGTGCAATATCGGAGTTTTTTGGAGACGGAGAAAATTATTTTATTAACATTTTGAAAAAATTATAGAAAGTCAGCGTAAAAATAAACATGTAGTTTTTTGCAATATGATAAATGTGGACTAAAAGGACCAAAATATTGAAAAAAACCCTTAAAATAGGTGTGTTTTAAAAAATCGTTAACAAATTATTATTTAAACTAATTTGTTTTGCCAGGGTATATTTGCAATGCTTTTTCCAGACAATCCATTGCTTTATTCAGATCATCGCTATTCAACACATATGCCAGCCGCACTTCTTTTTTGCCGAGCCCCCTGGTTCCATAGAAGCCTCCTGCGGGGGCGAGCATTACCGTTTGGTTCTCGTGGGCAAACGATTCCAGCAGCCACTGGCAGAATACATCCGAATCATCCACCGGCAGGCTGGCTATTGCATAGAAGGCTCCGCCCGGATTGGGACAGAAGACACCGGGCATCTTATTGAGACGGCTTACCAGTACATCCCTTCTTTTCAGGTATTCCGCCTTGGTGGCGTTGAAATAGTCGGCGGGAAGATCGGTAGCGGCCTCTCCGAGGATCTGGGCGAAGGAGGGGGGGCTTAGCCGGGCCTGGGCGAATTTCATCACGGTGTCGAGCACCGCCTGGTTGCGGGTTACGAGGGCGCCAATCCGTCCTCCGCAGGCGCTGTAGCGTTTGGAAATGGTGTCCATCATCAGCACGTTGTCTTCCGCTCCTTTGAGGTTCATGGCGCTGATATGTACGCCGCTATAACAGAAGTCACGGTAGGCCTCATCGGAAAAAAGATAGAGGTTGTGTTTGATGACCAGCTCCTTCAGGGTATCCATCTCTTCCCGGCTATATAAATACCCGGTGGGGTTATTGGGGTTACAGATGACGATGGCCCTTGTGCGGGGTGTGATGAGCTTTTCAAATTCTGCTACGGGGGGCAGGGCAAATCCGTCGCCGATATAGGAAGTAAGCGGTTTTACCACCACGTTGGCGGCAACGGCGAATCCATTATAATTGGCATAGAAGGGTTCGGGGATGATCACTTCGTCGCCCGCATCGAGACAGGACATAAAGCCGAAGAGGATTGCCTCGGACCCGCCGGTCGTGACGATGATCTGCTGGAAGTTTACGTCGATCCCCTGCCGCTGATAATAGCTGGCCAGTTTGCGGCGATAGCTTTCATTGCCGGCGCTGTGGCTGTATTCGAGTACCTTGAAATCAAAATGCCGTACGGCATCCAGGGCCATTTTTGGGGTTTCGATATCGGGCTGGCCGATGTTCAGGTGATATACCTTGATACCTTTTTTCTTGGCGGTCTCGGCAAAGGGCACGAGTTTCCGGATCGGCGAGGCCGGCATTTGCTGTCCGCGTTGGCTGATGGTTAACATGGCGCAAAAGTACAAACAAAAATCCCTCCGACTGGCGCCGGAGGGACTACATTATTTTATCGGGAAATCAACGACTTTCTAGCGGCCTGACTTGGTGCCTTTGGAAGCCTCGTATTTCGCATAGGCTTCGGGTGTCAGTACTTCCCCTGTGATCTTCAACTGAACGGGAAGATCGACGCCGGCTACTTTTACGGTGATGCTTTTATTAAAGGGGCCGACGGCGGCTGCGTTGAAACCTGCTGTGATCTTGTCGTCCTTTCCTTTCTGGATGGCGCCTTCGGGCTTGATGGGCGTCGTACAGCCACAGGAAGGGGTAGCGGCTTCGATGATCACCGGCTGGTCGCTGATATTGCTGAACGGGAAGTCATGGGTCACCGGGGCGCCCTGTTTGATCTTCCCAAAATCGTAGGATAATTCCTTGAATTTGATGACGTCTTCCGCTTTCTTTTGTGTCGCCTGCTGCGCCCGGGCGGAAAAACCAGCGGTCAGAATGATTGCACTTGCAAATAGGACTAGTTTCTTCATGTCTATAATTTTTGAGTTTATTTTTTATGTTTGTTTTCGACTTCTTATGCGTTGGGGCCGGTTGCTTTTTTAGTTTTCACGGATCAATTTATCTGCTTCAATAATTGTACCGATGAATTTTCGGGGGCCGAGCTGACCGGCATTTTATATACTTCCCCGGAAATAGTAAGGGTCCTGGTCTGGTTGGTATTGTAGATGATCGTCACAGTTTTTGTGAACGCTCCTTCCGCATAGGCATTATACCCGACCTTGATCTTTGCCGTGGCGCCGGCCTCTATCGGATCCCGGCTCCAATCGGGTGTGGTGCAACCGCAGGAAGCCTGTACGTTATCCAGTCTCAGCGCCGTCGTCCCGGTATTGACGATCTCGAAACTATATACGGCCGGCCGGCCCTGGGGGATCTTACCAAAGTTATGACTATTTTCCTTCAATTCGATGACATCCGGAGGCTTTGGCAGGGCTGTCCCGCCAGTATTCACCGTCTGCGCTTTTGCGGAAAGAATGGTGATAAAAAGGGTGATTACAATTCCTATTTTTTTCATAGTTTGGCTGCTTGAGGAAGTATATGATCAAGTGCTTAAATACCCGTTATAAAGTTAAACAGTAACGCCAGCTTTGCCAATAAATTATAGGGGTATTTTATTTCCCTGACCGGGCTCTATCCCGTTGGTGGGAGAGTCCGGGGGCCGAATGTGCTGAAATTGACGGTTTTGCAGCAAAAAACCATATTTTTGGATCGTTTTTACTGCAAATTAACAATCAATGAGATAGAGGGCGTCGGATAATGAGATAGAGAGTGTCGGATAGGGAGGCCGGGTAGGGAGATAGAGATGCAGGATGGAAGGATATTGCTAATTTTGCGGTGTATAAATAATGGTGATTGGCTTTCAAATTTTATCGAAATGGAAAATCTAACGCATAGCGAAGTCATCGATCCCGAAAAATTGTCCTTCGATAGATTCCGGGAGGAGGTCCTGAAGGACTACCGGTCTGCCTGTGAAAGCCGGGAAGCCAGCCTGCTGGGCCGCAAAGAGGTGCTGACCGGTAAAGCCAAATTCGGGATATTCGGGGATGGGAAAGAGGTCCCGCAGGTCGCCATGGCGAAGTTTTTCAAACCGGGAGATGTGTATGCAGGATACTACCGGGACCAGACCTTTGCTTTTGCCACCGGAGCCGCCACTATCGAAGAATTCTTTTCCCAGCTATATGCCGACCCGGACCCGCAGCATGATCCGCATAGCGCCGGCCGGCAGATGAACTCGCATTTTGCTACTCCTTTTATAGATACGGACGGGGCGACCCTGGATCTTGTCAACCGCAAGAACCTGACGGCCGGTCTTGCGCCTACCGCCGCCCAGATGCCAAAGGCCTTGGGTCTGGCCTATGCTTCCAAGGCTTTCCGGGAGGTAGAAGTGCTCCGGTCTTTTTCCGAACTCTCCAATAATGGTAACGAGGTCTGTTTCTGTACGATCGGGGATGCTTCGACCAGTGAAGGGCATTTCTGGGAAACGATAAATGCCGCCGGCGTTCTGCAGGTGCCGCTGGCCATTTTTGTCTGGGATGACGGCTATGGTATCTCCGTCCCCCGGAAATACCAGACGACCAAGGGTTCTATCTCGGAGGCGCTGAAAGGGTTTCAGAAAAAAGAAGGCACCAACGGCATCGATATCTACCGGGTGAAAGCCTGGGATTATGCCGGTATGTGTGAGGTCTTCGAGGCCGGTATCCGTGCGATCCGTCTGACGCATACGCCTGCCGTTTTCCATGTGGAAGAAGTGACGCAGCCGCAGGGGCATTCCACCTCCGGTAGTCATGAAAGATATAAGTCCCCCGAACGCCTCGAATGGGAGCGGGAATGGGACGGGATGAAAAAGATGAAGGAATGGATCATCGACAACTCCCTTGCCGATGAAGAGGAATTGAACGATATCGAGACGGAGGCAAAGGAATACACCCGTCATTGCCGCAACCGCTCCTGGGAAAAATACCAGGATCCGATCAAGCTCCAGGTCGCCCGTTCGGCCGAGTTGATCCGGGAGATCGCCGGGCAGGCGCCGGAACAAGCGGAGAAACTCCAAAGACTGGCTTCCGAGCTGTCGGCCAACCGCGAACCCGGTCGCAAGGAGGTGCTGCAAACCCTTCACCAGGCCCTGGCACTTGCCGGGGATATCCCTTCCGCCCGGCCCGCCGCGGATTGGTACCAGGGGCTGAAAAAAGAAAATGCCGCTCTTTATAACAGCCACCTTTATCATGAAGGCGCCCGTAATATTTTCCAGATCCCGGAGATAAAGGCCGTATATGCGGACAATGCTCCTTTGATAAATGGATATGAGATATTGAATCGTTATTTTGACGAGCTGTTCACTCACAATCCCAAGGTGGTGGCGTTTGGCGAAGACCTGGGAAAGATCGGGGATGTCAACCAGGGGTTTGCGGGATTGCAGGCCCGGCATGGCGCAGAAAGGATCTTCGATACGGGGATCCGGGAACTGACCATCATGGGACAGGGGATCGGAATGGCCATACGGGGACTCCGGCCGATCGCCGAGATCCAATACATCGATTATTTATTATATGGTCTGCAGCCGCTGAGCGATGACCTGGCTTGTCTTCAATACCGGACCGGGGGCAAACAGACGGCGCCGCTGATCGTCCGCACCCGGGGGCACCGGCTCGAAGGCATCTGGCACAGCGGGTCGCCCATGGGGGTGGTCCTTGGCTCCCTTCGCGGGCTGCATGTATGCGTCCCGCGCAATATGGTCCAGGCCGCCGGCATGTATAATACCCTGCTGGAGGGGGTAGACCCGGGTCTGATGATCGAATGTCTTAATGGCTACCGGCTGAAGGAGAAGCTACCGGCCAATCTGCTGGATTTTCGGGTACCCATGGGCGTGCCGGAAGTCATCCGGGAGGGGGAGGATATTACCATTGTGAGCTATGGAGCGACCCTGCGCATCGTACAGGAAGCTGCCGCCGACCTGGAAGCGTTTGGCATCAGCTGTGAGATCGTAGACGTACAGACCCTGCTGCCTTTTGATATCCATCATAAGATCCTGGATTCGCTGAAGAAGACCAGTCGTATCGTCATCGTCGACGAGGACGTTCCGGGAGGAGCCTCGGGTTTTATCTTTAACAAGGTGATGGAGGAGCAGGGAGGATACAAATGGCTGGATACGGCGCCGCGGACGATCACTGCCCAGGCCCATCGCCCGGCCTATGCCAGCGACGGGGATTATTTCAGCAAACCAAATGCGGAGCAGGTGGTCGATGTGATCCGGGAGATGATGGCGGAGTAAGGGGTTATTTTAAGTTGTGAAAGACTTTTTGTACGTCTTCATCCTGTTCCAGCCGGTCCACCAGCTTTAATACTTCCTGTGCCTGCTCTTCCGACAGTTCGACGGTGGTCGTGGGGATCCATTCCAGTTCGGCGCTGATGGGGGTGATGCCTTTTTCCTCGAGGGCTTTTTGCATATGTCCGAAATCGCTGAAGGCAGCCCGCAGTATGAGGACCGGCTCTCCGTTCTCCCCCGTGCCTTCGCCCATCTCTTCCAGTCCGAAATCGATCAGTTCCAGCTCAAGATCTTCTGTGCTCAGTCCTTCCGGCTTTAGTTTGAAAACGCCCAGTTTGGAGAACTGGAAGCTTACGCTGCCGCTGTTCCCCAGGGTGCCGCCGCCTTTATTGAAGTGTGATTTTACGTTTGCGACTGTTCTTACATGGTTATCGGTGGCTGTCTCCACCAGGATCGCTACGCCATGGGGGCCGTATCCTTCATACAGGATCTCTTCGTAGTTTGTCATGTCCTTGCCCATCGCCCGTTTTATAGCGGCTTCTACCCGGTCCTTGGGCATGTTCACGCTCTTGGCATTCTGGAAGCAACGGCGCAAGGCGGGATTGGTGGCCGTATCCGGTCCGCCGGTCTTTACGGCGATGGCTATTTCCTTCCCGATGCGGGTGAATTGTTTGGCCATCCTGTCCCAGCGGGCGAACATCGTATGCTTCCGGACTTCAAAAATACGACCCATAAAATCTGTGTTTTGTTGTGGGGAGCAAAAATAAAGCAAAAAAGAGGGTAGAGCAAACTCTTTACAAAGAAAGACCCCCTCAAAAATGAGGGGGTCTCTTTTTATACGTTGTTAATTATGCTTTGAGCTTGCTATTATTCTTGCTGTAACCGAAATAGATGACCAGGCCGATCAGCATCCAGATAAAAGCGCTGAGCAAAGTAGTTCCCCACAGGCTGACGATCATGGCGGTACAAACGATCATGCCAAGGATGGGTACCAGGGGCACCAGTGGGGTCCTGAAAGGACGGACCAGACCCGGATCCTTCTTCCTCAGGATAATGATACCCACACAGACCAGCACGAATGCCAGCAGGGTTCCGATGGAAGTGAGGTCGCCGGCCACGCTTTCCGGAACAAACCCGGCAAATAATCCCACGAAAACGAACAGGATGAGATTGCTTTTGTAGGGAGTTCTGAACTTCGGATGCAGATCGGAAAAGACTTTTGGAAGCAGGCCATCCGCGGACATGGTATAAAACACCCGGCTTTGGCCCATCAGCATGACCAGGATTACCGAAGAGAATCCTAAGAGGATCGCGATGGTTACCAGGGTAGACAGCCAATGGTAATGAGGCATATAGGTTTCAATAGCATAAGCGACGGAGGCTTCTTTACCAGCCTTTACGAAGTCGGTGAAGGGAGCTACGCCTGTAAGTACATATGAAAAAAGTATATATAATACGGTACAAATAGCGAGTGACCCTAAAATACCGATCGGCATATCCTTCTTCGGATTTTTTGCCTCCTGGGCCGCTGTTGAGACGGCATCGAAGCCGATAAATGCAAAAAATACGACCGCAGCCCCTCGTAATACGCCGCCCCATCCATGGTTAAGGAAGGGCACATATGAGTATAAGGTGCCATCACCTTGCATCGCAGGTTTGGCATCGGCGGGGATCATATAGGGGGTATGGTTGGCGGGATTGATAAAATGCCAGCCTATTGCGATAAACACCAATACGATCGCCACCTTGATAAATACGATAATACCATTGACGACGGCCGATTCCTGCATCCCTTTGATAAGCAGCAGCGTGAGCACCATCAGGATCACAAGCGCCGGGATGTTGATGATGCCGTGATGAAGGACGCCAGTGGTATCCAGCAACGATTGAAAAGGAGAATGACACCATTCATAAGGCACCTTATAGCCGATCGGTAAGAGGTTGTTCAGATATTCGCTCCAGGAGATGCTTACAGTAGCGGCGCCCAATGCATATTCCAGGATCAGGGCCCATCCGATAACCCAGGCGACCAATTCCCCCATGGTGGCATAGGCGTAGGTGTAGGCGCTGCCTGCAATGGGGATAATGGAAGCAAACTCTGCATAACAAAGTCCGGCAAAGGCGCAGCCGACCGCTGCAATAATAAAGGAAATGGTTACCGCAGGTCCTGCGTGTTCACCTGCCGCCGCGGCTGTTCGTACGAACAGTCCGGCCCCAATGATAGCGCCGATCCCCAGGGCGATCAGGCTCCAAACGCCGAGCGTCCTTTTAAGGCCCTTTTCCGAGTCCGCGGCCTGTGCCATGAGGATACTCAATGATTTCTTTCTGAATAGACTCATAATAGCTTGTTTTGATAAAAATGATGTGTGTGCGACTAGGGTCGAAAATAAAGCAAATATTTAATACTCGGATGCCAATTCTTGTCCACCGCGTCGATTTTTTGGGAACTAAAGTGTTGCCAAGTCAATAATTTTCGATTTTTTTTATGATATTGCCCACTAATCGTATGCAAAAGCTTGGTCTTACAGGATGGATAATGATCGCCATGGTGGCCGGCGTATTGCTTGGGTTGTGGGTCCATTATAATGGAGACGCTTCTCAGGTAGATGCGTTCTCCGGCATTGTCAATGTATTAACCGATATCTTTCTTCGCCTGATCAAGATGATCATTGCCCCCCTTGTGTTCTCTACCCTGGTGGTGGGGATCGCCAAATTGGGGGACATCAAGGCCGTGGGAAGGATCGGGGGAAAGGCCCTGCTTTGGTTTATGTGCGCCACGCTGTTGTCGCTGGTGCTGGGGCTGATCCTTAGTAACAGCCTGTCATTGGGCAGCGAGCTCAATCTGCCGTTGCCGCCTTCGGGTGCCAGCACGGGCATCGAACAAACGACGGTGTCGTTCCGCACCTTTATCACACACATTTTTCCCCGTAGCATATTCGAGGCGCTGGCCAATAATGAGGTATTGCAAATCGTCGTTTTTGCGGTGTTCTTTGGAATTGCCACTGCCTCGATCGGCGAGCAGGGTAAGATCGTCATCCGGGCGTTGGATACCGTCGCCCAGATCGTCCTGCGGGTCACGGGATACGTCATGTATTTCGCACCTGTGGCTGCCATGGCGGCCATCGCCTCGGTAATGGCGGTAAAGGGTCCCGAGCTGCTGGTGACCTATGGCAAGTTCATCATAAGTTTTTACCTGGGGATCCTTGGGTTATGGTTAATATTGCTGCTGATCGCCTCTGCCTTTATCGGCCGGCGGGTGATCCAGCTGGCGCTGAGCGTGAAGGATATGATCCTGCTTGCCTTTACGACCTCCAGTTCGGAGGCGGCCTTTCCGAAGCTGATCCAGGAGCTGGAGACTTTCGGCTGTCCGCCCAGGATCGTCAGTTTTGTCCTGCCGTTGGGCTATTCGTTCAACCTGGATGGCAGCATGTTGTATATGACCTTTGCCTCTTTGTTCATCGCGCAGGCATACGGGATCCATCTCACGCTGGGACAGGAGATCTCGATGCTGCTGGTGCTGATGCTGACGAGCAAGGGTGTGGCGGGAGTGCCGAGGGCGGCCCTGGTCGTGATCGCGGGTACGCTGTCGCTGTACAATATACCGCAGCAGGGCTTGTTACTTTTACTGGGTATCGACCAGATCCTGGATATGGCCCGGAGCGCCACGAATGTTCTTGGAAACAGCATCGCGGCCGTCGTCGTCAGTAAGTGGGAAGGGGAGCTGGGGGAGGCCGCGGTTAATATAAAATGACAAATTTTTTATGGTTGAACTCTTAACGATCACGTTCAAGGACCTTGTAAATCCCGAATTTTATATCCAATACGGCGGCTTATGGGTGCTTTTATTTATTGTATTCGCAGAAACCGGTCTTATGATCGGCTTTTTTCTTCCGGGCGATAGCCTGCTTTTTGTGGCGGGGATGTACAGCCAGAGCCTGATCGGGACGATCATCAAGCAGGATGCGGTCAAGGGTACGGGCAGCAATTTCTTCGATCTTGTTCTCTTATGGGCATTGGTCACTGTCTGTGGCATCCTTGGCAATGCCGTAGGTTATTGGTTTGGTAACAAGACCGGCCCCTTTCTTTTTCATCGTAAGGACAACTGGCTGTTTAAGAAAAAGCACCTGTACCAGGCCAGGGAATTTTATGACAAACATGGTGGGGAGGCCATAATTTTTGCCCGTTTTTTGCCGATCATCCGGACATTTGCTCCCATCATCGGCGGTATTGTAGCCATGGACAAGAAGAAGTTCCTTCTTTATAATATGATTGGTTGTGCGGCCTGGGTGTTCCTCATGCTTTTTGCCGGGCATTACCTGGAGGAGTTTATCCTGAACAAATTCCAATTCGATCTGAAAGCGCACCTGGAGATCATCGTTATAGGGATCGTTATCGTTACGACCGCCCCTGTACTCTATAAAATCTTTTTCGGCAGGAAGGGTCAGGCCAGCGCCGAGGACCCTTATAAAAAATCATAAATTTGGGCATGGAGCAAAAAAAGTATTCCGTTTTTAACCTGGCAGTGATCGTAGGAGCTTTAGGTTATTTTGTAGATGTTTATGACCTTCTTTTGTTTAGCATTATCCGCGTTCCTTCTCTCAAATCCATTGGACTCAGTGCGGAGGACATCCGTTCGAAGGGGGCGGAGATCATCAGTATCCAGATGATCGGTCTGTTGCTGGGCGGTATTCTTTGGGGGGTGCTTGGGGATAAGCTGGGAAGGCTAAAGGTCCTGTTTGCCTCCATCATCCTTTATTCCCTGGGCAGTATCGCCAATGGGTTTGTCCATACGGTGGATCAGTATGCTATCGTACGGTTTATAACGGGTCTTGGGCTGGCGGGTGAATTGGGTGCGGGCATTACTTTGGTCAGCGAACTGATGTCAAAAGAGAAAAGGGGGATTGCGACTTCCCTGGTGGCGGGTATCGGGCTTAGCGGCGCCGTCTTTGCCTATTTTATAAAGGTAAAGTTCGGGGCGGATGCAGAGGGGTGGCGCACCTGTTATTTTATCGGTGGCGGGCTGGGCTTTGTATTGCTGTTGTTGCGGGTCGGTATCCTGGAGTCCGGTATGTATAAGAATATTAAGCAAAGCAATGTCAGCAAGGGGAATTTTTTTATGCTTTTTACAAATGGGGTGCGGTTGAAAAAATACCTGACTTCCATTCTGATCGCGTTACCAAACTGGTATGTCATCGGTATCCTGATCACTTTTTCCAATGAGTTTGCTACGCTGATGCATGTTCAGGGGCCGGTCGATCCGGGTAAAGGGATCATGGTTGCCTATGTCGCGATCTCCGTTGGGGATGTCCTGATCGGGTTTGTCAGTCAATGGTTGAAGAGCCGTAAGGGATCTTTGTATATTTTTCATGTCATCAGCATTATCGGGATCGTATGGTTCTTTAATCTGCAGGGGCAATCGTCCAATATGGTCTATTGGGCCTGTGCTGTGATGGGGTTTGGAACGGGGTTCTGGGCGATGTTCGTTACGATGGCCGCAGAGCAGTTCGGGACCAACATACGGGCGACGGTGGCTACTACCGTTCCGAATATGGCGAGAGGTTCCCTGTCGCTGGTTGTGATACCGATCTTTGATGCGTTAAAACCTTCGTTGGGCTATTTTAAGAGCGGTGCGGTCACGGGGGTGATCGTATTTGTGGTAGCTTTTGTTGCCTTGATCCTTACGAAGGAGACTTTCGGGAAGGACCTGGATTATATTGAACCTGCATGAAGTTCCTCATCATACGCTTCAGCTCCATCGGGGATATCGTGCTTACCACCCCGGTTATCCGTTGTCTGAAAAAACAGGTGATCACGGCCGAAGTGCATTATCTGACCAAGTCCGCCTTCCGGCCGATCCTGGCCGCCAATCCCTATATCGATAAGATCCATTGTCTGGAGGACGATCTTTCCGCGGTGATCGCCGCTTTGCAGCAGGAGGATTTTGATTATGTGATCGATCTGCATCACAATATGCGCACGATGAAGGTAAAAAGGGGGTTGGGGAAAAAAGCGTTTTCGTTTAGTAAGCTGAACATTGAAAAGTGGTTATACACGAATTTTAAATGGAACCGGATGCCGGACCGGCATATCGTCGATCGTTACCTGGATACGGTTGCTTCCTTTGGGGTAAAGAACGATGGGGCGGGGCTGGATTATTTTATACCACCGGCCGATGAAATAAAGCCCCATGACATCCCGACCTCGCACCAGGCGGGTTATATCGGGCTGGTCATCGGCGCTGCCTATGCCACCAAACGGCTTCCCCTCCATAAACTAAAAGAGATCTGTACCCAGGCACGGCACCCGCTGATCCTGCTTGGCGGGCCGGAGGATGCGGATACGGCTGCCGGACTGGCGGCTATCGATCCGATAAAGATCTACAATGCCTGCGGGAAATTCAACCTGAATGAATCGGCCGGGCTGGTGCGGCAGGCCAAGCTCATCGTGACCCATGATACCGGGCTTATGCATATTGCGGCCGCCTTTAAGCGTCCCATTGTAACGGTGTGGGGCAATACGGTCCCCGGATTCGGGATGTACCCGTATTATGGAGAGAATTATTTAAATAATTACCAGCCGCGGGGGAAGAAGGGGGGGGCGGAGGATGCGCCGGATGGGGCTGAGCGTAACCTGCCCTATGAGAATATGGAAATAAACGGGCTGCGTTGCCGCCCGTGTTCGAAGATCGGGTATAAGAAATGCCCGAGGGGGCATTTCAAGTGTATGGAACTGCAATCAGTGGAACATATCGTTCAACGGATAAACCCAAAACAATGAGCCGACACCATCTTCGCGAAGATAAGACCTGTCTGAACTGCGGCGCCACCGTAACCGAACGGTTTTGTTCCCGGTGCGGGCAGGAGAATACCCAGCCGAAGGAGGGTCTTGGTCACCTGGTCGGGCATTTCTTTGAGGACATCACTCATTTCGACGCCAAGATCTTTGTCACGCTCAAGGACCTGGTATTGCGGCCCGGTTTTCTTACCCGGGAATATATTGCGGGTAAGCGGGTGCGGTATCTGAACCCGATACGAATGTATGTATTTATTTCGGCCGTTTTTTTTATTGCAGTATTTGCGGGTGGGGAAGGGCATACGAGTGTGCCGGATAATGGGCAGCATGCCACGAATCTTTTCCGGCAGGGGTTGGCGGATAGTTTGCGGGGGGCGGATGGCGCGAGCGGAAGAGGAGGTGAACTGGGGAGTGGGGGGGCGACAGGTGGGAGTGTAGCGGCCGGGGGGATCGCGGATAGTGTTCGAAGGGTGGTGAACGGGGAGATTGCGGCGCGTCTGGATACGGCGGAGAAGATTGCCGGGGATCCTGAACAGATAACGGTGAACTGGAATAATCATGCGCAGGTGGTCATCGACATAGTGGAAACCAAGTACCATAATCTCCGGGAATATGACTCGGTGCAGCAGAAATTACCGGATAGCGCAAAGGACCAGGGTTTTATGCACTGGCTTCTGCGAAATAATGTGCGGCTGAAAGAAGAGCATGGCTACAGGAGCCATAACCGGTTCGAGGTGGATTTTCAACATACGATCCCAAAGGTCATGTTCGTATTGCTGCCGCTGTTTGCGTTGGTCGTCGGGTGGTTCTATAGCCGGAAGAAATATTTTTATGTACAGCATGCGATCTTTTCGATCCACTTTCATTCCTTTGTTTTCCTGCTTTTCCTGGTGGCCTTGCTATTGGCGAAAATAATCCCGGAGGGGCTTTCGGTTACACTGAGCCTGATGGGGGCGGTGTTGCTGTCGGTGTTTGTATACCTGGTAGCGGCGTTACACGGGATGTATCGCCAGGGATTTTGGTTGTCGCTGGTTAAGGGGATCGCTATTTCCCTGATCTACTGGATAGTGATGCTGATTGCTTCGGTATCGCTGATGGTACTGGCCTTTTTCCGGGCTTGAGGAAATGAAGGGTGACGGGCGGGAGGAGAATAAAAAAACCTCCGCAAGCGGGCTCGCGGAGGTTTTTTGCGGGATTTCCTTATTTATAATGTTTTTAACACATCGTTCATGCTGCGGACTGCTTCGGCGCTCTTGTTGAACAGGGCCTGCTCGTCGGCGTTGAGACCGAAATCGAGGATCTTTTCCCATCCATTTCTTCCGATCGTGACGGGTACTCCCAGACAGATGTCCTTTTGACCGTATTCGCCATTAAGGGAAACGCAACAGGTAAATAATTTTTTCTCGTCACGCAGGATGCTTTCCACCAGGGCTGCGCCGGCCGCACCGGGTGCATACCAGGCCGAGGTCCCGATGAGCTTTGTCAGGGTGGCGCCTCCGACCATCGTATCGGCTACGATCTGTTTCTGCTGATCGGCGGAAAGGAATTTTGTCACCGGGGCGCTGTTCCAGGTTGCCAGCCGGATGAGGGGGATCATGGTCGTATCGCCATGGCCGCCTACTACCACTGCGTTGAGATCGGCGGGGCTGCAACCGAGGTGTTGGCTCAACTGGTATTTAAAACGGGCGCTGTCCAGCGTACCACCCATTCCGATGATGCGGTTCTTTGGAAGACCGGTAGCCGTCAGGGCCAGGTAGGTCATCGTGTCCATCGGGTTGCTGATGATGATGAGGATGGCGTTGGGAGAGTGTTTCAGGATGTTTTCGGCCACTCCTTTTACGATACCGGCATTGGTGCCGATCAGTTCTTCGCGGGTCATACCCGGTTTGCGGGGCAGACCGGAAGTGATGACGACGACATCGCTGCCGGCCGTCTTTGCATAATCATTTGTGCTGCCGGTGATGCGGGTATCGAATCCCAGCAGGGCGGCGGTCTGCATCATGTCCTGGGCCTTTCCTTCGGCAAGTCCTTCCTTGATATCCAGCAGCACGAGTTCCTCGGCGAGTGCTGCACGGGCGATATTATCGGCACAGGTGGCACCTACGGCGCCAGCGCCTACAACCGTTACTTTCATCAGAGAGTATTTTATTTAAGTGATAAATTGATTTGCGGCCACAAAGGTAGGGGAGTTTGACTAATCCTCATGCCCCTTTTGTTCAAAGGCGTTCATGATGGTCTCCACCTTTTGCGTTCCTTCGAAGGTGGTGATCAGGTTTCCTTTTTTGTCGTATAAGGCCAGGTAGGGAAGGTTTTTTATCTGGTAAAAAGGAGCGAGGAAGAATTTTTCATCCCTGCCGATCTTGATATTGGGGTGTTCGAACAGGTGGTAATGGGCGTCGAAATCCTTCATTTCCGAAAAGGGCTGGTAGGTGGCCATGACGATCTCGATATCCTTGAATTCCTTGAAATCCGACAGGATGGACTCCGTCTGGTGTTTGCAATGATCGCAATCGGGACTGAAGAACATGATGATGGTACGATGATGGCGTTTTACATCGTCCTTTGTCAGGTAGGTCGTGCTATCCAGCTTTAACAGGTGAAAGGGGGGAAGGGTAGGATAACGGAGATAGGGCGCTTGCTGGGGTTTTGCGGCATCGGCGGCCGGTTGGGCCGGTGGTTGCTGCTGGGCGGACAAAAACTGAGAACAGGCTATGGCCAAAGCTGCCAGAAGTACTTTTTTCATCTTGATTGTTTCTAAGTTTTAAAGGGCCCTCGGTATCCGGACCGCTCTCTCGGATGTAAAAATAAATCTTTAACGAAAAAGGGAAGGTTTTATTTGTTTATTACGAAATATTCGTAGATTTACGGAAAGATCGTAATAATATGGAAAAACTCAGTCACCAGGAAGAGGAAGCCATGCAGGCTATCTGGAAAACGGGGGAGGGCAATGTAAAGCTCTTTCTTGAAAACATGGAGCATGCGGGAACGCCCTATACGACCCTGGCCTCTACCATTAAAAACCTGGAGAAGAAGGGTTTTCTTTCCAGCCGTTTTATCGGGAATGCCTATTTGTACAAGGCGGTGATCACGGAAGACGAGTATAAGAAGAAGTTTATGAACGGGTTTGTAAAGGATTATTTTGCCAATTCGTATAAGGAGCTGGTGAATTTCTTTGTAGAGGAGAAGAAACTGACGGCGGAGGAATTGAAAGAGATCATCGGGCTGATCGAACGGTCGGGGGATGTCTGAGGGGTCGAGTGACCGGGATGCCTGAAAGATGGATTGACCGGGATGCCTGAAAGATGGATTGACCGGGACGCCTGAAAGATGGATTGACCGGGATGCCTGGAAGATGGAATGACCGGGATGCCTGAGCGATGTGCAGAATGCCGGGTAGTGCCTGTCTTTATTCTATAACCTGTATAATGCCTGATCATGCCGCTGAAAACAAACGGTAGCGTTGTTCTCTTACTGGGGTTTTGTTTATGGCTGGCGCCTGACCTGTCGGCTCAGAAGACCTTTACGATCGAGTTCCGGTATAAGCCGGACGAGTATCACAAGGATTCTTTCAATTTTGCGCTGCTTCGGCCGGCCGAGCAATCCCTTGCCGTGACAAAGGTGGAAGAAAGGGTCTACCCGATGAAGGGGCTACGGTCCTTCAGGGAGAGCGATACCGCGGTAACCATCTGTACGTATGCCGTGGCCGATACTTCCTGCGCCACCATTCTTGACGGATTCGGGCATGAGTCCTTTGTCATTCCCGGCGATACGGTGACGATCCGTTTTGGCGGCAGGCCCAGGGCAGATGGTAAGTTTGTGCCGGAAAAGGATCTTATGATCATGTGGTTCAACAATTTTGCCTACGCCGGAAAGAACAGGTATATCTATGCGCTGTTTGATTCGCTGACCTATTGTGCCGATGATCTGCGTTTTTCCACGGTCGGTCTGCAGAAGGCGGGTCTTGATCTGAATAATTTTTTCCGAATGGTCACGGACGTTTACAGGAAGCGAATGGATTTTATCGACCGGTACTGCGTCGAATACGGGGTGCCTGCAACCATCCGCCGGCTTGCGGTCGTCGAGGTCCGATCGGCTTACCTGGATAACCTGACCCGGCCGATGAACAATATCATGAAGACATACCGATTGAAGGATTACCCGAAGGAATATCTTGATAGTATGAATGTCCTGCGGTCTCTTACCGATGAGAACCTGGCCTTTAAAACGGTGCTGTATTTCGATGCGGTCTACTCCTATATGACCTTTTATAAGATAGGATTGCTTTCGGGCGACAGTATCGGGGAGAAATCGTTCAAAAAAGAATATGCCGCCATCGACCGGCTGACGGATCACCGGATGAAAATGAAGGAACGGCTGTTGTCTTCGGTCCTCTGGGCCAACCTGCGGTCCGGCTATCCTTCCTATAAGACCTATCTGTCGGATTACCGGCAGAAGTTTGCGGGTACGCGGTCCTATGCCTATATCGATTCGTTGTACATCGTTCAGATAAGCAAACCCAAAAAGACATATGAGCAGGCGTTGGCCAATGTGCTTTCCGATACGGCGGGACTCCGCAGCGCCTTGAAGAATATATTGGGAAGGTCGGGGGGCAGGCCCGTGTTTGTGGATTGCTGGGCTTCCTGGTGCGGCCCCTGTCTTTACCAGATGTCCTTTGAGAAGAAGATCATAAAAGCATATGGGAATAAGGTGACGTTTGTCTATCTCTCCTTTGACAAGGATCAGAAGGCCTGGCTTGTCAAGAACCGGGAGCTGGGACTGGGATCGGGAGGAAATTCCTTTTTGCTGGATCAAAACTTTAAATCTGATTTTGCATACCATTTCGATATCGATGGCATCCCCCGCTATCTGCTCTTTGATAAGGACGGAAAGCTGGTCACGCCCAATGCGCCGCGGCCTTCGAGCGAGGAAAAGTTGCGGAGAGCCCTGGATGCGGTCGTTCTTAAAAATGGTGAGTGAACTAAATTCAATGATATGCCGATATTTATCTTATATCTTCTAAAACTGTCGATCAGCCTTTCGATCGTCTGGCTTTTCTACCAGGTCGTGTTGCGCCGGCTTACCTTCTACACCCTGAACCGCTGGTATTTGCTGGGGTATTCGCTGTTGAGCTTTGTGATCCCGCTGATCAACATCGGGCCGATGATGGACAGCGATCCTTCCCGTCAATCGATCGTCATCCAGTTTATTCCTGCCATCGGTGACTATGGCGCTGCGGGTGGGAGTGCGACGGTTATTTCTGCCGGCGGCTTACCGGCCGGAGGGTGGAACCGGTGGAGCGTGTTGCTGGTCCTTCTCGGGCTGGGTGCCGGGCTGCTGCTTGTCCGTTGTCTTGTGCGTTGGTTTTCGCTGCGCGGGATCCGCAAACAGGCGCGGCTGATAGGGGATACGGGGATAAAGATCTACCAGGTGGATGAGAATATCATTCCGTTCTCGTTTGGCAACGCCGTCTATATCAACCAGCATCTGCATACCGAAAAAGAGTGGGAGGAGATCATCCTTCATGAGTATGTGCATATCCGGCAGCGTCATACGGCGGATATCCTGCTGGCGGAATTGCTTTGCGCGATTAACTGGTATAATCCCTTTGCCTGGCTGATCCGTTACTCTATCCGGCAGAACCTGGAATTTATTGCCGACGACAAGGTGCTGGGCAGCGGGTTTGATAAGAAGAGCTACCAGTACCACCTGTTGAAGGTCATCGGCGAACCGCGCTACCGGCTGGCAAACAATTTTAATTTCTCCTCTCTTAAAAAACGCATTATTATGATGAACAAGATCCGGAGCGCCCGGCTCCACCTTTTGCGGTTCCTTTTTATTTTACCGCTGATCACCGTATTGCTGGTCGCCTTCCGGGGCAGGTATGAGGGCGTTTTTCGGCAGGCGGGCCCGCGATATATCCATGCGGTTGGGATCGTAGCCACCTATCCGGACCGGCAGCCTTTGGCGGGCGTCTCCGTTCTCGATAAGGAATCGGGGATGACCACGACCACCGATGCCAGGGGTTTTTACCGGTTACGGATCCCTGTTGCCAAAGACTCGATGACCGTGCGGATGGAATATAGTAAGCAGGGGTATTCAAGCGATTGGAGCGGTCATTTTCTTCCTGCCATCGGGCATTCGGTGGGTCTGATCGATATCGGTTTGCTGATCAGCAAGGGCGACAGCGCTCATTTTATGATGAAACCGCCTTATTTTAAGCGGGTACCGGAGGATCCCTCCTATGCCGATGCGGTTGATGCCCTGGGGGATGTATTCCAGGAGGTATTGGATATGAACCGGTTCAGCGAAATGCGGACCGTTCATCCCGAGGTCGCGTTGTTCTACACCACGGAGGATAAGGAGCACCAGGTCGTCATCCTGGCCAATGGGGAGGTCGAGAAATATGGGTATCCCGGTGGTCCTGCCGTAGCCGAAATGGAAAAGAAGTATGGCCGTCTTCCGGAGATGATGACCCCCAAAACGGCTATGGCCGGTAAAGGATATCTTTCAGAGTGGGCCAGGATCGCCGGGGAAGCCGAAAAGCAGTTCCATCCTTCGGGTTCCAATGCCCGGCATATTATCTTTCCCGGGGATAGCCGGGTCATCGCGGTGCCTGTTTCCGGGAAGCCGGAGGTTTATGATATGGATAATAACAATTCCAGGGAACGGCCGGCTTTTGAGAAGCTGTATGGAAAACTGCCGGATTGCGTTCCCTCCCCCGGGTTCTCTCTCCCGGCGGCTCCTGCTACGCATGCTTTTTCGGGCCCGGCCTCCTTTCGGCCGGCGCGCGTAGCTGCTGCCTTGCGGGCTACCGATACCGTTCCAAAAAAGGCGAACAGCGCCGGAAAGGATGCGTCCGGCTCCGTGACGCCGATCCAGATGAGATTGAAGGGCATTCCCGACAATGTCCTGTATGTCGTTAATGACGTCGTCATGCCGGACGGTTGGACGTTCGATACGATCCCGCCGGAAAAGATCTTTTCCATTAATATCCTGAAGGATAAAGCTGCGGTCTCCGTATTTGGTGACCGGGCGGTCAATGGGGTGATCGAGATCACGACAAAGGGCTATCATGGGGAGTTTTCCCGTCTGCACCCGATCGATCCGAACGATGCGCTTCACCAGCCTCTGTATATCGTGGATGGGAAGGTGGCTGGGCCGGGCGTGTTCAAAAACGTCGATCCGGACAGGATCCTATCCATCGAAATCTTAAAAGATAAGAAGGCGCTCGATAAATACGGTGAGAGCGGAAAGAATGGGATTGTCCTGGTCCATACGAAGGATGGGAAGGGGCCGGAGCCGGTGACGGCAAAGCCGTCGTCGATACCGGGGGGTCTTTATCCGGGAGGAGAGCATATATAGGACGATGCCGGAAGGAAAAAACGACATTGGGGCTCCGGCCCCTTTTTTTATGAAAAAAGCGGGTTGGCCCCTAAATCTTTGCCGGGTGCCGATTTTGACGTAGATTTGCCCCCTCCTTTCCGGCCGGATCGGGAGGGTTTCAAATTAAATCGCACTATAAAAATTTTTCAGGATCTATGGCAAATACAGCAGACATCAGTCGTGGTATGATCATTAAATTGGATGGCAGTTTATATACAGTCGTTGAATTTGGAGAGAACAAGACGGCGCGGGCCGCTGCAAAAGTATGGGCCAAACTGAAGGGGGTTGATAATGCCCGTTCTATCGAAAAGACGTGGAACAGCGGCGATAGCATCTATCCTGTGCGTGTGGAGAGGAAGGCGTACCAGTATCTGTATAAGGATGATACCGGGTACAACTTCATGGATAATGAGACTTTTGAGCAGATCGCCCTGCAGGAGAACCTGATCGATGCCCCCCAGTTCCTGAAAGAAGCGCAGGAAGTGTCTGTCCTTATCAATACGGAGACGGAGCAGCCTATGAGCGTGGAATTACCCGACAAGATCGTTGTGCTGGTCACTTATTCGGAACCCGGTATGAAAGGGGATACGGCCACCCGTACGCTGAAACCGGCTACGATCGAGACCGGCGCCACCGTCAATGTCCCCCTGTTTGTCAACGAAGGGGAATTGATACGGATCAATACCAAGACCGGGGAATATGTCGAAAGAGTAAAATAAACAAGAACTTACCGCTTTAATCCCTATTTTAGCCGCCCAAATAAAACTGTAAATTCATCCATATGGATTTTAAACAGATTCAGGAATTGATCAAGATGATCAACAAGTCAAATATCGGAGAGGTAAGCATCGAGGAGAAGGGGTTTAAATTGACTATCAAGCAAAAAGAAGAGCCTGTCCAGCAATTGATCGCTGCTCCGATGCAGGCCCAGCCAATGAGCAATATGGCGATGGCCCCTGCAGCGGCGGCCCAGCCTGCGTCTGCTGCTGCGGACAAGCCTTCCAAGGCGCCCGAAGCACCGCCCAGCAATGCCGTCACAATAAAAAGCCCGATGATCGGGACCTTCTATCGGAGTCCCACGCCTGATAAGCCTTCTTTTATTAACGTAGGCGATGAGATCGACCCGGGTAAGGTGGTCTGCATCATTGAAGCCATGAAGCTCTTTAATGAAATAGAGAGCGAGGTAAAGGGCAGGATCATAAAAGTGCTGGTTGAGGACGCATCCCCCGTCGAATACGACCAACCCTTGTTCCTGGTAGAACCTGCTTGATTGATCCCAAAATTGTCAGAATGTTTAAAAAGATACTGATCGCCAACAGAGGAGAAATTGCCCTCCGGGTCATTCGTACCTGTCGTGAGATGGGCATTAAGACCGTAGCGGTCTACTCTACGGCAGACAAAGAAAGCCTGCATGTCAAATTCGCCGACGAAGCGGTATGCATCGGAAAACCGGCCAGTTTTGATTCTTATCTCAATATTCCCCATATTATGGCCGCGGCGGAGATCACCAATGCGGATGCTATTCATCCCGGGTATGGCTTTCTGGCTGAAAATGCGCGTTTTGCGGAGATCTGCGGGGAACACGGCATCAAATTTATCGGACCCACCCCTGCGATGATCAACTCCATGGGGGATAAGATCACGGCCAAGGAAACCATGATCAAGGCCGGTGTACCGGTGGTCCCTGGTGGAAAAGGCCTGTTGGAAAGTCTCGACGAGGCCCGGGGCATGGCAAAGGAAATGGGTTATCCCATTATCCTGAAGGCTACGGCCGGTGGTGGCGGAAAGGGTATGCGGGTCGTCTGGGAAGACGCTGAAATGGAGCGGGCCTATAATACGGCAAAGGCCGAGGCCGGTGCGTCTTTTAAGAACGACGGCATCTACATGGAGAAATTTGTGGAAGAGCCCCGGCACATCGAGATCCAGGTGGCGGGTGATCAATATGGAAAGGTTTGCCATCTCAGCGAACGGGATTGTTCTATTCAACGCCGTCATCAGAAACTGGTGGAGGAATCGCCTTCGCCCTTTATGACGGAGGACCTGCGTCGCCGGATGGGAGAAGCTGCCATCAAAGCTGCTTCCGCCATCAATTACGAAAGCGTGGGGACCATCGAGTTCCTCGTGGACAAGCATCGTAATTTCTTCTTCATGGAGATGAATACCCGGATCCAGGTAGAACATTGCGTGACGGAGGAAGTAGTGAATTTCGATCTTATAAAAGAACAGATCAAGATAGCGGCCGGGGACACCATCAGCGGTCTCAACTATGAGCCCCAGATGCATGCCATCGAATGCCGGATCAACGCAGAAGACCCGTACAACGATTTCAGGCCCTCCCCGGGCCGGATCAACGTGCTCCACCAGCCCGGCGGACATGGGATACGGGTAGATTCGCATGCCTATGCCGGCTATACGATCCCGCCGTATTATGATTCCATGATCGCGAAGATCATCGCCGTGGCCCGCACGCGGGAAGAGGCGATCAATACCATGCATCGCGCCCTGAGCGAATACGTGATCGAGGGGATCAAGACCACTATCCCCTTTCATCTGCAACTGATGAAGGACGAGCGGTTCCGCAGCGGGGATTTCAACACAAAATTTTTGGAAGGCTTTAAGATGGTTTAAGGGCGGCCTTTTGCCGGAGGCGGAGTTTACGCGTTGGCCATTTCCAGGGTGAGCTGTTCGACCCGGTGGGAGGCCTCGTAATAGCCTGCCAGCTTGCGGATGACGGCCTCTACCAATGCATCCGGACAGGAAGCCCCGCTGCTGATAAGGACCTTTGCGGGGGTGGATACGGGGAGCCAGTCCTTTGTCAGGACCTCCTTTTTTTCGTGAAAATTATAATGCAGGATCTCACCGGGGGAGAGGATCTTTTCTTCCGAGCTGATAAAATACGTGGGCATTTTTTCTTCGCAGAGCTCGACGAGGTGGGACGTATTGGATGAATTGTAACCGCCCACGACGATCGCCAGATCGGCGGGGATATCGAGCAGACCCGTTACCGCGGATTGGTTGTCGAGCGTAGCATAGCAGAGGGTATCCCGGGTGTCGGCGAAGCGGCCGGCGACGGTAGCTTCCGTGAGCCCATATTTTTCCATCATCGTTTGCTTTAGAAAGTCGGCAATGGCCTGGGTATCGCTGGCCAGCATCGTGGTCTGATTGACCACGCCGATGCGGTCGAAATCCTTATGTACGTCGAAGCCTTCGCTGTACTGGCCTTTGAAGGCGTCGTAAAAGGAGTCAGGGGGTAATGTACCGCTGATATAGCCTGCGAGTGTCTGTGCCTCTGCCATGTCTTTTACGACGACGGTGGGCGTTGCTGCCGCGGCATGGGAGAAGGTAGCCCGGGTCTCTTCGTGTCCCGGTTTGCCGTGGACGATGATGGTATAGTCTTTTTGCGCGATCTGGGCGGATCGGTTCCATACCTTTTCCACGAAGGGGCAGGTGGTGTTATATTTTTCCGTCGCGATCCCGATCTGGCGGAGTTTTTCTTCGATCTGGAGGGTGGTGCCAAAGGCGGGTATGATGACGATGTCGTCGGTCTTTAGTTCGGAGAAGGGGATCAGTTGCCGGCCGTAGGTATCCTGGAGGAATTGCACCCCCCGGGATTGAAGGTCGGCATTGACCTGGGGGTTGTGGATCATCTCGCTGAGCAGGAAGATCCGGCGGCCGGGGTTGTCGTGGATGGTGCGAAAGGAGATTTCGATGGCGTTCTCCACCCCATAGCAAAAACCAAAATGGCGGGCCAGGTAAATATGCAGGTCACCCAGCTCCAGCAGGCTGGGTGTAAAATCCTTCTTCATTTTATCCTGCTGTTTGCGCCGGTTTTTGATGGCGGAGATCAGCGGGCTGCGGTAGATGATGGGGACGTTGAAGGTCTTCATAACTATGGAGGACAAAGGTACAAATGAACGCCGGAATCGGAATATATATTAACTTCCCGTTGGAAATCACAAAGAAAGATATTTATGAGCGATGTTTTTCGTCCTGTAGAATGGATCTATCCGGCTGCGATCTATGAAGTGAATGTCCGGCAATATACTCCCGAAGGAACTTTTAATGCTTTTTGCCGGGAGATGCCGCGTCTCAGGGATATGGGCATAGAGGTCCTCTGGTTTATGCCTATCACGCCGATCAGTGTGGAGAAACGGCTGGGCAGCCTGGGCAGCTATTATGCCTGCTCGGATTATACGGCGGTCAACCCGGAGTTTGGCGTGCTGGATGATTTTATCCGGCTTGTGAAATACGCGCATGAGCTGGGGATGAAGGTGATCATCGATATCGTCGCCAATCATACGGGCTGGGATCATCGCTGGACCCGTGAGCATCCCGATTTTTACCGGCGTAGTCCCGATGGGCAATTCTTCGATGCCCATGGCTGGGCCGATGTGATCGATCTGAATTATGATAATCCCGCGCTTCGGGCGGCAATGATAGACGTAATGCGTTGGTGGATCCGGGAGGCGGATGTGGATGGTTTCCGCTGTGACATGGCGATGCTGGTCCCGCTGGAATTCTGGCGGGAGGCCCGGACGACCCTGGATCCTTTAAAATCGCTGTTCTGGCTCGGGGAATGCGAGGAGATCTCCTATCATGAAGTATTTGATGCCAGCTATACCTGGAAGCTCCTGCATAAGATGGAGGCCTTCTGGCGGAAAGAGACCGGGCTGGAGGGATTGGATGAGGTGCTGCAGTATTATGATACGATGTTCCCCCCCGAAGGGCTACGCGCCTATTTCACTTCCAATCATGACGAGAACTCGCACAGCGGCAGCGAATACGAACGGATGGGGGATGCGGCGAAGGCTTTTGCCGTGCTGTGTTGTACCTGGAATGGTTTCCCCCTGATCTATAACGGGCAGGAGATGCCCAATTACAAACGGTTAAAATTCTTTGATAAGGACCAGATCGACTGGACGGGCCGGTATGAGCTGCATGGTTTTTACCAGGCGTTGCTTTCCCTGCGGAAAAGAAATCCTGCGCTGAGGCCGGGCAAGGGGGTAACCACTCACCGGCTTCATACGAGACCGGATATCTCCTGTTTTGCCTTTGCGCGAAGGATGGGGGATGATATGGTGCTGGTGTTGCTGAATCTTTCTGCCGCGGCGATAGAGGTGGCCGCGAGCGAGCTGCTTGTACAGGGAGTCTTCCGTGAGATCTTTACCGGTAATAGAATGGATCTCTCGCGGGTGTCTTCGATCCCGCTGGGACCCTGGAGTTATATGGTATTGGAAAAAGAGAAAGACTGACCACTGGTCAGCCTTTCTCTTTTAATTTCTTATTTTATTATCCGCCGCTTGAGAGCCGTAACGGATAGGTATATACTCCTTCATATCCGGGGAAAACGCCTTCCAGTTTTACTGTTCCGCCGGAGGATCTTTCAATGATCTTCTGGAATTCCTCTATGCTTTTTACTTCTTCCCCATTTGCTTTCAGGATGATGAATCCTTCCTGTACTCTCGATTTGTCCATGAGTCCGTTCTCGGTAACGGATTTTACCACGACCCCGCCTTTGACGTCGAGGTTAGCGGCATCTTTTTTTGTAAGGGTCGTCAGCTGGGCGCCCAGTTTGTCGAGTACGGAGGTCTTTACGACGGTCGTGGTACCGGAGTTATTGCGCAGCACCAGGGAAACCGTGTTTTCCTTGCCGTCCCTTTTATAGGTGATGGAGATCTTATCGCCGGGGCTGTAGGTGGCGACCTGTCCCACCATTTCAGGGCCGGTTATAATAGGAATGTTGTTGAGCTTCGTGATCACGTCTCCTTTCTGGATACCTGCATGGGCGGCGGCGCCGTCGGGTAAGACATCCATTACGTATACGCCTTCGCCGTCCTTGATGCCCTGTTCTTTTTTCTGGTCTTCGCTCATGTCATCCCTGGGATAGGAGATCCCGAGGAAGGCCCTTTGCGGGGTGCCGAACTTCATGATATCGTTGACGATCTTTTTTACGATGTTGACGGGGATGGTAAAGGAGTAACCTGCATAGGAACCCGTCGGGGAGGCGATGGCCGAGTTGATGCCGATGAGCTGTCCGTCGGTATTGATGAGCGGGCCGCCGCTGTTACCAGGGTTGACTGCTGCATCGGTCTGGATAAAGGATTCTACCGGCGTCTGGCTTTGACGACGGTTGATATCGAGGGTCCTGCCTTTTGCGCTGACGATACCTGCGGTAACGGTGGTTTCCAGGGTCAGGGGATAGCCGACTGCCAGTACCCACTGTCCGATCTTTACATCATCGGAGTTGCCGTATAAAAGGAAGGGCAGGTTCTGTGCATCGACCTTTACGACTGCCAGGTCGCTGCTGGGGTCGGCGCCGACTACCTTTGCCTTAAAGGATTTTCGGTTGCTCAGGGTAACGGTCACCTCGTCGGCTCCGTCTACCACGTGGTTATTGGTAACGATATAGCCGTCATTGCTGATGATGACGCCGGAACCGGACGCCATTTCGGGCATGGAGCGCATCCCGTTGCCATTTCCGAAGAAATCATCGGGATCTATGCCGAAGAGGTCGGAAAAGGGATTGTGTTTTGGTAAATTATTGCTTACCGTGCGGACGGTCTTTGTTTTGATGTGGACGGTGGCGGGGATGGCCGCGCTTGCTGCGTCCGTAAAATCCGCCGGACCGCCGGCTTTTTTGTCGCCTTCGAAGAATTTTGCATAGTTGGAGGGGATCTTGCCTGAATCCTGGGAATAATAATACGTTTTGCCCGTATTAAAATGATTGTAGCCCCACATGGTAGCTACCGCGGTCGTGGCACTGATCAGGATTACAGCTACTACTTGTTTTGCGCTCATTTTTAAAATATTTGATAACAAATTAACGTCAAGGTTTGATTTCTGTTTCAACCGTTGGTTCAGTTTAACAAAAAATTTACTAAGGCCTTCGTAGATCGTCTTAAGGTATGACAATAAAGCTACAAAAGAAATGTCAAAACTGCCAGCCGTTAACGATTAACTGACAAGGTGCATTGTGAGGGCGGGCTACTTTTACAGATCCCGCAGGAATTGCAGGGTATCTACCCCGTCGGCGTAGTCGTTGAGACCCGGGCGCTGGGCCGTCCCGAAGGGGACCGGGTCTGCGAAGGTTCCGGACGCGAGATTCTGCGCCTGGCCCACTATGCATTGGATCGCCGGATCGCCGGGTGCGGGCAGGGGGGCGGCGGGGTAGTATTCGTAATGCAGTACGCTGATGGGGCTGAAGGGGGAGGGGTTCTCCGTCAGCAGGATCGACGCATTGCTCATATAATACTTTTTATTCAGGAGAAGCAGGGTCAGCTGGTAGTCGTAATTATGCTTGTATTTGGCCAGATCGGCCAGGTGGTCGTACTTCCGGAAGGCTTCGAGGAGGGGTATGAAATCGTAGTTTTCCGGTACATAGAGCTTTGTGACATTGCGGCAGCCCAGTCCGAAGTACTGGTAGACGTCGTCGGCCAATGCCCCCAGCTCTTCGGGGGTCTCCCGGCCGTTGAGGAAGGCTACGGAGGTCCGGTTCCGGCGGATGATATGGGGGTATTTACCAAAATAGTAGTCAAAATAGCGGGCCGAATTATTGCTGCCGGTGGCGATATAGGCATCGCACCCATTGAGCCTTTCGGCGAAGGCGACCCGGGAGGCCGTTTGGGGGTCGAGGGTCTCCAGGTGGGTCACTATCTGCCGGATAAGTGCGGTATCCCGGGCGGATGGCTTTATCAGCTGGTTATGTCCCGAGATAAACAGCGCCAGGAAGTCGTGGAATCCCACCAGCGGGATATTCCCGGCCATGATCAGTCCGACGGTCCGGGGTGAGGGGTTGGTGGCCGGCAGTCGGTATTTCTCCGCCCATTGCTCCAGTTTGTCCTTTTGCAGGAATTCCCGGGCGATCTGCCGGACGGACAGGTCGATGAATTCCGGGGTGAACCATCCGTTGTCGAGGTGGGCCCGGTGCCGGGCCGTCTGCCAGGCAGGGTCAGCCGATATACAATATTTGCCGAGTTCCACCAATAAATTGATCCGCTTTTCCAAGTTCATAAATTCCACGCTATATTTGTAAGACGGACCCTGGTCCGTCCCCCCGGTCAACTGAAGGGTAATATTAAAGTTATCCGGGGCAAAAATAAGTTTAATCAATCCCTAATTTTCAAAAATATGGCTATTAAAATAACGGAAGAATGTATCAACTGCGGCGCCTGCGAACCGGAATGCCCCAATAATGCTATTTATGAAGGTGGCGTCGAATGGGCGCTAACGGATGGCACCAGCGTAAAAGGGTCTTTTACCCTGCTTGACGGGTCTTCGATGGACGCCGGTCAGCGCAATGCTCCGATCAGTGTTGATACGTATTATATCGTTCCCAATAAGTGTACGGAATGCCAGGGTTTTCATGAAGAACCCCAGTGTGCCGCCGTTTGCCCCGTGGATTGCTGTGTACCGGATGAAATGTACCAGGAGACGGTGGATGAGCTGCTGGCGAAGAAAGAAAGGCTGCACCTGTAAGGGCGCGTGGGGTCTGTGGATAAGTTGGCAGCGGATTATTGGAGGTTTTCTGGAAAATCGGTATCTTAACAGTAGAAAGTTTGTTTTAACTGTAGCCTTGTGCTACTTACAATAGGCGGGTGATATTTCCCGTCATTTAAGGAAAGGGTGAAGGGAGAATTATTCCTTCACCCTGTTTTTTTGCGTTGCGACAAAGGGGCAAAGCCATTTGAAATCCCCTTAATTGATTAAGACTTTTAAAGACGTTGCGATTGCAGAGACGAAAACCCACGACCTTTTCGTTTCTTTGCTGAAATTAATTATCTCCATTCATGAAGCCCATTATCGCATTTGTTACCGGCGGGTATTCCGGTGAGTCGGTCATCTCCTATAAAAGTGCTGTTACGATCGAAAATAACCTGGACCTTGACCGGTACATCGTATACCGGATCGATATCACGCCGGAGGGTTGGTTCCACACGCAGAAGGACGGAGAAAAAGTATATGTCGACAAGAACAATTTTACGCTGACCCTGGAAGGACGATTGGTCCGTTTTGACGCCGTGCTGATCGGCATTCATGGTACGCCGGGGGAAGATGGTAAACTGCAGGGTTATTTCGACCTGCTGCACCTGCCCTATACGAGCTGTGACGCGGCGGTTTCTGCGCTTACGTTCAACAAGCGGTTTACGGTGGCGGTGGCGGCTTTTAATGGCATTCATGTCGCCCGTTCGGTCCTGTTGATCAAAGGCCGGATGGAAAATCCCGATGAGGCGGCCCATCATTTGCAATTCCCTGTTTTTGTCAAACCCAATAACGGGGGCTCCAGTATCGGCATGTCGAAGGTCAACTCTCCTTCGGAGGAGCTGGGCGCCGCCATTGAAAAGGCCTTCCGTGAGGACGACCAGGTACTGGTCGAAGAATTTATTGCGGGTCGTGAGTTTACGATCGGGGTATTCCGGGCAAAGGGCGAGATCATCACCCTCCCCTTTACCGAGGTAAAGAGCAAACGGGAGTTTTTTGACTTTGAAGCCAAGTATACGGCGGGTCTCAACGAGGAAACGACACCGGCGCAGGTCGATGAGTCTATTGCCGTCAAGGTACGGGCCGCTGCCAGGAAGATCTATGAGGTGTTCAACTGCCGTGGGGTCATCCGCATCGATTTTATTTACAACGAGGCGAAAGGGGAGCCTTTTATGCTGGAGATCAATACCGTGCCGGGGCAGAGCGAGGCGAGTATCGTTCCCCAGCAGCTGCGGGTCTTTGGCTGGTCATTGAAAGATTTTTATTCGGCCCTGATAGAGGAGGCCCTGGTCCGTAAATAGAGGGACTAGTCCATAAATAGAGGCTGGGGCGAACAAATAAAATACTTATTTTACATAAATTATAAACGTGTTCAAATTCCTTACCACCAAACCGCTCTGGGTCAATGTAGTAGCAGGCATTGTTCTCTTGTTATTGCTGTTGTTGCTGTTCCTGGGCTCGCTGGCCCTGCTGACGCAGCATGGCAAGACCATGAAGATCCCTGCCGTCACCGGTCTTTCTTTTGCCGATGCCAAAAAGACCCTGGAGGGGCAGGGTTTTGACGTACAGATCCAGGACTCTGTCTATTCCGACACGATCCCCCCCCTGCGGGTGGTGAAACAGTTCCCGGAAGCCGACAACCAGGTTAAGGTCAACCGGACCGTTTACCTGACGATCAACCGGTCCCAGGCGCCTTTTATCCAAATGCCCAACCTGGTCAGCATGAGCTTTCGGAATGCGGATATGGTCCTTCGTCAATATGGGTTGAGGGTGGGGGATACGCTTTTTAAACCATATTTCGCCAAGAACTCCGTCCTGGACCAGCAATATAAGGGGGAGACCATCAAACCGGGCGCCCAGATCCAGCAGGGTAGCGCCATCACGTTGGTATTGGGAAGCGGGATCGGGAAGATGGAATTTGTCGTTCCCGATCTGTTCGGACTGACCTATCTGCAGGCCAAGGACCGGTTGGATTCCATCGGTCTTAGCTTTGGCGCCGTCGTTTCCGACCCGGGGATCCGGGATACGACTGAATCGTATATTTATAAGCAAAGCCCGGAGCAGTTCAATGGGGATGGAAGCTCCAATAAGATCTATCCGGGACAGATCATCAATATCTGGCTGGGTGTGCAGAAACCGGTTCGGAATATGGATTCCGCGAGGATGCAGCCGACGCCTTGAGGCCAATTAATATCTAATAAATTAAAGAATATGCAACCCATCTCTGTTGAAGCATTGAAAGTAAGGATCGATGCCGGTGAATCGCTTTATTTACTGGATGTCCGTGAACCCGGGGAACATCAGGAATTCAATATAGGGGGCACGCTGCTGCCGCTGGGCCAGATCAGGAATATGCAGACCGAGGATATTGATGACTGGAAGGACCGCGAGGTCATTTGTTATTGCCGTAGTGGTAATCGCAGCGGGCAGGCCTGTATGATCCTGGAATCGGCGGGATTTTCCAATGTCCGGAACCTTACGGGGGGGATGATGGCGTGGCAGGATCGGTTTGGTTTGTAGTGATCGAACCACCGGTATGCGGTAATGATCGAACCGCCGGCGTACGGGCGGCCTTTACAATTTGATATTTACTGCCAGCATAAAGTTCGTGCCGGCCATCGGGAAGTAAAAGTTTTCCGTGACCAGGCTGCCTCCGTAAAAAGAGCTGTAGGTATATCCGTTGGGCTCGTATTTCCGGTTGAAGACATTGTTCAGCTGAAAGATGAGGTCGACCTGTTTCAGCTCCGGGAATTTCAGGGTGTAGATCATGCGCAGGTCCTGCACATAATAATCGTCGAGTTTACGGTCTTCGTTCTGTGTGTTGTCCAGGTATTCCTTGCTGACATATTTTGCCGGCAGGCTGATCTCATAATGCGGGAGGGGGAAGAATTGAAGGGTCGCGCCTCCGACGATGGCCGGTGAGAATGCTATATCCGGGTGCGGATGAAAATAACTCTTCTGTCCCCCGTTATCATAGTCATCGATATACTCCGTGTAATTCTTCACCTTATTGCGGCTCAGGGCCAGGTTGCCCATGATGGTGAACCAATCGGTAAGTTTTGTACTTCCCTGCAATTCCACTCCGAGCCGGTAGCTGGCGGGGATATTGCTCCGGGTATAGTTGCCGACGTCATTGATCTTTCCCGTCAGCGCGAGCTGATCGACATAGAGCATATAGAAGGCGGTAACGCCCCAGGACATGCGCAGGTTCTTTTTCTCATAGCCTACTTCGAAATCATTAAGCGTCTCCGGTTTTGGCTGCTGGTTCATGCCGGCCTCGAAATCATCCCGGTTGGGTTCATGGCTGGCCCTTGAATACGAAAGATATGCCTGCCATTCGTGACCCGTATAGGTGATCCCTGCTTTGGGATTGAAGAAGTTATAGTTCTTATTTATAAAGAGGGTAGGATTGTCCTGGAAGCCTTCCAGGTCATATCCCACGTGCCGGTATTGGAGATCGGCAAAGCCGGTAAAATGCGGGGTCCATTGCTGCTGCCATTTTCCATAAACGTTGAAGTCGGTCTTATGGGCAGGGATATTATAGTATACATAGTCCTTCGGGACATTGCCCTGCTGCGCCCAGATGATATTCGCATAGTGTTTGCCGTCATATTTGTCCCATCCGCCGCCCAGGGTCAGCTGGGTCTCTTTTTGTTTGTACTGGAGGGAGAAGATGCCGCCATAGAAATAATTGTCCAGCCATTGCTGGCGGACAAGATCGGTGTTTGTGATCGTGTCGCCTCCATAGACGGGGCCTGTCAGTCCATAATCCGAATAAGCGGCTTGTGTTTCATACTCCTCGAAATAGCCTTTTCCCCGGGTGAGAAAGGCGGCGGTATTAAAAGACAGGGATTCGTTGACCTGGTGGTTAAAGAACAGCTGGTAGTGGTCCTGCTGGTAGTTGTCCGTCTGGTTGTTGTATGTAAAATAGTTGTACGTGCGTTTGCCTGAATTGTAGAGGTTCAGGGAGTCGGCGGGGGTGAAATAGAGGGACCCTACATTATCCTGGTAGTGCTGGTCGAGGGCTGCCTTGTCCCCGAAGATCTTTGCACCCGGGATCCCGTTCCAGGCCTGGTATGTCTTTTCGGTACCGGCGATGATATTCAGCCGCAGCGAGGAATGGGCATCCAACCAGGCCGTGGACAGGTAAAAGGATTTAAGGTCGCTGGCTGCCCGGTCGATATACCCGTTGCTGCTGATCCTTGATAACCGGGCGTCGATGGTAAAATGTCCGTCGATCAGACCGGATCCGGCCTTTACGGTGTTTTTCCAGGTGTTGAAGGAACCATAGGTATTGTTCAGCTCTCCATAGGCGTCGGCGTTAAACTCGTTGGTAGAGAAGTTCATCGTCGCCCCGAAGGCTCCGGCTCCGTTGGAAGAAGTACCGACCCCCCGTTGGATCTGGATGCTGTTTACGGAGCTGGCGAAATCGGGGAGGTCCACGAAGTAGACGCCCTGGGATTCCGCGTCGTTATAGGGAATGCCATTGAGGGTCATATTTATCCGGGTGGCGTCGGTGCCACGGATATGGATACCCGTATAGCCGACCCCGTTGCCGGCGTCGGAATTGATGACTACGGAGGGTGTTTGGTTGAGGAGGAAGGGGAGATCCTGTCCCAGATTGGTCTGTTCGATCTGTTTTTTTGTAATATCGGTCTTTGTGAAGGGGGCTTTTTCGCCGGCGCGAAGGGCTCTTACCTCGACGGGTTGGAGGAAAAGGGATAGGGAGTCCTTCAATTTTGACCCCGGTTGGGTTTGGGTAGTGCTGCGGGTCTGAGCATGGGCGGTTGCGGCGACGGCGGCCAGTATTAGCAGCCAGGAAATCTTTTTCATGTAAGCGTTAATTATTCTTAAAACGAAAAGGTGGGAAACGCCGCGTAAGGGGGATAGCAAAAGGATTCGTAACCTTCCCTGCGCAGGCATTACCCTGATCAGGTTCTACGGGTATTTTCTCAGCCATCTCCGCCACCGGCGGGACAGCACCCCGAGGAACTGGCTGCAAAGATAGGGGGAATTTGGTCTCCAGGGTGTAACATTTCGGATCTGTGGTCCGTCCCACCTTCAGGTCCTGCGGGTTACGCAACATATTTCCAAATGCAGCGACTTTTTAAAAAATGCTAATTATGAAGAATATTCTACTTCTGGCTGTGCTGGCCCTGGCGGCCTTCTCTTCTTCCGCACAAGGCGGTAAAGTGATCAACGACAGGAATGCGCAGCGGCGTACGGTATCGGCCTTTCATGCCATCCGGATCTCCAGCGGCATCGATCTTTATTTAAGCCAGGCCGCGGAAGAGGCCGTGGCCGTCAGCGCTTCCAATACGACGGACCGGGACAGGATCCGGACGGAAGTGGAGGGGGGTGTCCTGAAGATCTATATCGAAAACAACGGGTTTCGCTGGGGGATCGGACACGGTATGAAATTGAAGGCCTATGTATCCTGTAAAGTGCTGGATGAGCTGCGGGCTTCGGGCGGCTCGGATGTCTTTATCGAAGACGGGGTCCGGACGGACAAGCTGGACCTGGAATTATCCGGGGGCAGCGATCTGCGGGGTAAGGTAAGCGCACAGGAATTGACCATCAACCAGAGCGGCGGATCCGATTCGTATCTCAGCGGATCTACGGGCCGGCTTTTTGTGCATGCCAGCGGCGGCAGCGATTTCCATGGAAATGACCTGGCGACCGACAACTGCAGGGTAGAGGCCAGCGGGGGCAGCGACGTACATATTGTCGTTAATAAAGAGTTGAGTGTCAATGCCAGTGGCGGCAGCGATGTGTATTATTCGGGCAGCGGGGTTCTCCGGGAATCCCATTCCAGCGGCTCCGGCAGCATCCACCGGAAGGGATAGGATCTTTTGTGTATTTTCGTTGGATCGTTGACATATAAAACAGACCGGTATGAAGAAAATGGTTGCTTTTTTGGCAGGCTGTCTGCTGGTACTGAGCGGCTGGTCGCAAAAAACCGTCATCAATGATCCCAATGCGGAGCCGAGGCCGGTAAAAGGGTATCATGGCATCGAGGTGTCCAATGCGATCGACCTGTACCTGAGCCAGGGAGAGGAGGAGGTGGTAGTCGTCAGCGCCAGGGAGGTCAAATGGCGGGACCGTATTCACACGGAGGTAAAGGATGGTATCCTGAAGATCTGGGTGGATACGAAAGGATGGTCATTGGGGAACAATAAGTTAAAGGCCTATGTCTCCTTTACCACTCTTGACAAGTTGATGGCTTCCGGGGCCAGCGACGTGTATGTCGACGGGGTGATCACCGGCTCTTCGTTGTCGATCAACCTTTCGGGGGCCAGTGATTTTAAGGGAGCTGTAAAGGTCGGTGAGCTTTATTTGAACCAGAGCGGTGCATCGGATGCGCATATTACGGGTGTAGTGACGGGGCTTGCCACGATCGAATCCAGCGGCGCCAGTGATCTAAAGGGATATGATCTGACGATCCGGCGGTGTAATGCCCGTGCGTCCGGCGCCTCGGATATCCGAGTTACGGTGAACGAAGAGCTGAGCGCCGATGCCAGCGGCGCCAGTAGTGTCTATTATAAAGGGGCGGGGGTGATCCGGGAGACCCATACCAGCGGATCGAGCAGTGTTGGGAAGAAGAGCTGATATTTATTTGGTGGGGAAGTTAAATCATAGTAATTTCGCCGTCCACATCGCGAAGTAGAGCAGCGGTAGCTCGTCGGGCTCATAACCCGAAGGTCGGTGGTTCGATCCCACCCTTCGCAAC
>DASYBV010000024.1:0-18349 GCA_036500545.1 Puia sp. | reverse complement strand
CATACCCGGTCCGGGCCCGCATAGCTTTACTTCCGACCGGTACCAGTATCTGAACGGTCATATATATTCCATTGGGGGATCTGTCAATGATCCGGTTGTCCAGCCCGCTTTCCGGGTATACAATAATGGGGATATAACAGCAGGGACCACTATGGACCGAAGCGTCAATACACAGGCTCAAATAGGATTACGGTATTATGCCAAATCGGGGATCCTGCAGATCGGCGCATCCGACCGGGTAGATACTACACAAAACCCTATTGTTTATGGTCATTGGCTTAACTCCGGGATCATCCTCAATAGCGATGACTCCAATACCATAAAGGGGAAATTTATGAATACGGTATTCGCGGGCGATATAAACAAGTATGATTCCGCGAACCGGACGGAAAATTGCTTTATCGCCTCGGAAAACTCTCATTTTTTTAGTACGATGGGCTCTATGATCCGGACCCTGGTAGGAGGATGGGGTCTCCAGATCTCGGCGGCGGTCGATGCGAGCGTCATCACCGGCCAGGTGCATACGATCTCCAAGCCTATAGAATCGATCGCGCTTAGCGGCCTTGGTAATGTGACACAGGATTCGGCTGCTTCTTCTTTGATAGGGGGCGCTCACAATAAATTTGGCGGTCTGGGGCAGTTTGTAGCCGGGGAGTACCTGGTGAACCGAACGCCGAATGGTGCGGTGCTTGGCAATAGCAATGTGGATTTTGCCACCTTGAATTATACGGGCCTGCAAGGGACAAACGTCACGGGGATTGCCGGCTATCCTCTTTTTGCGCTTGGAAATGCGGCGGTCAATGATGGGTCGGGCCATTCCAATGCGGTTACCGTTCTATACAATGGCCGTACCCAGATCAATACGACAGGTCATACCAATACCCTGGCGCAGACGGACGTTACGCCAAAGGCGGCGCTGGAAGTGGTCAGCAACAACAGCGGGGTGCTGCTGCCCAAGCTGACCAGTGCACAGCGCAACGCCATCGTCAGCGGGGATCTGCAGAACGGTCTGCTGTTATACAATACGGACTCGAGCGTCTTCCAATATTATAACGGCAGCGCCTGGGCTTCCGTCGGCAGTGGCAGCGGTTCGGGAAGATGGCAGCAGACCGGCGGCGTACAATATGATTCGACGGATAACGTCGGGATCGGGACCAGCAATACCCATGGCTATAAACTGGCCGTGAACGGTACGGCCATTTTCACGCAGATAAAAGTAAAACCATTCGCCAGCTGGCCGGACTATGTATTCAAAAAAGGATATGTGCTGCCGGAACTGGAGCAGGTCGAACGCTATATCAAGACCAACAAACATCTGCCCGGCATCGTCTCACAGTCGGAAGTACGGCGGGATGGGATCGATGTAGGGGCCACCCAAACGGCTCTCTTAAAAAAGATAGAGGAGCTGACCTTGTATCTGATCGAAGAGCATAAAAGAACCCTGGATCAGGAAAAGGAGATAGAGCGGCTGCGGATGCAGAACCGGCGATTCGACGATCAACAACAGGAGATCGATCAGTTGAAAGAAATGCTGAAAAAGCTTACGGACAAATAGCAAGATGGGTCTCCCAATTATACATATGAGCCATGTCCGGAGGATCTTTCTCGCCTGCCTTTGCTGGGCCGGAGTGAGTATGGGCGCTCTTGCCCAAAAAGATACGGCCCGGTCTGCCAGTGCTTTTAAGTATGCCCGTCTCCGGTATGACAGTTCCGATATAACCCTGTACCTACCCAATCCGGGAGGTTGCAAAACGACCACCTGGGATTCTATCGTCTTCCCAAACACCAGTAAACAGGTGGTGCTCCTGGAAAAGAATGGTGACCGGCGTCCGTCGGGAGCCCGGCCTGTTCCATTGCTGAAATTTCATGGCAACATAGCCTATTCCTTTGATTACCGGTCGCAACTGGATACTCCTTTTTCCGCTGCCAATCTGCAGCAGCATACGGAACAGGTATATGCGGACGCAACGCTGATGGGTAAATACCCATTCCGGGTCCTATTGAATTCCCGTCAGTCCAATTCTCCTTATTTCAGGAATTATACCGATCTGAACGTGGAATTCAAACACCAGGATTTTCAAAAGTCGGTCAAAGACGCCATGATCGCCGCTATGGTCAATAAAATGAAGGCGTCGGATAGTCTCAATGTATATGAGCAACGCCTTAACAGCCAAAAGGCAAAATACGCTGCCATAAATAATTGGATCGATGACCCCGCCCGCAAGCAGGAAATAGTGCAGGAAAAGGAGCAGATATACCGGCAGGTCTTATTGCTGGCGGAACAGCAGGCCGCATCCGGCTCAAAAGACAGCGCCGGCGGAAAGGCCATCCATAGCAGCGATCCCCTGGCATTAAAATTACCATCCTCCGCCTTGCCTGCATGGAAAGACTCGCTGAATGCAAGGCTGGAAAAAAGGAAAGACTCTTTGCTGGCACAAATGCACCGGCCCGGTCCTACGGAGGGGAAAATGCAATCCCAAAGAAAGTTGGCGGACTCGTTGTACAAAGGAATGATAGCTGCCCGCCGGCAGGCCGATAGTGTTGGCGCAAAAGAGGATTCTGTCTTAAAGACCTATATCGGCGAAGTAAGGAATGCACGCTCCATCGGTGAACTGGAAGATCTTGAAAAGAAAGCCGGCACACAGACCATGAGCCAGTCGGATAAAACGCTCCTGGGCGTCACTCACTTCGGAATCGGCCGGAGCCCCGTCAATTACTCGGACCTGACCGTCAGTAATATCAGCCTCACAGGTGTGAATGTGGAATATAACCCTTCCTGGTATGGGGCTTTTGCAGCCGGGAGTGTGGATTATCTCTTCAGGGATTTTGTCGTGCAGCCGGGCGCCGTGCCCAGACAGAACCTGGTATTAGGGCGTTTGGGCTGGGGCGATAAGGAAAAACAGATCTTCATCCTGACGGTCTATACGGGTACAAAGAATAGTTTTGGAGGCACGTCAACCATATCCCAGACGACTACGCCGACGGTCAATTCCACCTCTGTATTCGGATATTCTTTTGAGACGAAGTATAAGATCGACCGGAATATGGATCTTTCCTTTGAAGCGGCAAAGTCCTCTTCTCCCTATGCTCCCGGCATCGACAAGAGCCGGTCTTTCAACCAGGCATTTACTTTTTCCGACCATAACAATGAGGCCCTGTCGGCCAAATTTAATCTTAACATCCCGGCGACCCGGTCGACGGTCAACCTGTTTTATAAGGAGATAGGCGCCAACTTCCAATCCTACAGCATTTTTAACAGCGGCAACAAACAGGAAGGATGGGGCGTCAAATGGCGGCAATATCTTTTTAAGAACCAGCTATCCGTCACGTTGCAGGTAAAGAAGAGCGCCTTCGATGATCCCTTGCTTGCTGCCTCCGCCAGCAGTTCCCTCTTATTCAAGAGCGCCCAACTGGTCTATCGCAGAAAAAAATGGCCGGTCTTTTCGCTGGGGTATATGCCGAGTACACAGCTTATCAAAGACCCGAACGGGGTACTCTCGGAAAATGTGTATTACGCGCTTACCGCCGGAGTATTCTACAGTTACACGTATAAAAAACTCCGGATGAACAGCAGCCTGCTCTATAATCAATTTTATAACCGCGGTACCGATTCGGGTTTTGTGCTATACAATGCCAAAAACATACTCTACAGCCACCAGATCAATTGGGGAAAAGTGAATTCGCAGACGGATGTCCAATACTCGACGCAGCCGGGGCTGGCCTATTGGATGTTCCAGCAACGGTTGGATATGACCATCGGGAAAAAAGTGTCGGTCGGCGCCGGTCTGAAGAACGATCTTTTACCGTCGGATGGGACATCCTATTGGGGAGGATCTCTGCAAATACAGGTGCAGGTCAATAAAGTCGGAGGGTTGCGGATGCAATACAGCAAGGACTATCTGCCCAATGGATCGAATGGACTGGCGCCTTATAACTGGGGGCGGATCAATTGGATCAAAGTGTTTTAAGAAACTTATAATGAGTATCATCATGCAAAGAAATTTTTGTAGAAGATCCATCCTGTCGGCGCTATTGGCGTTGTCCGTCATCGTGGTACGGGGACAGTACAATATCGTCGCGTTGACGGCCGGGCCCGTCTATTTAAAATCGCAGTTGTGGAACCTGACGGTGTCCAATACCAGCAATGCCGTTGTATCGGCGAGGATCCAACTGGACATGATGGACCTCCGGACGCACCAGTCCGTATTTTCGGCGATGTCGGCGCCTTTCCATCTCTCGCCGGGCGCAATGATGATACAGATGCAGGCCATAGAGCCCATCCAGTATAGCTATACATCATCGGCGGTGACAGATCGATCGGCCAATGGGATGTTGCCCATCGGACAATACCAGGTATGTTATCAGTTACTCCTGACCTATGGGGAGAACCAGACCGTCTCCGCCGATGATTGTGAGGAGATCGCCGTCGAGCCATTGAGTCCTCCCTTGCTGACCATGCCGGAGAACGATTCCTCACTGACGACGCCGACCCCTTCTTTTACCTGGCTGCCTCCGGCCCCGCTCACCATGTTCAGCGAGCTGACCTATGACCTTTTGATCTCCGAGGTCTATGACGGACAGTCGGTGACGGATGCTATCCAGAAGAACCTGCCGTTGCAGCAGGCGCAGGGGCTTACCATGCCTTTTCTTTCGTTTCCCCTGCAAGGACCGCAATTGGAGAAGGGTAAGACCTATGCCTGGCAGGTGATCGCCAGGGACCGCCAGCAATATGCGGCAAAATCAGAGGTCTGGTCCTTTAAAGTGCCGGATACGGTGGCCCGGGTCAACACCGGTAATTCTATTTATTTATTGATGGATGGACACAGCAGCGGCCCGGGCATTTCGGATTCGGACGCCGTACATGTAAAGTTCGTCTCCTCCGTATCGGCCTACCAGGCGACAATCCTTGTTAAAGATGATAAAGGAACCGTGCTTCGCACGCTACAGCTCCCTATCCGGCAGGGAGATAATTACCTGGATATTCCTTTGACCGGGAGTTTTCAACGCAAGCATACCTATGGGATCCAGGTCCAGGACGGATCGGGAAGATCCAGTTCCATGTCATTCACCATCAAATAATGAATTGCATCAAAACTATACTATGATCCAGACGCTTTCCAGTCGATTCCGCCGACGAATAGCCGCTTCGCTGTATTTGACCTTTTATGGGCAGATCCTTTGTTCTATGACTGCCTGGGCGACCGTTAAAGAACCCGTATATGTGGTGCATGCTTTTTCGCCTTTACCCATGAAGGTGATGGGAACTTCAGCAACGACGCAGGAGGCCGCGTCCGGGAGTACTGCGATGACGAAAAGACGGCCGGTCCGTTCTGTCGCGCCGCGGTCTATCGGAGGGCCTTCCACGCCGGAGGCCAGTTCCTTTAAGGCCGTCGGTTCCAATAATCTTGTCAACCTGTTCACGGGTGATTTTTCCTATAGCATTCCTTTACTGGATGTGGGCGGATATCCCGTCAATCTCTTCTACAATGGGGGGATCGGCATGGAGCAGGAGGCAAGCTGGGTAGGTTTGGGCTGGAACATCAATCCCGGGTCGGTCAGCAGGAATATGCGGGGCGTGCCGGATGATTTTGACGGGACAGATACGCTGGTACAGACGCAGGATGTGAAGCCGAATAAGACCTGGGGGGGTGAGATCGGTATAGATGGCGAACTGATCGGGATAAAAGAGCCTAATGTCAATTTTGACGTCGGTTTTTCTTATAATAATTACCTGGGGCCCGAACTTGACATCGGGGCGGGTGTGGCTGTCAGCATACCGATCATAAAGACGGAGGTATATGATGAAGTCGCTCCTCTTGATAACTCACAGGGATTGAATCTCAACCTGGGCGCCAATGCCAAGCTTAGCTCACGCTCGGGCCTCACCCTGTCGCCTTCTCTCAATGCAAGCATGCATTCAGTCAGCCAGCGAATGGATCTGGGTGTAGGGATCAGTACCAGCTATAATTCCAGGACGGGTATCCAGGATCTGAATATTCATTCTCAAATGCAGGCTTATGCGGAAGTGGGAGAGGAAAAGGATTATGTGGATCCTAACCGGGGCGGCCATTTCAACACACTATCCAGTACAAATATCAGCTTTGCCCGTCCTTCCTATCTACCTACCTTACGAATGCCGATGCAGTATAGCAATACGTTTGGCCAGTTGGAACTGGGCACCGGCATGTTTGGATTGCGGGGAGCCGGTACCATCCAGGGCTATTATACAGAATCCGGCGTGGCGGATGGCTCGGTGACGATTGCCAAACCCCTGGTAGGTTTTATGTACCTGGAGAATGCCGGCGGGCATAAGGATGCGGTCATGGATTTTAACCGGCTCAATGATGGCGCGGTGACACCGAATACGCCTGTCATTTCCGCACCGCAATATGACTATGATATATTTACCATCCAGGGAGAAGGTACGGGAGGGTCCATCCGCGCCTATCGCAGCGATCTGGGCTTTATGCACGAACACGAAACCCTGTCGAAAGATAAAAATATTTCCATTGGATTCGATATCGCTCCGACCGGCCACTTTGGCGGGAATGTCAACAGCGGTTCGATGCCTACCCGGTCGGGCAACTGGGACGATGCAAACAATACACTGAATCAGGCCCTCCAGTTCAACGCCAATAGCAGCGTTAATTCCTTTGAGCATGTCTATTTCCGTAACCCGGGCGAGGCCACGGTCACCAATGACGATATAATCAACAAAATCGGAAGGGATAACCTTGTACGATTCAAATTGGATGGTTCCACCGTTACTCCGCGGCTGGAGAGCCAGGTGGAGCAGTTCAGCAAAAAGACCGGCGCCGGCATGGGGACGCTATCGGTCGCCACGGCTAATACAACGGGACAACGGGACCGGCGCACCCAGGTAGTCACCATGCTGAAGGCCGACGATGCCCGGCGTGTCGGGCTGGATACCTCCCTGCGAAGCTACCAGTCGACGCTGGATGGAAGCAATGATCTCCAATACACGAATATCCCGCGCGTAGGGGGATATCGGAAAGGGCATCATATCTCCGAGATCACCGTCCTGGAGGCCACCGGCATGCGATATGTCTATGGTCTGCCTGTGTATAACAAGGTCCAGAAAGATTTCACCTTTTCGGTCGGCAATATAGGGGATGCCGACAACATGGTCAGCTATGCATCATCGGAACCGGCCACTACCTCGGCACATATCACCGGTAATACCGGGATCGACGGGTATGTGAATATCCAACAGACGCCGGCCTATGCCTCCTCTTTCCTGATCACCGGTCTCTTATCGCCCGATTATGTGGATGTGACCGGGGACGGCATCACGGAGGATGACCTGGGCAATGCGGTAAAATTCGACTATACCATGTCGTCTGGGCTGCACAAATGGCGTACCCCCCGCAATAACACGACGGGTAATACGGCGCATTTTAATGTAGGGCTCAAAACGGAAAAACGGGATAACAAGGCGACTATTTCCTATGGCGAGCGGGAAGCCTGGTATCTGCATTCGATCGAATCGAAATCCATGATCGCCTTTTTTAGCACCAGCGCCCGCGATGATGCCAGGGGGGTGAACAGCGATCTCAACGGAGCTATTCAATTAACGGAGGCCGTCAACCAGAAGCTGGACAGCATCATGCTCTATACAAAGGCCGATGTAAAGGCGCATGGCCTGTCGGGAGCGTTGCCGTTGAAAACGATCCATTTTAAATATAGCTATTCCCTTTGCGGCGGGACCCCGGACAATAACGGCGCCGGAAAGCTTACGCTGGACAGCGTTTGGTTTACCTTTAACGGACAGTCCCGGCAATCCAAGGACATCTACCGGTTCAATTATGGCAATGCCGCCAGCAATTTCGATAATGCGTCCTATGCCTACAATGCTTCCGACCGATGGGGGACATATAAGCCCGTGCTGGATTCCGCCAGCGCGCCTGTCAATCCTAACGGACAGAACAATATCGATTATCCCTATACCTCCAGCAATAAGGCTGCCGATGACCAGTATGCAGGCGAGTGGTCCTTGAAGAAGATCCTGCTGCCGTCAGGCGGCCAGATGGAAGTCTCCTATGAGGCGGATGATTATGCGTATGTACAAAACCGCAGGGCCTGTAATATGTTCAATATCTATGGGCTGGGCAGTACTCCGGAGTATAGCCAGAACAATATGTTATATACCATCTACGCCAACCAGGACCAGAATTATATATATATACAATTGCCCGCCGCACTGCAGAATACCGATCCGGTAAAGATCAAACAGGAGATCTATTCGAAGTATCTTGATGGGTTGAACCAACTGGCGTTCAAGCTGAATGTAAATATGCCAAATGGTATGGAAACGTTGACGGTCTATGCAAATTATCTTGATTATGGTCTTTGTACGAATAGCACCGATCGAAAGACTATCTATGTAAAGCTGGCGCCGATAGACAACAAGGGGCCGCTGGCCAATGCCTCCGTACATTTTTTAATGGAAAACCTTCCGGGTCAGGCCTTCCCGGGCTATGATCTCAGTGATGAGACCGGCATCACGGCCTTTTTCGATCTGATCACCTCCGAATTGAGCGGACTGGCCAATGCCTTTAAAAATGCGGAGAGCCAGATGCGGAGCGACGGAAAAGGCAGCTCCATTTCGCTGGTCAATTCGTTCGTACGGCTTTGCAATCCCAATTTTGTAAAATATGGAGGCGGCCACCGGGTAAAAAGGGTGTTGGTGAAGGATAACTGGAATGCCATGAGCGGCCAGTACGATTCGCAGTATGGCCAGGACTATGATTATACCACGACACAGATGGTCAATGGCGTATCCACTACCATCAGCAGCGGGGTAGCTTCCTATGAACCAGGTATCGGCAGCGAGGAAAATCCATTCCGGGAAATATTGCAGTTCGAGGACCAGTTGCCGCTGGCTTCCGCCCAGTATGGGGCCATCGAGATGCCTGCATTGGAGGCGTTGTATCCGTCGCCCGTTGTAGGGTACAGCAAGGTGACCGTCCGTTCCATCAACCGGAACGGTACACAGGGAGCTTCGGTGGTCCGGTCGGCGATCGGCAAACAGGTGACGGAGTTCTATACCGCCAGGGATTATCCCTCCTTTTCTACTTATACTCCGATGAACAATATGGACTATCACCATAACCCGGCTTTTTCCTTTTTTACAAAGGAGACGATCGACCGGAGGACCACTTCGCAGGGATTCCTGGTGGAGACCAATGACATGCATGGTAAAATGAAATCGCAGTCCGCCTATAGCGAGAGCGATCCTAACACTCCCTTGTCCTATACCCTCCATTATTACAAGAATACCGGCGCCAATGGGCTTAATGACCAGGTCGATTTTGTTCACAACGACCAGGGAGGCGCCGTGACCAGCGGGAATATGGGCGTCGATATGGAACTGATGACCGATGTAAGAGAGTTCTCCGTCATCAGCAATGGGTTGGACGTACAGGCGCAGGTGGATTTCTTCTCCTTTGTTCCTTTCCCCGTATTCGGTGTCTTTATGTATCCGTTGATATCTTATACGGAGAATAAATATCGCGCCGTCACCACTACCAAGCTCATCAATTATCATGCGATAGAAGACAGCGTGATCGTCAACGATAAAGGCAGTACCATCACTACCCGGACATTGCTATATGACGGGGAAACGGGCAATCCCATTGTGACAAAGACGATGAATGAGTTCAACGACCCTATCTATTCCACCAGCTATCCTGCTTATTGGGCCTATAGCGGTATGGCGCCGGCCTACAAGAATATCGGGATGGTTTTCAGTGGGGTAGATATTAGTAGTGGGCAGATCGTCGGCGGGATCTCAAATCTGAGCGTTTTTGAAAGCGGCGATGAATTATATGTAGACCCTTCTCATACAGGTTCCGGGAAGCCTGGCTGTGTGCCGGAGTCGCCGAATACAGACAGGCTATGGGTCGTCGACATGACAAAGAATACGACCTCACTGACCGTTCCTTCTGCGAGCCGGAATTTACTCATCATGGATGCATCCGGTCAGTTGTTCACCAAGGCAGGGGTGAGTTTCCAGATAGTCCGTAGCGGCAAGCGAAATGATCTGGGGGTAATGGCCGGCAGCGCCACTTCCATGCTCAACCCCGTACGGACGGTCGGCGGCGTCCGGAAACTGGTGGTCGACAGTGCGGACAATGTCGTGGCGACATCTGCGGCGACCTTTAGAGAAAAATGGCAGACCGACCGGGATGTGATCCCAAAGACAATCTTCACCGTCGTGAGTTGTGTAAGCATCGAAAGTCCGGATTGCAACGGGACCCTGCCTACGCATCTGAACCCTTATAACCACGGTTTGCTGGGCAATTTCAAACAAAATCGCAGCTATGTTTATTATGGAACGCGCGCGGAAACGGATCCTGCCGTCAATACGACGATCCGCAAGAATGGGTATATACCGGGATTTGGTAATTATTGGAGTTTCGATGTGAACAACAACCTGGTGCCGGACAATACAAACACAAACTGGGTATGGAATACCGAGTGTACAAAAGTCAATGCAAAGGGGCAGGAACTGGAGACGCACGATGCCCTGAACCGGTATACGGCCGCCCAGTATGGGTTCGCCAAGAACTTCCCGGTATCGATGGTCCAGAATGCCCGTAACGGGCAGTCGCTGGATGAAAGCTTCGAGGACTACCTGTATAGCGAGACGTTGAACAATGCAGTGGGTAACAATTGCGACAGTTATAAATATAACAGCTTTAGCGGACTGGCGAATAGCAGTATCATTTCTTCGGATGGGCTGCCTTTTAAGGCGCATACCGGGCAATACATGGTAAAGATCAATGGGAATTCACAACTGACAAAGCCATTGGCCGTTAGTGCGCAGGCACTGGATAGCTATAGCTTCTGGACAGCCAGCGATACGACCGGGGCGTTGGCCGACGAGGGTGGGGTGGTGACAAATCTCGAAATTTCCCCCGTCAACACCAACAATGGTTCTACGGCGCATGTCCTGTCCTTTAACAATGGTTTCGGGGCCAGTTTAAGTACCAGTATCCAGGATTCGAACTCTTTCCAGTCCAACAACACTACGAGAGTTCAGCATGCCTTTAACATGCAGACCACTCAATATATGCAGATAACGCAGCCGGACACGTATACTCTTTCTTTTGGTGTGGACAATGGTAATGACGCATCGGAAGGATTTGCCCAAATCAATATCGATGTTTCTGACGCCGGTGGAAATATAGTCACCAGCCAAAATATTAATAATGTCCAGTATAATGCGATAGGTTCTGTCATGTTCTCTTTATGCCCCGGAATATATAAGATCGATTGCGAGTTTACCAATAATTATGACACCAGCGTGACGGGCCATGTCCTTGGGCTTCATACTCAACATCCCTGCGATTTTAGTTATCATATTAACACCACCTCCCCCTCCTATAAAGACACCGTCAAAACAACGGATTGCATCTTCAACAAGCCCTTGCCTTCCAGCGACAGCATGTTCAATCAGAGCTTTGCCCTGGTACCCAACCAGCAAATGCAGTTCAGCGCCTGGATACGACAGGATTGCGGGAATGCTACCGGGACACCCTGTTATCTGACCAACTATCCAAATACGCATGTTACCCTTCAATTTCCCGGCAGCAGCACTCCTTCGATAACCTTGAAACCCTCCGGTGTACTTATCGAAGGATGGCAAAAAGTGGAGGGAACCTTTATCGTACCCGCGAATGCCACGACCGCAAATCTATTGCTGGCCAGCGACAGTGCGGTCAATGTATATTTTGATGATATACGGCTGCATCCGTTTAATGCGGATATGAAGAGCTATGTCTATGATCCCCGTACGCTCCGGCTGAGTGCGGAGCTGGATGAGAATAATTATGCGACATTTTATGAATACGACGAGGAAGGGCAGCTGGTACGGGTTAAAAAGGAGACGATCCAGGGGATCAAGACGATCAAGGAAACGCGTACCGCCAAGCAGAAATCCGTCAATGCGATTCAATAACGGTCAATAGCCGACATGGCCTTAAAAGATAAACGATGAGAAACAGGATATTTTTGATTTTGTTGTTAGGGGCCTTCGCCCGGACCGGGTCTGCCCAGCGCGTATCCGATACCACGGCGGTCATCCGGGAGTTCAACGAGGTGATGGGCTTTGCCGTTCAGCCATACCTGTATTATACCAGCGTCACCTCCCTACTTACCGGTCCCCTTATGGACAGGGCCGATACCGGCGCCCTGCTGCATGGTGTTTTTTATAAGAACGGGGATGATCTTTATTATGGCAATGAGCAGGAGGAGTCCTTCTGGCAGGACAGCCTGATGATAAACATCAATCATCGCCGGAAAACGATCCGGGTAAGTAAGGTAGACGTTGCGTCGAAAAAGAAGATGGATCTTCTTCCGCTAAAGAAAATGGATGCGCAAAAACTGCTTCGGGAGCACTATACCATCTCCAGGCTGCCGGCAAGGGGAGATACGGAATATATCGTTGTCCGGTCACAGGAGGGGCGGCAGTCGTTGCGCATAGCGGGGACCGAGATGTTGCTGTCCTATACAAAAAAAGAGCATCTGCCGCTTCTCATGCAAGTGACCATGCGGGTCCGGCAGCAGGAGACCGGTGGTGTGACGGAGGCGCTGCGTGCAAAAGGTTTTGATGTGGCGAAGATGACGGAAGAGAAGGAGGGAGCGCATTTCCTCGTGATGGACCAAACGGCCGCGGTCCGGTTTAATTCCATAGAGATGACAAAGGATAAGGCCCTCGAAATGCCCTCGTGGAAGGAGAAGATATCCTATGATGCGCTGCAAGGGAGCTTTAGTGGGAAAGGGGAATGCGCCGGGTATGAAGTGGTAAAGACTTTTTAAACAATGAAATTGATTTAAACATTTGTGTATGCAACATGTTTTATTGAGAAAGCCCCTTTTCGCGGTATTCTTTATTATGCTCCTATCCGGCAGGGCGATGGCGCAGTTCGAAGAGGGCCTTTCCTCCGTGCAGCTGGGGTCGATCGATTGTTCGAATACTACTCTGCCCAATATGGTTTTTTACACCTCGCAGGGAGAAGCGTCGCGGACCATAAAGAATATTCTCCGATTCAAGATAAATGAGCTGGCTACTACCGGTTCGGGTTCTACGCCCCCATTACAGTATTATAAATCGGGGTTTACGGCAACGGCGACGATAACGGTCGATCTCTGGGCCTCTGCCGCCGCGCGGACCGGAAGTCCGGACCAGACCCTTACGAAGACACTGACGGTGAATTATGATCCGGCTGCCGGTGCAAAATACACACCGGTCGCCTATGTGGTATTGAGCGATGCCATCAGCTATGAAGCTATGCAGGTAACGGTCAACTCGGTACCGGTCACCGGTACGGCCAATGGCTGGACCTCGGCCGATGTGCTGCCGTTACTGACCGTGGAGAATGAAATGCAGATCCTGCGCTATTTTACCTTGTCCAACAATCCTTCCCTGCTGGCGCCGGCTTTTACATCTGCATATGATGCCACCAATCATTCCGATCAGCTGTCCGTCTCCTGGACCTTTCCGGCGGGTGTCAACAATAACCTCTCACAGCTGGAATATGCTTGGGTGGAGAATGAGACAAAGGGATTTTATACCGTAGGCGGTGTTTTCGACTCCAGCGGCCTTTTTAACATGAACAGCACCCGGATCGATATCGACTACAGCAGCAACAGCTATAATATCCCCTTGCTATACGACGCCGATCCGGCCCAGGGAGGCGGGACCTTGTATTTCCGGGTGAGGCCCGTTCAGCGAAAGAATGATGGCAACCTCATCGTCGGCCCCTGGTCCACCGCGCAAACATTCTCCCTTACAGGGGGCCATCAGCCCAACATGAACTGGCAAAGCACGACCGACTTTGCGGAGAATGGGAAGAGCAAGACCGTCATCCAGTATTTTGATGGCACCCTCCGGCCCCGGCAGACCGTGACAAAGGACAACAGCACGGGCAATACGATCGTGGCCGAGACGATCTATGATCTGCAGGGAAGGCCCAATGTACAGATCCTGCCCACGCCGACCCTTTCGACGGCGATCCAGTATTTTAGCGACTTCAACCGCTTTTCCGGGCAGTCGACCAATGACAATCCCGCAAAATATTTTGACCTCTCGGTAGCCGGTACACAGTGTAATGGTTCGCCGGCCCTGGATTCGACCCATGGGAACGGGCAGTATTATTCTTCCAACAATCCCTGGATCGGGGTTGAGAACACGGCCAGTTTCATACCCGGCGCTGCGGGGTTCGGGTATTCCGAAACGCGGTATACCGATGATCCGACCGGGCGGGTGAGCATACAGGGTGGGGTTGGGAAGGCTTTCCAGGTGGGTAATGGGCATGAGACAAAATATTTTTATGGTAAACCCACGCAGAACGAGCTCGATGCGTTATTCGGAACAGAGGCGGGGGATGCGACGCACTATTTTAAGAACATGGTGCAGGACCCCAATGGCCAGATGAGCGTCAGTTATGTGGATATGCATGGACGTACCGTAGCCACGGCCCTGGCCGGCCAAAACCCGGCGAAGCTTTCGAATATCAACAACAATAGTACTTTCTATCCCGTTTCCTCGGGTCTGCTGACCAACAACCTGCTCACGCCTGCCGGCAATGTGATAAAAGGGGATTCCATTGAATCGCTCAGCACCCTCCTGTTGCCTTCGAATACGACCTATAATTTTACCTATCAGTTAAATCCGGCGATCTTTCAACAACTCAATGGCAGCGGGCAGTCCGTCTGTTTCGACTGCAAGTATAACCTGGAGATCTCCGTCCGGCAGGAGGATTGCTCGGATGCGGCGCCCATCGTAAAGCATTTCAATAATCTGCAGATCGTTGCCGCCGATCAGGCTTGCACTACTTCCATGGGATTTGTAGGTGACGGGATCACTACGCCTACAACAACCATCAGTTTTTCCATTCCCTTGACGACTGGTTCCTGGATCGTCCGGAAGACACTGTCCATTAATGATTCGTTGTTCCGGATACGGGAGGATAGTGCGCTCAACTCCTTTTTGTCCAAGACACAGAAGAACCTGTCGGATAGCGTTTTTTCGGCCATGTCTGCCGCGACCAGCTGCAGCGTCAACGCTGCGACCCGCAATTGCGCCTCCTGCCAGGCGCAGCTTGGCAGCTACGCTACCTATAAGACCACTTACCTGGCGTCGTTGGGGGGTGTCAGCACGCTTAGCGATGCTGCTATCCACGCCTTATATACGCAGGATTCGCTGGATTGCGCCGATGCCTGCGGGCTTGCGTTGAACCCTGCCATGAGCACATTGGGTCAGCTCCGGACCCAGTTATTGAATGACATGATCCCGTATACCGGTCAGTATGCCCTTCCGACGGATTCGATACCAGATCTGTCAAAGTTGCAGGCGAAGTATAATATATTCGTGACGAGCTATACGGGTTCGTTTGGCAGCTTTGGCACCAAGCCTTTTTATGAGAACCCCGTCACGGAGCCCAGCGGTACGGCGACTTTTTATACCAATGGCGACGGAACGCCCGATAATACCCTTTATCCCGGTGGTATATCGACCGATCATTCGCATCTGAATACCATCACCACCGATACCTTTGCGACGATCTTCAACCGCAATTGGGCCGGGCAGCTGATCTTTTATCATCCCGAATACAGCAAGCTGCATTATGCCGAGACGACATTGCAGACGTCGTATGCCTGGCTGGACCAGGTACAGCAGTGTGACACCTATGCCAATGCCCTGTCCAATGGCTATCTCAGCCCGTTGACCAGTGACCCGTATTTTACGTTTGGCGGCAATACCGGCTATGTACCCGGGGATCGGACCAACATGGCTACTTATCTGACGACAAGGGTCCCTACCAATGATACCGTGCATTACTCCATCTGGCTGCTGGCCAATGGGCTGGCGCTCTGTGATTCCACGCAGCCGCAGGTAGAGCGGCAGAATTGTATGATGGGGATGAGCAGTACCGGCATCGATCCTTCGGCCACCACTACCGCCCAGAAAGACGCCGTGTGGAAGACCTTCCGGGCCTTGTACCTGGGCTATCGCAATGAAATGGTGGTGAACTATATCAACGTGCAGCAGGCCGGTACGCTGTCTTCTTCCGCCATGACCGAGCTGCAGACCGAAGGCAAGCAGCTTCGGTTTACCAATGCCCAGGGGCTGGCAGATCAGAATAAATGGACCTGGTGGTCGACGGCCACGGATCTCAGCACTGTAGATCCGGTTGGACTGGCCGGCATGACCAATACCTATGTGATGGCCAACAGCATCGATCAGTGTACGGCAGAGCGGCCTTTCTGGCAGGCCAGGCTGATGCAGTGTGAACAGCTACAGCAGTTCCTGCTGAACCAGACCCATTCGGATTCCGTCAAGGTGGATACCATTATCAATGCCATCCTGGATTCCATGGTCATGGTCTGTCATAACTCCATCGATGCCCGGGATCCTGCGGGAGCTTCCAATGTAAATCCGTCCTTGTTGCCGGTTGCACCGGCGAATTTCGAGGACATCATCAACCATGTTTTTTCGCAATATGGGTTGGCGACCTTGCCGGGCAACAATTATTTCTGTAATCCATATTCCATCGACTATCCAAAGCCATATAACAGTAATCCGCCGTTATTCGTCAATTCCAGGGCTTCGGTGGATACCTGTAATTGCCAGCAATTCAGCTCGCTGAAAGTCGCGGCCAAGGCGGCCGGTTTTGATTCGACGAGCATGAGCAGCATGAATACCTATCTGCTGGCCAATTACAATGACACCGTAAGTTTAACGCTGTGGCAGGGGCTGCAGCATTGCAATGGCAATCACTGGTCTTATGATACCTGTTATCCGCATGATATAAATCTTGGGAAAGGGGTACCTGATTCCTGTGTCAGCTTTTTCAAGCCTATCTCGCTGGGGGCGGTGTCCGTCATCCCTGCTTTCCTGAGTTGCGGATATGTACAGCCCTGTGTCACCTGTAGCCTGCTGCAAAGCTATACGGCTACTTTCCGGGTCTTGTATCCCGCCTATGCCGGTGTACCTTATACGAGCGGGGCGACTTCCGTCGATACCGGGATGGCCAAACAAAATGCGTTGTGGGCAAGATATCTGAATTACCGGACGGGGTTCAGCAAGACGGCCAATGAGTATGCCGCGGCCTTCCTCAGTTGCGGATTGGACCCGGATGCCGCCGACCTCGTGTTGACGGATCGTATTGCACAACCTCCTTCGGGATCGGCGCCGCCCTATCTCTATTCTGCGACCAGCAGCATTACCGTCTCCACGGGATTCACCAGCCTCGCAGGGGATGATTTCGAGACGCGGATAGCCGCTATGATCGGGAGTTCCGGCAATGCGCTGTGTGCATTGGATCAGCCGGTCACCTTTATTACCATGCCGGATACGGCGAATAAAAATCCCTGTCAGCAGGTACAGGATCAGGCGAATTTTATTGCCATGCGGTTATTCCGGCAGTTGCAGGATTCGCTCACGGCCAATTTTGATAGCCTGTACAGGGCGAAGTGTCTGGGAGCCCAGAGCATGGAGGTCTTCTATGCGACTTATACTCCGTCGGAGTATCACTATACGCTATATTATTATGACCAGGCGGGCAACCTGTTAAAGACCATTCCCCCGGCGGCGGTCAGGCCTAATTTTGATCCTACCTATCTGGCGTCGGTGCAGACGGACAGGGCATCGGCCTCGGATCTGGGCAACGGGACCAACATCGAAAACATGGCGACGCAGTACCGGTATAATACCCTGAACCAGGTGGTTGCGCAACGGACGCCGGATGCGGGTGTCAGTCATTTCTGGTATGACCGGCTCGGACGGCTGGCGGTGAGCCAGAACGCAAAGCAGGCCGGTGATCCATCGTATAGCTATACTTTATATGACTTACTGGGCCGTATCACGGAGGTGGGACAGAAGCCGCAGACGACGGCGATGACGCAGACCATCAGCCAGGATGACGCGGCCTTACAGAGCTGGATCAGCGATCTGTCGTCGGGCGGGACCAAACAGCAGATCACCCGGACGGTGTATGATGTGGCGTATCCGGGCTTCAGCGGTCCTGCTCCTATCTACCAGATCAATTTGCGCAACCGGGTGGCGTATACGCAGGTGCTGGATGCGGATAATACCGATCCGACTCCTTATCGGGCGGCTACGTTCTATAGTTATGACATCCACGGCAATGTAGACAGCCTGTTACAGGACTATGGGGCATCGGGTGTGATGAACCCGAACGGGAACCGGTTCAAGCTGATCAAATATGATTATGACCTGATCAGCGGGAAAGTGAACCAGGTGAGCTACCAGCCGGGTCAGGCGGATGGTTTTTATCATCAATACAGCTATGATGCGGAG
>DASYBV010000023.1:0-314024 GCA_036500545.1 Puia sp. | reverse complement strand
GTCAGAGTGGATAGGTTTTTCATTTTCATAATATTAAAGGGTATTGGGCAAAAAAAATCTTTTGACAACATCTCGCTACAAGTTTAAAATTAATTTTTCGAAAGTCAAAGCTTTCATCCGTACAAAATGTTTTCATAACGGCGGATCGAACCTATCAGTTCAAGACGCTAGTAGTATTAACGCCGACCGTGCCTATATTATTGTATAAACCTTACTGAAACTTTTGCACATTTTCGAGGAGACGGACAAGTGTAGGGACTTCATTTACAGGGAGTTGACAAGTATAATTTTCACATAGGAAGATCAGCGGGGCGTCTTCGACCGGCCGGCCTGACAATAAAGGAAATTGGGTATTTTCCTCTGTCGCAGATTGGAAAACCCGGTAAGGAATAAACTGTTCCAGGAACTCCTTCCGGGCATATTCCAGCCGCCTGCCGGTAATGACCACCTCCGGGATATTATACGTAAACGCCATAAACAGGGTTGCCCACACACCAAAAGACCCGGGATATCCCATTATGGGACGTCCAAGGGCGAAGGCCATCCTCCGGGCCCTTTCCGCCAAGTCCGGTTCGTTGAATAAAGCGGATAAATATATCAAATTAAATGCCATCATCGAGTTCCCCGACGGGATCGCTCCATCATAAATTTCCTTTTTGCGTACGATCAGGTCCTGTTGTTCCCGATGGGTAAAAAAGAAAAAGCCTGTTTCTGCTTCACTAAAATTATTTAGCACGACTTCCAGCACCTCCCGGGCCTCCAGCAAATAGCCCGCCTCGCCTGTGATCTCTTGCAGTTGTAGTAAAGCGGATATGAGATAGGCATAATCATCCAGGAAGGCAGGAAACTTCGCCTGTCCGTCTTTGTATGAATGATAATAATAATATACACCTTCGCCTTTGAGCTTCTGCCGGCAGAATTGCATATTCCCGATCGCCCGGTCCCTGTATTCGTCCATCCCCAGGGCGCCATATGCCTTTGTAAGGGCGAGGTTCATCAGCGCATTCCAACCCAGCAGGATCTTGTCGTCCAGGGCGGGACGGATCCGGTGGCTGCGATGCTCCAGGAGCCGTCTGCGGGCAGCATCGAGTCGCTGTGCTCCTGCCGCATCCGGCTGTCCTCCCGTTAAAGGACCCGACCGCGTCAGTATATTCTTCCCCTCCCAGTTTCCCTTCTCCGTAACCCCAAAAGCAGTACAGAACAGATCGGCATCTTCCCCGAGGACCGATTCGATCTCGGTCTTGTCCCAAACATAATATTTTCCTTCTATGCCTTCGCTGTCGGCATCCAGGGCGGAATAGAAACCACCCTGGCCATCCGATAATTCCCTGTCAATGAATTCGATCGTATGTATGATCGCCTCCCGGTATTCCTCATTGCGGGTAAGCTGGTAGGCTTCGCAAAGGGCAATGATCAGCAGCGCGTTATCATATAGCATTTTTTCAAAATGGGGAGCCAGCCACTCATTGTCGGTAGAATAGCGGGCAAATCCTCCGCCCAGCTGGTCATAGATCCCGCCCCGGATCATTTTATCCAGGCTGAGACGGGCCTGTTCCAGGGCGTCCCCGTCTTTTGTAAAATGATGATAATGCAGCAGCCAGCGGATGGAGAATGTTTGCGGGAATTTTGGCGCATGGCCAAAGCCTCCCTCCGTTTTGTCGGCCGTCGCCAGCAGGTTGTCCCGGATCTGACGAAGGGTATCGGGAGTAAATAGTTCCTCTTCCATTCTGGAGGGGTGATCCCCGATCCCAAAATTTCCGGCCTTTGCTACATGGTTGACGAGGTTCTCCGCCTGCTGCTCGATCTCCGCCCTTCTTTCCCGGAAAGAACGGGCAATGCCATTGAGCACGTCCAGCCAGGAGGGCCGGTTGTGAAAGGCCCGGGGTGGAAAATAGGTCCCTCCGTAAAAGGGCCTGGCCGCCGGGGTCAGGAATACGTTCAGGGGCCAGCCTCCGCTGCCGGTAATGGCCTGTACGGCATCCATATAAATATGATCCAGGTCCGGCCTTTCCTCCCGGTCGATCTTGATGTTGACGAAATGCTCGTTCATATAACGGGCGGTGTCCTCGTTCTCAAAACTCTCCCTTTCCATCACATGACACCAGTGACAGGCTGCATAGCCGATGCTGACGAGGATGGGTTTGTTCTCCGTCTGCGCTCTTTGCAACGCTTCTTCCCCCCAGGGATACCAATCCACCGGGTTGTGGGCGTGTTGTAATAAATACGGGCTGGTTTCTTTCGCAAGCCGGTTGGTGTGCATAATGTTGACTTAGTACGCAAGCTGCAAGGTTCGCGCCAGCTATTTCCTTTTGCCTACGACGGCCAGGTATTTTTCCAGGGCGGAAACCATTGAAGGCGCCTGGGGAAGAGGAGCCTTTATGTCCAGGGTAAGACCCGCCTCTTCCACCGCCCGGGAGGTATTGCTGCCAAAAGCACCGATCTTGGTGCCATTCTGCTTGAACTTGGGGTAGTTATCGAAAAGGCTTTTTACACCGCTGGGCGTGAAAAAACAGATAATGTCGTACTCGCTCTGATCCAGCACTACCTTTACGTCATTGCTGATGGTACGGTACATAAAAGGCGTCGCAAAACCACAGTTATTGTGCTTGAGCCAGTTGATGATCTCGTTGTCCTGTTGGTTCTCCGAGCAGGGGTAGAGGAATTTCTCGTTCTCCTTATGCTTGTTGATGACATCGAACATGCTCTTGTTCAGACCATCCGCGCCATAAAATACCTTACGCTTGCGATAGAGAATGAATTTCTGCAGATAAAGGGCCACGGCTTCGGTAATGCAAAAGTATTTCGTGTCCTGGGAGATGACCACTTTCATTTCCTCACAGATCCGGAAAAAATGGTCGATGGCGTTGCGGCTGGTGAAGATCACAGCGGTAAATAGTGCGATGTCTATTTTCTGTTTTCGGAAATCTTTGGCGGGAATGGGCTCCAGACGGATAAAAGGATGAAACGCCAATTCCACCTCGTACTTCTTCGCTAATTCGAAATACGGCGACTTGTCTGTTTCAGGCTTGGGTTGAGTGATTAAAATCTTCTTTTTATCCTCGTTTTTAATCATGTGTGTTCCCCTCTGGATTTACAAAATTAATACACTTTTTCCAAATAACTCAATAACACCTTGTAAATCAAGAGTAGGGGTGCTATTTCGAAGGCGCAAAGGTACAGAAAAAAATGAAATGGCGTCAGTTTTATTTCGTTGCGTACAGGCCGGTAGGCGGCCAGGACCCTATACATCCATAATACAAAAACCATTGCTAATGAAATTGTTATGAAAACCTGGCGGGCGGCATCACCCGAAAAAGTGATCACGATCAAGAAAGGGAGCAGGAAGATCCCCAGCATTTTATTGACGAGAAAAACGATAAAAATATAGGTATCCGTCGCCCTGGCGATGGAAAAGACCCACCCGCCAAATTTCAGCACAAGGAACTTGACCAGGTAGATGGCAGCCAGCAGCATCATACAGTTGAGGTAGAGCAGCCAGAAATTGATATCGGCGCCCAGGGTAGAATAATGCAGCAGGAAACAGGCATAGAGTCCTCCCGTGATGATAAAAAGGATGTTTAGCAACAGCGAGGGCAGCGGCGTCTGGAGGACCTGTTCCCGGATCTGCTGCTGGCGCAGCGATACACGGAAAAACAGCGTCATCAGGTTGTTGAAATATTTCTCAAAGAAGATCCGGACCAGCGCAAAATAGAATAAGATGCCGATGATCAGGTAAAAAAAACTATCCTTCGACTCGGGCTGGTGGATCTCGTAGGGCTCTGCAATCGGTTTCCCCAGGAAATTGTAGTACGGGTTCAGGGTAAGCACCTTATTCCAGAAGGACCACAAGGGCGGTCCGTCGTACCCGCTGATGATGCCGTCGGAACTGGTGGGTGTACCGCCGGGCACGGGTGTGGGTGTAGCTCCCGTACCGGCTGCGGATACAGCGGGTGTGGACGAGGCCAGGTGCGCAACCGAATCCGCCCTCAATGAATCCGTATGTGCTATTGCCGCCAGCGAATCCCGGCGAACGGCGGCCCGGTGACGAACGATCGAATCCCGCCGCACCGAATCCCGGTGCGTCAGGTGGCGGACCGAATCATGCCGGGGCCGGGCCATAACCGGCCGGACGCTCGTGTCCTGTATCGTTTGTACCGGTGTGGAAGGAACCGGCAGCGGACGGGTCGAATCGGTCTGAGCAAACAAGTTGCCGAAAAACAAAAGACAGAGGAAAAGGAGAAAGGAAAATTTCGTCATAATGTTGGGCCTTTGGCCGGTGGGCCGCCGGCCCACTTTATACTTACAAAAATAGGTGTCCTGTTTAGAAAAAGCTGACATATCCCAGATGAATTTTAGCATCGTGAAAATTGAACTGGGTATCATTGCGCTTGCCCATTGCATAGGATATATTAAAGATCCCCGCCTTGGTCTCGAAGGCCATCCCGAGCCCCGCGCCCAGGAAGGTATTGTTCATCTGGTATCCGGGCACGTCGTTCTTCGCCCACCCTACATCGAGGAAGGTAAAGAGAAAGGAGTTCAGGCCGACCAGGTACCGGTATTCCAGGGTTCCGACGGTATATTGTGAGGCCAGGATGCTCTGCTCGTCGAATCCCCGCAAAAGGCGGTACCCTCCGATAAGGAACAGCTCGTTGCGGTAGGTGTTGGGGCTGCTGAAAACGCCCCCGTTAAATCCCAGTTTCAGGGTGCTGGCGCGGCTAAGCGGGAAATAATGGGCCGCCGATAGCTTTAGCAGGAACTCATAGGAGCTTTTCCGGACGGTATCGTACAGCGAAGCGAAGTTGAAGCTCGAGTCCAACGGATCTTTCAGCTGCGAGATCTGCGGATTCTCCTTTACTTTCTTGATGCCCACCGTACCCAGGAACGTGAGCTCATTGCCCTTTCGCGGATTGAACCGGTAATTGGTATTATTGAAATCATAGGTCATCCCCAGGCTGACGGCGCTGACATCCGCCTCCGTGGGAAGCGTATGCGAGGCGATGATCTGCAACGTATCCACATTCAAAAGGCTGGAGATCATTTCCTGGATAAAGACGGAACCGCTCTGGTTGGCAGACAGGGTATATTGGGCGCCCAGCATCAGGTTGACATTGATATAGGAAGAATCCTGCTTGTACAGATCGAAGGAAGCGTTGAGCCCAAAGGGAGAATTGAACAGGTAGGGCTGCTGGAATAAAAGGTTTAGCCGGGGGCTGCCGGCCTGGAGCTGCTGCCAGTTGAGACCGATGGTCTCGCCGTTGCCGAGGGCGTTCTTCAGATCGATCGTCGCCTCCCCCGTGACAAGGATCTTATTGCCCAGTACGGGATCGCTGCTGGGCAGAAAACCGACAAGTGCATTGATCTGGCTGCTCTTTTTTGGTTTCAGGTAGAGGTTGATCACGGAACCCGTGTTCAGCATGGTCAGGTTCCAGGGCTCCTGCTCCTGTACATACGGCAGTTCCAGGATCTTCTTGTGGATGGCCTCCAGCTTCTCCTTCCGGTAAACGCTTCCATTAGGTATATTGAGATAATGCTGCAGGAATTCATTGGAGATCTTTGCCGTGCCGTATATGCGAAGGCTATCGATATGATAGAATGGGCCTTTATCGATCTTCAAAGCGGCATAGATCTCATCCTTCCCTTTCAGGGTGACGCTATCGAGACTGACTTTCGCAAAGGGGTAGCCGTTGTTCTCCATCCAGTCCAGGAGCAGCTGCTGCCGGACCTGGAATTGCCGGAGATCGAGAGGGCGATGGGCCCAGGCCTTGTCGTTCCAGGCAACGGCGCTGAGCAGGGCGGGATCGATGCCCCTTGTGCTGATCCGGGCCCAGTGAAAGACCTCTCCTGTATACAGGCGGAGCGTGGCTCCTTTGGGGGTAAATGACAGGCTATCCAGGGAAGCCGTGACAAACCCCTTTCCCTGGAGCCAGGGCAGAAGACTATAAACATATTCCGAACAGGCTTCCCGGGTCTTGAAGTTGGTGATCAGTCCCAGCTTGTGAAGGAAAAGAGAGTCTTTGTCGACGGCGGCGATATGCAGGGGGTATTGCGCAAGCCCTTTGAAATTGCTCAATAACAGCAATAATAAAAGTGTACGGCCATATCCCCTTAATTTTGTCATTCGCGCATCCGAAAGTTTCGGGAAGTTAATATAAGCAGATCGTATGGCAGGCATTTATCTTCATATTCCGTTTTGCAGGCAAGCCTGTCACTACTGCAATTTTCATTTTTCGACCTCATTGACAGGTATCAACGATTTTGTGATCGCTTTATTGAAAGAAATGGAGTTGCGGAAAGATTATATCGGCGATGAGCCTGTGGAGACGATCTATTTTGGGGGCGGGACGCCTTCCCTGCTGGAGGGAGGATCGCTGGAAAGGATCATGGAAGCGTTGAGGATGTATTTTACCATCGTCCCGGACGCGGAGATCACGCTGGAAAGCAACCCGGATGATTTTACAAAAGAAAGGGCAGGCGTCTGGCGCAAGGCAGGCATCAACCGTCTCAGCATCGGCATCCAGTCCTTTTTCGAAGAGGACCTCCGGTGGATGAACCGGGCCCATACTGCCGGGCAGGCGATCGGCTCCATCCGCCTGGCGCAGGAGCAGGGGTTCGACAATATCAGCATCGACCTCATCTATGGAGGTCCGACCCTCCCCGACGATCACTGGCGACGAAACGTCGAGGAAGCCATCCGGTTGCAGATTCCTCATCTTTCCTGTTATGCCCTTACCGTCGAACCAAAAACGGCCCTCGACAAGATGATCCATCAGCATAAAAAGCAGGATGTCGATCCGGATGACCAGGCGCGACAGTTCCTCCTATTGATGGACTGGACAGCCGCAGCCGGGTATGAGCACTACGAGATCTCCAATTTTGCCTGGCCGGGCAGGCGGAGCCGTCATAATTCTTCGTACTGGCAGGGCAAGACCTACCTGGGGCTGGGCCCCTCCGCCCATTCCTATAACGGGATGTCGCGGGAATGGAATGTGGCCAACAATGCAAAATATATTGCTGCACTGACGACCGCGGACGGCGACTTCCGTGCCGAAAAGGAAGTGCTTACACCGACACAACGGCTCAACGAATATATTATGATCTCGTTGCGGACGATGGAAGGGTGTGACCTCGGGGTGGTTTCGGAGCGGTTCGGGCAAAAGACTGCAGTGGAGATCGGGCTACGTATACAACGATATATAGCCGATGGAAAGATAGTCGCCTGGGGGGACCGGTTGGCATTGACGCAGGCAGGTAAATTATTGGCGGATGGAATTTCGGCCGACCTTTTCTTCGAAGACCCTAGTGGGGATGGCGGTGCGCCTTGAGATAGCCGATCCCCTGTCCTACCGCGAGGATGAGCACCATCGCTAAGATGGCCGTCGATCCGAATCCCTGGAATGAAAGAGGCATATAATTGGGTTTAAATAACTCCTATCATTAGACAAGATACTGCTCAATTTGTTTAAATCCATCCCTTACTTTAACATTTTCCCACAAGATGCGGTAAATCATGCCGGCAATGGGCATCTCCGCTTCTACTTCTTTGTTAATCAAATAGATACACTTGCTGGCATTGTATCCTTCCGCCACCATGTTCAATTCCAGCTGGGCGGCCTTTACCGAATACCCTTTCCCGATCATATTTCCAAAGGTCCGGTTGCGGCTATAGAGGGAATAGCAGGTCACTAACAGATCGCCCAGGTAAACAGAGGCGGCATAATTGGCGCTCTTCCGATGGGATACCGGGTCTTCCTCGCTGTGCACCCCCACTTCGACATGCCGGATCCCTGCTTTCCGGAGAAAACCGGCCATCTCATCCGCACAATTGGCGATCAGCACGCTCAGGAAGTTGTCCCCGTATTCCAGCCCGTGAGCGATCCCGGCGCCCAGCGCATAGATATTCTTCAGGATCGCCGCAAACTGTACTCCATAGACGTCATGGTTGATGATCGTGTTCAGGTATTCCGTTGCAAAATAAGACGCTATTTCCCGGGTAAAGGTTTCATCCTGTCCCGAAAAAGTGAGATAAGACAGCTTCTCCGCCGCCACTTCCTCGGCATGACAGGGACCCATCACGGTAAAATAATCGGTGAGAGGAAGATCGAATTCCCTGGCCAGGTATTCGTTGAGCAGGAGATTATGCGCGGGCAGTATTCCCTTTATTGCAGAGACGACCTTTTTATCCTTCAGCGCATTGCGGTCCAACCCTTCCAGGGTGGCCTCCAGATAAGCGGAAGGAACGGCGATCACGAGGCAATCCGAGCCATCGATCACCTCCTTTACCCGGTGACTGAGGTTCAGCAGACCGGTATCGAAATAGACCGAGGGCAGGTATTGGGGATTATGATGACGCGATCGTATATGACGTATGCTATCCTCGTTCCGGATCCACCAGTTAACAGGATTCCTGTTATCGGTAAGGATCTTGGTCAGTGCCGTAGCCCAGCTGCCACTTCCTATCACTCCAAAACGCATTCGTTAGTCTTTTTTGCCTTCAAACAATTTTTCTTTCGGGACGATCTTTACCCGTATACCGCTCCGCAATGTTTTACTGACGACGCTATAGGGTCCCGTGACCACCTGGTCGCCCTCTTTCAATCCGTCGACCACTTCTATATAGTTGATGTCCTGGATATCCGTTCTTACTTTTACCTTTCTAACGGTGTCGCCTGGCTGCCAGACGAATACCACTTCATCCAGGTCGCCGCCGACGGAGGTAGTCTTGCTATCCGCCGCGTTGTTATTGCTGCTTCCGTTGTCGTTGCTGTTATTGGCATCCAGGACGGCATTATCCGTGTTCTTCTCCCGGGTGGCCACCGCATTGATGGGTACGGAGAGCTTATTCATATGGGTGCGGGTCTGGATGTCCGCACTGGCGCTCATGCCGGGACGGAATGGAAAGCTTTTCGGCTTGGAGGGATCGATAAGATCCTGGTAGGATTCCGGTGAAAGGCGTATATGCACTTTATAATTCGTCACGTCATTGGTGGAGACGGTGGTCGTAGAACCCGCGGCGGTAGAGACGCTGCTGGCGATCTGGGTGACGATCCCCTTGAACTTACGGTTGTTATAGGCATCGACTTCGACCAGCGCGGAATCGCCCAGATGGACCTTGGGAATGTCGTTCTCCCCCACGTCAACGATAGTCTCGATCTTGCTCATGTCCGCGACCCGCATCATTTCCGTACCCGCCATCATGGAGTTGCCGACGACACGTTCGCCCTTCTTTATGCTCAGCAGGGATACGACCCCGTCGATGGGAGAGGTGACGGTAGTGCGGCTAAGGTTCTTGGCGGCGATATCCAGGTTGGCCCGGGCGCTGGCGACACCGGCGACGTTGCCTTTGACGCTTTGCAATGCGGCCATGTAGCTGGCCTGGGCGGATTGAAACGAACTTTCGGCCGCCTCATATTCCGACAACGAGATCACCTTCTGATCCAGCAATTGTTTTTGCCGGTCGAATGTCTTTTTGGCGACATCCATCGTAGCTTTCAGACCCGGCAACTGAGCGGCCATATTGGAGACCACCGCCTGCTGCTGGTTCATCTGGGCCGCGGCCTGGTCCCGCTGGGTATTATAGATATCGGCATAGATCCGGGCCAGCTCCTGTCCTTTGTGCACGCTATCCCCCTCCTGTGTCACCTTCAGGTCTACCACTTCCCCGGAGATATCGGGGCTGATCTTTACCTCTTTTTCGGGATAGACCTTTCCGCTGGCTGTGACTATTTCGGTGATATTCCTCCGGACTACTTTTTCGACCGATACTTTTATGCCGTCATCCGATCCTAATGCTCCCGTTTTTTTCAATAGCACGAGAAGGAGGATAAGGACGATGACTCCTCCGATGATCCAACGTGTTTGTTTATTCATTGTGTAGGTTATTCTTTTGATAATTTGATCCCCAGCCCTTTATAAAACTCCAGGACTTTCATCTTGAATACATAATCGTACTGGGAGGACAGTAAATTTATTTTCGCATTGAAATAATTATTTTCATTGGTCAGCAGGTCGATGGTATTGAGCATACCGACCCCATATCTTTTTTGTGCATATTCCGAACTTTTCTGCGTAGCGGCGATGGTGATCTTATTGGCTTCAAATTTTTGCAGGGCCGTTACCGCGGCGGTATAGGCCTGGTAGATATTTTGCTTGAGCGTGAGGTTATCCTGGTCCCGCTGCAGTTCCGTATTACGCAGGCTGAGCTTGGACTTGGCATAATTTGTACGCAGGATGCCGTTATTGAGGATGGGGATATTGAGGTTGATCCCGATGCTCTGGCTGAAGTATTGGTTCAGCTGGGAAAAATAAGGGGTCTTTACATTGCTGATGGTATAGCCGATCGCGTGGTCATTGACCACCGGGTTATTCGATCCGACGACCCTTCCGATCGTATCGATCGTCAGAAAGGGATTGGCCTGTTGCTGGGTGGTGCTGATATAATTTGTTTGCAGGTTACCGGACATCGTCAGGCTCGGGTACCGGGCCCCCTTGGTCGCCTTGACGGTCCTGCGGGCCGATTCGACCTGGAAGGAATCCATTTTCTGCAACGGCTGATTGTTCAGCGCCAGGGAATAAACGGCCTCCGGCTGAAGATCGGATAGTTTTTCGATCGGGATCGATTCGACCGGCGGGGTGTCCACTTCAAAGGGAACGGAGGCATCGAGGTCCATATAGGCCTTCAGGGTAAGGATGGCCTGTATGATGTTACCGCTGCTGGTGATATAGGTGGAGCTATCCTGGGCCACCTGGGATTCCAGTTCGGCGGCGTTTAGTTCCGGCAGCGAACCGGCCTTTACCTGTTTACGGGTAATCTCCAGCTGTGATTGGGACAGCCGCAATTGCAGCCGCGCGGCCTCCTCCTGCTCCCGGCCCAGCAATACCTGGAGATAGGCGTTGGCGACGTTGAGCGAAATATCGTTCTTTAATTTATCCGAGCTCGCCAGGGCAGCCTGCCAGGCATAATGGTTGGCGGCGATGGTATTTTGCAGGTTGAACCCGTTGAAAAGGGTCACGCTGGTCTGGAGACCGAAGTTATTATACAGGTAGGTGTTTGTTTGAAGGGTATAATTGGTCGGGTTCTGGCTACGGCCGGAGTTGATGCCCAGTCCGGTCCCGAAACCCAGGGTAGGGATCTGTGACAGCTTGCTTTGGCCGAGTGTCAGCTTGGCGATACGGGCCTGGATATCCGCCTGCTTGATGGATATGTTATTCGCCAGGGCATAATCCACGCACCTCTGCAGGTTCCACTTATCCTGTGCGTGGCTGGTAATGTTCAATAGCGTTAGCGGTAATGATAAAAGCAGCAGCCATTTTTTCATAATGGAACAAATTTAAGGCAATTTTTACCATGCTGTCTGAAATGCCTGTTCCAGGTCCCGGATCAGGTATTCCGGGTCTTCCAGCCCGGTATACAGACGAAGCATACGGTGTTCTTTGACAGAAGGATCAAATTGTTCCGGGGTCAGGGAGGCGCATTTGGGCAGGAGCAGGGATTCATGACCGCCCCAGCTCACCGCCATCATAATATGTTGCAGGGATTCGCAGAAATGGACGATCTCCGCCCGTGTATCCGCCCGGACATAGAAGCTTAGCAGACCCGCCGCCCCCTGCATCTGCTGTCTGGCCAGCTCATACTGCGGAAAGGAGGCGTCGAAGGGGAAAAGGATGTCTTCCACCTTCGGATGGGCCTTTAGCCAGGCCGCCACTTTTGCCGTAGTCCGGGCGACATGGTCGAGCCGTACGGGCAGGGTCCGGAGGCCCCGGATCAGCAGCCAGGCGTTAAAAGGCTGGATACCGCTGCCGACCGTATTGTATTCGCTGTCGAAGATCCTTTTCATCATCGCCCCGCTGCCGGAAAGTACGCCTCCGATGGTGTCGCTATGTCCCCCGATATATTTGGTGGCCGTTTGCATTGCGATATCGATACCCATTTCGATAGGCCGCTGATAGAGAGGGGTGCAATAGCTGTTGTCGATGATCGTGAGGATATTCTCCGAGCGGGCAAGCTCTGCAACGGCCTTTAGGTCCTGTAGCTTAAAATCCCAGGAGTTGGGCGATTCCAGGTAGATGACGGTCGTATTGGGAAGGATGGCCCGTTCGAAATTTTCGATCCGGGTCCCGTCGATATAGGTCGTCGTCACGCCAAAGCGGGGAAGGATGACATCGAACATCCGCTGGGCCCAGGTATAGGGCTTATCCACCGAGACGATATGATCCCCGGCCTTTACGTTGGCCAGCACGGCGGCAAAGATAGCGGAGGCGCCGCTGTTAAAGACCAGGCAGTCTTCCGCCCCATCGAGGGCGGCCAGCTTTCTACGGAGGATATCCACCGTGGGATTGCGTCCGCGGCTATAGAGATACCCGCTATATTCATCATCGAACAACGCCTTTAGCTCGTCCACTTTGCCGACCCTGAAATTGCTGGTCTGGATGATCGGAGGCGCGACGGAGTTGAAGTACTGTTCGCGGTCCTCACCTAGTTCATTGATTATGTATGAGATGTCCATGATTTATTCCGTTTTTGTCACTCCTCCCTTACCCTTCACGACAAAATATAATATTAAAAACCCGACAAAGATAAGCGCTCCATACATGGCGGAGGAAGGGTCGGCCAAAATGATGCTGGTCGCTACACATAAATAGGCCAGAATAAATACGACCGGCACCAGGGGAAAGAATTTCATCCGGTAGATATCCCCCTTGTCCTCCCCTGTTTTCCGGCGTCTTAAAATAAAGATCGTGGCGGCGGAAGTGGCAAAACCGATGCTGTCCAGGAAGATGGTATAATGGATGATCCGGTCCACGGCGCTGCTGAAGAGCAGGGTAATGATCATCACCGCCGAAAAGACGGTCAGGGACCAGAGGATGACATCGTGCCGGCCGGTCTTTTTTTGGAACGCCGCAGGCAGGATCCCTTCCCCGCTCATGGCATACATGACCCGGGGGTTGCTCATAAGGGACACGTTGACATAGGCCATCACCGACAGGAACATGAGGATCCGCAAAATGGCGCCACCCGTCGGTCCGAATAAGTGGTTCATCAGGATCGCGGCGATGGAATCGGCCGTCTTCAATTGTTCAAAACCGATGACCTGCGTATATACAAAGTTGAGAGAAAGATAGACGGTGATGATGATGGCGATGCCAATGGCGATGCCCCGGGGTATGATCCGTCCGGGATTACTGACCTCCCCGCCAAAATTTATGGTTTGCTGATATCCTCCATAGCTGAAGGAAACGGCGATCAGCGAAAAACCCAGGGCCTTAAAAAAGTTGGGAACGTTCCCTCCGGGTCCCGGCGCAATCGCCTTTAGAGCGCCCGACATCACCGGATGCGTGCCAAAGACCGAGGCAAGCAGGAGCAGCACCATCAGGAGCTTGACGACGGTAAGGATATTCTGTACCCGGCTGCTCATTCGCAACCCCAGGAGATTGATGACATAAAAAAAGGCAATTCCTCCGATGGCCACGCTCTGCCGGAAGATCTCCGGGGCCGGTCCCTCATAAAAAAAATGTCCTGCATACTCGGCCCCGATCAGGGCCACGACCGCCGTAGACCCTGCATTGGAAACCAGTACGATACAATTGACGGCAAAACCCAGTGAAGGATGATAGCCATAGGAGAACACCTTGTAATAACCGCCCGTCACCGGGTAGCGGGAACCGATCTCCGCATAGGTCAGGGCGCCGAACAAGGCGATGACGCCCCCGACCAGCCAGGCCAGAAAGAAGATGGAAGGCGTACCTGCTTTGGATGCCACTTCGACCGGGGTCCGGAAGATCCCCATACCGATCACCAGGCTCACCACGATCATGACCAGGTCGAAAAGATTCAACTGTTTTTTACTCATAAAGACTCTAATTTAGCGATCATAAATCCAATCGGATGAAAATAAATTTACTTGTCCTTTTTCCGATCCTGTATTGTTCCGTCCTGTCTGCGCAGGAAAGCCATACATCCAGCTTTCTGACGGATTCATCCGATACAAAACCCTTGCGGGAAGCGGTTGTCAGGGCCTATGAGCAAAACCGTAAGCTGACGGACGTAGGCGCTCCGATCAGCCTCGTCAGCAAGGCCTCTCTCAACCGTTTTGGAAACAGCAGCATCGTACCCGCGCTGAATACCAACCCCGGAGTACGAATGGAAGAAAGATCCCCCGGCAGTTACCGGTTGAACATCCGGGGTAGCTCATTGCGTTCGCCTTTCGGGGTAAGGGATATCAAGATCTATTACAACGAGATCCCCCTGACAGACCCCGGCGGCAATACCTATCTCAATGAACTGGGTTTTTACAATTTCCAGTCGCTTGAGATCATAAAAGGCACCGCGGGCAGCCTCTATGGCGCCGGCATCGGGGGCGCCGTACTGATCAACAGCATGCCATCCGTCTGGCAAAAGGGCCTAGGCGTGGATTACCAGGGCGGCAGCTACAATACTAATGGAGTAGATCTCAACCTCCGGCTTGGCGAAGATGATGCGCACCGTAATATCTTCAGCTATTCCCATCAGACCAGCGACGGTTACCGCCAGCAGACACGGATGCGTCGCGATGTGGCCAGCTGGGAAACGCTTTTAAAAACAAATGACCGCCAGACCCTCCACGCCTATATATTATATAGCGATCTGTATTACCAGACACCAGGCGCCCTGACGCTGGCGGAATATAACAAGGACCCGAGGATGGCCCGGCCCGCCGCAGGGACTTCACCAAGTGCCATCCAGGCAAAGGCGGCGATCTTTCAAAAGAATTTCACGGCAGGGTTCAGCAACGAATATCATTTTTCCGAACACTGGCAGAATACGACGGCCGTATACGGAGCCTATACGGATTTTATCAATCCCGGCATCCGGGTATATGAATTGCGGCAGGAACCCCATTTCGGGGGACGTACGGTCTTCCAATACCAAACGGAGCTCGGGGCTACCCATCTGCAGGTAAATGCCGGGGCAGAAGCACAGAAAGGGTTTTTCGAGACCCGGGATTTTGCCAACAAGCTGGGAATACAGGACACGCTGCAAACCGATGACCGGCTCAACAACTGGCAATACCTGGCCTTTGCCCAGGCCGATCTCAAATTCCCCGGCGGCTGGACGCTGACGGGAGGGGCGAGCTTTAACGTGACGGCCGTTCAGATCACCCGGGTCTCCGTACTTCCCCCCGTCACCCATACGATCAGCTTCGACAATAAGATAGCGCCCCGCATCGCCCTCCTCAAAAAGATCTTCCCGGAGATCTCCCTCTATGCTAGCGCCAGCCGCGGCTTCTCCACTCCTACCGTACAGGAGCTGGAAAAGACCAATGGGATCGTCGGCCCTCCCCTCCAACCCGAAGACGGCATCGACTACGAAGTCGGGACCCGGGGAAGCCTTTTACACGGCAAGCTTTTCTTCGATATCGACGCCTTTTTCTTCCATCTGAAGAACACGATCGTACAACGCATCGACACCAACGGCATCGGGTATTCGATCAATGCCGGGGGGACGGACCAGCATGGACTGGAGACCTTCGTCAGCTATCAGCTGGCAGACAACCCCCATGGATCCTTCTCCAACGTACGGATATGGATCAGCCATACCTGGCATGATTTCCATTACCGGAATTTCACACAGGACACGAGCAACTTCTCCGGGAACCGCCTGCCCAGTGTACCGCCCCAGACGGTGGTAGCCGGATTGGATGCAGTGCTGGGGATCGGTCTGTACACGAATATCACCTATACCTATGCGGACAGGATCGCATTGAACGATGCGAATACGGCCTATGCCGGATCCTATAACCTGCTGGGGGGCCGTGCCGGCTACCGGAAGATCCTGAAGGGGGGCTTAAAGCTGGATGTTTTTGGCGGGGTCGACAACGCCTTTAATACAAAATATAGCCTGGGCAACGACTTCAATGCCGCGGCAGGTCGTTATTATAATGGCGCGCCCGGCGTCAATTATTATGCGGGGGTCTCGATCAATTACGCATTTAAATAAGGATCCGTCCCCGGCGCCGGCGACAGGGAGGTCATTTGATGATCCGGATAGCGGTCTGGTAGAAGTTATTCACGGCGCCGATCACCTCATATTTTATATAATAGCTGCGCACAAAATCATTCCACGCGGCAAATTCATGATTGGGGATATTGAATTCATCAAAAAGAAGGATGTCCCCGCCCCGCAGATAAGGCGCAAGCATCGTAAGCGCAAACAGCGTGGATGAATACAGGTCCGCATCCAGGTGCAATACTCTTGTCACGTCCGGGCTCGCGGTATTCTTTCCATAATTATCCAGGAATTTATAGAGTGTATCCTGGAACAATCCCTTTATAAAGGTCCCCCGCGGGTCGTCCATAAAAGGGGTATCGAAGCTAAAGGCGCCCTTTTTAAAAAAATGCCAGTTCTCGGGCAGCCCTTCGAAGGTGTCAAAGCCATAGAACAGGGAGCGTGGATGCTGATTCGCCTTTACCCACCAGGCAAAAGAAGTGCCGCCCGCCACGCCGAACTCCAGGTAATGGATGGGTTTCTGGTCCAGGCCTTCGGTCCGGACGACATGTTCATGGAGACTAACCCGGTTCTTGTAGGAACGGAAGGGCTTATAAAAATCGGAGAAGGGGACTTTCCCATTATGTTTGTTGACCCAGGAAGAGAGAAGGGAGAAATTAAAAAGGAACCGGGCGGCGTGACGAAAGGGAGTGAACAGGATCCCCAGCCGGGATACCAATAAAAGGTCTTTTATAAAGGAATTGGCCTTTCGTATAAAACTCTTCATATAAAATATAGAATTATCTCAATATAAGGGGGCTAAAGATAGAGTGAGGAATACTTCGGGCCAAAAATAATAGTTGGAGCAAGTCGCCGTGGCCTGTAGCTTTGTGTCGATTTTGGTTCCGCCAGGGGGCGGATTAAAAGGGAAGTCCGGTGCAAATCCGGCGCTATCCCCGTAGCTGTAAGCGTTCTTCAATTCAGTAACACTTCTTACCACTGTCCTCCGGGATGGGAAGGTACACTGAACGACGCGAGCCAGAAGACCTGCCAGGATCATTTGTCCTATACGACTTTCGGGTGAAAAGTTCGCTTAGCGCCAACATCAGTCAAAAGTGATAAGTCTATGATAAAGATCAGCAGGAACTTATTTTTCCTTGTCCTTTCCGTCTTCGTACTATTGGGGGCGTTTTCCTGCGGGCGGGGGGCCCCGAAAAAAGAAGCTGCGGCCGCGGGGGAAGCAGGGGACGCCTTCTCCTCCGAAAAAGCGGTCATCAGGCATGCCCATGGTTTCACCATCGATTATTATGATCATTATAAGCTGGTCAGGATCCTCGACCATGATGGCACTAAAACAGATACCCTGAAATATCTCCTGGTGCAGGAAGGCACGGCTACTCCTTCCGGCTACCCCGGCGCCCAGGTCATCACGATACCGGTAAAGAGCCTGGTGGTCATGTCTTCCATGCATGTGGCACTGGCGGATTTTGCGGGGGTGGCCGACCGGATCAGGGGATTGGGTAACTTTGCCTATCTCAGCTCTACGGTGGTCCGCAATAATGTAAAAGCGGGAAAGGTGACCCAGATCGGGCTGGACGGCAATATCAACAATGAGCTGGTCATTTCGATGCACCCGGGGATCCTGATGTCGATGGCCAACCCCGACGTAGGATTCGCAAAATTCAAGACCATGATGGACGCCGGTGTGCCTGTCATGCCGAATTCGGAATGGTTGGAGACCACTCCCCTGGGACGGGCCGAATGGGTAAAGCTGATGGCGGCCCTTGTCAACAAGGAAGACTTTGTCAACAAAAAATTCGACAGCGTGGAAAAGGCCTACGATACGCTCGCGCAACTGGGTAGCCGGGCGGCCACCCATCCCCGGGTCATCATCGGGATGCCGTTTAAAGGCAGTTGGTATATGCCGGCAGGAGAGAGCTATATGGCAAAATTTCTCCGGGACGCCGGGGCAGGATATAAATGGGCCGACACTAAAGGCATCGGCAGCGTGGCGCTGGATTTCGAAGCGGTGGCGCCCGAGGCGCTGACGGCTGATTACTGGCTGAACGTCGGACAGGTAGATTCAAAAAAAGAGATCGCAGGTAAGGATCCCCGGTATGCTTCCTTCAAACCGTTTAAGACCGGCGCGCTCTATAACAATACCAAACAAACAAACGACATCGGCGCCAACGATTATTGGGAATCGGGCGCCGTCAACCCGCAGGTAGTCCTGGCCGATATCATCCATATCCTGCATCCCGAACTGTTGCCAAACCATCAATTGGTTTATTATAAACAATTACAATAGATAATGGAAGGAACTTTGAAAAAAGGCCGGATCATCGGACTGCTGCTCTTGTTATTGCTGGCCTTTTTGCTGGACATATCGATCGGCTCGATAAAAATACCGCTGGGGGAAGTTTTCCGGATCCTGTTCTCCTTTCATTCCGAAAATAGTACCTGGCAGTTTATTGTGGAGAAGATCCGTTTCCCCAAGGCCTGTACCGCCGTACTGGCCGGATTCGGGCTCTCCGTCGGCGGTCTCCAGATGCAGACCCTCTTTCGCAACCCGCTGGCCGATCCTGCCGTACTCGGCGTCACATCCGGGGCCAACCTTGGTGTCGCATCCATCATGCTGGCCGGTGGAGGTTCTGCTTCCCTCTATGCGATAAAAGAATTGGGGTTCTCGGGTTCCTGGCTGATCACCTGCGCGGCCTGCGCCGGAGCAGGTGGTGTGATGCTGCTTGTCCTCGCTCTTTCCAGCAGGCTCAACAGCAATGTGATGATGCTGATCATCGGCATCATGATCGGTAGCATCACTCTTTCCGTCATCAGCATCTGGCAATATCTCAGCGATCCCGATCTTGTCAAGGAATACCTGCTCTGGAATTTTGGCTCGCTCGGTGGGGTGACAGGAAGCCAGTTGGTTATCTTATCGCTGGTCGTCGCCGCCGGACTGATCATCGCCTTTCTTTCTTCCAAAAAACTCGATGCGCTCTTGTTGGGGGAGAACTATGCCCGTAGTATGGGTCTGACCCCAAAAAAAGCCCGGATCATCATTATCTGCAGCACGAGTCTCCTGGCGGGAGGCATCACCGCCTTTTGCGGCCCGATCGGATTCGTCGGTATCGCCGTCCCTCATATCACGCGATCATTGTTCAATACTTCCAGTCATCGCATCCTGATCCCCGCCTGTTGTCTCGTAGGATCGGTCCTGATGCTGCTCTGTGATACAGCCGCGCAGCTGCCGGGATTCCAGACCGTCCTGCCTATCAATATTATCACCGCCCTTATCGGCGCCCCGTTGGTGATCTGGATCATTCTTCACAAAAACAATCTAAGGAACTTCGGATGAGCAGCGACCTGACCTTATTACATACCAGGGACCTGCAGACGGGCTATTTGTCCGGCTCGCGCAGGACCGTTATCACACAAGGCCCGCTGGATCTGGAGATACTCGCGGGGCAGCTGATCTGTCTGCTCGGTCCCAACGGAGCGGGGAAATCCACGCTGTTACGGACCCTGGCGGGTCTTCAGCCGGCGCTGCAAGGCTCCATCGAAATAGAAGGCGAGGCGACCAAACGGCTAACTCCTGTTCAGCTGGCAAAAAAAGTAAGCCTGGTCCTGACAGATCGTGTGGCCAGCAGTAACCTCACCGTCTATTCCCTCGTAGCGCTGGGAAGATATCCTTATTCCAGCTGGCTCGGTCTTTTGAGCGAAGCCGACAAGTCCGTCATCGAATGGGCCGTTTCCATGACCGGCATCGAATCCCTTATCGACCGGAAGATGCATACCCTCAGCGATGGTGAAAATCAAAAGGTGATGCTCGCCCGCGCCCTGGCGCAGGATACGCCTATCCTGATGCTGGACGAGCCGACGGCCCACCTGGACCTCCCCAGTCGTATACAGCTGATGCGACTGCTCCACCGGCTGGCCCGTCAGACACATAAAGGCATCCTCCTCTCCACGCATGAGCTGGACCTGGCCTTGCAGGTGGCGGGAGAAGTATGGCTGTTGCAGCCGGGGGGCCAATTGCACAGGGGGGCGCCGGAGGACCTGGTGTTAAATGGCGTTTTTGAGGAAGCTTTTGTAAAGGACGGGGTCCTGTATGACAAGGCGGCGGGAGCCTTCATCATCCACTCCGATAATACTGTTCCCATTACCCTTACCGGTTCGGGTGTGGCGGCCTTCTGGACACAGAGGGCCTTACAGCGGCAGGGCTTTGTCGTCAACACCCCGGGGGATAGTCTTCATACCGTTCATGTGTCGGAAGAAGGCGGGGTGATCCGCTGGAGACTGGAAGGAAAAGACCAGACACAGATCTATGGTAGTATCGGGACCTTGTTAAATGTCTTGCGTTTTAGAGAAAAATAATACTACATTTGCCCCGAATTTGGTTGACGCTCCGGCGTCATTAAAAGGGAAGTCGGTGTAAATCCGACGCTATCCCCGTAGCTGTAAGTACTACCTCGTCAAAGAGGTAAATGAGTCCCGGCAATTCTTCAAACCACTGTCCGCATCGCGGATGGGAAGGTAAGCCGGACCAGGTACAAGCCAGAAGACCTGCCAGATCCATTTTAATTCATTCACGGCTTTCGGGTGAAAAGCGAGGAGTGTAGAGGCTCATCTTATCGGCTATTGCTCTACTTTCCACGAAGGCACAAACCATTAACTAAATGAGCAGGAAACATCTTTTTCTTCTTATGCTGTCGGCAGCCGGCAGTAGCATGACATTTGCACAGACAAGCAAGGACACTACTTTCAAACCACTGGACCAGGTCGTCGTTACGGCTACCAAGTACCCCGTCAAGGAAGGTCTTACCGGTAAAGTACTCACGGTTATTACAAAAGAGCAATTGGAGAAAAGCAGTGGGCGGCAGCTTACCGAAGTATTGAACACACAGGCGGGTATCATCGTCGTCGGGTCCAACGGTACGTTGGGCAGCGAACAGGATGTACATATGCAGGGGGCGGACGCAGGCCAGACCCTGATCCTGATCGATGGCATCCCTGCCTACGATCCCTCCGGGACCAGCACCAACTTCGATCTTAACCTGATCAATACCGATGAGATCGAACGGGTAGAGATCCTGAAAGGCAGCCAGTCGACGCTTTACGGCAGCGATGCGGTAGCAGGCGTCATCAATATCATTACAAAGAAAGGCAATGGCAAGCCATTCAATGCTTCCGCCAACCTTGCCGCCGGCAGCTATGGCACCTGGAAGACATCGGCCGGCTTCGACGGAAAGATCGACGGCCGCACCGGCTATAACGTCCAGTATACCCACCTCCAGAGTGATGGGATCTCTGCTGCGCACGATCTGACCGGTACGGGTCATTTTGATAATGACGGGTTCAAAGAGAACCTTGTCATGGCCAATATAAATCATCAGTTGACCGATGCCCTCCAGCTTCGGGCCAATTTCCAGTACAATCATTATAACAACGATATCGACGCCGGAGCCTATTTCGACGATAAGCTCTATACCACCAAAAACAAGAATACGCAGGCAGGCGTTGGAGCGGATTATAAACTCGCGGGTGGCGCTGTTCATTTCAATTATAACTACAACACCGTCACCCGGAATTACCGGGATGATTCCTCCACCCTGATCAGCCAGGGCGGCAGCTTTTCGAGCAGCGTCTATACCGGGAAATCGCATTATGCGGAATTATACGGCAATTTCAACCTGTCCAATAACATCGATCTGCTGGTCGGGACCGATTACCGCAACCAGGCGGTAAATGAAACCTCCCTGTTCATTTATTACTATGGCGCTGCCCCCCCTTATAGCGTCGGCACAAGCAACAGCGCGATCAACAGCGACAGCGCCAAGGTCAGGCAATTTGCCGCTTATGCTTCTTTCCTGTTGAAGAACATGGGTGGGTTCAACCTCGAGCTTGGCGGGCGTTATAACAGCTTTAATAAATACGGGAATGTATTTACCTATTCGATCAATCCCTCCTATGTCGTCAACGACCGGTTTAAGATCTTTGCCAATCTCTCTTCCGGTTTCTCCGCGCCGACCTTATACCAGCTATATTCCGAATATAAGAATCCTTATGGCGAGCTGAACCCCGAAAAGACCGTCAGCACGGAGAGTGGTATCCAATACAGCGATAACCATTTCAATGCACGGGCCCTGTATTTTCTCCGGTCTACGACGGACAATATCATTTACTATGGCAGCGACCCGAATTATCCGCTCGGCTATTACATGAACCTGGACAAACAAAAGGACCATGGTTTCGAGATCGAGGCCAACTATCGGATCCAGCGGTTCACCTTCTCCGGCAATTACACTTATACCACCGGCCGGGTAACAACCAAGGTTGGCGGAAAAGACAGCAGCTTTTATAACCTCTATCGCATTCCAAAGAATAGCGTCAACCTGAGCGCCGGCGTGCAAGCCACCCCGGCCCTGTACCTGAGCCTCGCCTACCGGACGGTGAGCAAACGCATCGAGTCCGTCTATGGCGGACCTCCTTCCACGGTCGATGCTTTTCCTTATTATACCCTGGATGGTTATGCCGAGCTGAAGATCTGTAAATCATTAAAGGCGTTTGCCGATCTGAAGAACCTGACCAACCAGATCTATTATGATATTCCGGGCTTTAACAGCAAAAAGTTTAATTTCATGGCCGGGATAAACCTTCATTTTTAGGATAAAAAACGATTATATGATCGCCTGTTCCTTTCTTCCGGCCGCTACGCGGATGATCTACGATATGGGATTGCAGGGCCTGCTCCATGGGGTCACCTTCGAGTGTCCGGAAGAATCGGCGGGCAAGCCGGTGGTCGTCCGTTGTCTGCTGGAAGGTCATCAATACGGCAGCGAAGAGATCGACCGGATCTTCTCCGCATCGAAAGCCCAGGGTAAGAGCCTGTACTACGTTGAAGAAACGCTTTTACAGACCATCGCTCCCGATGTCATCTTTACACAGGATGTCTGCGAGGTCTGCCAGATCGATACGACCTGTACGGCCGCCGCGGTGGCAAAGCTGCCCAAACAGCCTGTCCTGATCCCGCTCACGCCGGGCAACCTGGAACAGGTATTTCAGACAGCCGTGACCATTGCCGGGGCATTGGGCAGGGAAGAAGCGGCCTATCATCATTTATCCGCGCTGCAGAAAAGGATCGATATGATCACCGATACCCTGCGGGCACACCGGGCGTCCTTGCGGCGGGTAATGCTGATGGAGTGGATGGAGCCCGTCTATAACTGCGGGCATTGGATCCCCTACCAGGTCGCCTATGCGGGAGGAGTGGACATGCTCTCCAACCCCGGCGGGGATAGCATCGTGACGCCCTGGGAAAAGATCGTCCGGTATGATCCCGAGGTATTGGTGATCGCCCCCTGTGGCTTCCATGTGGCCCGGGCAAAAGAGGAGCTATCCCTTCTGTATCGGAAGCCCGGCTGGCAGGACCTGCAGGCGGTGCGCAACGGAGCGGTCTTCCTGGCTGACTATGACCTGTTCACCCAGCCCAGCCCCGGCACGCTGGTAGAGGGCATTGAATTGCTCGCCTCCTTATTCCACCCGGAGATCTTTGCCGTGCCTTTACGACTGCAGCATAAATATTCACCGGTTTCCCAAATAGAATTTTCCCATGTGTAAACATGAAGAAAAATATTGTCCCCGTTGTCGTGCGGCTTTCGAATGCCGGGTGGGAGATGTCGCGCAATGTCAATGTTCCGGTATCGGGATGTCCGAAGAGGCGCGTCAATTCATCGCCGGCAGATACCCGGATTGTCTTTGCCGTAACTGTCTGATGGAGCTGAAAAAGCCGGACGTTCTTTTCAAGGAGAAATACTTTTTGAATGCAGGAAGGTAAGATCATCTTTATCACCGGCGGCGCCCGAAGCGGCAAGAGCCGCTATGCCCAGGAGCTGGCCCTGCAACGGAGCGGCCATCCTGTGTATCTGGCGACGGCCCGGAAATGGGATGATGAGTTCCGGCAACGGATACGGCGTCATCAGCAGGAAAGGGACGAGCGATGGACCTCTATCGAAGAAGAAAAAAATATCGGCAGCCTGCCGCTCGAAGGGAAGGTGGTAGTGATCGATTGTGTCACGCTCTGGATCACAAATTTTTTTACGGACCTCCGGCAGGATATCGAAGCCTGTCTCGAAGCCTGCCGCCAGGAGATCGGGAAGCTGATGCGCCAGGACGGCCTCTTTATCATCATCAGTAACGAGATCGGGATGGGTATGCATGCCGATACGGAGGCCGGCCGGCAATTCACCGATCTGCAGGGATGGGTAAACCAATATATCGCCGCGCGGGCGGATACCGTTATTTTCATGGTCAGCGGGATCCCGCTGACCGTCAAATCGAATGCATCCATCAATGAATAATGAAAACCGGGTATTGCAGGAAAAGCTGCAACACCTGATCGACAACAAGACCAAACCGCTGGGGGCGCTGGGGCGGCTGGAAGAGCTGGCACTACAGATTGGCGTTATACAAGGAGTCGTCCGGCCGGAGATCAGGAAGCCGGCTATCCTCGTATTCGCGGGGGATCATGGCATTGCCGCGACCGGCCTGGTCAATCCTTACCCCCAATCCGTGACGGCGCAGATGGTGCTGAACTTTATCGCAGGCGGTGCAGCCATCAATGTATTTTGCCGGCAGCACGAACTCGGGCTTGTCGTGGTGGATGCAGGGGTGAATTTCGATTTTGATGCGGGCGTGATTTCCGACCAACCTACCCCCGGAAAACTATTGTCCCGGAAGATAGCCCATGGCACCCGCAACTACCTTGAAGAGGATGCCATGAGCGCGGAACAGGTACAACAGGCGCTGGAGGCAGGCGCAGAGATCGTCCGGGATCTTTTTGCACAGGGATGCAATTGTATCGGGCTGGGCGAGATGGGGATCGGCAATACCTCTTCCGCCTCCCTGATCATGAGTTTCGTCACCGGGATCCCCGTGGAAGAATGCGTCGGCAGGGGTACCGGGGTAAATGACGAACAGCTGGAAAAGAAAAAAGAGACCTTGCGCGAGGTGTTTCGCCGGCATCTCCCGGCGGTTGCCGCCACTCCGGGTTCCTTGTCTATCCTGCAAAAGGTAGGGGGATTCGAGATCGCGATGATGACGGGAGTGTATCTCGAGGCGGCCCGGCTGAAGATGATCATCCTCGTGGATGGTTTTATCACCACGTCCGCCTTGCTGCTGGCGGGTCTGCTGGACGCACAGGTGCAGGAGCATTGCATCTTCTCACATACGAGCGGGGAGAGCGGTCATGTAAAAATGCTGGAATACCTGGGTGCCAGCCCCTTGCTGGACCTGCATATGCGGTTGGGGGAAGGGTCGGGGGCCGCGATGGCTTATCCCCTGGTGCAGTCGGCCGTTCTGTTCCTCCGGGAGATGGCCTCGTTCGAGTCGGCGGGAGTTGATCGCGGATAAAGAAAAAGGAGTATTATTTTCGTGGATATGAAAAAAGAATGGAGGGTTTTTTTAACGGCCATCATGTTCCTCACGCGGATCCGCGTTCCGGCGTCAATGTCTGTTGATCACAGCCCGGAATACCTGCAGCAGGCGCCCCGGTATTTTCCGGTGGTAGGATGGATCGTGGGCGGGATCAGCTCGCTGGCCTTTCTCGTCGCCTCCCGGTACATCTCGACCGACATCGGTATTTTGGCGGCAATGATCACCGGGATCCTGGTGACGGGCGCCTTTCATGAAGATGGTTTTGCGGACGTATGCGATGGCTTTGGCGGCGGCTGGACACGCGAGAAGATCCTCGTCATTATGAAGGACAGCCGGATCGGTGCCTATGGCGCCATCGGGTTGATCGCCCTTCTGGCCAGCCGGTTCCTTATGCTGAAGGAGCTGCCCTCTTTTACTCCCACGCTGAATCATCCGGGCAGTTCCGTCTTTTATAACTATCGTTATTTTATACTGGCCCTGATCGCGGCCCACAGTCTCAGCCGGCTGATGCCCATGCTGATGATCCAGGGTTCCGTCTATGCGGCCGATCCCGACCAGAGCAAGGCAAAACCGATGGTCAACAATCGCCTGTCCGTCCCTGCCTTCCTCCTGGCTGTAGTGCTGGCCCTGCTGCCTTTTATCTTTTTGCCCCGGATCTTTTTGCTGGTGATCCTGCCAGCGCTGTATACGACCTGGGAAATGGCCCGCTATTTTATAAAGTGGATCGGCGGGTATACGGGAGACTGCCTGGGGGCGATCCAGCAGGTGACGGAGATCGTCATTTACCTGGGATTTGTGATCGTCTGGCGGTATCTTTGAACACCAGCTCTTATATCCCCCAAGTCAGCAGCATGAATGATATTTACTTAATACGACATACGACACCGGCGGTCGCCAAGGGTGTCTGTTACGGTCAAACCGATCTCGATATCACAGAGAGTTTTTTGGAGGAGGCCGAAGTGATCCGGCAGGTCCTGCCGGACGGCATCCGGGTGGTCCATAGCAGTCCCCTGCAACGCTGTGCCCGGCTGGCCCGTCATTTATTCCCCGGGCATTCAGTCTCCCTGGAGGATGAGCTGATGGAAGTGTATTGCGGGCAGTGGGAAATGAAGACCTGGGATGAATTGCCAAAAGAAGAGATCGATCCCTGGATGGCCGACTTTGTGAACATCCGGATACCCGGCGGGGAGAGCTACCTCGATCTGCAGGAGCGGGTGCATCGCTGCTGGGAGAGGATACGGGCAGGTGCGGCGGAAGCAGAGGAGGGGCAGATATCGGCGGGTGGCGCGATCGCCGTCGTCTCGCATGGCGGGGTGATCCGCAGCCTCCTTTCCGGGATCACCGGCACCCCGCTGATCGATAGTTTCAAGGTATTTGGTCTGCATTATGGTTGTGTCATCCGGGTTTTTGAGGAGGAAGGGGGCCGGTTAGGGCATGAGATCCTCTCCAACCGGGTGCCGGCGGAAAAGGAGCAGCATAAGCCTTCGAGTTTTTATAAGAAATAGGCCCGGAATTCAGTATGAACCCGGAAGGGTTGCTGAAATAGGCCGGAAATAAAAAATATTTGCCTACTTTTGCCGTCCCCGGAAAGAAAGCCCGGGTGGTTGAATGGTCCTGTAGTACAATGGATAGTATAAGGGTCTCCGAAGCCCTGGATTCCAGTTCGATTCTGGACGGGACCACACATCAAACTTCATAATCAATTGGTTATGAAGTTTTTTTAATTTAGCACCATACAAAAGTCCCTTCATAATAATAATACCAGGCCCACATAGGATTGGCTTGCCCGGGCTTAAAACGATTGAGAGTTGTAAAAAGCATCCGCCTTCCCGTGGCTTCCATTCGGATTTAATAGATCGGATATCAGAGCGGAGTGCATTCGAACTTCCTTTGTTTCGACTTTCAGAATTCTAAATATATTAAAGCCTTCGCCTGTGAGCTCCGTTATCTGCCTATATTTATCATTTATAAGTGAGACTTGCTGTAAAACGTTACGGGTTATTTGAATTTCCATTATGTAAACATTTCTTCAAATTCCGTCTTGGTAAGGATCTTCAATTTTTTATACTTCCTTTCGAGATTGACTTTTTCCGACAGAATATCACTATCTCCGGAGGTAATAAAGCCAGAAGAGGTTTGTAAGGCGAGGGCAATTAAATAATCATCGTTCCCATCCAAAGGAATATATCGCTTTATCGGGTAGGTAATTTTAAAATGTACAGTAGCCCCACGCAATACCTTTACAGCTTCAGAAACATTAATCTCAAATCTTTTTAGGTGGGGATAATTCAAGACAGACCTTAATTCCTGAACAAGTTCATCACAGGAAAATACGGTTAGCTCATTTTTTTTAATGATTGCAAGAAGCCTTTGCTCTTTTTTTGTAATGAAATAGCTGATCCAGATATTGTTATCCAGCACAAACTTATTAATGCGCATATTGTTTCCTGGCTTCATGTTTCCACGCATCGATTTCTTCCATGGTAGGCGGCTTTATTTTCCTGCTGTCATAATTTGCAACAGGTTTTCTCTTTTCTTTCGCCATTTTTTTTACCCTTAACCGGGTAAGAAGAATTTGAAGCTCCATTTTATCAAGCTTCTTAGCCTCCTTTATGATTTCATCAATGGTTTGTTTTTTGGTTAATATTGCTGCCATATCTTCTTATTTAAAGATTACCGACTCTATCAAATTTACTTCTTTTTAACGAGTACGTTTATCGAAAATTTAAAATATCAACAAAAAAGGCCGGCTCTTTTAACAGAGAGCCGGCCTTCTTAATTATCTTACTATCAACCCCTTAATTCAACACCTGCTTTAGCTTATTCTCCAGATCCTCTCCCCGAAGCCCTTCGGCGATCACATTCCCCTTCGGGTCGATCAATACATTATAGGGTATCCCATCGAACTTAAAGGTTTCGACGGCTTTGCTGTTCCAGAATTTAAGATCGCTTACATGGGTCCAATCCAGCTTGTCATCGTGAATGGCTTTTTGCCACGGGTCCTTCTCCTTGTCCAGCGAAACGCCCAGGATCGCAAAGTTCTTACCCTTGAACTCATCATGGACCTTGACTACGTTGGGGTTCTCCGCCCGGCAGGGGCCGCACCAGCTGGCCCAGAAATCGACCAGGAGATATTTTCCTTTATAGGAGGCCAGGGAGACCGAACGTCCGTTGACATCCGGGAGCGAGAGTGCCGGAGCCGGCTTGCCTACCCAGTTGCTGGGGGATTGGCTACCCTGTTGGGCCATCTGAGCCATTTGCTGATCATAGCTTTGTTTCAGGGCCTGGAGGCTGGCGTTCTCCGGGTACTTCTTCAGCAGGCCGGCCAGCGAAGCTTCGAATTCGGCCTTGGAGAAGCTACGGGAAGACCAACCCAGCGCCAGGGCAGAGATGGTAGCATTTCCATTGGTATTGATAAATTGTTTGAGATAGGCATTCAGGTCCTGGATGGCGCCATTCTTTTTGGCGGTAGCCGCTAACACGACGCTATCGGCCGCGTTACCCTGCTTAAGACTGTCCAGCTGTGCCATCGACCGCTCCACTTCGAAATTCTTTATCCCGAAGATGGTGACCAGTTCTTTCAGCTGGCTGCTGGCCTCGGAACCGCTCACTTCGTAAAAGTCGTCCTTTTTACCCAGGTCTACTTTGACCTTTATTTCCGAAGCGTCATTGATCAGGGGAACGGCCAGCGCGTTGTTACCAAAGACCAGTTCGATGATCTCCTGTGACTTGGTCGTACCCGTGAGGCTGAAGCTCCCATTGTTTACAGGGATTTTCGCGGAGTCCAGCACGACGGGCGGCTGGTCTTTTCCATAAGTAACTTCCAGCAGGTATACCTTTGAGATGGGACCTTCGACAGCCGCCAGCTTATCCGCATTCTTAAACGTACCGGAAACGGAAAAATCGCCTTTCTTTTTTGGTTGACAACCGTAGGTAAGGATCAGGCATGTACCCAGCACGGCCCACAAAGATCTTTTTATCATATTATTTAATTTCTCGTTTTTAGGATTTCTTTCCCGGTGACCGTCGTGCATCACTGTTCCAGTTTCTCCAGCAATACCTGGCTGGTAAGCTTTGGATCGGCCTTGCCTTTTGATATCTTTTTTACCTCCCCGACAAATAAACCGATCAATCCCTTTTTCCCTTTTTTGTATTCCGTCACCTTCTCGGGCATTTTTGCCAGCGCCTGTTCCACCCATGCCACTATTTCACCCGCATCCGAGCTTTGAATAAGGTTCAGGGACACGGCGATCTCCAGCGGTTCCCGGGAAGGCTCTTTTATCAATACGGGAAAGATCCGGGAGGAGGCGATGGAAAAACTTAGCTGTCCCTGCTCCACCAGCTGTATAAGACGGGCGAGGGCGGGGGCCGCGACGGGAAAATCCTTCAGGGACAGGCCCTGTTCATTGAGACCGGATCTTACGGGTCCCAGCAGCCAGTTGGCGGCGGCTTTATAATTTGTCGTTTCTTTTATCAGCGCCTCAAAATAATCCACCGTTTCCTTGTCATCGCAGATCACCCGGGCATCATATTCCGACAGCTGGAGCTCATTGGTATATCTTGTCGCCAGCTCTTCCGGAAGGGCGGGGATCGAAGCCCGGATCGTGGACAGGAAATCATCGCTGACCTGGAAGGGCGGAAGGTCAGGGTCGGCAAAATAGCGATAGTCATTGGCTTCTTCCTTGCTCCGGAGAGCAAAGGTGGTACCATCCGTTGCATCGAAGCTCCGTGTCTGTTGCTGAATGGAGATCCCCTGCTCTACCAGCTCGATCATCCGTTTTGCCTCGAACTCGATCGCCCGGCGGACATTGCGGATAGAGTTCAGGTTCTTTACCTCGACCTTTGTCCCCAGCTCCTTTTCGCCTTTCCGCCGGACGGAGACATTGGCATCGCAACGCATGCTGCCTTCTTCCATATTCCCGTCGCAGATATCGAGATAGCGGAGTATTTTTCGTATTTCGGTCAGATAGGCGGATGCCTCCTCACCACTGCGAAGGTCCGGTTCCGTTACGATCTCGATCAGCGGCACCCCTGCCCTGTTGAGATCGATCGACGTATTGCCGGGGTCCACGTCATGCAGGCTTTTCCCCGCATCCTCTTCCAGGTGGATCCTGTTGAGGAGGATATCGCGTTCGCCTGCGGCCGTACGGATATGTACCCTGCCTCCTATACAAATGGGGGTGGTATGCTGGGAGATCTGGTAACCTTTTGGGAGATCGGGATAGAAATAGTTCTTACGCGCAAAATAATTATTCCGTTCTATTTCGGAGTGGCAGGCCAATCCCATTTTGATGGCAAATTCCACCGCCGTCCTGTTCAGCCGGGGCAACGCACCGGGGTGTCCGAGCGTAACCGGGCTTACATGTGTATTCGGTTCGCCGCCGAAGGTGGCGCTATCCCCGCAGAACAATTTTGTCCGGGTGGATAATTGTGCGTGTACCTCCAGGCCGACCACTATTTCGTATGCATCGTAATTGATCGACATGTGGATTATTCTGTTGTTGACATCTCTCGCAAAAGTACCATATTCACTGCGCATTTCCCTGTCGGAAAGCGACAAATGAGGGTTTTCGGACCGGTGAATTCTTTATTTTTACCTATTAAATCATCGTATTATGGACAATCCGGGTGGAAGTCTGACGGCACAGGGCGCAGCCGGTTTACGGGCGGTGCATCAATTGCTGGATGGGCATCCCAAACTGCTTTATGACCCCGTCAGCGTACAGCTCCTTGACCCGCATATTATTGAGCAGATACTGACGGAGCGTGGCTTTTACCGGGAGCCCGGTCCCATGGGCCTTCGTTCGCATATCGTGCTGAGAAGCCGTTATGCGGAGGACCGGCTTGCGCAGGCCTATGCAAGGGGGATCCGCCAGTACCTGCTGCTGGGAGCCGGTCTGGATACCTTCGCCTGGCGTCAGCCTCCCGGCATGGAAGAGCTGCACATCTTTGAGGCGGACCATCCGGCTACGCAGAAACAAAAAATGCAGCGTTTGTCGCAGGCCGGTATAGAGACGCCCGGGAACGTCCGTTTCGTGCCCATCGATTTTGAGACGGAAAGCCTCGAAGCGGCGTTGCGGCGCAGCGACCTCGATCTCACCCTGCCTGTTTTTATCTCCTGGCTGGGAGTCACCGTTTACCTGACCATGGAGGCGATAGATGCCGTATTCCGGTTTGTCGTCGGCCTGCCGCCAACCAGTGAGATGGTCTTCACCTTTGCCCAGAAAAGACCGGGCGATGCTATGCGTCCGACGGCCATCCGGGCGGCCGGGGCGGGAGAGCCCTGGAAGACCTATATCCGTCCGGAAGAACTGGGATGGAAACTGGCCAAAATGGGATTTTCCTCCCTTTACGTCCTGCCTCCAGAGGAGGCGCGGGAGCTGTATTATACCGGCAGAGAGGATGGGTTGCCGCCGCCGCAGGGTGCGGGTATCGCCAGCGTGATCGTATAAAACATGATCGTGTAATGTAAAAAAAAGTGACGCGCCCTCACGGAGCGCGTCACTTAATGGGCTATCGAGATCTTTATCAGAGATTTGCCGTCTTCAGTCTCTTGGGGATCCGCACTTCGAGCTCCTGTGACTTTCCATCCCGGAGCACGCTGACCTTGATCGTGCCTTTATCTTTGCTGGCATGGGCCATATCTGACAGGGCGGTGGAGCTGTTCACTTCTTTTCCATCAAAATGCGTGATGATATCGCCTTCTTTGATGCCGGCCTTTTCAGCAGCGGATTCCTCATCGACTTCCAATACCTTAACCCCTTTACCATCTTCGGTATTCTGTGCCTTGATGCCCAGTCTCGGAGGACCGACATTCCAGAGCAGGTCCCGGGGGGCTTCCATGCCTTTGAAGTCATAATTAAAATTCCGGCGATCGGGCGTCCGGAAGGCATAGGCTTGTGCCATCGGTTTTGCTTTTCCGAGAACGGCCGTCACTTTTTGTTCTTTCCCGTCCCTTTTGATGATGACGGATACTTTGTCTTCGGGTTTGTATTTGTGAACGGCATCGGAAAGGGCTTCCGGTCCGTCGATCCTGATCTCATCGACTTTGGTGATCAGGTCCCCGGTCTTCAGCCCTGCCTTTTCAGCGGCGCTGCCCTTGGAGACCTCCGTGATCCTGGCGCCTTCTTCGGATTCTGTCTTTTGAGAGGTTACGCCCAGGAACGCCCGGTTGGCAGCCTTTTCCATCATATCGCCCCCGCTAAAGTTCCAGGCGCCTCCGTCATCGCCGCGAAAGGGGGAGATCCGAACATCGGGTCCTTCGGGCGCTTGCATCATTTCCGGCATGTTAAAACCTTGAACCCCATCGGGTCCGGAGAAAGTAAATGTGCTTCCATCCATCACCCGGATCTTCTTTTTACGGATCGAAAGGTTGTCGTTGTCGTAATCAGAAACAGGCTTGCCATCGACCAGCACCTGGCCATCGCGGATCTCTATCGTCACTTTTGCGTCTTTGTTGTCCTTCCGTTTGATAACGATCTCATCATACTCGTTCAGCCGGTTGTCCAAAGTATCCTTTTTTTCTTTTCCTTTGTCCTCGTACCGCGATTTCTGTGCGAAGCCGGTGAGTTGGAGCAGGAGGACCAGGGTCGCCAGTCCGGAGATCTTTAGGAGATAATTGTTCATCACTGCAGGTTTAAAAATTAATAAATTCGTTTGTCTACGTTTTGTTTCGTAGATCAAATATAGGGGATTTTCTGAAATACGAAAGTTTTCGGATGTTAAAATAAAGATTTTACGCAGGCTGATTATTCCGCCGGCGGCGGCTCATCGCTTCAACGGGTCCAGTAGCTTCTCCAACCCATTGATCTTGATCTCATAAATAGTTGCCAGGAGCATTCCGAGCTTGCCTTTTGGGAAGCCTTCCCGATGGAACCATTCCAGGTAGGATACGGGGAGATTGCAGAGCAGGGTCTCCTTGTATTTGCCAAAAGGCATTTTCATCGTAACCAGCTCTTTGAGCAGGTCGGGATTGGGTTGGGGCTGAAAGTCTTGCATTTTAAATAAACGGGAAGATCCTGCCGATTAAAGCTTAGGCTTTTTTGTCGAAGCCGGAGCCCTTTTCTTTGTTTTATACTGTGCGATGAAAGAGGATACTTTTTTTGCTTCCGTATCGCTCATGACCCGGCCTGTCATACATCCTCCACCGACATTTTCAGGAGTGTAAGAAACCTTTTTTATAGTTCTATTTACAACAGATTTCATGGTTATAAATATACGAAATTAAAAGTATAAGTCAATCAATTTTTGAGCACCCACATTATTGATGAACATTCTTGAGCTACCACCAATACGCTTAGCTCCAAGTCTTTGGTAATATGGGATTAATCTATTTTTTGCCTCAAATGAAATATAGCCTTCAGCACCATTATCCATTGAAATTTTACAACATAATGCCACCATACACTTACCTACCCCGGAATAAAGGGAAATTCCATGCTTGTTGAACCCGTTGATCTCCATGTTTACACAATCCAGGTAATCCTTTTGGTATCTAAAAGCCACCATGCCCTGAATTATGTCTGGCTGGTTTTCCAGGTGAATTTTATAAACGATGAATTTTCTTGAAATAGAAATGAAATCAAATTTGAATTGGTGCTGGTGTCGGCGAATTTCAGCCGCTTTAACTGGTGCAGCCAGGGCAGCCTCCTTTTTTCCCGTCGCATTCAGGACTATGGCATCATATAGTCTGTATATCTTGCTCACAAAAGCAAGGTATGCAATCCAACGCTTTTGAATTTTTCAACTTTTCAACATCCCCTTCACCCTTTCAATCACCTGCGGCAAATTTCCTGCTTCCTGGCCTCCGGCAGTAGCCAGTGTCTTCTGCCCGCCGCCGCCGCCTTTGATCAGGGGGGCGACATGCTCTTTTATGATCGCAGGCGCCTGCAGATTGCGGGAGGCAACAAGCTGTTCGTCGAGGAGAACGGCCACCACCGCCTTGCCTTCGATATTTGCCGCCAGGACTACCAGGTAGGAAGGTGTGCCGGACAGTGCGGACAGACCGGGTTTCAGGTCGAAACAAAGCTTTTTGAGGGCGTCTGCATTACCGGCCTCCACGATCTCGCCGATAAAGGCAACGCCGCCGATGGTTTGAACTTTTTCCAGCAGCTGCCGTCCGAGGTCCGCCAGTTGACGGGTCTCGGCCTTCTCCAGCTTCTTTTTCGATTCGGCATTTTCGGTTACCAGGTTCTCTACCGACTTCTGCAATTCCCTGGGATGTTTAAGGAGCTCCCGGATGTTGTGAAGGAGGTGAAACTGTTCTCCGACATACCTTTCCGCTGCCTTTCCGGCGACGGCCTCGATCCGGCGCACGCCTGCGGCAACGGCGCTCTCATGCCGGATCTTAAGCAGACCCAGCTCGCCCGTCGCGCCTACATGGGTGCCGCCGCACAGCTCCACCGAATAAGCCGCATCGATGATGACCACCCGAACGATATCGCCATACTTTTCCCCGAAAAGGGCCATGGCGCCGGTCTTCATAGCCTCTGCCTTCGGCATTTCCTTTATGATGACGGGGATGTTCTCCCGGATCTTTTCATTCACCAGATGCTCGACGGCCGAGATCTCTTCCTCCGTCATCTTTGCAAAATGGGAAAAATCAAAACGAAGCTCTTCTTCATTGACCAACGAGCCTTTCTGGGCAACGTGCGTCCCCAGTACGGTACGCAGGGCGGCATGCAGCAGATGGGTAGCCGAATGATGGACCTCGGCGGATTTTCTTCTGTCAGCGTCTACCCTGGCGATAAGACCCGCCTTCAGATCGGAAGGAAGCTCCTCCGTAAAATGGATAATGAGGTCATGTTCCTTTTTTGTATCGAGAACGCGGATGCTCTCGCCCTTTGACAACAGGGTACCGGTGTCGCCTACCTGTCCGCCGCTCTCGGCATAGAAGGGGGTGGCTTCCAGTACCAGCTGCCAGGATTCTTTCCCCTTTGCTTTTACCCTGCGGTATTTGGAGATGCGGGTATTTGTCTCCAGCATTTCATACCCTACGAACTCGATCAGCGGATTATCTATCAGCACCACCCAGTCGGCGGTGTCGATAGCGGTGGCTGCACGGGACCTGTCTTTTTGCTGCTTCATTTCGGCGTCGAAGCCTTTTTCATCGACGGAAAGTCCGTTCTCCGCCGCGATCAGGGCTGTGAGGTCCTCGGGGAAGCCAAAGGTGTCATAGAGCTCGAAAACGGCTGTGCCGGGGATCGTCTTTGCAGGGACGTTACGGAACGAGCCCATGATCTCGTCTATCTTTTTCAATCCCTTATCGAGGGTCCGGAGAAAAGCCTCTTCTTCCTCTTTTACCACTTTCCCTACGAAATCGGCCTGGTGATGCAATTCGGGGAAGACATCTTTGAATTGCCCTGCCAGCACCGGTATCAGCTGGAACAGGAGGGGCGACTTATAGTCCAGGTAGGAGTAATAATACCGGACGGCTCTCCGCAGGATCCTGCGGATCACATAACCGGCATCGGTATTGGACGGCAGCTGCCCGTCGGCGATAGTAAAGGAGATGGCGCGGATATGGTCGGCGATGACGCGAAAGGCGACGGAGGGCTTGTTGTCGGAAGCCTCGTATTTCTTCTTTGTGATCTTTTCCACGGCGGCGATCGTGCCGGTAAAAAGGTCGGTGTCGTAGTTGGATTGTTTGCCCTGCAGAACGCGTACCAGCCGCTCGAGGCCCATGCCGGTATCGACATGCTGCGCGGGAAGGGGCTCCAGCTTACCGTCTTTCAGCCGGTTGAACTGCATAAAGACATTGTTCCATATTTCGATGACCTGGGGATGGTCGTTGTTCACCAGGGCTGCGCCGTCGACCTGCGCACGTTCCGCCTCGCTACGGCAATCCACATGGATCTCGGTGCAGGGGCCGCAGGGACCGGTATCGCCCATCTCCCAGAAATTGTCTTTCTTGTTGCCCAGGAGGATCCTGTCGGCCGCGATCCATTTCTTCCATTCCTCATAGGATTCCGTATCGCGGACCAGGCCTTCTTTTTCGTCTCCTTCAAATACGGTGACATATAACCGGTCGCGGGGGATGCCATAGACGGTCTGCAGCAATTCCCAGCTCCAGGCGATGGCGTCCTTTTTAAAGTAGCCGGCGCCGGGGTTGGAGGGGTCTCCAAAACTCCAGTTGCCCAGCATTTCGAACATGGTATGGTGATAGGTGTCCACGCCGACCTCTTCCAGGTCGTTGTGTTTGCCGCTGACCCGAAGACATTTCTGGGTGTCCGCTACGCGGGGAAAGGGCGCTTTCCGGTTACCCAGGAAGTAGTCCTTGAACTGGTTCATGCCCGCATTGGTGAATTTCAGGGTGGGGTCGTTCTTGATCACGATCGGGGCCGAAGGGACGATCGTATGTCCTTTCGATACAAAAAAATCAAGGAATTTCTTTCTTATTTCGGCACTGGTCATCATAAAAGGAACAATCTTTTGTTGTTATTTGGCTCGCACCAATTATATTTGTACGCTTAGTTCAATATTTAGAGCCGTGCAAAGGTACACCAAATCAGGTTGTTTTACCGTTCTATCCCTATCGAATGGGCTGGTATTGTTTGCAGATGAAGAAGATCAAGTACTACTATAACACGAATACCCTCCGCTACGAAAAGCTGGAGACGCCCCTGCGGGTAACCTTGTTACGCGTCCTGGGCTTCCTGTCTGCAGCCGTCGTCACCGCCCTGATCCTCGTCAGCATCGCCTATAAATACTTCCCATCGGCCAACGAAAAACGGCTTATGCAGCGGAATGAAGCCCTGCAGGACAACTATTATACCCTCAATGACAAGGTGCAGAAGCTCCAGGAACAGATGACCGAGCTGGAAAAACGCGACAACAACGTCTACAGGGCCATCTTCGAAGCAGCCCCCATCCCCGACAGCGCCCGGGCCCACGCGGAACAGCAGCAGAAGGAGATCCAGCTCGTCCAGGGCATGGACCAGGAGAACCTGTATACCTCCGTCGCTACGACCCTGACAAAGCTCACCGCCCGGATGGCCAGCCAGGCTAAGTCCTATCTCCAGATAGACGGTTTTATAAAGAACAAAGAGCAGCTGCTGGCCTGTACCCCCGCCATCCAGCCGGTCAGCAATAAGGACCTCAGCCGAATCGCCTCGGGTTTCGGCTACCGCATCGACCCGGTCTATAAAACGACGAAATTCCACGCCGGCCTCGACTTCGCCGCTCCCCAGGGAACACCGATCTATGCTACGGCCAACGGAACGGTAGAGGTAGCAGGGAATACAGGCAATGGCTATGGCAATCACGTGGTCATCAATCACGGCTATGGTTATGGCACTTTATACGGTCATATGTTCCGGGTGAAGGTACATCCGGGCCAGAAAGTAAAACGGGGGGAGATCATCGGCTGGGTGGGCAGCACCGGGAAAAGCACGGGCCCCCACTGCCATTACGAGGTACACCGCAACGGCGACCCGGTGGACCCTGTCTATTATTTCTACAACGATATTACACCGGAACAATACGACCGGCTGCTGAAGTTAGCCGCCTCCAGCAATCAAAGTTTTGACTAAACCTATGTATCTTTAATCACAGGCCCCTTGCTACGACAGCACAGGCCTGATTTTTGAGCCCATCCGTTCTGAATGAATAAAACATTGCCGCAAATATCGATGGATTTTGGCCCGGAACCGGAGCCCTTACCCAAACCTCCGGCTGTGGAGGAGGGGGAGAAAGGGGAGAAAACGGATCCCATGACCAGGCAATATATGGCAGCAGGTGTGGGTGTACGTCTCAAATCCATGAAGCCTCCCAAAGCAGCGCCTGTACCCGGGGATCTTTTCGGGAGCGCAGGGGTAGCGACGGAGGCCCCGAAACCAGGGGAACCGGCAAAACCTGCTGAGCCCGCCGCACAGGCGGAAGCGGCCCGGGAGGCCCCCCGGCCAGAAGCCGCGCCAACCCCCGAAGTCCCCCGAGCCGCACAACCTTCGCCCCCCGCACAACTTTCGTCCGACCCGCAACCGGAGCCCGCGAAATCTTCCGGTACCGCTACCTTACCCGCACCGTCAACCAAGCTATCCCGGAAAAAAGAGCGGATAGCAGCACCGTCAGGCGAGGTCCCCACCCCCAAAGCGGCGAAATCCAAACGGGGTCGTAAATCCCTGAAACAGATCTCTGCAGAAGCCGATCTGATCGAGATCCCTTCGGACGAAAGCCTCTTCAGCAAACAATACTATACCATGGGAGAAGTATCCGAAATGTTCCGGGTCAACCAATCCCTGCTCCGGTTCTGGGAGACGGAGTTCGATATCATCCAGCCGCGCAAGAACAAGAAAGGAGATCGCTATTTCCGGCCCATCGATATCAAGAACCTCCATCTCATCTATCACCTGCTCCGGCAAAGAAAATATACCATCGAAGGAGCAAAGGAATTCCTGAAGAACAATAAGAAGGCGGAGGTGCGTTTTGAGGCGATCCAACGGCTGCAGGACATCCGGGCCTTCCTCCAGGAATGGAAAGGCCATATAAATTTTTAGTTATGAAACATTTATTCCTTATCGCTATCATCATCGGGCTGGGTATACTGACCAAGGCGCAGTCTGAATATGAGGTAACCAACGACGGCACGAACAAGATCCTGAAAGGCCTCGTCAGCCGGGACATGCTGGAGAAAGACACCGCTTTTAAATGGTTCCATCAAAACCAGGCCGGATATACCCCCGATCCGGAGACGGTATCCGTATTGAAGGCAAAGGGACAACAGGTGCAATTCATCGTTTTTGGGGGGACCTGGTGCGATGACACAAAATATCTTTTACCAAAATTCTATTCCCTGCTGGATGCCGCTTCTTTCACCGGCGACCAGGTCACCCTTGTCATGGTTGACCATCATAAACAATCCATCGGCCATCTGCCCGAGGACATGCATCTTACCAGCACTCCTACCTTTATTGTAATGAAAGGGGGAAAGGAAGTGGGGCGCGTCATCGAATATGGGCAGAACGGGCAATGGGACAAACAGATCGGGGAGATCGTCCGCACAAAATTTTAGCCGGCGGCCTACCCACCTGAACGACCCATGCCCGCAGGATCTGAGGCACTAGGATCGGTCGCACTCCCGGCATCCACCGCCGGCGCAACCTGCGTCACCCGGATATCCGAACTGGCCCCGGCAATGCTGATCTCCAGCTTCTCCAGCAGTGCAAGCACATCCAGGTTCACCTGCTGCCTGATCGCATTGAACTCGTCCAGCGCAATGGGTGAGGTGAAATAATCCACATTCACCAAAAAGGCCGTACCGGAGATATCGTTGAGAAAAACGGAACTGTTCTCCACCCTGTCCTTTTGCAGGATCTTCTTTATACCCCCGATCAGCTTGTCCAGCAGGCCGGCCGGGGTCGACAGGCTCAGCTCCAGCCGTAGCTCTCCTTTCCGCTGCGTCCGCAGGGTAAGGTTGTCCACGATGCTATCGACCATTTGTTTGTTGGGAACGGTGACATAGGTCTTCTGATCGGTACGGATCCGCGTGCTGCGTAACCCTATCTTCTCTACGGTCCCGGAAATATTGTTGACCTTCAGCACATCGCCCGCCGTAAAGGGCTTGTCAAAAAAGATCACAAAAGAGGCGATGAGGTTCTCGATGCTCTCCTTCGCCGCCAGCGCAACGGCGGCGCCGGCCAGGCCCAGCGAGGCCAATATGCTGGAGACATTGACCTTAAAGGCCGAATCGAGGATCAGGAGAATGCCGATGATCCCGATGATGACTTTAAAAAAATCGCGCATAAAAACGATGATCTGGCTGTCACGATGACCGCCGCCGATACGGGCCTTCTTGCGAAGGACCAGCGCGATAAAATCCATGAGCCGCAATAACAGCCATATAAAGCTGACGATAATGATGATGATCGCCAGGGCCTGGATGATCACCTTTGATTTGACCTCATAGATATCGAAATCCAGCCCGGCGGGAAAATGCAGCTTTTCTATCGAGGACATGGAGACAAAGACCACGAGGAAGGTACCGATAGGGCCCACCACGAGATCGAGAAAGGCGTTCTTATCCAGCCCCGAATCCATTTGCCGGATAGCCCGGAAAAGCAGCCGGGCGATCAGCCGGGAAATAAACCGTTTGAGCGCAATGACGAACAGGATCGTCGCCAAAACGATGATATAGCTTTTCAGGGAGTTGCTAAAGACGATATAATTCCAGAAATCGTGCATACACGGTGCGGTTGTCGGGCAAAGTTATCACATCTTATTTATGCGAGTAGATCTCCAGCCCCGTCTTTTTCAGCACATAGATGACGGTCGGGGTGATGCGGATCCGGAGGGCGCCCTGGTAGGCGGCCGGCATGGGTTCTTCCTGCAGATCCAGTGTCCCCAGCTGATACCGGTAGAATTTCTCGTTGTCACGCCCCAGCAGGCTTTTGTCGATGACGTCGAAATCCTGCCAGCCCGGGAGTATAAGATGCGTTTTGAGGGTGCCGTAGTGATCGAAGGCATAGACACCCTTCAAGGGGTCATACAGGTAGACCAGCCCGCCCTGGTCGCGGATCACGGCGGGATCGGGCACGGTGTCGAACAGCTGCCGGAAGTCGGTGGTCTGATCTACCAGCGATCCGTCATCCCCGATGCGTTTGAGCTTGGCATCCAGCTCATCATAGACCCAGATATTGTTGTCATACGCCAGCCCGACGGCTTTTGCCTGCAGGATGTTCAGCTTGCGCAGATCGATCGTATTGATGATATTGAGGAACCGGTCCAGCTCGATGATGGTCGTAAATTCCCGGTAATATACCAGGATCTTCAACGGGTTAGTGGCATCGATGGATGCGATCTTTCCATAACGGCGGACGTCATTAAAGATAGCCAGTGAGTCCCCGCTCGCATTAAGCTTCTTTAGCTGGTTGTCCTTGTTCAGCACATAGATATTGCCCAGGTTGTCGACGGTGAAATCGACGATCTCCGTGGAAATGCTGCGGGACATCGCATAGGCAGACGCCGGCAGGGCGGAATCCTTTGGCAGGGGGGACTGCGCAGAGACGCCTACGGACTGTTGTGCGCTCACCCGTCCGGCAAGCACGCCCGGCAAGAGCAAAAACAAAACAACATATCGTCGGGCCGCTATCATTTCCGGATAATTTTTGCCGCCATCGCCGGCGTAACTGTCAACAGCTCCAATCGCTGCCCATCGAACACGGCATAGGTGTTGTACCGGATCCAGTCACCCAGGTTGATATACCGGCTGGTATTCCCCAGGGCAAAGTCGATCGGCAAATGCCGGTGTCCGAAGATAAAAAAATCAAAGTACGCAGATTCCAACACTTCTTTACAATAAATGATCAGCCATTCCTTTTCCTCACCCAGGAACTGCTCGTCGATCTGCCCGGTGACGGCCCGGCTGCGGCGGCTGAGCCAGTTCGCCAGACCCACGCCCACGGCAGGCGGCAATATGCCAAACAGCCCCTGGCAGAATTTATTCCGAAAGATCTTCTTCAGAAATTTATACCCGTGATCGCCCGGGCCAAGCCCGTCCCCATGTCCGACAAGGAATTTTTTCCCGTTCCATTCAAAGGTCTTTGGCTCGTGATAGACCGGGATATTCAATTCCTCTTCGAAATAGCCGCTCATCCACATATCATGGTTGCCGGTAAAGAAATGAATGGGGATACCCGAGTCCGTGATCTCCGCCATCTTCCCCAGGATCCGGGTATATCCCTTTGGTACGACGGTCCGGTATTCATACCAGAAATCAAAAAGATCCCCAACGATAAAGATCTCCGCGGCATCCCGGCGGATCTCCTGCAAAAAGGAGACGATATTCCGTTCCCGGACCAGGCTGGTAGCGCGATCGGGCGCACCCAGGTGAAAGTCGGAGAGAAAGTATATTTTTTTTCCGGGGGGGATTTGCATGGGACAAATATAAAATATAGCGGTTGATGTCAGGCGGGCCTGTCTACCAGAAAAAGATACACTTCCTTTGGTCCGTGCACCCCGACGACCAAGGTCTTCTCGATGTCCGCCGTCCGGCTGGGGCCCGTCGCGAAAGTGATCAGGGAGGGAAAATGGCTTTGGTATCTTTCCTTCAAAAGCAACAATCCATCCTTTATGTCATATACCAGCTGGTCGGTATAGGCTATACAGATATGAACGGGGGCATATACGCTGACGGTACGCCCGCTGGGGCTGGCGGAACTCATGACGATACTGCCGGTCCGGGCTACCAGCAATTCACAGCTGGTCACGGCCGCATCGCAATCCCCCAGATCAACGTCTGTAAAGAGATCGGATCGATGGTCCCGGAGAAGGGTCTTTAATTTGTCTTCCCGGCAGACGATCTTTTTCCAGCCCTGATGCATGACCAGCCCGTCAAGCTGCGCGGCCAGCTCGGCATGATCCATACAAAAAACGAATTTTCCCAGTAACCGGGTGAACTGTTCGGCGAACTCGACTTCCAGCTCCTGGCCTGCCGGTTGGAATACGGAATGGCTGCCCTCACTTTGGGGAAAAGGAATAGGCGTTGATTGACTCAACGCCTGCCTTATCTTTTTAAGAATATTTTCCTTTGCGGAGGATACCTTCATATCTATTTTACTTCTTCGGTAGCGGGGGAACTACGACTGCGGGAGGTACGCCGTTATGGCCCTCATCCACATGGTCCGTGACGTCCAGCGCTCTTTTCTCCTCATAGGGGCGTTTGCCGATCAGGGCCTCCACATCGCTCTGGAACAATACTTCCTTGGTCAGCAGCGCCTCGGCCAGCGTCTTTACTTCGCGGGCCTTCTTCGTCAACAGCTCCTTTGTCGCATCGTATGCCTTGTCGATCAGCTTACGCACTTCTTCGTCGATGATCTTGGAGGTTTCCTCCGAATAGGGCTTTGTGAACGAATTTTCCGTCTGGGGATCATAGAAGCTTACATTCCCTACCTTGTCGTTCATCCCATATACGGTGACCATCGAATAGGCTATCCGGGTGATCTGCTGCAGGTCGTTCTGAGCGCCGGTAGAGATCTTCCCGAAGTTCAGCTCCTCACTGGCGCGACCGCCAAGCGTCATACAGATCTGGTCAAAAAGCTGGTCCGTATTATAGAGATACTGCTCTTTGGGCGTGTATTGGGCATAGCCGAGGGCGGCCACCCCACGGGGGACGATCGTCACCTTCAGCAAGGGATAGGCATGTTCGAGATACCAGCCGCAGATCGCGTGTCCGGCCTCGTGATAGGCAATGATCTTTTTCTCGTCGGGGGAGATGATCTTGTTCTTCTTCTCCAACCCGCCGATGACCCTGTCGACCGCATCCTGGAAGTCTTCCATTTCCACATTGTCCTTCCCCTTACGGGCGGCGATGAGGGCGGCTTCGTTACAGACGTTGGCGATATCGGCCCCGGCAAAACCCGGTGTCTGTTCGGCCAGCTTATGGATATCCAGTTTGCTGGAGATCTTGATCGGTTTCAGATGTACTTTGAAGATCGCCTCCCGGCCTTTCAGATCGGGTTTGTCGATGGAGATCTGTCTGTCGAAGCGACCGGGACGTAATAAGGCCGTATCCAGTACGTCGGGACGGTTGGTCGCCGCCAGTACGATGATACCGCTATCGCCGCCAAATCCATCCATTTCCACGAGCAGCTGGTTGAGCGTGCTTTCCCTTTCGTCATTGGACATGATGGCATTCTTTCCACGGGCGCGGCCGATGGCGTCGATCTCATCGATAAAGATGACACAGGGCGCCTTTTCCCGGGCCTGTTTGAACAGGTCCCGCACACGGCTTGCGCCTACCCCGACGAACAGCTCGACAAAGTCGGAACCGCTCATGGAGAAGAAAGGCACCTGGGCTTCCCCGGCCATGGCTTTCGCGAGCAGGGTCTTACCCGTTCCGGGAGGTCCTACCAGCAACGCTCCCTTGGGGATCTTACCCCCGAGGGCCGTATATTTCTTGGGATTCTTTAAGAAGTCTACGATCTCCATCACCTCTACCTTGGCTTCATCCAGACCGGCTACGTCATTAAACGTGATCGTCACCTTGGTTCCCTTATCGAAGAGGGTAGCCTTGGATTTGCCGATGTTAAAGATGCCGCCCGGTCCGCCGGCGCCTGCCTGTCCGCCCATTTTACGCATGAGCATGACCCAGATCAGCACGATGATGAGGAGCGGAAGAAGGATATTCAGCAGCGGGCCGAACCATTCGCCTTCCGGTTTGGAGTTGATGGGCACTTCCAGTGCGGGATGACTGATAAAATAATCGCGCAGCATTTTTTCATAATCCTTTACGTCCGTGACCCGGAATTCGAACTGGGGTCCGTCCTTGCTGGCGCTGCCGGGCCAATTGCTCTTGTTGAATTTCCCGTTGTATTCGGCTTTGCCGAGGCTGTCTTTCTTGATATAGACACGCACGGTCTGCTTGTTCGATATCAGGTCGATCTTTTCAACGTCACCTTTGGCGAGCATATCCCTCCGGAATTCCAGTTCGTCGACCTGGTGTGCATCGGGGGTGAATGTTCCAAATAAGTTAAAACCGATCAATACGGCGGCAATGATCCCCCATATCCAATATATGCTGAACTTAGGCCCTTTTCTCTGACCATTATCATCATCTCCCCTGGGTCTGAACCTTGGAAAGCTGTTTTTATCGTTTTGTTTCAAATCTTCCTGTGGCATTTTTTGTATTTATCCGTGTTGTTTGCAGTATTAATAATAAAACTTATAAAGTGAAAATGTTCGGGAAATCCCATGAAACGGCAAAATATACTGTTAAATTGTCGGGAATCGAAGGTTTTACCCTGCATGGTCTTCTCTGGGGGCGTCGCTCCACATGTCTTCCAACTTATAAAAACGACGACTTTCTGGTACCATGACGTGGACCACCACATTCACATAATCGATCAAAACCCATTGCAGGGCTTGTGTTCCTTCGTGTTTGTAGGGGAGTTCGCTACAGTTGTTCCCGACTTCCGCTTGTATAGAATCAGATATCGCCTTTACCTGTGTGCTGCTGCTTGCTTCACAGATCACGAAGAAGTCGGATACGGCTTCCGGGATCTTACGTAAATCGAGGGAAACGATGTTTTCTCCTTTTTTTTCCTGTATAGCGTGGATGATAGTTTTAAAAATTTTTGAGTTCCGCGTTAACCTGGTTGCACCTTTGCGTTTCCGGGTAGCTAATATAGAAAGCTGTTCCAATAATCAAAACGTTTTTATGATAAATTATATTTTAAATGAAAGCAAATCAAAATATTGTGAGAATACGGCTCTACCTTTATCTTATCCAAAAATAGTAATCTTTTGGCGATCGGTAACTCTTTTATTGAATTAGAATCGGTGGATAGCACCAACAACTATGCCATGGCCCGGGCCGTTGCAGGCAAAGCTTCACACGGCACCCTTTTTTTCGCCTATGAGCAATGGGCCGGTAAAGGACAACGAGGGAAGGCCTGGACCAGCATCCCCGGGGAGAATATTATCCTTAGTGCTGTGTTAGAACCAGTTGCATTGCCGGTCTCGCAGGCTTTTACACTGAGTGCCTGTGTGGCCCTGGCCTGTCACGACCTTTTCAGCCAATATACCGGAAAGGAGCTGCCGTCTATCAAATGGCCCAACGATCTCTATTGGCGTGACAGAAAGGCAGGGGGTATCCTGATCGAAAACAGCTTTAAAGGGAGTCAATGGACACTGGCGATCGCAGGAATGGGGATCAATATCAACCAGGTGGAATTTCCTGCGACGGCCCGCAACCCGGTCTCTCTCCGGCAGATCACGGGAAGGTCCTTTGAGGTGGTAAAACTGGCGCGGGAGCTGGGCGCCTGCCTGGACCGGCGCTATACTACCTTACTTGCGGGAAAGGGCCGATCGCTGATCGCCGAATACAACACCCGGCTTTACAAAAAAGGACAAACGGTCCGGCTCAAAAAAGACAGCGCCGTCTTCGAGACAACGGTGGAAGCCGTCACCGCGCAGGGTGAGTTGCTGACAAGGGACGTGCTGGAGAGGAGGTTTGGGTTTGGAGAAGTGGAGTGGATCATTTAAGCCCCTTCCATGCCTCCACGATCTCTTCCGCATGCGCCTTACTCTTTGGCTTTGTAAAGATCTTCCGGATCTTCCCCTTCTCATCTATCAGAAACGTCGTCCGGAGCAGTCCCATGTACTTACGCCCATATAACTGTTTTTCTCCCCAGACCCCATATTTGTCGATGACCTGGTGTTCCGGGTCCGCCAACAGCGTGAATGGCAGGTCATATTTCGCCTCGAACTTCTTATGCTTCTTCTCCTCATCGGGACTGACCCCCAGGACGGTGAAGCCCTCTTTTTTCAACAGGGCATAATTGTCCCGGAGATTGCAGGCCTGTACGGTACAGGTTGGCGTGTCGTCCTGGGGGTAGAAGTACAGAACGATCTTTTTTCCTTTCAGATCGGTGAGGGAACATTTTTGTCCGTTCTGATCACTGGCGGTGAATGCAGGGGCTTTGTCGCCTTCCTGAAGTGGAGTCATATGAGTGCTTTAACGGGTGAACCGATATTCTTTTACCGTCCTGTTGCCGGCCACATCTTCCGCGGTCACTTTCAGCATATGCCGTCCCGGCGGACAATGTTCGTCGAATTTATAAATATAGGCCAGTCCTTTGTCATTGGTGAAGCAAAGCCATCGACCGTCGAGCTCGGCACGAAAATGACGGATCGCATCCAGGTTGTCTTTTACGGAGAAGGCGATACGGGACGCCTTGCTGAGATCGGCTCCCTCCAAAGGGGTCAGCGGCGTGATCACCGGCGGGATGCTGTCATCGACCAGCTGGAAGTTCCCGAATTCGCGGAAACGGGCGGACGCCCAGCCTTCATGCCACTCGGGACGCTGTACGTCCTTTTGTGTGCCCTGCCCCTGGAAACAGACCATGACGATGTGATCGGCCGATGCCTGCCACTGGCTGCCGGGCAGGGAATCCATCCGTACGGCGCGGGTATTCATCAGGCGGACCAGCACGGGCTCCAGCAGTGGTATCCAGGGCTCACCGATCTTATAGGTGGCAGAGACGGCGCCCGGCAGGCTATAGCCCGCTCTCGGATAGCCGGCAACGGTAGCAGCAAGGGTCACGGAATCATACAGGCCCTTCTCCCCGATATAGAAGGCGCAGCCAGCGGTCTCCAAACCATCCACCATACCGGGATAGAACTTTTTGCCGGCGGTCTTTATCACGGGGACTCCACCGGCAGCGGCAGGACTTCCGGCATTTCCCCCGGCCGGCGGCGGCTGGAATTGGACGCGGTAAGACAGCGCAGAAGCATTGTCGTAGGCATCCTTTACCTCGATCCGGATGGTATGCGGTCGTCCGTCGCCAAGATCGATGGTCCCATCGGCGGGACGCGGAGACAGACCGGTAGCCGCAGGATCGACCGGGGGTGTGCGGGCGGCGGTGAATGACCGATAAATAGAGGGGAGTGGGTATCCTGGCAAAAAAAACAGCTGTTGAAGAAACGGACCGCCCGTTGCTCTTGTCTTATAATCGATATGGGCGTTTATGTTACGCGTATTGTCGTAACTGATGTCGTTCATCTGAAAGCCGATGACCGGCTGTCCATCGTCATAAAGAACAGCCTGGAAGATGCCGTTTGGATTGGCAGAGCCGGTCTGGGTATCGAAAGCGGAGATAGCAAAGCTTATACGGGTAAAGGGAACGGTGAGCAGGGCGGGAGTGATGGAAAAAGAGGCGGGTGAGGCGGACGGCGTCTTATGGGGCGATGCGGGTGGACCTTTATGCACAGCCAGCATATGCGGGGTTTGCTCATAGATACTTTGGTTCCGGTCGTACCAGGCAAGCCGGAGAATGACAGGCGGCGTATTGTCCGGTACCGGCAGCCCGAATAACAGCGGGTTCAGGTTGACATCGTCCTCGGTGCGCCGGATCTCGAAATGCAGATGGGGTCCCTGTGAACCACCAGTATTACCGCTATAGGCAATGAGACTACCCTTCTTCACCGGGAAGAGGGATGGTGGAATGTCAAGGCTCACCTGCCAGGACTGTTGCCGGTACTGCTGTTCCCGGACCCATGCGGCCAATGCCGGAAAAAATTGGTTAAGGTGACCATACACCGTTGTATAACCGTTGGGATGCCGGAGATAGATCGCCTGTCCAAAGCCGGCAGGCGTGATGGAAACCCGGGCGATATACCCATCGGCTGCAGCAAAGACAGGCAGGTTCTCTCTTTTCTGCGTACGGATATCCAGTCCCATGTGATAGTGATCCGGACGGAGCTCCCCGAAGTTTGCCGCCAGGCTCATCGGGATGTTTAGAGGGTCTCTGAAATAATCCCGGGGATAGGTCACAGGTAGAAATACCTGCGCAGAGCAAAGAAGGGAAAACAACGAACAGGCGGCGGCCAATAGATGTCTCATTCCGGATGATTGTACAAAAAACGGGTTAAAATGCAAATGTATCACCCCGAAGGCAGATAATTCGCGCTGCGCCGCAATTATCCGGATTCCGAAAAGCGGAAAATAATTCCATAAATGGCAAAGGGAGAACCCGCCGGGAGAATCCATCCGACCGGATCTTACGTATATAACTGAACCAACGAACAGCCGTCGTTGTTAATAAGCAGTTATCAATCAGCCGAAGAAGCAGCCGGATTTGAAAACAAGGAAAATACTACGAAAAGGGTAGGTTTTTTTTAAAGTTTGGTACAGCTTTTGGCTAATTAAAAGTGTCTTAATAAAAGGATGGCTGTCGCCATCGCAAAAGCGCCAAGTTATGAAAGGATTAAAAAACAAAATGGTGGTTTTCCTGGCCGTCTCGGTCGGGGGGATGATCGGCCTGGTAAAAGGAGAGGAAGCAAAGCAAAAGTGGGTATTCCGGCTGAAGAGCAAGTACGAAAATCGCCGGCTGATGGCGGAACGTAAATCCATTGCCCGCAAAGGCGGTGTGCTGCTGGACGATATCGAGCTGGCCGCTTACCACAATAACTGATTGATGAACGTTTTGTTCCGTGCCGGATAAGCATCCGCTCACGGAAACTTTTTCATATAAATCTTTAGCCCCGGTCTTCCGACCGGGGCTTTTTCTTATCCCACCGGCATACCTATTTGAAACCACGTTGCATCCCCGCCGCCAGGAGCCCGTCCGTTTCTGTGGATCGCGACCAAAATTAATCGGGAAAATTTGCCTCACTGCCTTACCTTTGCACAATTTTATTTTTTTCAACATGCCCAAAGATCTCTCCATCCATTCGGTCCTTATTATTGGTTCAGGTCCCATCATTATCGGCCAGGCCTGTGAATTCGATTACTCCGGTACCCAGGCCGCCCGCAGTCTGCGGGAAGAAGGCATAGAAGTGATCCTTATCAACAGCAACCCGGCTACGATCATGACCGACCCCATGATGGCGGATAAGGTATATCTGCTGCCCCTGACGGCCGAAAGCATCGAACAAATACTGGAGGAGAACAAGATCGACGCCGTACTGCCCACGATGGGCGGACAGACGGCCCTGAACCTGGCCAAAGAGGCCGAAGACCTCGGGATCTGGGAGAAATATGGGGTCCGGCTGATCGGCGTGGACATCAAAGCCATCGACAAGGCCGAAGACCGGGAAAAATTCCGGCAGTGGATGATTGAAATGGGCGTACCCGTAGCCACGGCAAAAACAGCCAATTCCTTTCTCGAAGGAAAGGAATTTGCCCAGGATATCGGATTCCCGCTGGTCATCCGCCCCTCCTTCACCCTGGGAGGCACCGGCGGCGGTTTTGTACACGATAAGGACGAGCTCGACGAAGCCCTCAACAGGGGTCTGCAGGCCTCCCCCATCCACGAAGTGCTGGTTGAAGAAGCCGTGCTGGGATGGAAGGAATTCGAGCTGGAGCTGCTTCGTGATGCCAATAATAATGTAGTGATCATCTGTACCGTGGAAAACTTCGATCCGATGGGCGTGCATACGGGCGACTCCATTACGGTAGCGCCGGCCATGACCCTCAGTGATACGGCCTTCCAGCTGATGCGGAATACGGCCATCCGGATGATGCGCGACCTGGGCAATTTTGCCGGCGGCTGTAACGTACAGTTCGCCCTCAACCCAAAGACCGAAGAGATCATCGCCATCGAGATCAATCCGCGCGTAAGCCGCTCTTCGGCGCTGGCTTCGAAGGCGACGGGATACCCGATCGCAAAGATCGCCGCCAAGCTGGCCATCGGCTACAACCTGGACGAGCTAAAGAACCAGATCACACAAACCACGTCCGCCTATTTCGAGCCGGTACAGGATTATGTGATCGTGAAGATACCCCGCTGGAACTTTGACAAATTCAAAGGCGCCAATGATACCCTGGGGCTGCAGATGAAGAGCGTAGGAGAAGTAATGGCCATCGGCCGCAGCTTTACGGAGGCGGTACAGAAAGCCTGCCAGAGCCTGGAGAACAACGCCATCGGGCTGGGCTATTATGGAAAGAGCCTCATGCATGCCGAAGAGCTGCTGGAATATATAAAGACCCCGAAATGGGACCGCATCTTCCGTATCAAGGATGCGCTGATGGCCGGCATTTCCGTGGGCACGATCTCCAAAGCCACCAACGGGATCGACCGCTGGTTCCTCTACGAGATCCAGAAGATCGTCAATATGGAAAAAGAGCTGGGGAAATATAAGATCGATTCCCTGCCGGTCGAGCTGCTCCGCGACGCCAAAAGCATGGGCTTTAGCGACGACCAGATCGTCCATATCATGAACTCCGGCACCGAAGACGCCCTCTACGAGAAAAGAAAAGCGGCAGGCATCACCCGCGTCTATAAAATGGTGGATACCTGTTCGGCGGAGTTCGAGGCAAAAACGCCCTATTTCTACTCCACCTTCGAAGGCGGCCACGTCAATGAAAGCATGGTCAGCGATAAAAAGAAGATCATCGTGCTTGGATCGGGCCCCAACCGGATCGGGCAGGGCATCGAATTCGACTATTGCTGTGTACACGGGCTGCTGGCGATCAAGGAATGCGGTTTCGAAGCCATCATGGTCAACTGTAACCCGGAGACGGTCTCCACCGATTTCGATATCGCCGACAAGCTTTATTTCGAGCCCGTCTACTGGGAACATCTCTGGGAGATCATCAAACATGAAAGACCGGAAGGCGTGATCGTACAGCTCGGCGGCCAGACGGCGCTGAAACTGGCGGAACGGCTACATGCCAAAGGCGTAAAGATCATCGGAACCTCCTTCGACAGCATGGATATCGCCGAGGACAGGGGACGTTTTAGCGATATGCTGAAGGAACTGGAGATCCCCTACCCGGATTACGGAACGGCCTGGGGTGTCGATGAGGCCGTCGAAGTGGCCAACAGGGTTGGATATCCCGTTCTGGTACGTCCCAGCTATGTACTGGGTGGCCAGCGTATGCGGATCGTGATCAATGACGAAGAGGTGGAAAAGGCCGTCGTCAGCCTGTTGAAACATATTCCCGGAAATAAGATCCTGGTCGACCATTTCCTCGACCGTTGCCAGGAGGCGGAAGTAGACGCCATATTCGACGGCGAAAATTTCCACGTGATGGGCGTGATGGAACATATCGAGCCGGCCGGTATCCACAGCGGTGATAGCCACGCCGTACTGCCCGTTTTTAACCTGACCCCGCTGGTAGTGACGACGATGGAACATTATGCGGAGAAGATCGCCCGGACCCTGAAGATCAAGGGGCTGATCAATATGCAATTCGCCATCAAGGATAATAAGGTACATGTGATCGAAGCCAACCCGAGAGCATCGAGGACGACGCCCTTTATCGCCAAGGCCTACCAGATCCCCTACCTGAATATCGCTACGAAGATCATGATGGGCACGCATAAGCTGACGGATTTCACTTTCGATAAAAAATTAAAAGGATTTGCGATCAAGGTACCAGTCTTCAGCTTTAACAAGTTCCCCGGTGTGAATAAGGAACTGGGGCCGGAAATGAAATCCACCGGCGAGGCGATCCGCTTTATCCGGGATCTGCGCGATCCGTATTTCCGGCAGCTGTATAAGGACCGGAGCATGTACCTGAGCAAGTAAGTAAATCGACGATCAATGGAAGAAATAGAAGTGCCGACGGAACATCTCACCGAGGAGATCCAGGAGAAGGCCGAAGAGAAGAGAGAAAGATGGACCCTTTACCTGGCCCTGTCCACTGCTTTTATGGCGGTGCTCGCAGCCTTTGGCGGTCTGCTGGCAGGACATCATGCCAACGAAGCCCTGATCGAACGGGTCAAAGCCTCCGATCAGTGGAATTTTTATCAGTCAAAAAACCTCAAACAGGAGATCGCCGCCAATACCGACCAGATCCTCCATGCCCTTGGAAAGGCAGGCAACGAATCCATCGAAGACCATAGCAAGGACATCGCCCGGTACGACAAAGAAAAAGAGGAGATCAAAAAGAAGGCGCTGGAGGCAGAAGCAGAATCGGAAGCCCATCTCGCCAAACATATTCCCTTCTCCCGGGCGGTAACGGCCTTCCAGGTGGCCATCGCCATCTCCGCCATCGCCGTCCTCACCCGAAGAAAAAGATTGTGGTATGGAGGATTGCTGCTGACGGTCGTGGGAATCGTCTTCCTCGTCCTGGGAATGCTTCCCTGAAAGGGATAAACCGGATATAAATCAAAGATTATCTTCTTCCGCAAGATAGTCTAGCAAGGAATTTGTATGTCTTTATACTCAAAAGCCACTACTTATGAAGCGTACACTCGTCCTTACTATTCTTTCCATGAGCCTCGCATCCGTCTCCATGGGGCAGCTCAAGGTCAAGGCAAAATGTGCTGATTTTTATGTCGACGTCCTCAATGGCACGGTCAACGATATAAAACCAAATACCACCTTCAACGAGATCAAGGAAAAATTCCCCTGCTTTACCAGTGTGGAAGAAGAGACCAGCGAGGCAAAATGCGGTGGCGGACTCTTCTTTAAGGACAAGGACATTTCCTTCTATACGAAACGGAAGTATATCGAGGTCGGACCAAAATTCATGGGGAAGACCAGCATCCCCCTGCTGGGTACCAAACGCAATAGCCTGTTTAAATCCCTCGGCAATCCAAAAATGAAAGACGATCTCTGGGATGCCTATGAGATGCAATATGGCACCCTGATCCTGCATTATGATGTCGCCGGTCCGGCGGGGAAAGTCAGGTTTTTCCAATTCAGCACGCTGGGCACGGATCTGTTAAGCCTCTGCGAATAATACGGTTGTTTATAAATCCATTTTCTCAGACAGCAGCGGAAAAGCGAGATGAAACCAGCTCGTATATTGCTCAGGGTGAGTACCCAGAGCGGTCCGGATCGCTGCCGGGGTCTTAAAGACATGATCGCTGACCTCTTCCCGGTTAGGCAGGATGGGCTGTTCCCATATGCCTGTAAAAACATGATCGAACTCATATTCCGTCAACCCGTTGTCAAATTCCGACCGGTAGATAAAATCAAATCGTTTTTCGAGTCCGGTTGTAAATCCCAGCTCTTCCCGCAGCCGGCGCATGGCCGCCGCCCGGGTATCCTCTCCCGGACGCGGATGACTGCAACAGGCATTGGTCCACAATCCCGGACTATGATATTTGCCCGCGGCACGCCGCTGTAATAACATTTCCCCCTTATCGTTGAAGATAAAAACGCTGAATGCCCTGTGCAAAAGGGCTTTCCGATGTGCCTCGATCTTTTCCATCCTGCCCGTCGGCTGATCATGTTCATCGACCAGGATCACTTCCTCTATTTGCATATGTTGGCTAAAATCGCTGGATCTGGGTCTTTAATAATTTACGGGCGAAATGGATACGGCTCTTGATCGTTCCTAACGGCTCCTGCAGCATTTCCGCTATCTCATGGTATTTGAAGCCGTCAAAATAAAGCAGGAAAGGATTACGGAAGATCTCCGGCAGCTTGTGGATGGCCGCCTGGATATCCTTTACCCGCAGGTTTCCCTCGACAGTCCCCGGAACCGCCATTTGGGCAGAATTCAACAGGAACTCGTTGGGCGTACTATCAAAGATGGTATTTTGCTTGGCTTTGCGGCGGTAGTTATTGATAAAGATATTCCGCATGATGGTATAAAGCCAGGCCTTGATATTCGTGCCTACATTATATTTATCCTTATTGGCTAAGGCGCGGTATAAAGTCTCCTGGAAGAGGTCCTTTGCTGCTTCAGAATCACGGGTGAGGGTGATAGCGAACGGCTTTAAGAACTCGGCATTGTTGACCAAAAGCTGGTTGAATTCTAAAGTGGCCATATTGTTAATAATGTTTAATAAACTTGTAGTCAAATTTAAACAAAAAAACGAGGCAGGACAAAATTAAGTGTCTAATGGTTTCGTTAAAAAATCAAGTGCTGCATAATCAATAATTTACGTTTAGGCGGTGATGGACATCCAGTATAATGCAAAAAAAAGGCCTGGAAAATTTGCCTGACAGAAGGACAGAAATGAGGGGAGGGAGGTCAAACGAACGCCAGGGCAGAGCGCTGCTGTCGGGCGGGGATCGGCACTACAGCGTACCGACAAATTCCGATACATCGGTCAGCGAACGGCAAAAATGGATGGAGGAGGGAGCCCTTCGGAGTTGGGTCCTGGCCAATTGACCAGAGATCACGAGCGGAATACCGGCCAGGCTCTGCTGCATCCGGGAAAGGAACTTTTCAAGGCAGAAATTCCCGGCAATGGCCGTCAGATGTGTATAAAGATAATCGGGCCGTTTGTATTTGGCGACGAATTCCACGTCTTTCAGGGGAATATTGGCGCCAAGATATAACACCTTGATACCATGCATCTTGAGTAGATAATAGACGTATAACAGCCCCATTTCATGGTGTTCCCCTTCGGGAAGGAACAATAATACGGTCTTATTGACGCGAATACGTGTCATTATGCCCTCAATCCCCACGATCAGCTTCTGGCGGATGACGTTGCTCACCAGGTGCTCCTGTGCGGGATTGATATGATTAGTCATCCAGAGGATGCCGATACGGTGCAAAAAGGGAAAAACGATCTGATTGATCGCCTTATCCACCCCTTTTGTAAGGATATAGGTGTCGAGTACCTGTTCAAAACATTCTATGTCCAGGTCCACCATATACGCGATCAGGTCGTTGACGGTCCGCTCCTGCTGGGCCTCTTTATCCGAAAGGGAGATGATCTTGCTCTTCTGTTCCTGCTCGCTCATTTTGTCGATATGGGAAATTTTATACCCATATTTGTTCAGCAGGGAAATGTTCAGGACAGTCTTCAGTTCCTGGTTGCAATAATACCGGATATTCGTCTCCGTACGACAGGGCTTTAAAAAATTATACCGTTGCTCCCAGATCCGGATGGTATGCGCCTTGATCCCCGAAAGGTTCTCCAGATCTTTTATGGTGAAGACATTCATCGGTATAACTACAAAAAGGAGGAGTTTTTTGTTTAAGGAACTGAGGCTAAAATATGAACTTAGGGGGATTTTGGGTCTAAAGGCTCGCATTCCGGACCAGACCGGCGTCTACCAGTTGCCGGACAGTCCGGGTCAACTGTGAAGAGGAGCCCAGCATTTCCAGATGCCGCGGGCCATGCATATCGGTGCCGAGGAGATCGACATATTTTTTTTTGATGAGATATTCGGCCAGCTGTTGGGATTCCTTTCCATAATGGCCGATCAGGGAGAGCAGGTTCAGCTGGAAGAGGGCGCCGGCATCCCGTATCTGATCATACCACCCTTTATTTGCGCCGAAATACAGATAGCGTTCGGGATGAGCCAGGATGGGCTGGTATCCATTCAGCTGCAAATTAAAAAGGAGCTCTTTGAGGTTGATCGAAGGGACTGCAAAAGAAAGCTCAACCAGGATTAGATTATCTTTTAAGGTAAGGAAGGGTTCGCGGGCATCCAATGCCCGGGTAAACGAATCATCCATCAGGTATTCCGCTGCCGCGCTGAATTCCACCCCGATCTTTTGCCGCTCCAGCTCAGCGATGACCGCTGCCTTCCCGGCCAGGATGATCTCCGGGGTATTGGGAAAGAAATCCGTATTGATGTGCGGGGTGGTAATGATCTTTTTATATCCCAGGGCCATCAATCCCCGGATCAGCTTTATCGAAGTCTCCATATCCGGCGCCCCATCATCGATCCCGGGGATGAGATGTGAGTGCATGTCTGTCGACAAACAGCTGAGATCCGACGGTCTGTCGGGATATTTTTTTCTAAAGATCGAGAACACGTTTGTTTATATAATTGTCATTCGATCAAACTATTCCATGTCAGCCGGAACGCCGGTCAATGCCCTTTCGCATACTCCGCATACACCTCCCGCAAGCCATTCTCCAGCCCGATCGACGCCTTCCATCCCAACCCTTGCAGCCTGCCCACATCCATCAGCTTCCGGGGCGCCCCTTCGGGTTTGTCCAGGTCCTGCTTTATTTCGCCGGTATACCCTACGATCTTTTTGACCAGCAGCGCCAGTTCCCCGATCGCCGTATCCTCCCCCGTGCCGATATTGATGGGCCCGGCGTCATTATACTCCCGCATCAGGAAGAGACAGCCATCGGCAAGATCGTCGGCATGCAGGAACTCCCGCCTCGCCTTGCCCGAACCCCATAAGGTGACCGAAGGATCGTTGTTTACCTTCGCCTCATGGAATTTACGGATCATGGCTGGCAACACATGGGAATTATTCGGGTCGTAATGATCATTGGGTCCATATAGATTTATGGGCAATACGGATATAAAGTTACATCCATATTGCGACCTGTACATATCACACAATTTGATGCCCGCTATCTTGGCTACGGCATAAGGTTCGATAGTAGGCTCAAGTAATCCCGTCAGCAGATATTCTTCCTTAAGCGGTTGCGGGGCCAGCCTGGGATAGACGCCGGCGGAACCAATGAACAACAGTTTCCTCACACCGGACCGGTAAGCCGCATCGATGACGTTGGCCTGGATCATCAGATTGTCATAAAGAAATTCCCCCCGGTAAAGGGTATTGGCCATGATGCCCCCTACTTTGGCGGCCGCAAGAAAAACATAGTCCGGCCGCACCGTCTCAAAAAAAGACCGCACCGCAGCCTGGTTCCGCAGATCCAGCTCCGCAGAGCTTCTTCCCACCAGGTTGGTAAAACCCTCCTTCTGCAGCCGGCGGATGATGGCCGATCCCACCATCCCGCGGTGACCGGCGACAAAGATCTTATCCTGTGTCTGCATGATAGGCATCCGAAATAGGTTAGTACACTTTATTATGTATCGATGTGCTTATGGTTCGATCTGCGCCTCCAGGATCTGCAGCATCCGTTCTTTCAGAACGGCAGGATAAAAATGCTGCCGGGCATACTCCGCATTCCTTTGCCCGATCGCCTCTCTTTCGTCCGGCGGCAACTGCCCGAACTGCAACAGTTGTTGGGTAAGCGTGCCGGCATCGCCATGTGTTACGCTGAGATTCCCTTTCAGTGTCGAGAGGATATCGGTTATATGCGAAGGAGAAGGTCCGATATATAAGATCGGCTTGCCGATGAACATGGCGCCATATACCTTGTTCGGATGAGTAAAGCCGACCTGTCCCTCACCCATGATGACCACCTGCAGATCCGCCGCACCCAGCGAATTATGGATATTGTTCCGGGGCTGATAGGGTAGCTGAACAATATTGTTCAATCCGTTTTTTTCTTTGAACGCTGTAACGTCTTTTTTTCTTACCCCGCCGCCGATAAAGACAAAAAGGAAGTCCTTTTCCTCGCGCAGGGCCAGGGCCGTCTGTAATAAGGTATCCAGCGGATGTACATAGGAATGATTTCCCGAGTACATGACAACGGTCTTGCCGCCAAAACCATTTTCGATCCGAAAAGGGTTCTCCGCTCTTCCGCCCTCGTAAATTTTTTCCATTACCGGCCAGACAGGGACCACATGGACATTGTCCGCTATCGCCCCCCGCCGCACCAGGTAATCCTTCATATACACGTCCAGGGCAAAGATGAAAGAAGAGTGTTGGATGATAAAATTGCCGATACGGGTAAGGGCCCGGGCCGAAAAAGACCCGTCTTTGATCAGCCCCGAAGCAATGGAAAGCTCCGGCTGCAGATCCATGGCCCAATAACAAAAAGGGATCTTCCGCGAAAGCACCGCTTTCAGCGCAATGTGTGCTACCAGCGGAGGAGAGGTCGTACATAACACGAGATCGTACCGGTCCTTCCGGGCCCGTCGCATGCGGAAAAAGAGAAGGGAATTGAACGAAAAAAAATCGCTGAGCCGGCCGATCACCATCTTCTTTCCAAACCCCGTCGTCCGGATCCGCCGGATGCTGATCCCATTGTGGACCTCGTTCGCGGGGAACACGTCCTTGCTGTTCTCATAGGCATGCCGGCTGGAAAATACATCGATCGAATGCCCATTCTTTACCATTTCTTCGGCAAGGTCCGTCATGTGCTGGGCAACAGAAGCAGTGTCAGGCCAAAAGGCCTGCGATATGATCAATACCTTCATGAATTCCGCGGCTTATAATGGATTCTGTGGCTTATGCAGGAACGGCTTTTTTCTTCTTTTCCTTTACTCTTTCCGAGATCCATGCATAGGTCATCTCCATGCCTTTCTTCAACGGCTGCGAAGGCTGCCAATCCAATTTTTCCTTGATGAGCTTGTTATCGGAATTTCTTCCCCGTACGCCCGTCGGCCCGGAAATATTCTTGATCGTCAGGTTCTTTCCCGAAATGCCGATCACCATTTTCGCAAAGTCATTGATGGAGATCATCTCTTCCGATCCGACGTTTACCGGTCCGGTGAAGTCGGATTCCATCAGGCGTCTTACCGCTTCCAGGCATTCGTCGATATAAAGGAAGCTGCGGGTCTGCTTGCCGTCTCCCCATACTTCGATCACACCGCCTTCGGCAGATTCCGCTACCTTCCGGCACATGGCTGCGGGAGCTTTTTCCTTTCCGCCATCCCAGGTACCCTGGGGTCCAAAGATATTGTGGAACCGGGCGATCCGCACCTGTACGCCATAGTTCCTATAGTAAGAGAGATAAAGCCGCTCGCTGAATAATTTTTCCCAGCCATATTCGCTGTCGGGATTTGCGGGGTAGGCAGAATCTTCCGAACATTTCGGGTTATCGGGATCCAGTTGGTTGTGCTCGGGGTACATACAGGCAGAGGAGGAATAGAAGATCTTTTTTACCCCGGCGTCCTTACTGGCCGCCAGTACATTGATATTACAAAGGGCGGAATTGTGCATCACATCCGCATCGTGTTCGCCGGTGAAGATATAACCTGCACCACCCATATCCGCCGCCAATTGATATACTTCGTCGATCCCGCCTTCCAGTACTTTTTTACAAACGATCGGGTCCCGGAGATCGCCCAGAACAAATTCATCGGAATTTGTATTTCCATATTCATTGCGTTTGATATCTACTCCTCTTACCCAATATCCTTCCTTTTTTAGCCTGTTGACAAGATGACCTCCGATAAAGCCACCGGCTCCGCATACTAGCGCCTTTTTACTCATAGAATTAAATATTTATGTTTATAGTCGTTTTACTATTTTGTTTGCAGGTATATGGCGGAAGGAAAATGCCCTTCCTCCCCGTCCCGCAGGCCAAATGTACTTTTTTGAGGAATATAGTCGGGCAGGGCGCGCATTAATTTTTCCGGTGCATTGTAGTGGACATAACTAAAGCTCATCTTTACTCCATACCTGGCATTATTGATCAAAAAAGCATGTAAAAGGGTGCTCTCGGACCAGAAGAAAAGATCTTCCGTCAACAAGGCTCTTCCATAGTCATATGGGAAGTAAATATCGTGAAAATGGACCCAAACACCGGCCCCCATTTGGGGAAGCACTTCCAGGATGATCCGGTTCACTTCGCTGCCGGGTTTGACAGTATGGGTAGAATCAACAAAAAAAAGATCGTTACTTTTTAGATCGGTCAACTGCCGGATCTCCGCCTTCTGCGCTTTTTCCCGGACCAGGGTGATCTCCCCCTTCCTGTCCAGTTCCGTCAGATAGCCGGTAGGAAAAGGTTCCACACAGACGATCTCCGGCTTATACCCTTCATCCCGGGCTGCGTTCAGAATAATAGCCGTGGAGACACCACATCCCACCTGGACGATCTTGGCGGGTCTGTTCCGGCGGATAAAACAATAGAGAAATTCTCCCTCGATCAGCCCATACCCCCCATCTTCTCCATTGGTTTTCACGGCATTTTGATACATTTCCCGTAAAGGGCCTTTGTCATTCTTTGTAGTGGTCTCCTCAAGGAACTCAACCTGTTCTACAATATTCATGCCGCCCACGCCGGCCATCGAAAAAGGCTTTCTCCAGTATTCCTCTTTTTTTAGTTCCCGGATATTGGGGATCTGGGAGTAATAATGATAGGGTAATATCGTGATACCGGCCTTCTGGCCGGTCGTGAAAAGCTTACGGAATGACCTTTTAAAGAAGTTCTTGATCTGTCTGTTCATGCGAAGATTATGTTATGATCCGTTGTTTTATGGGAATCGCGGGGTTTCCTTTATAGATCGTATAGGGTTCGAGGTCTTTTCCGGCAACCGAATTCACGGTCAGTATACTATGCGAGCGGCAGGTCACCCCACCCAGCACGATCGACCTTGCACAGATCCATGCTCCATCCTCCAGCACGATCGGCGCCGTCATAAAATCGAATGTCTCCTTCCCATAATCATGGTTCCCGGTCAGCAACAGACATCCCTGCGACAGGGTGACGCTCCTGCCAATCGTCAGATCTGACAGGTTATCGATCCATACTTCTTCCCCGATCCACGAGTGATCGCCTATCCGTAACTTCCAGGGGAACTTGATATTCACCGCCGGCTTTATGACCACGCCTTCCCCGATCTTCGCACCAAAAAGCCTCAGCAAGGCGACCTTGACCGAAGAGAACACGTTCCAGGAACCCTTGAAAAAAAGGATATTTACAAAATACCAGGTTATCTGTCTGAGCCGGGAAGCCCCGATGACAAGCGTGGTGCTGTACAACGCGTTGTTAACTTCTTTTATTTTGGGCGTGGTCATTAAACAGTTTAAGCAAACAAATCCTCATATTCCTTTTTTAAGGAGCTGTCCTGCTGTATCGTCTGTGCATACCCGAAGGCGGCCTTCGACCATTCGTCATAAACCGCCTGGTCCATGGAAGCCAGGGAGACCAGGGCGTCCGAGAAGGCCTTCGCATCCAGTGGCAGATCATACCCGGCCTTTCGGCGGCCCAACTGCAGCCAGGGTGTCTTATCGCTGATCAGCACCGGTTTTCCCGCCAGCAACGCTTCGAAGATGGCATGCCCGAAATTTTCACCCAGGGTCGGCAGCACAAATATATGATGCTCCTGCAATACGCCCGTGACCTCGTCATTGCGGATCGGTCCTTCCCGCCGGACGGAAATGCCCGGAGGCATGCTTTCGATCAGGGAAAGACACTTCTTCCAGTAAGCATCGTCTTCCACCTCTCCCCGTAACGTAAGGACCAGCCGGATACCGGCCGGCAATTGCTGCAGAACGGTGAGCAGGAAGAGCAGGTTTTTTTTTGGCGCCAGCCGGGAAATAAAGATACAGCGAAGCTCGCCCGGCTGTTTGCGGATGTTTTTCCACACTACGGCCTCCATCCTGGGGAAATTAGGCACAACAACGACTTTCCCCGCCCCGGGGAAATATTTCAGGATATCCTCCTTCTCCTGTGGATCGGTGGCCTGAAAGATCAGCCGCCGGACGACCCCGGAAATATTCAACAGCCTTATAAAAAGCTTCTTTTTCAGCGGTTTGAACCGGATAGCCCCCTCGTGCAGCATTCCCCTTGGAGCGAGGATAAGCTTTCCCGGCAACTTATTCCTACTTTTTAGCCATACCGGGAGAATGGTAAAAGCGTAGGAATACATGCTATTCAGGTAAATATAATCCGGACCGGCGGATCGCACCAGTGCGGCGATCGAGGAGCCCGTTAAGGAACCCGGGCCGGCATACCAGACCCGGAGCCCTTGTCCCTTATCGATCCACGTATCTGTTACGATACCCGGATAGGGTTGGAGGTCCCCCAGGTCCCGGTCGGACGTGATGATAGAGATCTGGTATCTGTCCTGCATGGCGGCAGCGAAATTCCGGCAGGATTGAATGGGACCACCCGCCTTGAAACCCGGTTCATACCAGTCTGTAAAGAGGACTATCTTCTTTTTATCCGGTAGTTGTCTATCCGCTATCATTTATCCAATATCGTTCTTTTCCAGCCAATATTCCAATACCACGAACAACCAGACCTCCATCCAACGGATCTCCTTGTCGCCTCTCAGGAAATCCTCCCAGTGACGAAGAAGGGCATCGCCATCGATGAACGGGCGCTGGGCCATTTTTTTTATATGCGCATCACAAAAGCCGTATAGCTCTTTTTTGATCCAGTCATTCCAGGGGAATACAAAACCCTGCTTTTTCCGGAATACGATCTCGTCCGGTAATAAGGGCTTCAACGATTCGACCAGCAGGCTCTTGGGATAGGCGGGGGTCTTTATCTGGTCGGGCACAGCCAGCACAAACTCGACCAGGTCCTGGTCAAAGAAAGGCTCCCTGACCTCCAGGGATACGGCCATGCTCATCTGGTCCGTATCCTTTAACAGCGTATGCTGGGTATACCCCAGGTATTCGGCAGCCGATACCTGGCTTAACAAGGGCATTTTTTCCAGGTTGCCCGCCTTTGCTTCGAGGTCCTGCCGCAGCGCAGTCGAAAAATGAGGATCGGCTGCCGACAGCAGCCGGTCGATGGTCCTGGGCGTAAGCACCTGTCGCAATACGGGATACACTTCTTCGATGGCACAGGAAGGCGCCTTTAGTATTTGCCGGATCCTTTCCTTGCGTCCCGATCCCGGTCCGTGAAGCAGGCTATCCGCAACCAGACTACGCAGACCACGCGGTAAATTCCAGATCCATTTTCTGCGCTGCAATTTCGGGTAAAACGAAAAATAGGAATACCCGGCGAACAGTTCATCCCCGCCCACGCCGGACAAAGCCACCCGCATACCCTGCCGGGCGATCTCCTTTGACACCACATAGGTGTTGATCCCGTCCCCGCTGGGTGTGTCCATGGCATCCAGACCCGCCGTAAGCTCATCCAGGAACACGGTCGGCTTTAACAGGACGGTATTATGATGGGTGTTGAATTTTTTTGCGATGAGGTCCGCATAGCCGGACTCATCATATTCTTTTTCCGTAAAAGAAATGGTAAAGGTATTCGGTCTTGCGCTGCCTGCTTCGGCCATCAGTCCTACGATCGCCGAGGAATCGATGCCCCCGGATAAAAAGGCGCCCACGGGGACATCGCTCACAAGCCGCCGCTCGACGGATTGCAGCATAAGCTCCCGGATCTTCCCCTGTACTTTTTGTTTGTCCGAAAGATCGAAACCGGCAGCCGCACCCGCGTCAGCCGGCCCCCCCTTACCGGAGAAGGTCGTCACATCCCAATATACCTTCTTTACCATCTTCCCATCCCTGATCTTTGCCCAGGAGCCGGCTTCCAGTTGCAGGATGCCTTCGATCATGGAATAGGGATAGCCGATCGACTGGTAACTGAAATAATCGAGCAGGGCTTTTTCATTTATCTTTCGCCGGACGAGACCCGTTGCCAGTATGCCCCGCACCTCGGAGGCAAAGATCAGCCGGTCCTGATCGATAAAGTAATACAGCGGTTTTACACCCATCCGGTCGCGGGCGACGAATAACTCTCTTTCTTCTTTATCCCAGATGGCAAAGGCGAACATTCCCCGGAAATGCATAAGACAATCCGGTCCCCATTTCACATAAGCCGCAAGCAATACCTCCGTATCGCCGCTGGTGCGGAACGGATATCCTTCCAGCAGGGATCGTACTTCGTTGTAGTTATACATTTCTCCGTTGAACACCATGACATACCTGCCGGAGGCGTCCGTGAAGGGTTGATTGGCGGCGCTGGACAGGTCGATGATGGACAGGCGCAGGTGGCCGAGGGCTGCCGGTCCGTCGGAATACAGCCCCGCGGCATCCGGTCCCCGGTGTGCCATACAATCCGTCATACGTCGGATCAACGCCGGATCCGGGGTCGCGTTGTTAAAATTTATGATACCCGCTATTCCACACATGCCGTTTAAATGATTTTATTATAACAATCCAGGTATTGCCTGGCGATGGTTTCGACATCATAACGCCGCACATTCCGAAAACCTTCGTCCACTAATCGTTGCCGGTAGGCGCTATCCCCTATGACCCGAAGCAGCCCGGCCCGGATCGAATCGACCGACCCCGGGTCCACCAGACAGGCCGCTCCCCCGGCTACTTCCTTCATAGGGCTCCGATCACTGGTGATCACCGGCCGGCCGGCCTGCTGTGCCTCCAGGATGGGCAGGCCAAATCCCTCGTACGTGGAAGGGAACAGCACCAGATCGGCCGATGCATAGCAGCCGGCAAGCTCTTCGTCGCTAAGCCGAACACTTTCCCGGTAGGCTATCCGTCGTTCTTCCATCGACTGGCGTTCGGTCTCGGGGATCTTCCCGACGATATGGAGCAGGCAGGGTATATTCTCCAGGGCGGCGATCACCGCCGGTAGGTTCTTATTGGGCGTGATCCCTATAAACAGGATGACAGGCGCGGCCGGAGGAAAATCGCGGGGCGTATATCGTATCGCCGTATTTACGGGATTGGGAATGACCACCACTTTATCAGGCGGACATCCGGTATTTTCCAGGATATCCCGCCGGCTGGCTTCCGAAATAGTAGTGACCAGACCGGCCCTTCGCACCGGCCAGTCGAGGAGTAATTTTTTCAGGATAAAGCGTTTGATCCCCTTTGTCTGGTAAAGAAAGATACAATCATGGATGGTCAGCAGCACTTTTTTCCGGTGAAGACCCAGGATCACATAATGTATATCGCCGGTTATATGACAGAGGTCTGCCTTCCCCTTCCTGAGCTCCGACCGTACGGCCGCGATATTCCGATAGCTGACCCCCAGCTCAGGGACGACAATCCTTTTGAGGGTGACACTTCGGGCCAGCTCTTCCTCGATCCGATGAAAAACCCTTTCGATGCTAAAAAAGGCGGGATTCTTTTTCCTGTACACTAAGGCGACGGTCATACTCATAATTTAACCTTAAAGATCGCTTTGAACAACCATCCGAAGAGCAGCATAAACATCAGGCTGGTCACGATGGACCCGACCGTGGTCAGGATATCCGTCTCTACGACCACCGCATAGGAAAACAGGAATGGGATCCAGCAAAGGACGGATGGCGACGATTCACTCCGCTTTAGCAGCCAGGTAAGGACCATATTGAAAAACAGACCATAGAAGAACATAAAGAAGATCCCGCCTCTCACACCAAAGTTCGCATATGCTTCTCCGATAGGTCCTATGTTCATGCTATACCCCACCAGGTCATACCCCCAGAACCTTTTCAGATTATATTTCCCACCCGCTTCCGGCTTGTCGGGCCAGAACACCCTTGGAATAAAGGCAGCCGCGACGGACAAAGCAATAGTCTCCCCGTTCGCATAGTCGTATCTTTTAGGGACTCTGTCCATCGTCGTGGCGATCAGCCAGCCCTGGTTCATCCGGATCGATACGTGGAACAGGCTCTTCTTCTGGAACATGGCGCTCGGATCCTCCAGTGAATTCAGCACCAGTTCCCCAAAATAGCTGGCGTCCGATCCGGTCTTCCAGGCCTTTAACCGGTAAGCCGACTTTACGTTCTGGATCAGGAAGATGGCAAAGACTCCTAAAACCAGGATCCCCAGCTTATAAAAGAACGTTCTTCTTTTCAGGTACAACGCGATCAGGATATAGAAAAGGGCCATCAGGAACACCAGCTCTCCGAACATTCCCGTTGAAATGGAAGTGGCCAGCAAAAGGCCTGTCACACCCAGCAGGATCTTTCCTTTGTGCTTATTGCCCGAGAAAAATATATAAAATACGCCTACATAGGAAAGGCGTTCCAGCAGACCCACGACCCTCTCCAGCGTACTGGGGACAAAGGGGTACAAAAAGCCGCTGACAAGGCTGATCCCGATCAGCAAAAATCCGATCCAGTCCTTGCCTTTGAAATATGCTTCCAGCTTTACCTTAAACAGATCCGGGCGGCTATTGATCTGAAGCCTGAGCAGGGGAATCTTAAACCCCAGGATCATCAGCACGGTCCCCGGTACGGCAAAAGAGAAATACTCCTCGGCCGGGATGGGCATGTATTTGTGAAAGATCCGGGCCACATGATCGGCCTTTGTATAGAACTGGTAAAAAATGACCGGCATGATCAGCCAGGTAAAAATGGCCAGGATCACGGCGATATCCAGCACCACTACCCTCTTTCCCAGGTTGTCCAGGAAGTCGAAAAGGAAAAAGATCAGCAAGCCAATAGAAAAAGATTCATACCCGCCAAGTTCTACGATGTAGTAAAAATAGGCGAGTACCCCCAGGGAGAAAACCAAAAAATAGATTTGACTTCTACGCATATTCGCTCAACATCATTTTCTCGATCACAGAAACAACCTGATCGTAGGACCAGGAATGGATTATCCCGGCGGAGGCCTTCCCCTTGCTTTTTAGATCGGCGGCCCGCAGCAGGGAGCTCATTTTATCGGAAAGGTCCGCCAAGTCCCCGGAAAGGAATATAAAGCCGTTCTCTCCTTCCTTTACCAGATCGGCCGCACATCCGCACCGGTCGCTGACAAGGACCGGACGACCACAAGCCATCGCCTCGTTCACGGCCAGGCCCCAGGTCTCGCCCGGACCCCTGGAAGGAAGACAGAAGATATCGCCCAATCGATACACTATCGGCATACGCGACTGATTCTGGAACGGCAGGAAATGAATACGGGGGTTGGATGCCGCCAGCTCTTTTAGTTCCCGCTCCAAGCCTCCATTCCCCACCAGCAACAGGTGCGCCTTCTCCTTCAGCTGTTCGAAAGCCCGGATCAACAGGACGGGGTCCTTTTTCTCCTGGAACTTCCCTACAAAGATAAACACAATTTCCCGCACCCCTATTCCCAGCGCGGCCCGCCATTCATCTGCCTCGGGCTCCGCGGTGACGCCGGCATCCATGAACCGGTCGTTGTCGATGGCATGCGGGGCGAACACCAATTGCCTGTCTTCCAGCCCATGGGCGAGGAAATAACGTTTGTTATTGATGCCTACATATAAGGCCATATCCACATGACTATACACCCAGCGCAGGAACTTCCGGCGGACAATTTTCTTCCAGCCCGGCCGCTCATCCAGCAAGGTAGAGTCCCCCCTGAACAATACAGGGAGCTTATTTTTGAAATGACGAAGGACGCGTAAGTGACTGCGATAGTTCCAGCCGAATACCAGGACCGCATCCGCTTTCCAGTCTTCGATCGCCTTGATCAGACCCGGATTTTTCACGCCCCAGAAAGTTCTTTTCAAACTGCCTTGATTGGATACGAACTGACATTCGTACCCGTCCAGCAGCCCGATGTCCCATTGTATCGTCCGGCCGAAATCTACATCAAAGTCTGCCGCATCTTTCTCCCATGTATAAAAGACCTTTATACGGATCTTCCCCCTTTCGCCCAGCAGACGGAACAGAGGTGCATAATACTGGATGGGATGGGTCGTAATAACAGCCAAATGCATCATTTCAGCACCCATTTTAGTTGACAATCCTCCCTATTTGTTCAGTGATATGATCGTTATACGGCAAGTCCGGCTCATTTGCGGATTCAATAACGGTATACTTCGATTTCAAACGCAGGAAATAGGACTCAAAATACCGGTAGGACAAGTGGGCGATCAGGAATGTCGTCGCCACGACAAAAAAGTATAACCAGGCGGTATTCACGGTGTTCGATAACGAATATTTTTTATAAACGAGGGAGAATAATAGGATCACCGTCATATGATAGACATATAAACCATAAGAAATTTTACCGATATAATTCAGGATGGGGTTCTCCAATGAAATGGTTACCTTTTTATTAAACCCGACATTCAAAATTATAATCAGGAATACCAGGGAATACAATTCATGATCTATTAGTGTAAAAACGTGTATAGATCCAAATACCAGGGAATACAGCAAGATCAACCATGCAGCTATTTCGAATACTTTATTAAAAACGATATTCATTACCTTTCTGTTGTCTTCAAATATCAGGTAAGCACCAATGCTTCCTATTGCCATACAATCTATCCGCGTATTCCATATAAAGAGATAGAATAGCTATTCCCGGTATACCTTGCTATCAATTTGACAATGAAATAGACAATGATGACGCCTAAAGACGCTTTTAAAATATTATCCGACTTCTTGACCAGCCATGGCCAGATGAGATAAAATTGTTCTTCTACCCCAACGCTCCATAAAGGTGTTATAGTCGTCAATGTCATGCCCAGCGTATAAGCCAGGTTGGGCAAAAAACAGACGAACATCGCCAGGCCATAGATAGGATTCCCTTGCGCCTTTACCTGTGGCAAAAAGAGCAACAATAGGATCCCGATAATGATTACAAGGTAGTAGAGGGGCCATATCCGAAGAATACGTCTTACGTAAAACCGCTTGATACTAATTCCCCCCTTTTTTTCTATTAATAACAAATAAGTGATCAGGAATCCGCTTAATGTAAAAAAAATGGTAACTCCATAACCTGCCATTCCTTTTTCAAAAAGGCCGATTGCGGGTAATCCAAACCGATAGGAGTATTCATCTATATGGCTGAATAGTACGATCAGCGCAGCAATAGCCCGGACCCCATTGAGCCCGGGAATATAGATCTTGTTACCCCCTGTTAATTTTGCGGTTCTTTTTGTCATCTATACTTTTTTAGCTCTTGCTCCAGGTTTTTAACCGAAGACCGGTCATTGAAATCGACCTTTCCTTCAAAAACATCCTTATTGACCTCCGGGGGCCGGAGATCTCCCTGCCAGTCCCCTTCTGGTTTTATGATGATAGCATCGGAAAGGAAGGCGCCCCAATAGCTGAACGTGCTGCTCCTGGAGAGTACAAGCACTTTACTCTTGCTCATGAGCAGGATATCCAGGATGTCTGGTTTGTCTTCCGTAAGGGAAACGTCCGGCAGGTCCAGGATGTCTTTTATCTCCTCCGGTGCGGCGTCGGTAAAGACGGTGACCGGCCACTGCGTGCCGGTCTCGCTGCGGACAATCTTTATAGCGTTGATAAAGAATTCCAGGGGAGTGATTGGGCTGGCGATCTTAAAATCCCCCCGCCGTACATGGATAGCGATCGCCGGAGGAGTATATTCCGCCAGCCGCCGCTTCATTTCCGGCAACAGCATATCCACGATCCCCTGCCGGACAAGGAGACGATGCGACCGCATATGCCCGAAAAGGTCCTGGCTGGGAGACACCTGGTCGAACTGGAAGAGAACACCACGATCCTCTGCCCGCTTATTGATCTCCACTTCCGGTTCATGGACGACCTTGCGGAAGATCTTTTGCCAGTTGGTCTTTTTTCTTTCCAGCCAGCTTTCCTCCCGGAAAAATCCCCAATACAGCCTTTTCTTTTTTTCCCGCCTGATCCACGGCCCCAACCGGAAGCCAAGCCAGCCGGAAGTTACCATCGTCAGCCCGTTGAGATGCGCAAATACGAAACCGCGCGACCAGGTCAACAGCATGTTGCCAAGTCCCGCCCGGGGGAATTTTACATATACTTTTGCCTTGCTCATCGCTGGCCCTCCAATGGAAGAAAGATCGCGTCACACCAAAGCAGGAAGCGATCATTGTAATAAGGATCGTAGATCCCTTCCAGGTAATAGCCAAATCCCTTAAGATAGTTGGCGATATCATATAAAAGAGGCTGGTCTTTGTATTGCGGTTTGAAATACCCTTCCGTATAGATCACGCCGATCTTTTTCCCGCTCAGAAGCCCTTCGCTTCCTTTCAAAATAGACAGCTCGGATCCCTGGGTATCCATCTTCAAAATGTCGATATACCGTAGACCCTTATCCGATGCATACTGATCCAGGCGGCCTGTCCGGATCACCCGGGAGCCGACATTCGAACAAAGGTCGTCGGAATTGGCCCCGATGCTGATGGGTTCCAACAGGGAGTTGGTATCACCGCTCTTATTCAGAAAGAACTCCGCCGTCCCCTCCTTTTCGGACAGCGCCAGCGGGCTGAGATGAAATCGTTGCGGATCGGCGTTTTTCCGGCGATACTCGGCATGGAATTCCTCGAACGGTTCAAAGGCATGTATGACCGCAGAAGGAAAGAGCCGCGCATATTGCTCGGAAACTTCTCCCCGGTTGGCCCCGACATCGAAGATCACGCCTGCCTTATTCTTTAACAGCCTGCCCTGTACTTCGAAGGCGTCCGGTGCAGTTGACGCCTTTCGCAGCTTTTTTATATAACCGACCCCATGGATCTCTACATGGAACGGTTTTATAATGTTGTTTATCAATTTTTTCATGTATAGTATTAAGCTTTATCTAATAACTCTACCAGCTTTTGGGTGACCGCCTTTGCAGAGAACTGATCAAAAAGCGCGTAGTCAACCACGTCCGGAGAAAATGCCTCCGAAAAGGAAGCATATTTTTTATAGGACGGAATAAATTCCTCTTCAATCCGGCCTACCCCTGCCTCCCCGTCGAAGGCCAGGACAATACCGGCGTTGGTCGTCCGGATCACTTCACAGGCCGTACTCCGTGCATGAAGAATGGCAAGAATGGGTTTTTTACTCAACACGCCCTGGTAAACCTTCGAGGGCGTATAATGCGGTTCGGTGCTCCCTAATATGAATACCCCCGCCGAGGCCTCGATATGGGTCAGCACATCGAGATAGGGTATCCGTGCCGGATACTCATAAACGATCGTTTGCCATAATCCGTATCTTTCCGCCATTGCCTTTATGTTAAACCCCGCCGGATCATTGGGCGTCTTGCCGGTGCCGATAAAATGGATCTCCAGGTCGGCGAACACAGCGGGATCTTTTGCGATGGTCTTTAGGATGGCTTCCAGCGGGGCATACGCTTTTGGCAACATTGCACCCGCATAGACCAGTTGTCGTTTACCCGGTTTTTTCGGGAAAAGATAGGGTTGGAGAGCGAGTTCCCTTACCTTCAGATGATCCATTTCCTCCCCCCCATACGGCATGGCGCCAAAGACGGCTGCCCGGGTCAGACGGGGATTTCTTTCCTGTACCCCTTTATAATATCCTTCCGCGACCCCCGTGATAAGACTGGACCGCTTCACCGCAATAGGCTCCAACCATTTGGCAAGCTGCGTGCTGAACCAGTGACGGGAGAACCTCCGGTCGCTGCCCGGAAAACGATGTACCCAGGGATCGATATAGTCGATGCCGTACCGGACCCCGGTTCTGGCATGAAGCAGCCTGCCGAGCAGGGCAATATAAAAGGGAGGTACCGGGATATATAAAAAGTCGAACTTTTCTTCTTTCAATAATTTCTTTGCCTTCCGGTACAGTTGAAAGAATGCCCTTAACCCGATGTCACCCACCAGCCGGGGACGCGTCACCGGAAAGGCACTTACCTTTTCTATCCGCAGCCCCGCAGGCAATAGCTTTACCAGGTTCCAGTCCGGCTTTTCCTCATAGTAGCGCTGGTCTACCGCCAGGATGACGGGCTCCCACCCAAAATCCGGCAGATGCTGGGCAAAAAGACGGGAGCGATGGATGGCCGCCAGGTTGGAAGGGGGGAAATGAGGTGATATGATCAGGATACGCCGCACCTAAAAGTTTTTATGCCAATTCCATTCCCGCTTGTCCTCATCGATCTTTTGAAAGGCGATCATGGTGCCATCGAGATGGAGCTTCTTGTCGGATTGCAGCAGCTTTCCGTTAAGGAACTCATTAGCCACCCGCGTCCCAAGCAAGTGCTTTACGCTCCCCAGCGCTTTACCGACGCCCTCGAACATCTTCCTTTTCAGGGTGGTCACCCCCCTCTCTACCTTTCCAAGATACCGGTAGGCGGGATAGTTATAGATATATCTCGCTACCCGGTTGATGCCATCCATGTGCACGTCGTCGATGATGACTACCCCGTTGACCTCGAGCATCCGGTTGATATAGAAAAAATCCAGCAGGGTATGATCGAACGTATGCCACCCGTCGATGAACCCCAGGTTCACTTTGACGCCCTCCTTTGCCAGCCTTGGCAAGGCAAATTCAGAATAATCCTCGATCAGCATAAAATTGGAGAACCCTGCCTTTTTGAGGTTGTGGACGCCCAGGTTCTTCCATTGACTCCCCTGGTTGGGATCGATGATATAATGAGCCGTTCCGCTCATGCCTTTCATAGCATCTTCAATGGCAAGAGCGGAAATCCCCATGGCGCATCCCACCTCTACTACCTTGGATAGCCGATGCTCTATTATGATCCGTGAGATAAAATTGGCTTCGTCGATGTGGACCGCCGCATCCAGTTGGATCTTATTGCCCTGCTCGTCGATAACGGTATTGGAGTCGAAGATTTCCTGCAGCAATGAGTTCATAATAAATATAGATTATTGGTTTAAAACGTCCCTAACGGTCCGAAGCAGCTTTTCTGATTCCGACTCCCAGTTAAATTCTCCGTTGGCGGCATTCCTGGCGGCGGTCTTTGCCTTCAACAGCCGGTCAGGGAAATCGATAAAAGAGCGCATGGCCGTTTCCAGGTCGCCGGTGTCGCCTATCCTGACTATCCGAACGGCGTCGGGGAAATGCGAGAAAATATCTCTTTGCCCATAGGTATCGGTACCGATCAATGCCAACCCGGACATCAGGTACGAAAAAACTTTATTCGTCACGCAAAGGTCCCGGTTGACCGGAACACTCATTTCCAGGGCCAGGCCCACATCGAACCGGCTTCCGTCTTTTATGATATCTTCCGCCGGTATTGGTGGATGAAAAACTATTTTTTCCTCCAGCCCGGTTCCTTTTACGAGCCCCTCAAGGGTCGCCCGGTAACTTTCGCTGTACCAGTCTCCCCGTATATGTATCTTAAAGGAGGACCCGATCCGCCCGGCGGCTTCCAGCAATCCTTCGATCCCTCTTCCCGGACCGATTACCTGCGAATACCAATAAAACCGAACCGGTTCATTGCAAGCGATCGCCGGTAAATGTTCCCGTGGAAATACATTCAGCACTACTGTAGGCAGGTCGATCCGGTAAGCAGACCGGTAAGCCTCCGCTATACCTTTGGAGGCAGCGGTATAGTAATCGCACCGGGGAAGATATTTTTTCTCCAGGAAGGCCATGATATCGTCTTCCCACGTCCTGTCCGCCGGTTCATTCATCCCCGTATGAAAATCTTCGGCATCAAAACCCAGCCTGGCCCCATTCGCACTGGCAGCCCTGTACCCCGCCCCCAATGCCTCGGCATGATGAACGATATACAGATCGGCGCCCTCTTTTTTTGCGAGCCGGGTCAGCGGGTCATATGTCTTGTTCACTACCCTCTCCGCAATGCCAAATTTGCCCGTTACCGCATATAGCCGGTGAAAGATCTGCTGTTTTAAAGAAAGCAGGAACCAGTTGATCTTTTCGCTCAATGGCTCCCTTCGAAAATTGACGGTTTGTAACTTCCATTTCCGGGTCCGCATCAATTCCTGGTCAAAGACCCACAAGGAACCATTGCCATTGATGGTGACAACGGAAACCTCATACCCTGCCGCATACAGCGCGTCTGCCTCTTTCAGCACCCGTGGGTTGTAACTTAAATGCCGGTTGGTGACAATGCAAACCTTTCTCATAAGGATCTCTGACGCTATTTTGCCGCGATCGTCCCGATAAACGACTCGATCCGGGAAAGATGCCCTTCATATGTATTTTCCAATGCAAAGGCCTTTCTCCTTTGTTGTATCTCCGGGCTATTGTATTTATCGAGATTTTCCACGACCCTTCTGAACAAAGCCGGCAGTTGGTCATTCCGGCCCACCGGACTCATCTCCACGAGATCATTCCCCTCATAGCTGGAAAGATGAGTACTGACCACTACCTTTCCCGAAGATAAATATTCGATGATCTTATGACTGTTGTCGCAGTTGAAGGTCCGCGTGCGTTTATAACATACCAAAAGGATATCATAGGCGGCCAGCATGCCCGGGATCTCGCTCTGCGGCCGAATCCCATGTAAGGTGATGTTCCCCATTTCCTTTAGCTCTTGCAGGAAGCCGGCGATCTCCTCCTCTTCCACGCCAAGGCCCAGGTTATTATTTTTTCCCGAGATGGGCCCAACCAGGTTGAACACGACATCCGGGTTCTCACTGATGATCCGCCGCAGTACCCCCCGGTCGATGGAGTCAAGGGTCAAATTACCTACATATCCCACCTGGATCTTTTCATTGTTCCGGTCAGGGCTTTTCGCTTTGGCGACAGAGACGAACGGTCCCCCCAACCCATGATTCAACCGCAATTTCGGTACGCCCTTCCGGGAATATTGATCTAGAATGAGATCGGATATGGAAATCACGACATCCGCCTTCTTTTCCGTTGCATCCGCCGCCATGGCATCCACGGGGCTATAGATCCGGAAAGGGGCGCCGAAGATGGAAAGATCGTTGTACAGATAGGCGCAGTTGAAATCCCATACGATATCCGGCTTTATATCAAACTTCTTTATGATCCAGCGGATATTGATCCGGATCAGGAATTCAAACACGGATCGCAGATGAAATTTAAAGTACAAAGGGAAAAAAGGGCGGTAGGTGATGACCTTCAAATCGGGATGCACACCGGATTGTTCTATCCTGATCTCCCCCGGACGCAGGGAGACATCGATGGGATTCAGAAAGAAAACTTTATTCCCCCTTCCGGCCAGCGCGATCGCATAATTATGCTTGGAAATAAAGATTTTCCCCCAGCGTTCGGTAGAGATCAGGATGATCGTTTTGCTCTGGAGCGTCATGGGCTAAAAGATCTTTTTTACGATATCACCGACCGGTTTCAACCCTTTTGTCCAGGGATATTTCTCGTAGATCGACATTTCTGTTTTGTAGTCCGAATGCTCTTTCCGGGGGACGCTCATGATCCGGTCAAACTCCTCTTCGGACAAATTGAACTTCTTCAGCACAAATTCATAATCCTCTTTTAATTGGGCAGGATCGTAGGCGGGGCTTTTAAGCTCTTCCAGCGCCTGCTCTTGGGTGATCTGACCGCTGAAGATCAGGTTGCTCAAATGTGCCTTCCGTTTATCGATACCGAATTTTACCGGGAGGATATACCCCTGGTAGAATCGCGTAAAGATAGATTCATAATGCTTGCCACCATAATCCCTCCAGTCGAGCTCCGCCGTAATGGTCGCCTTTACTTCGGTCTTATTATAGGGTACGTAGTTCAGCAGGGCAGCCGTCTCGATCCCCTTGCGAACAAGGTCAAATCGCTTCTGCCGTGCAGTAAAAAGCGGGTAGGTCTTTAGCGGTACCTTGCCGAATTTTTTATGGATATCCTTTATATTCTCATGGTCCGACTTGTTCCATATCCAGTGACGGGGCAGGATGGCCTCGGTCACGACATTGGTGCCGCTCAGGATGTATTTGATATCGTTCATCGCCGCCAGCCGGTACAAGGTCCCCATGATAGCATGATCGGTGAGGGCTTCGATGTCCACCACCGATGCTTTCAGATAAGATAGCTGCAGGTCCCTGAACTCCTGCCAGTCGACGACCAGGGTATAAAGATCGAACCCAAGCTTTGAGATGATATTCTCAATATTTTTAGTCGCCAGCTCCGAGTTCCAGCCATTGTCGAAATGCACGATCAGTGGGCGCAGTCCCAGTTTTTTTGCCATCAGCACCAGATAGGTGCTGTCTACCCCACCACTGACGCCGGTGATACAATCATATTTTTTTCCCGCTCCCGAAGCCTTGATCCGGTCCACCCATTCCGCCAATTTTTGCTCGCCCTCCTTCCCCGTGAATACCCAGTCCTTCTCTATAGCCTGGTACTGGTAATAATAATTGGAGACACCGTTGGCATCAAAGCGGATATCCGGGTCCGAAATGGTGTCCATCACACTGATCGAGCATTGCTGCCAGGGCCTGTTATTATTGAAGGACGGATCCTTTTTTAACACTGATTCATTATAGACTTTCATGATACGACTTTTTACTGTTTCCGAGGCACGGAATATACCTTTTCTTTAAGATCCTTCCGGGAAGGATAGCTGATCAGCACAGCATTGTGCGGACGTTGAAAGACGAACATACTACCGGCCGCCACCGCAGAGGCGCCGGCGCCGATCGCACTTCCAAAATCATCGATGGAGGAGGCGCCGCCGCACGCGATCAGGGGGATCCGCAACGCCTGGCTAAGCTCTTTGATCAGCGGGAGATCATAACCCCTATAGGTACCGTCCCGGTCGATGCTGTTCAAAAAGATTTCTCCCGCCCCCGCTTCCTGCATCGCCAAAGCAAATTCCAGCGGGTCTTTCCCGATGCCCTCGGTTCCGTTCTTTACATATACCTTATTCTTTCCGAAAAGATTTTTTTTTACGTCGATGGATACAACCACGCTCTGACTTCCGACCAGCCTGGCCGCTTCGGTGATCAGCGAAGGATTGGCATGAGCCTGGAAGTTGAGGATCACTTTCTCGATGCCCAGGTAGAACAGCTTTTTTACTTCGTCGATCGTCGAAATGCCTCCGCCATAGGCCAGCGGTATGAACGCCTCGCCGGCAATATCCTTTATCTGGTCCATATCGGGACCGCGCTGGTCACGGCCGGCATCGATGTCCAGGACTACGATCTCGTCGATCTCCTTCTCATTAAAGATCTTGACGGCATTGATCGGATCACCGACATACCGGTAGTTCTTGAATTTAACGGACTTGACGAGCCCTCCTTTATGAAGCAATAACACCGGTATGACCCTTACATGTCGCATTACAATTTCTCCAATCGCATTTAGTATTTCTCCCCAAAATTCTTTAAAAGCTGCATTCCAAAACGATGGCTTTTCTCCGGGTGGAACTGCACCCCGGTCAGGTTGTCCCTCTCGATACCCACTGTAAACTCATACCCGTAAAAGGCCGAGACTAATTCATCGGAGGGTTCTTCCGGCTGAACGTGATAGGAATGGGCAAAGTAGAAACGCGGCTCTTCCAACCCCTCCAGGATCCTCGAACCTTTTTTACCGGTCACCTCGAGCCAGCCCATATTGGGTATTTTCTCCTCCGTCTGCATCCGTTCCGGCCGCAGACGCATCGTTTGTCCCTTTATCCACCCCAGTCCTTTTAATTTCCCCTCTTCGCTGCCTTCCATAAACATCTGCAAGCCCACGCAGATCCCCAGGACCGGCACTTTCTCCTCCATTGCCTTTTTTTCAATGATAGGCCGCAAACCCGAAGCATCCAGCTTCTCCATGCAATTGTCAAAAGCACCCATTCCAGGCAATAAGATCTTTGCAGCCTTCTCAATATCTTCAGCCCTGCCGCTGATCACCGCCGGTACCCCGCCCTTCTTAAGCATGTTCCGGATCGAGCTGAGATTGCCGACTCCATAATCCACGATGATAAGCATATATATTATTGCTTTAAAAGGTCCGATAGCTCCCCAGCCAGCCGCTGCGCATTCCAACACCGATCGTACCGGCTGACCGCCTCCCGCCGCAATTGTAATTTTTGTTCCGCGGGACGATGATAGAACGCTTCTAACTTCTCCTTCAGTATCCCGGCGGTCACATCCGCCGGCAATAAACCGCCAACGGCCTCGTCCACGATCTCCCCCGTCCCGCCGACCTCTGTTGCCAATACAGGAATGCCCGCAGAGAAAGCCTCCATGATCGAGAAGGGAACACCCTCGCTTGAGCTTACATTGACAAAGAGATCGAACTGGCCGGAAGCATAAAAATCCAGCACTTCCCTGCTATCCATCATTCCCTGAAACCGGAACCTGCTCGCCGCTCCCGTGGCGGCAGCCAACTCCTCCAATTCTTTTCTCAATACCCCGTCCCCGACATGGGTCCATTCAACCGGGACGCTCACCAGGGCCAACGCCCGGATCATGATCTCCACCCTTTTTACAGGAGAGAGGAAAGAACAGCTGATCACCCGCAGCACGTTGTCGGACGAGGGCGCCGAAACCCGCCCATTGGAGAGGGTTCCGCACCGGACTACCCGGACCCTGTCACGGTAAGCCGGATATAGACCGTCCAGGTGATCCTTCCCCGCTTGCGAGGATGGCGCGATAAAGGAAGCGGCACGTAACAGCACTTCCCGGTAGGGGATATACCCTTTATTCACGTCCTCGAAAAGGTCATACCGGTGCATCCGTATAAAGGTCTTATAAAACGCCCCCGCATCGACAAAGGGCAGAAAATCACAGGACCCCTTGCCCCAGTAGAAGTAAAGGACATCATTTTTTGAGGCGCCAAGGACGACCGACCGGATCACGGGGTGTCTTAATAATTTGATGATCCAGACCGTAGACACTGCCCATTTGATAAGTGCGCCCTTTTCCCGGTAAACCTTTTTTGAAAAGAATTCCCTTAGAAAAGCAGCCGACTTCGGATGGAACAGGATGCGGAATACATCGCTCTTCTTCAGCAAAAGGATATCTTCCTTAAATAGAGGACCGCGCAATTCGACCCCTTCCGGAAGGGTCTTGGGTGCATTAAAATTCCCGGCATACGAATAAGGGATGACGACGATCTTATCGAATTGACCTACCAGGACATTCAGCTCGTTCGCCTTCCACTGCTCTCCTATCCCGAACGGATAGGACTGGGTAAAATAATAGAGTCTCAAGTCCGTCTGAATTTTAAGAATAGCCGCTCGGCCAGCCAGCGCTGCTTTGAATACGTTTCGACGATCTCCCGGATATTTTCCTTTACCCGGTCGCTGAATCCGGCAGCCCGGCTCCCGCTCTTTTCCAGGTTTCTTTTATAATTGGAATATAGCAAATATTTTTCGGCTCGTCTGAATCGGAATACATGGTCGGTAAGGACATAGCTTAGCATCTCTACCTTCTGCGCGGCCTTGGCAGCTTCGTTCAGGGCCTCATAATTACTATTCGGGAATACCCGATAGGAAGCCATAACCACAGGGATCCGGCAATAATCGCCCTTCCCGGAATTTAGGAGATGCAGGACATAATCCCCAATCTTTATATCGGCCAGCCACGCCGGCAGCGCCGCCAGCTTCCGGAATAACAGGCTGACGGTAGGCACGATGTTATTGGAACAGAGTTCGATCCTTCGGTACCGCGTCTTGTGGAGATAGTCGCTCGGGATGATGTTCACGTCAATAAGGGTATTATCCGCGGCGACGGTCCGGACATCATGAAAACAGCCCGAAAAACCGGGATTCTTCGAAAGGATCGCCACCTGCTGCTGCAGCTTCTTTGCATCCGTCCAGAAATCATCCCCTTCGCAGATCGCAATATACTCCCCCCTGCATCGATCATAGGCTTGCAGGAAATTCCGGTTGGCCCCCAGGTTGGGCTCGTTTCGCAGATAGCGGATGTTGGGGTATCGAGCCGACCAGGACAAGCAGATGTCTTTGGTCCCGTCAGGCGAATTGTCGTCTGCAATGATCAGCTCCCATTGGAAATCCGTCTCCTGCCGGACGACTCCTTCAATGGCCTGTGCAATAAAATCGGCCTGTTTATAGGTAAGCATGATCACACTTACCTTAATGTTATCCATGTATCCTTTTTTCCAGTTGCAGGAAGCCCTCTGCTCTTTTTCCGATCACTTTTGCGGGTACGCCCCCTGCGATAGACAGTCTTCCAAAATTGTTTTTTACAAAAGAATGGGCGGCCACGGCTACTCCCTCTTCCAGCGTAACCCCCGGCATGAGGGTGCTACCCGTCCCGATAATACAATGGTTATGGATATCGACCGCTGCCGAGAAGGTGCCGATCAGTTCCCCGGGTACGACCGCCCCATGCAGATGCTCCCCCGAATAATCGTCGGTGCTGGTAAAGATCCCGACATACGGTGCCGTTGTGACAAAATTGCCGATGGTCAGACCGGCTGCCCCATTGATGAAATTATAGGCAGACAAGTGGACATAATTCCCGATGGTCAGCCTTGCCGTGCCCGACAAGGCAACGGTACAAAAATTGTCGATCCGGACATGATCCCCGATCTCGATTTTGCCGCAGTTATAGATCGTGCTCGTCCGCGATATCCGAACATCCCGTCCAAGTCGGGCAAAACCAAGCTGAAGAAGCTCATCCTCGGAAAAATAACCAGGCATCATAGCAGACTGAAATTTTGAATATGCGTCTTCATGCTCTCCGGTGAGTTAAACATCAGGCAATCGATGATCGACAGATGCGGGACAAACTCATGCCGGTACTGTGTATAGGAGATAGGACCGGGCTGCAGAAAGAAAAGATCGATCCCCTGGGCTTTAAACAGTTCTTTCGAATACAGCTCCCTTCCACCGATCGCATTAATATATATGTGCGCCTTCTCCTTTTTGCAGATATCCAGCACCCGTTCATAGGAGCTCAGCGAATCATTGTGGTAGACAGACGAAGTGCCGGCGATGAGGGTCCCGATCCCCAGGTATTCGGTGATCAGCCGGATCCCGCCCGTACAAAGAGCGGAGATACTGCTTTCCCGCTTTGCCGTCTCCTCCTTTCCTGCCTCCAGCACGCGCATGATCAGCGGCCAGGTCTGTTCGAAATAAGGCGCTTTTTTGTAGGCGGCCTGTAAGGTCTTACAAAATTTGCCCAGCCATTTTTCATAGAGACCGGGGGATAGGTTTATCTCGTTGATCTTCTTAAAAGAGGTCAGGTTCTCCACGGGGATAGTAAATAGGTGGCGGTCCCCGTTCAGCAGGATGTTGTTCCGGTTGATCCAGCCCTGCTTGATAAAGTTGACGTCATCATAGATGACGAACTTATCCACGGAATTGATTAACTGGAAATAGCCGATATAGGGAAATATATACGGCTGCATGATCGCAAGCCGCATATCAGTTGTTTTGAGCTCTTAACAGTACCCTGCAACAAAAATCGATCTCGGCATCGGTGATGCCATAAAACAAAGGAAGACAAAGGACCCTGCCGGCGATGGACTCGCTGATCGGCGTGGGACGCCTGCTCACGTAGTTCAGTTCATTCAGCGAAGGCTTGAAATACCGGCGGGGGAAGATGGCGTTCTTATTCAACGCCTCCATCGCTTTTTGCAATTCCGCCTCACTCTCAAAGATGATCGGGTAATAGGAATAGTTGTATTCCGTGCCGGGTTGGATCCGGATCCTTTGCACTTTCAGATTTGCCAGCTTATGATCGTAATATAAGTAGTTCGTCCGCCGGGCGGCCAGGATCCGGTCGATATAAGGCAGATTGGCCAATCCCATCGCGGCATGGAACTCGGAATTTTTACCATTTATGCCGACACAGGCAAATTCTTCGGGCGTTTCATGACCGAAGTTCCGCATATACGCCATCTGTTTGAGGATTGCCGGATCGTTGGTCATGACGGCCCCACCTTCGGTGGAATGAAAGAGTTTAGTGGCATGAAAGCTGGTGGTCGAGATATCGCCATACCCAAAAAGCGACTGCCCCTTATATTTGGTACCGAATGCATGCGCCGCATCGTAGATGACCCGCAGGTTATTCTCTTTTGCAATAGCCTCGATGGCTATTACATCACAGGGATTGCCGTATACATGGGTCGCAAGGATGGCCGTGGTATTCTTAGTGATCGCCTCCGCTATCTTCGCCGGATCGATATTCAGCGTATGGGGATCGATGTCGCAAAAAACAGGATTGCACCCTTCCCAGACGATGGAGCTGGTCGTCGCCACATAGCTGAAAGGGGTGGTAATAATATCCCCTTTGAGATGAAGGGACTTGATGGCAAGCTGTAGGGCGATGGTGCCGTTGGTCACAAACAATAAATGCGGCAGGTCCAAATATTCCTTCAGCTTCAGCTCGAGGCTATTTACCAATGGCCCGTTGTTGGTCAGCCAGTTCCTGCTCCATATGCCTTTGATCAACTCCTGGTATTCTTCGATGGGCGGCAAAAAGGGTTTATTGACATTTATCATGGTAGATCATTCAGCAATGGCAAATAACATGCTTTCCTCGTCGTATATTGTACTGTGCGAAAAATAAAACCGGTAGCCCAACCCCATCTCATTTATCATCCGGGGTATACGGTCGAAATCCTCATAACTGTGGTACAGGGCGATTGCAAGTTTGGGCTTGAATTTTTTTATCGATTCCTGTGCTCCCTTCAGAGCATCCGTCTCTGCCCCTTCTATATCCATTTTTATAAAGTTCAGTTGTTGAAGCCCTTTTTGAGCCACCAGGTCATCGATGCTTAGTGTCATACATGTTCCATCATATCCTTCGAAGGGCTCCATCTTTACACTGCTTCCGGGTCCCCGGTCCTTGTAATAAAGCCGCGTGGCGGAATCCTTCCAGACCGGGTTCGGCAACAGTTCGACCTGTCCTTCCAACCTGTTCAGTTGTACATTCTTCTGAAATAAGTGGATATTCTTGGGAATGAATTCAAAGCTGTAGACCTTTCCCTCGCTGCCCACTTCATTTGCGAAATAAACAGCCGTATCCCCCCAGCATCCCCCCGCGTCGATGACCACATCCCCCCGTTCCGCCTTTATGTGGACAGGACCCTGGCTGTATTCATATTGTTTGACGATAAAATCTATCATAATCCCAAAGGCAGAATAATACAGCTTCAATGGGTATCCCAGCGAGGTGATATCGAACTCCTTTATCTTATACCCTGCCAGGCTCTCATCCTTTACCCCCGGGTCGGTCCCTAGCAATTCGATCTCCTTCAGCTTCGACCAATAGCCGGGATTGCTGAGCGGCAGCCGGACCCGTTTGTACCCTAACGAATGATAGGCCAGCACGGCTAAAAGCAGCTCTTTATCTTCCGCATTCCCGAGATGCTCATAAAGGAATTTGAATTTCAACGCATTGTCCAGATTGTTCGCAATAAACCCGTGCAGGTTAAAAAATCCTTTCTTATACAGCAGGCTATTGACCGATGCTATGACCTTCGCCTTTAAAGAGACCGCAGGTTCCTGTCCATATCGGTAGTGGTCCCAGTTATCTTTATGGTCATTGGAAATATTTTTATCGACAACCTTTAAATAATCGGCTAAGAACTCCATCTCCAGGTTTATTATCAATTATTGAATGTGATGCCATAACAACGCAGGCCTGACATATCCGGGGAATTTATCCAGCCAGGCGGAATTCCGCGCAGGCTCCGCTCCTTCGATGGTAAGCGCGTCCTTTACATGCAGGATGGGAGATTCGTTGGTGACGGACATTACATCGATAGCGTAAATGTTGTCGTTCAAAAAGTTCCCGGGGACTTCGCAAACCAGGTGCATCGCACCCTTATCGAAACTTTTGACCATGGAACAAGTCGCGAATATATTGGTGTTGTCAGGGGCGTTGAAGAACAGGTTGACGTTGATCGGGGTGTCGACGGAATGATTGGTCAGACGCACATGGATCTTCATCGGCCTGGTAATGGAGAAAGTACCCGCGGCTTCGCTGTCCCGGTTGTCCAGCTCGATCTCGATCGAGTCCAGGCGCACTTTTTCGTTACCGGCCCTGGGATCGTCGCCCCGGAAAACGGCTTTTAGGGATGGGGCAAAGACGGATTCGTATTTGTTGATGGCTTGGTCGACCGAGCCCATAAAGCTGAGCTTTCCTTTTTCCAGGAACATACCCCGGTTACAAAGGGTCTTGACTGCCATCATATTGTGACTGACGAACAGCACGGTCCTTCCTTCCCCCTTGCTAACGTCACCCATCTTGTTGAGACATTTCTTCTGGAACTGCGCATCGCCCACCGCCAGCACTTCGTCGACCACGAGGATCTCGGGCTCCAGGTGGGCGGCCACCGCAAAGGCAAGCCGCACATACATCCCGCTGCTGTATCGCTTGACCGGAGTATCCAGGAATTGCTGGACCTCGGCGAACTCTACGATCTCATCGAATTTTTTCCTGGTCTCCGCACGTCCCATTCCCAGAATGGCGCCATTCAGAAAGATGTTCTCCCGGCCGGTAAGCTCCGGGTGAAAACCGGTGCCGACCTCGAGCAGGCTGGCGACACGTCCACGCATCGTAATGCGACCTGCCGTGGGATCGGTTATACGGCTGAGGATCTTTAGCAAGGTACTCTTGCCCGCGCCGTTCTTTCCGATAATGGCAAGCCGGTCGCCCTGCTGGATCTCGAAGTCCAGACCGTTCAATGCCCAGAACTCCTCCGTGGTAGCGTTGTTTTCTCTCTTTCTGAAAGCGGCGCCTGAAAAGGTTCTTTTTGCCTGGTTGGTGATCACATCCCGGAAAGAAGTATATCGTTCTTTCTTCTCATGAGAAATGATAAATTTCTTGGACAGATTTTCGACTTGTATAATAGGATGGGCCATAGGTGTCAGATATTATCGGCGAAAGTTTTCTCCGTTTTACGAAAATAATATACCCCGATAAAACAGAAGAGCAGTGTGACCGCATTGGATAGCCAAAAACCCGGCAGGTAGATATGCTGGTTGCCGATGATACTCCACCGGAATCCGTCGATAATACCGACCATTGGGTTTAACGAATAAAGCAGCCGCCATTTCTCCGGTATGATGGAACTGCTGAAGCCTACGGGTGAGATATAGAGGCCGAATTGTACGATAAAAGGGATAATATACCGAAAATCGCGGTATTTTACGTTCAGCGCCGTAATATATAATCCGATACCGAAAGAGGCGCCAAAAGCCATGATGATGAACACGGGAAGAAAAACTATCTGCCACGAGGGCAGGAAGTGATACCATATCATCAGGATGATCATCAGGGCGAACGAGATGGCAAAATCCACGAGGCTCACGATCACCGAACTAGCCGGGATGATCATCCTCGGGAAATACACCTTTGTGATCAGGTTGGTATTGCCGATCAAACTATTGCTGGCCTCTGACAGGGCGTTGGCAAAAAACTGCCACGGCAGCATACCGGCGTATACCATAATAGCATAAGGCGCGGCGCCATCAGGTTTCAAATTAGCGATCCGTCCGAAAATGATCGTAAAAATGATCATCGTGAGCAGCGGCCGGATTATGCTCCAGGCGGCACCGATCGCTGTTTGCTTATAGCGGACCTTGATGTCCCGCCAGCTTAGGATGTAAAAAAGTTCCCGGTAACGCCAAAGATCCCTCCAGTAATTCTTCTCGGAGGCCCCTGCCTCGATGATCAACTCATCCATCATAACCCATACGATTTAAGCTGATAAATCTTCTCTATGATCTCGACTACCTTCAATCCTTCCAGCGCATTGGTTGTAATAGGCGCGCGGCCCTTTAACACATCGACGACGTTCTCGAAGATAAAATGATGATTGGCCGCCGATCCCTTATAAGGGCCATAGTCATTGGGGGGGTTGGCCGGCGGAAGTTCCGGCATCACATAATCCTTTATATTACATACCTCGACCTGGTTCATATACTGACCGCCTACTTTTACGGTACCGTTCTCACCGATGATGGTGATGCTGCTCTCCAGGTTCTCATTCCAGATGGAAGTGGAATAGTTCAGGCTCCCCATACCACCATTCACAAAATCGAAGTTCACAAACCCGGAATCCTCGAATTCCGTATATCCCACGTGGTTAAAGCTGCGGAATTTGCCGCTTAAATTCCCGATGTCCCCAAACAACCAGAACATGATATCGATGAAATGCGAGAACTGCGTGAACAGCGTTCCCCCGTCGAGGTCCTTTGTACCATGCCAGTTTCCCTTCTTATAATACCGGTGGTCGCGGTTCCAGTAACAGTTGATCTGTACCATATATATATCTCCCAGCACCTTGTTCCGCAATATGTCCTTCAGCCAGACCGAAGGGGGGGAATAGCGGTTCTGCATGACACAGAAGACCTGCTTATGCTGGTGCAGGGCCTCATAGATGATCCGCTCGCAGCCGGCCTTATGCAAGGCCATCGGCTTTTCGATCACGACATGACAGCCGGCCTGCAGACCCTTCAGGGCATGTTCTTCATGCAATCCGTTGGGAGTGGCGATGCAAAGGACATCCACCGGTATGCCGCTGCCCAATAATTCATCCACCGTGGAAAAGAATGGAACATCATAGCTGTCTATCTTCAGGTCCTTTTTATCCGCCGTGTCCGACAAAGCCGCCAGGTTACATTCGGTATTATTAACGATCATAGCCGCATGCCGCTTGCCGATATGTCCGCAGCCTGCAACGGCAAAGTTTATCCTTCCATTCTTGTTCATACTATTCGGGTGACCTTGTTATCTTTTAATTCATATTGTTGCTGCGTCTCAGGACATACTGCCAGTCCCTTTTCATCGAATTCCAGCCGGTGCCCGTACTCGCTGACCCAGCCGATCCGTCGCCCGGGATTGCCCACCATCAGGGCGTAGTCCGGTACGAGCCTGGTAATCACGGTTCCGGCTCCTATCATGGCATACTGACCGATCTCATTTCCGCAGACGATCGTAGCATTCGCACCGATGCTGGCGCCCTTTCTGACCAGCGTCTGCCGGTATTGATCCTTCCTCGCCACCGCGCTCCGCGGATTGATCACATTGGTAAAGACCATCGAAGGCCCCAGGAAAACGTCATCCTCGCATATAACGCCGGTATAGATAGAAACATTATTCTGGACCTTTACATTTTCTCCCAGCACGACCCGGGGAGAGACTACGACGTTCTGACCCAGGTTACAGCTCCTTCCAATGACGCAGTCAGCCATAATATGCGAAAAATGCCAGATGCGCGTCCCATCCCCGATGCGGCTGCCTTCATCTATTACGGCGGTCTCATGTGCGAAGAAACTCATATGAAAAAAAGTTTAACTGAAAAGCTTTCTCCACCAACGGCCAAAACTCCCAAACAGGCCTCCCTTTTTCTGATCTTTGTCGGTCTCGAAATAGCCGGAATCCATTCCATAGGAATATCCGCCATAATACCCGTAGCCATATCCTCCGTAATATCCTCCCTCCGCCTTTACGTCATTCAATAACAGGGAAAGCTTTGGTAATTTGTTCTCCGAATATAGCTCATCCACCATGTGCAGCTGTTTGCGGAAGGTATGCCCCTGTCTGATGATATACAGCGTACAATCGGCATACCGGCTCAGGTTCATCGCATCGCTGACCAGCCCGATCGGGGCCGTATCCATGATCACCACATCAAACCTGCGGATGACCTCTTTCATCAGATCGTCGAGCAGCGGATCGATCAGCAATTCGGCAGGATTGGGCGGTATCGGGCCGCAGGGGATGACATATAGATTATCGACCTCATCGACCTTTACCAGCAGATCGTCGAATGAAGCCCGGCCGATGATATAATTCGTGATCCCCATTTTCCGCTTGAGGTCCAGCCCGGAGACGATCTTTGGCTTCCGGATGTCGAATTCCATGATCACCGTCTTCTTACCCGCCAGCGCCATGACCGCCGCAATATTGGTGCTGATAAAAGATTTTCCCTCCCCGCTAAAGGAAGAAGTGACCATGATCACCGGCTTCTCTTTCTTCGCAATGACATATTGCAGGTTGGTGCGTATGATCCGGAACTGTTCCGAGATAAAATGACGGTTATTCTTGGTCACGACCAGCGTCTGTTCATTGCTGGAATGCCCGATCTCCCCAAGGATAGGTGCGCGGGTATACTTTTCGACATCGGCCCGGTTCCTCACCTTGTCCCGCATTACCTCGATAAGAGCGATGATCCCCGTCGGGAGAAAAATACCAAAAAGCAGATAGAACACATAGATCTTCTTCTTGTCGGGACTGATCGGCACGTCGGATCCGATCGCCGGTTCCACTACTTTTGAGTTGGAGATGGTGGAAGCGGATGAAATGGAAGTCTCCAGTTTCTTTTGCAGCAGAAAGGAATACAGGTCCTCCAGGATCTTCTGCCGCCGCGAAATATTGAGCAGGTCCATGGATTTGCCGGGAAGTCCCTGGATCCGCCCTTGCAGACGGGACTCCTGCTCATCCAGGTTCTTGTTTGCGATCAGGTAGGCCTGCCTGACGTTCAGCAACGCCTGGTGGATGTTGGTCCTTACCTTCTCCAAAGAAGCTTCAAGGGAGACGATCAGCGGATTACTGGGCGTCGTGGTCTTCAGATTCGACTCGTGCTCGAGCTGCAGGCGGTTGTATTCGGTGATAAGCTGCAACAGGGCCGGCTCTTCGATGCCCAGGATGGTAGGCACCGCATTGTACATATTCTTACTGTTCTGGATATAGTCGAGCAACCAGTTGATGACATTGAGACGGATTTCCTGGACCGCCTTTTCCTTGGCGCCCGCGCTAAGATTGTCCAGGTAGCCTTTCGATTGATCCTCAATGTTGTAGGCTTGGTTTGCGACCATGTAATCCTTCAAGTTCCCCTGTACGCTCCCCAGCTCGTCACGGAGATTATTGAGCCGTTCGTCAATGAACCGAAGCGTAAAAAAGGCGATCCTGGATTTATCCTCTACGATCAGCGAATCGTATACGGCCATCAGCGTATTCAGTACGTCACCACCCAGGATCCTGTTCTCTCCTTCAAAGCTCAGCAGTAGAATGGTGGCCTGGTCATTAGCCTGCGTCACTTTCAGGCCGCCGGTGATCTCCCCCGCCGCCTGAGCCAGGGGTTGCCAGCCCACCTGGAAGGTCCTGGCCGGGAATAGATGCAGACCCGCATTCAGGTTCCTGATCAGTTCGCAGATGTTATTGCCTACATGGAAAGGCTGACCAAAACGATAAGGCGTCTTTCCTTCATTCAAAAGGAATTGCTGATCATTCAGCATGTTCACCTGGAAACCGAAGCCCATGGTGGAATCGGCCAGTTCATGGAGTACAAGGTTAAAAGGCTTGGTTTCGTATTGCAGACTCGAACGGATACTCCCCTTGTTGTAACACTGTCTTTGAAGATCGAGGTCACGGGCCACTCTTTGCAGTACGGGCCTGGACCGCAGGATCTCTATTTCATTGCTTAAGTTGACAGAGCCCTGGTTCATGAACAGATCATTGAAGCTGATCTCTTTCCCGCCCCCTGCACCGCCCTGGTCATTTTCGTTCTTGATCAACAGGGAAGACTGTACCCGGTAAATAGGGATGGTATAGCGGATCTTTATATAAGCCATTACCAGGAAAACGACCATTGATACGAGGATCCATGGCAGGTATCGTATGTATCGCACCAGGAAATCCTTCGGACTAAAGGATACCTTATTGTCCTGTGCTTCAAAAGGGTTGGATACCCTGGATAGCTCTTTGCTTTGTTCAGACATAAATGATCGGAATCAGTTCACAATTATCTTATTTCTTAAAAATGCTATAGAGGATCGCAAGGGTGGAGACGACGCTCGCCGCAATGGAAACATTACGGATGGTCACCTGGTCGCTGGCATCTACCTTCTTCCTGGTTGCTTCTACGTATACGACATCGTTCTGCTGAAGGTAGAAATAAGGGGAGGCGATGACCTCCGGCTTCGTAAGATCCAGCCGCGCCCACTCGCGTTGTCCATTATTTTCCCGCATCACCAGCACATTGTCCCGACGGCCATAGAAGGTAAGGTCTCCTGCCAACCCGATCGCCTCCAGCATGCTGACATGTTCGCCGGGAATGCTGAAGATGCCGGGGCGCATGACTTCTCCCAGCATCGTAAACCGGTAATTCATGAACCGGATCGTATAGTAAGGGTTTTGAAGGAACTGCTTTAGCCTCGAATCCAGCGTATCCTTCAGCTGGCTCTTTGTCAGCCCCTCCACATGTAGAAGGCCCAGGCCCTGGAACTGAATATTGCCCTTTTCATCGACCAGGTAGCCGGGGGTAGTAGGCGAGCCCGCCGTCATGGCCCCTGCCGAGGAACCGGAACCGCCTCCCGCCCCCGCGCCGCCGGCAGCCCCCGCACCGCCGGTAGAGGCGCCGCTGCTGCTGTTGTTACTGACAGTGATCAGCGATTGATTGTACAAAGCGGTAGCAAGCGGATTATCGCTGTACACAATGATGCTCAGCAGATCCCCTTTCCGGACAACAGGCTCGCTGATCTGTATATTCCTCAATTTCGCCGTATCGAATTTACCCTGCATATAGGTGATCTGCCGGGTATTCCCGCAGGAACAAAGCAGACCGGAGAGGAGCGCCAACCCTATACCGTATACCAATAAGCTATTTTGCGCTGAGAAGCGTATCCGCATAGTTAAAAGATTATCTGTAAATCTAGCTTTTCCCGGTCATCGCCACATTGGACTTATCCAAAACGGCCACCAGGCGATAGCCGATACTTTCGATGACTACCTGCACCTTATTATTATAAACTTTCACGACCTTCCCCTCCTGATCCATAAAAGCACCCTGCCGGATCATTATTTTTGCATCTTTCTGAAGCAGGAGCGGTTCAGCCCATACCTCATCATGATCATTCAGGAACTTACGGATCGTGCCTATCTCTCCATTTTTTACGATCGCCGGTTTACCGAGCCAATACACGAAGTTTACAACCCCATTAACCATCCGCACACTTGTCTGCTCCTGTTCGGCCACACGGACAAACACATAGGACTTGAACAGGGGCTCCTCCACCCATTTCATCCGGTCGCTCCATTTTTTGCGCACCCTGTTCACCGGACAATAGGTTTCCATACCGAGCTCTGCCATCAGGCTGTGCACTTTTTTTTCCCAGCGGGGTCTGGTATATACAACATACCAATGTTTGTTCTCTCCGGACATAGCTTCGCCACCTCAGTCACAGGTGGGTTTTGTAACTAGTTGATTAAAAATAGCTTATAATTTCTCCTCCTCCTCTTGCCAGAAGGCATTGGCATTAAAGAGAAAAGGGTACAAGTGAGCATTCTATGAATTACTCCTTATACCCTTCACAAATTTTTATAATAGCAAGTTTTGCAACTTATTCTTCACAGGAATATAAAATTTAAACGTCTTAGGCGCGGCCGAGGACAAAAAACTGATTATCCCCGGATTTATTGTACAAGATATGATACAAATTACTATAAAAGAGCCAATTAGACGTCTTAGTTGCAAATATAAGAGATTTTGATATTCTTCACCCTGAATTATAAACTTGTAAAATAACTTTTGGGATTCCGGTGAAACTTATCTCCGAATAAGCCCGGGTCTTCCCCATTTATAACCGGGCAATTTTGCTAACTTGTCCCGATGAATAGTATTGTAAAGCAACGTTTTTATTCACTGGACGTTTTCCGCGGCGCCACCGTTGCAACCATGATCCTTGTCAATAATCCCGGCAGCTGGGAGCATATTTATGCGCCATTGGACCACGCGCCCTGGCAGGGTTGCACGCCTACGGACCTTGTCTTCCCCTTCTTTCTTTTTGCCGTAGGCAATGCACTTGCCTTTGTCTTACCCCGGCTGGAGGCGGAAGGCAATGCCGCCTTTTTGAAAAAGGTCATCCGGCGGACCCTGCTGATCTTTGGGATCGGTCTTTTCCTGAACTGGTTCCCCTTTATTAAATGGTCGGGAGGGCACCTGGTCTTCAAGAATTGGGTAGATCCGACCGATCCCGAACATCCGGAAGCCATTGCGACGGGCATTCGGATCCTCGGTGTACTTCAACGCATCGCCCTGTGCTATTTCTTTGCCGCCCTGATCGTCCGGTATGCCAGGCTCCGTTGGGCATTTGTCATCGGGGTCATGCTCTTATTCGGCTATTGGATCCTTTGCGCTTTACTGGGAAACCCCTCCGATCCCTATAGCCTGCATGGTTTTTTTGGAACGGCGGTGGACAAGGCCGTACTGGGGGTCGCCCATATGTACAAAGGGGAAGGACTGGCTTTTGACCCCGAAGGGCTGGTCAGCACCCTGCCTGCCATCGTACAGGTGATCTTTGGTTATCTCGTAGGGAATTATATCCTGCAAAAGGGTAAAACCTATGAGATGGTCGCCGGTCTCTTTGCCATCGGCTGTATGCTTGCCGTTACCGGTTATTGCTGGGATATGGTGTTCCCGATCAGCAAGAAGATCTGGAGCAGCTCCTTTGTGGTCTATACCACCGGTCTGGCTATCCTGGTCCTTTCCGTACTATTGTATTTCATCGAACTGCGGGGCGCTCCGGCGGGACAGGCGGCGGGCGGCACGGCGAAAGATCCATCCCCTGCAAGCGGATGGCTAAGCCGGTTCTTTCTCGTCTTTGGTAAAAATGCCCTTTTTATCTTTATGGTCAGCGGTATCCTTCCACGCCTCTTCAGTCTTTGTCATATCCCCGATGGCGTCGGCGTGAATGGACATACCCGGTACATAGGGCTTACCCAATGGTTGTACGCACATATTTTCTCCCCCGCCTTCGGGGCCATGAACGGTTCTCTTTTCTATGCCATTTTCAATATTATTTTGCTTTGGTCGTTCTGTTACCTGTTGGATAAGAAAAAAATATACATCCGGGTATGAGACCGATCCTTTTTTCCTGTTTGTTTTTATTGATCACTCATTTCAGTTTTGGTAATATGGCCGCCATCGCAGATTCAATTCCGGGGCATACGATGGCCAGCCTGCGAAAGATCGCCCGGGCCGCCCGTCCCGGGGACGTTTTTATAACTGACGCCGGACGGGAGGGTTTCTTTGCAGCGGATCTTACCGACCATCTGACACCCGATGACAGCGCGATGACCCTGATCGCAGACGGCGGAATACGCTATAAAAGGATCACCGACAACGGGATCGTCAATGCCCGATGGTTCGGCGCTATGCCGGGAGACCAAAAAGATGACTGGCCGGCCATCCAAAAAGCGGTGGATTTCTGTACGGCCAATGGCGACAAATACACCACCGTGCACCTGGGACCGGGATTATATATTATCTCGCAGCCCATTATGTTATATCGTTGGGCAGGGACCGCCTATGCTTTCCATGGCACCTGCCTCGAAGGAGAATCTGCCTTCTGGGAAGCTTCGGGCAGCGGTACGGTCATCCGATGCGCATTCAAAGACAAATTCGCCATCGGGGTACAGCTCGGAAAAGGAAACCGGATCAGCAAACTAAAGATCACCGGGGGCTTTACGCCTCCTTTCACCGACAAGTACAGCTTTTACCAGTCGACATTCGACCAGTTCAGGGACAGCACCTGCCGTGATAGTAATTTCTCTCCCTATGCGGGGATCGTCATCGATCCCTTTAGCAACAGCGCCGGACAGATCCCCGGCGATGGCGGCTACCCCGGCTATACCGCCTGGTACCGGGGCAACGGCAGTGTCAATGGCTCGACGGGTATCAGCATCGAAGACGTTTTTATCAATGGCTTCGTAGTAGGGATCTGTTCGTCTCCCAATTCCTTTACCCGGAACGCAGAATTGACGATGATCAATAAGATCCAGTTTGCAAATACCAAGCTCTGTATTTCCGGGTCGCAGGATCAGGAAAAAGGAAATGTGGTTTCCAACCTGGGTTGCTGGGGGATCACCCATACGGTCTTCGCCACAGGTCTGTACGGCGCCCATACACCCGGTAACTGGTATGTCGGGGACCTGAACATCGCCGGGTATGTCAACCGGTTGATCTATAATCGGCAGGGCGGTTATTTTGCCTCTCATTTCAAGAATATTTTTTCGGAATCGCTGGGCAGGCTCGGGACCCTGTCCTCCGTCCAGGGGAGTGTCGTCGAGTCTTCAGAATTGGGGTTTGCCTATTATACGACAGATGCAGGGCAGTATATCTCTCCCCAGGTAGAATGTTCGGGCGTGACCTTTATTGGCTGTAATATGCGTATGTACGGGACGGTCAAGCCGGTTACACTCTACGGCACTTCCGCCTATATCGGATGTTCTTTTGAGGCCATCCCTTTCTCCAGCTTTGCGACCAATGACAATCCTTCCTTTACCGATTGCGTGATCGGTGAGGCTGCCGAGCTGCTGGGTGTTTCTGGTACCCGGCCCGTATATCCTCCTGGCGCCTGGCGATCCTTTGCATATGGAAATTATTCGCTTGCATTTGGTCCCGACAGGCTAAAGGTCGACAATGCGCGCCCCACGGCCGCCTATCCCATCGATCTCTCGGGGAAGACCGCTACGCTTTCGATCACCAGTGATGGGAAAGGCATCCGAAGCGCATCAGTTGCTCTTTCTCCCGATCAAACGGGAAGAGTACGCAAGGGAGATATCATATGCAGCAGCTCCTCGGACAGGCTACAGATCGTACTGGGAACGGTTACGGCCGTTACGGCAAAGGGTTTTACACTCTCCTATATTCCCGCCGTAGTCGCAAACGGACAACGTTTTTTTCTTTGTGTCTATCTGCCGCTCCATAATATGACATTTCTGGGGGATATGACGGCGGGGAGCAACCGCATCACTCATGTACAGGCAGATTTCGGGAGTTTGGATGCATTCATTTCCCAGGGAGGGCTTATGCTTTGCAATAAATGGATCAATACCCGGTCCAACCAGGCCTGGAGAGGATCATTGTTCCGCATCGTCTCCTACGACACTGCCACCCGGTCGGTCACGATCGATCAGCAAGCCACGCAATCGGCCTCCGGTGTATATTTTTCCAATGGGAATGCAGTGAAGGACATCCATATAGAAAATTTCGAGGAAGGCTTTTCTTACCTCGATAAACAGGGTGCAGGGGAAGTCCTCCAGGAAGGCGGTCATCTCTTTACCCGGGACCCGGCTTCGAACGGCACGGTTTCCTACCGGGTGACAAAGAGTGGTTATTATAAAGCCGCCGATAGTCGCGACCCGCGGCAGGCCCGTTGGATACGGGAGGATTCCGTTACACTGCCCCGTTACGACGGAACGGATTTGCCCCCGGTCATCACCACCGGACCGGGTGCAGGCAAAGGAGCAGTCGTCCATATCTCCGGTACCGACCGGGCGGGGGAATTGACGCTGACGACCGGCGGGTCGCCGTCACCCGGCGCCGTCCTGTGTACCATCACATTCGGTTCGCCCTATACTATCCGGCCTTTCGTGGTCATTTCACCGGGGATAGAGGCAGCCGCAAATAGTAATGTGTATGTGACGATGGAAGGAGGTACACAGTTCTCGATCCGTACTTCCGCCAAAGCCCTGGCTCCTAACCGGGTCTATAAATGGGCCTGGGTGCTGGCGCAGTGATCATTTCTTCGTCCTGGCCAGGCGGCCGATCACCCAGTACAGAAAACAGGCGAGCATAAACAGGATACAAACGATGACAAGGGAGAACTTGATCCTTGCCATATTGTATGCAATGAGGACGTTCCACGGAGAGACGATCCCATGGAGGGTCTTCGATATAGCTATATTTTCAATTATATCAGAAATAGCAGCGGCCCCGATAAGCCACGCAAAGCCCCTCCCGCCTTTGATCATGATATCGTTGCCGGTACAGGTGGAGATAAAACGGCAACCCAGTGAGATAACGATAGTATAAAGGACGATAAATACAAAGGATAAATAGGTCGTCTTTATACCTAGTTCATATTTCCCGGTGTTCTTCCATTCCTGGATAATGAGATTGGCTTTGTTGACCGTTTTCGCGATCTCGAACTGGATGAATTCACCGGAACTCAAAGGCGAGAGATAGTTCCTTGCCCAGATCATATACCCTATAGTAAGCACGAAGAATAACCAGAATAATTGTCGCAGACGGCTGAAGCGAGCAGGCCACGAAGGAGGTTCCATAATATAAGCGTTTGTCTTTGACCCGTAAGTTAGAAAAAACATACGACCCGGTAAAATGAATTACAGCGCCTCCAGCACCTCTTTCCCGTTGTCCGCCGCCTGCAGGATATCGAAGATCCTTTCGTGCCAGCCCGCTACCAGGAATACGTCGTCCTCCCGCAGCTCCAACGGGGCGACGCCATAACCGGCCAGGTCAAAAAGATAAAGCCTCGCCTGCGGGGCTATCTGCCGGTATTGTCGCCACGCGCCTCCCAGGTCCGTGCCCGCCGGTTGGTTGAAAGCGCGGTTGTCCCAGAGACGGCAATCGGTAAAGATCAGGATCCTGTCCGCGACCTGGCGCCGGCGGGTCAGGTCCTGTAATATCAGGTGGGCATTGATCCCATAACCCGCCTCTCCTTCCCGGAGACGGAACTGGTCCGTACCGCCCAGGATCGGCCGGAACGGAAGATCGACCGGTTTCCAGGTGTTCCCGATGATTCCCGTCACGACGGACTCACCCCGGCTTTTTAATAGCATCGCCAACAGCGGGCCTATATCCAAACGCTGTATTCCGTTATACCCGCTCATCGGGTGTTTCATACTATTGCTCACTTCCATGGCGATGACCCAGGTCTTGTTCTTTTCCAGGTCGGTCCGGTTCCAGGCGCTGTGTACAGCCGCCTGTTCCAGCGCCTCCGACAACATGCCCGCTCCGCCCTGGTCCATTTTCCGGAGGGCCCGGTAAGTTTCCAGCAACCGAAGCGGGGACTGTCCGCTCTTCCCTACCGCTACGGCATTACCCAGGTATTCTGCGGCCAATTTCAGGACCTTCCCGCTGACCCCGGCACATAACATCGGTTGCAGATTGTTGAGCAGGGCGGTATACCCGATCCGGAAAGAAGAGATCCCTTCCTTCCATTTATCCCGCAGGACGACCTGTCGTTGCTCCGGGCTCTTGTAGGTATGTTTATGATAGGTCTGCCATTCCTCTTCCCATGTGGAGCGGACGGGCAGCTGGTCCCGCAGGATCTTCCCGAACAAAACCTTATGGACAGTATCCGCCGGCTTTGGACGCAGGAGCCTTATCGCCTCTTTTAACCCGGTCTGCAGGTCCTTGTTATACCGTCCGAAGGCATATTCATCCACCCGATTTAAAAGATGGTCAAAGGCTTTCCGCAACGGACGTCCCGCATTCCCTTTCTTTCCCGCGCGGCTATAATAGCCCAGCCATTCCGGCAATTCCGCCGGTTGCCGGACGATACGCAACAGGAGCTGCGCAGTCCGTTCGTCATTGCCATAAATGGCAGCCAGCTCTGCGCTCAGCCAGAAGGAAAGCTCCCGGAGATCCATGGTATCGCGCAGGTGGACAGCCAGTTTCGCAACGAATTCCGGGTCGTTGTCCCGCACACGGGAGCGCAGCGACGCCAGCTGTTCGCCCGTCTGTTCCGGCAAAGGCGCCCGCAGAAAGGCGGATAGTAAGGACAGATACAGATCCCACTGAAGATCCGGCGCGCCCGATCTGACCAGCGTGTAGTTCCTGTTGTCCGCGACGTCGTTGCTGTCTGCCTTGTTCGTCCGTCTTGCCCTTCCGATAAAACTGAATTTCATGACTGCCTCCTTTTCCTTTGATGCTCTTTGATAGGTTTGCAAAAAAAAGCCCCGCTGCTGGCGGGGCTTACTATGTTTTTCTGCATCCCTACAAATGTAAAAATCTTTTTCTTTCTTTTGCAACTATTCAAAAAAATATTGACATTATTTTTTCGTGCGCCATGATCACGACCTTCGGATGATCGGCCCGGATCATGCCCTCCGCGCGATCAGCTTTAATATTTTGCTGTGCAGGTCTTCCGGCCGGAAGGGTTTGGGGACGACCTCCATAAATCCTTTCTTCATCAGGTCGATCCGCATGTCTTCATATACCGCGGCAGTAAAGGCGATGGCGGGTATGGAGCCATCCAGCTTGCGTATTTCCGCCAGGGCAGTAATACCATCCATCTCCGGCATTTCCAGGTCGATCAGCACCAGGTCGAATGTCTCCTTCCCGAATTTTTCGACCGCCTCCAGTCCATTGACCGCCTCATGGACCTCGATCCCCCATTTGATGAGGAATTTCCGCGCCACGGACATATTGACGGCATTGTCTTCGGCGATCAGTATTTTGATATTGTCAAAGACGGGCAGCTGCTTTACCTTCTCGTCGTTGATATACAACTTGGCGTTCTCATTGATCTCCAGTTCCGCCGTAAAGTAAAAAGTACTTCCCTTACCTTCCTCGCTCTGCAGCAGGAGCTCACCGGAGAAGAGGTTGACCAGCTTCCGGCTGATGGCGAGGCCAAGACCGGTCCCGCCGTATTTACGGGTCGTGTCGGTGTCCGCCTGGGTAAAGCTGTCGAACACTTCCTGTCGTTTGTGTGCAGGGATACCGATCCCGGTATCCTGCACCATGAACTGGATCAGGGATTTTTTGCTGGTGGAGGAGACCTTCCGTGCCCCAAGGGTGATGGACCCCGTATGCGTAAACTTTATAGCATTGGACAGCAGGTTACTAAAGATCTGGTTGAGCCGGGTCTCGTCGGTCAGGAACTCGGCCTCCAGCTTGTCGTCTACATCCAGCCGGAACACAAGTCCTTTTGTGTGGGCCTGGACGGCAAACTGCGTCTCCAGTTTCCGCAGAAAAGACCGGATGTCGACGGGCAGGTTCTCCAGCTCGAACCGTCCCGACTCGATCTTGTTGAAATCGAGGATCTCATTGATCAGGATCATCATATGCTCGGAGGAGAATTTCAGGATCTCGAGATGCGATCGCTGTTCGGGCAGGTATTGTTCCTGTAATAAAAGATTGGAGGCGCCGATGATCCCGTTGAGCGGCGTCCGAAGCTCGTGACTCATATTGGACAGGAACCGTGATTTGGCCCGGGAGGCGACTTCCGCCTTTTGCTTTGCTTTCATCAGCTCGAACTGCGTCATTTTTATCTCCGACAGATCGAGGATGCTGATCTTCCAGAAATGCCGGTTATTATCCAAAAAACAAACGACGCTGACAAAGGCGAAAACGGTATTATCTTTTTTGGAGGTAAACGACAACTCTCCCTGCCAGCTCCGGGTTTGATCTTCCCCGGATTGCCGGGCCATATCCGCTGGGGGCTGGTCGGGTCCTTTATTCTCATCGATGCTTTTGAAGATCCGGATATGCTCCTTTGTGAACAGGCTATCCATGGCGGCGCCGACGATATCCTTTTTGTTGTCGATCTCAAGCAGCTCCAGGGCCCGGTTGTTACAATCGGTAATGATCAGCCCTTCCGCATCGAGGATAAAGACCCCGTCCAGGGAGGTATTATAGATCGTGTCCCCGAATTGGATCTCCTTTAGGATAGCGGCTTCGTTGGTCCGGTTGATCCGCAGGATGGCATAGGAAAAGAAGGTCGTCAGCAACAGGGAGATGACCAGGTTGCTGTCATAGAGCTTGCTGAACATATTGATGATATGCACCTGGTAGAGATTCTCCTGGGGACACATTTTCCAGCAAAAAAGCAGGGACAGGATGGTAACCAGGTAGACAAAGCTCAATTCGACGAAATTCCGTTTGAAGCTGATGATAAAGGTCATCACGAGGAAGTAGGGGAAATAGAAAAGATATTCCCCCGCCTTGAGCCCCTCCATATAGTTCATGACGACGAGATACGCATTCAGGTTCAGGATGGCCAGGATACGCGCCAGCTGATATTTTCGCCGGAGGTTGAGATGAAAGGCCAGTATAAAGATATAGGCGGCGCTGAGGTTGATCAGGGCGCTGATATATAATCCATAGACAAAGTAGGAAATGACACAGATGAAAATGGCAACCAGGGTAAGAAGGATGAACTGATTGAACCGGATCGTTTTTCTCCGCTGCGAATGGGAATAATCCTCCCTTAGCCCGGAATAGACGATGTCCTCATAAAAGGAGCGGCAGGTTAGGATTAAGTAGTTGCTCAAAGGGATTGGTTTTAAAGAATTACCCTTAGTGAACGAAATACAATAATAAATTATTATATACGGCGTTCTGTATCGGACGGTAACCACTATGAGCATAATTCCACCCGATAGGACATTCACCTTCAACCAGCTTATTAATAGCCAGTATATCAACGATTTATACGAAGGCGACTACATTATGATCGAAGAGACCTTCGCCGATGTGCTAAAAGAATACGATAATTTTCTGCAAAATATTAATACCTGTTACCAGGCGGAGGACGTGCCGGCCTTTAAGAGCGCCGTTCATAAGATCAAGCCGCTCTGCGGGTATGTCGGTCTGACCGGGCTCCAATCCCGGTGTCAGTCCTTTGAGGATAATTGCGCAGGCGAGGGCGTTGTGTTCCGCTCGCTGGAAAAAGAGGCCGTCGATCTGATCGATCACCTGCGACAGGCCAAGTCGATCATTGCCGAAGAAAAGGCAAGGCTGACGCAGTTTAATAATCAATAATAAACAGGCCGTGTTGCCTCTCCCAGGCTTTTTAACAAGGCGTCCAGTCCTTCTTCCAATTGTGATACCGCAGGCCATCCGAATCCGACGCGCATGTAATGGCGGGGCATGTCGAACCAATGCCCGGGACCGGTATAGGTGCCATATTTTTTCAGCAGGATGTCATAAAAACGATCTATATCCACCTTCTCCGGATGCCGCATCCGCGGGAAGCAGACGCATCCGCCGTCGGGCTCCATCCATTCGAATTGATCCTGGTTGTTCATCCAGGTCTTTACTATGTTGAATTTGCGGAGGATGTCTTCCTTTATCCGCTGAAGATGTTTTTCCCGGTTCAGCAGATAGCGATAGGCGACTTCTTCATCCAGCACCGATCCGCAGATATGGATCTGTTCCTTTGCCGCCAGGAAGGTCTCCATCAGGGCCTGGTCCCGGCAAAGGATCCAGCCTACCCGGATGCCCGGCAGTCCGTACGATTTGGAGAGAGAGGAGATGCTGATCACATTCGGCGAGATCTCGGCCGCGAGAGGGAGCTGTTCGGCAAAGACCATATCCCGGTAGGTCTCATCGACCAGGAGACGGATATTGTTGTCTTCTGCGATCGCCGCCAGTTCTTTGATCTCGGCGGCGGTAAGGCAGATACCCGTCGGGTTATGCGGGTGGGTAACGGAGATATATTTTGTTTGGGGGGTCAGCAGGCTTTTTATCTTTTCGATATCCAGGGCAAAGCCATCATCAAAATTAAGATCGACATAACGTATCCGGGCGCCGATGGCTTTTGGCGTTTCGATATTGGTTGCATAGTTCGGGCGGACCACGATCAGCTCATCACCCTTCTCCAGCAGGGTGGTGGCGATGATAAAGAGGCCGGCGGCGGCTCCGACGGTAAGGAGGACATCTTCTTTGGCAAGCCGGTAGCTGTCCTTTGCGATCAGGTCTCTGAGGCCGTCATGTCCCGCATGCGAGCCATAGGCAAGGATCAGGTCTTTCCAGTCGGTGCCCCGGGATTCGCCCACGCTTCCTGTTCCACTCACACCGGCCGTTCCGGTCGCGCTGCCTATTCCGCCCATTCCCAGATCGATGTCCCGGAGAAAGGTATCTGTATAAGAGCTTTCGCTTAGGTTATTCCGGATCCTGTCGTACCCCATCTGTTCGGGGGATTCGACTTCGATAGGCATTCTTTTGTATTGCATGGCGGGGCTTGGTTTGGTACCAAGGTAAATGCAATAGCGGAAATTTCCATGGAATCGGTTATGTCCTTTCAAAACAATTTCATCTGTTCGCCCGGTCTTCTGAACTGTGTGCAATCCAGCTCCCATCGTTCGGCATTGAGCCCGTACTTCTGTGTATAGCGGGCATATTGCTGCGCTACCAGCTGCGCGATATTCCCTTCCCCGCGCATACGCACGCCCCAGCGGCTGTCATTTACTTTCCCATCATGGCCGGATTCGATCAGGTGCCATACTTTATCGGCCCTGTCGGGAAAATTTTTGTAGAGCCAGTCATGGAAGATGAGCTTTACGGCGCCATTGAGCCGGACAAAAGTATAGGCGGAGAAGCTGGCGCCATTCTCCGACGCCGCTTTCATGATGCGCTGCATCTCGTGTTCATTAAGACCCGGGATCATCGGCCCCAGCATGACGCCCGTACGCACACCCGCCTCGCTGAGCTCCCGGATGGTGCGCAGCCGCTGACGTGCCGTGGTGGTGCGGGGTTCCATCACCCGGCGCAGGTCCTCATCGAGGGAGGTGATGGAGATGAGGATGGATACGAGTCGTCGCCTGCCCATCTCTGCCAGCAGGTCTTTGTCGCGGAGGATGCCGGCATTCTTTGTGATCATGCCTACGGGCTGGTTGAACTCCAGGCAGGTCTCCAGCAGCTTCCGGGTGATACCGAATTTTTTCTCCGCCGGCTGATAACAGTCCGTATTTCCGCTGAGGGAAATGGGCAGACATTCCCATTTGGGGTTCATCAGGAATTTTCGCAGCAGGTCGGGAGCGTTCTTTTTTACGATGATCTTCCGTTCGAAATCGAGACCGGCGCTGTAGCCCCAGTATTCATGGACGTTACGGGCATAACAATAGGTACACCCATGTTCGCAGCCCTGGTAAGGGTTCATGCTATACCACATGCCTACATCGGGACTGTCCACTTTGTTCACGATCCCCTTGGCGTTCTCTTCAAGGAATTGCGTTTCCGTATTGGGTTCTATCCACAGGTCGATCGCCTCTATATGTTCTTTGACGGTCTGGTTCTTTAGAAAACGATTTTTCGGGTTATACTGGGCGCCGCGTCCTTTTAAATATTGGACCGGGTTCATCCCGTCCGGGTTATCCGGGTTCCGGAGGATGTCGGGCAGCTCGCCGGAAGCATCCGGGTCGCCGGGCCGGGAATGATCTTTTTGATCGCGCATGGCAATGGATTTTCAGAGATAAAAAAATAAAAGGTCGCCGGAGACCCGCAGGTCTTTTAGCCAAACAGCTCTCCCTGGCGGGTTGCTACCGGCAGATTCTGGAAGACAAACCGTTCTGCGATCTGCCAGGCCCTGTCCCCTTCGCTGCGCCGGAGCAGGAGCATCCCGTCCGCGATAAAACGCCCCGTAAAGCTCTTATGGCTATACTCCAGCCATGCTTTTTCATATTGCCAGGGCACGAGCTTCCGGGCGATGGTCACATAAGGCTCATCGATAAAATGAGGCTTGTGCTCCTTGTCGGGCTTCATGAGCCTTTGCACATCCTTTACTTCATTGATGAGTCCCCGGATCGGCAGCTTGCTGGTCACCTGGATAAAGATGGTGTGAGAAGGAAAGCTGCCAAAGTCCTTCATCTCTACCTTGAAGGGGCAGAATCCCATCGCGATGGTCCGCAGACGCTGGACGATCCGCTCTTCCATCAGGGCCAGCTGGGTGAATCGTACCAGGGTCAGCTGGGGCTTGCGGCCCAGCGCCGTAGGGGCTTCGTAAGCCGTATAAAATTCTTTTTTGACCTGCTGGATCCGGTTACGCAATTCCTCATGCGGGTTCAGGATCAGCATATATTCGTTGGTCGCCAGTTGTTTCTTGTAGTTCTCGTTGAGAACAGCCGTCACAGGTTTTATCGCTTGTTGCATTTTTTTGTAGTTTATAGGTGAGGTAAGGCCCAGGCCGGTGATAAAGGGGTGGTGCCGTCGTCAGGCAAAAGCCGGAATATGTTCACGGTCTTACAGGAGTCGAAGGAATGTTCCCGCTTCAGCAGCACCAGCTCCTGCACCTGGAACGATCCATGAAAGGTCTTCCGCGAATAATCCGGCATGGCCTTGTTGTATACCTGTTCCGTCAACCCTCCTGCAATGCTCAGATATGGCCGGTTGACCAGGTTGACGGGCGGACAGCCCGAGGACCGGATATAATCATCGATGGCCCTCAGCTGCTGCATCAGCTCCCGAAAGGGCTTTGGGTCCTGCACCCTCAAAAAAATAGTATGGGGAGGGAACCCGCTGTAATTGTTGAGCGTAATGTCAAAGCTCCGGTGACGGTTACAGATCCGCTGGATCCAGCGGATCAGGGTGTCTTCCATCACCTCCCCGGCCTGGAAAGCGGCTACCGTGATATGCGGTTTGTTACGGGAGCTCGTCTTCACCCCATAACCCAACCCATACTCCGTGGCAAACTGCTGCTGCTCTTCCAGCAGCTGGTCGTGAATGTCCCCGTAGGGATAAATGACGAGCAGGTATTCTACCCGCCGCGAACCCCTGTCATTGTTCCCGGAACCCATCCCGGGGCCAGCGATAAAAGGTGTTTGTTTTAATAACCCGGTACTCATAAAAAAGTTTTAAATGTTCAATATTTTAGTATAAATTTACTAAATAAATTAGTATAAAAAATAATTATTTTCCCTCTCTTTATATAGGGCTCAAAAACACTCACTTTATGGAACTCGAACAATTTTTAGGAATGAGCTACAAGGGTAGCAAACGTTTCACCCAATGGGACGTCCCCACGGCAAATGCGACCGGTTTCGGCGCCGCCGCGGATGATTATATGGAGCGGGGCATCGATCTCAACGAACAGCTGATCCGTAACAAACCCGCGACTTTTTTTATGCGGGTAAGCGGCGACGCGATGACGGGAGCCGGCATCTTCAGCGGTGACGTGGTCATCGTGGACCGGTCGGTAAAGGCCGCCAGCGGGAAGGTGGTCATCGCCACCCTGAATGGCGAGATGCTGATCCGGCGGCTGGAAAAGACGTTCAACAAGATCCGGCTGGTGCCCGAGACCCCAAAGCTTTCACCGATCGATGTAGATCTTTCAGGGTCCGAATTTTCGATCTGGGGCGTAGTGACCTATGTGATCCATTCGTTATGACAGGAACAGGAACATATCCGTCCGATAAAATAGTAGCGTCATGAAGGCAATCGTAGACTGTAACAGCTTCTACTGCTCCTGCGAGCGGCTATTCCGGCCCGACCTCCTGAACAGGCCCGTCGCCGTTCTCAGCAACAACGACGGCTGTATCATCTCGCGCAGCGATGAGGCCCGTACATTGGGCGTGGGGATGGCGGTCCCGTATTTCCAGGCCCGGCATATCATCGACAAACACGATGTCGCGGTCTTCTCCTCCAATTATCATCTATACGGCGATATGAGCTGGCGGGTGATGGAAACCTTGCGCATACTGATGGGGGAGGGGAGCAAGGTCGAGGTCTATTCCGTTGACGAAGCCTTCCTCGATCTCAGCCATATCCCCGCCGACCAATTAACCGGCCATGCCCTGCATATAAAGGAGACCGTCGAACAATGGACCGGCATCTCCGTCTCGATCGGCGTGGCGCCTACAAAAACACTTGCCAAGATGGCCAACCGGCTCGCGAAAAAAAATAAAAAAGAATCGGGCTGCATCCGGGTGCTGGCGACGGACGAAGAACAACGGATCGCCCTGGAACAAACCCGCGTGGACGATCTCTGGGGCGTCGGCCGGCAATATGCCAATAAGCTGATCAACTGGGGGATCACCAGCGCCTGGGAACTACGAAATATGCCGGAAGAATGGGGACATACCAACCTGGGAGGGGTCATCGGCATACGGCTGATCCGGGAATTGAAAGGGCTGCCGGCCATCGCCATGGAAGATGAGCTCGTCGATAAAAAAATGATCGCCACGACCCGCATGTTCGGCCGGCCCGTCACTTCCGTAACCGAAATAAAAGAAGCCGTCGCCACCTATATCTCCCGGGCCGCGGAAAAACTGCGCCGGCAACAAAGCGCCGCCGGGGTAGTCAGCGTATTTATCGTTTCCAAAGAACAGGACCACCTGACAAATTTCAGGCATGGCCCCACCATCAGCCATTATACTACCTTGCCGCATCCCACTTCCCTCACCCATGAGCTGATCAAGCCCGCCATAGAGCTGGTCGAACATCTCTTCGAGAACGGGAAGACCTATAAGAAGGCGGGCGTAATGCTCAGCGGGCTGGTGCCGGACAGCTCCATCCAAGGCAATCTCTTCGTCCCTCCCTCGGAAAACCACCGTTTTCTCATGCATACCATCGACAATATCAACTTCGCCATGCGCGACGATTCGGTGAAGTTCGGCTCCTCCGGGATGAACAAAGGCTGGAAAATGCGACAGGAGCTCCGGTCGGGGAGACATAGCACGCGATGGGAAGACCTGCGGGCGGTGAAGTAGACCGGGGCCGGTCCGGCCTTATTCCGTTTTTAGGCTCCTGACCGGGTTCATCAATGCCGCCCGGAACGCCTGGTATCCAACCGTCAGAAAGGCGACGACAAACATCAACCCGATCGTCGCCACGAAGAACAACGGGCTCAACGCTATATGGAATTTGAAGTTCTGCAGCCATTTATACATCAGCCATCCCGCCAGCGGCGCCGCAATCACAAAGGCGAGCAGGATCAGCCGCGCAAACTCCTTCCCGAAGATCCACAGGATCTGGCCGATGCTGCTGCCCAATACTTTCCGGATGCCGATCTCCTTCGTTTTTTGCGAGGCCATAAACGATACAAGCCCATAGAGACCCAGACAACCGATAAAAATGGCAATAAAGGAAAACACCTGTATCATCTTTAGGATGGTCGCCTCCGTCTGATAAAAATCGGCGATCTGGTCATCCAGGAAATGATATTCGTAGATCTGATTCGGGTATACATTGTTCCAGGCCTTTTCTATTGCCGCCAATACCGGTTTTGCATTCCGTAAATTGATCTTTGCCGCATAGGAAGAATACCGGCCTTTATAGGCACAAATGCAGATCGCATTGATATCCGAATGCAATGACCGGTCATGAAAATCTTTTACCACCCCCACGATCTCGCCTTTGAAATCACCGCCATTGATCGACATCTTTTTTCCGATCACCTCCAAAGGGGACTGCAGATTAAGCTTGCGTACAAAGGTCTCATTCACAAGGAACTCCCGAACGCTGTCCGCCGGGAAGATATTCCTGCCGGCAACCAGCTCGATCCCAAAAGCATCAAGATATTGATCATCCCCCGCTTTTATACTCAGCGAAAACACTTCATCCTCACTCCGGTTGTCATAACGAAAAGAAGTGCCCCAGTTCGACTCCGACGAAGGAGGGGCAAAACAAGCGGTCACTTTTTCCACACCGGAGATCTGCGATAACTGATGTTGCAGCGTTTTGACCGAGGCGCCCGTAGAGTCGACGCCCATTGGCAATAATACGATGGCGTCTTTATTAAAGCCAAGATCGGCTTCCTTTGCATAACGCATCTGACCCGCCACTACGATCATACCGATGATGAGGATCTGCGAGATGGTGAATTGGGTCACGATAAGCGCCCGGCGTGTATTGAAGCCACCGATGTTCTGACCGGAGATCTTCCCCTTAAGGGCGGCAATGGGTTGAAAACGCGCCAGTATGAGTCCCGGGTAGGAACCCGCCAGGAAGGTCACCAGGGCCGCCAGCACCAGCAGGAAGAACAATAAGGTTGCATCCGTAAAGATATGGATCGACATTTGTGTCTTAAACAAGCTGTTTACAAAGGGCAATACCAACAGGGACAACCCGATGGCAACCCCGATACCCAACGTGGTAACCAGGGCCGTTTCAGAAATAAACTGCCAGAAAAGCTGTCCGCGCAGGCTCCCCAATACCTTACGGACGCCAACCTCGCGCGAACGCTTCAGCGCCTGCGCCGTCGCCAGGTTGATAAAATTCACACAGGCCGTAATGATGATAAAGAGCCCGATGAAGGAGATGATCCAGAGATTGCGTTTTTCCATCACACCGCCATACCGGGCATCAAAATGCACCTCCGCCAGCGGCTGGAGCTTATAGACATGTATGTTCTTGCTGGTAGGGCGATATTTTTTTACATAAGCCGGTAAGACCTTCTCCACCTGCGCGGGTGAGACATTGGGACGAAGCCGGGTAAAACATTGTAAGTTGGAAGTGATCCCACCCCAGGAATCATCCCGGCTCACCCATTCATTAAAGGACCGCAAGGTCGGCCAGGACAGGAAGATCTCCGTCTTTTGATCGGTATTATCCGGTAAATTCCTGAGTACACCCGTTATTTTAAAAGGGAGCCTGTTCTCCAGCAGGATGGTCCTGCCCATCGGGTTCTCTTTCCCAAAATATTTTTCGGCAATCTTTTGAGTGATGATGGCCGTGTTGGGCGCTGTCAACGCCGTCGCCTTATCTCCCTGTACCAATGGAAAATTAAAGATGTCGAAATAGGCAGGCTCGGCAAAAGTGACCCCGACCTCTTCCTTGAATTTCTTTATCTCCGTGCCTGTATTGATGGTGACGAACTCCCCGTCAAAGGAGGCGATCCTCGCCGTCGCCTCGCCAAAGGGCTGATCGGCACGGAAGGCGCTACCGAACGCCGGAGGAACGCTCCCGGCATAATTGACATTGTCCCGGTGCTGCTCCGTTACAAAACGATAGATCCGATCGGAGTTCCGGTGAAAGTCATCGAAGCTGAGATGGTATTTTACCAGCGTAAATATAAGAATGCCGCAAGCCATGCTCAATCCCAGACCCGCGACATTGATAAAAGTATAGGCCTTGTTCTTGACCAGGTTCCTCCAGGAGATCTTGAAAAAATTCTTTAACATAGCAGTGCTTTTTACAGGAGATGCCTTATTCCCCGCCAAAAAAATGCCCCATTTTCATCTGGTTGGTTATCAATCAAATATGCCCAACGAACATCTTCGTACTGTTCGGTTTTAATACACTTGGTGTACGTTGCCGGCAAAATCTTTCGAATTTTTAAAATATCCCCGCTCTTCATCCGTCTACCTTTACATAGCATGAAGGAGTCATTGACGATATCGCCGCTTATGGGTCAATCATCGGGGAAAAATATCACGTCGGTCATTGGCCAGTTTGGCAAACGGCTGTTGGGCTTTATCCGCCAGCGCGTCAGCAATGAGGCAGATGCGGAGGATATCCTGCAGGACGTATGGTATCAATTGACGACCACGGTGGATACCGAGCCTATCGAACAGGTGGGCAGCTGGCTGTTCACCGTAGCCCGGAATAAGATCACCGACCGCTATCGCAAAAAGAAACCCGAATCCCTGGATACCCTGCTCGGAAACCCGGATGAAGAGGGGGAGGGACCCGACTTCTCGGCCATCCTCCTCGACAACAGCCAGAACCCCGAGGCGATCCATCTCCGAAACCTTTTCTGGAAGACCCTACAGGAGGCCCTCCAGGAACTGCCCGAAGAACAAAAGGCGGTCTTTGTCTGGAACGAGCTGGGCGACCTCTCCTTTAAAGAGATCGCGGAAATGACCGGCGAGAATGTCAATACCCTTTTATCGCGAAAAAGATATGCGGTCCTCTTCCTGCGGGAACGACTGCTGACCCTATACGAAGAAATTATAAATCATTAAAAGAATACAATTATGAGACGTCGTTTTGGAATGCGTAAAGTGGCCGGCATACTCTGCATGGTCGTTGTGGGTGTTTTTGTTTTTGGCAGCATCGTGATGCTGTTATGGAATGCCCTGATGCCCGTGATCTTTCATTTGCCCCTCATCAGCTTCTGGCAGGCATTGGGGTTATTGATCCTGACCAAGATCCTGTTCAGCGGCTTTCGCGGCGGTCCCGGTTTTAAAAATAAAAGAGACAATCTTCGCCAGGCATGGATGAACATGAATCCCGAACAACGCGAAAAATTCAAACAGGAATGGGGTCAGCGTTGTGGGAACCGTTTTCGGGGGCAAAGACCCTGGGACAACGAACCCGCCTCCCCTGCACCGGGTAATCCTTCAGAGGATCCTGCCTGATCGCATAAATACAATTGATTGATATACAGGTAATTAAAATCTATTTTTTCGGGCTTTACCGTAACATTAACAAAGCCGTTTTAAATCTTTCTCTCCCTTTCATATCTTATATACAAGGATGTAAACAAACGATGAAAAACACATCCGCTAACTTAAAATCTACAGATATGAAAAAGTTACTTGTACTTTCCGCCGTTGTCGCCGCCAGCCTTGTAGCTACTACCGGTTACTCACAGGTATATGTCAACGCTCGTGTCGGGTTTCGGATACCACATGTACGGGTCTATGCCGCTCCCGCACCCGTCGTCTATCAGGCTCCGGCCCCCGTTTACCAGGATGAGTATGCACCCGCTCCCGTATACCAGGATGGGTATGCGCCGGCCCCCGGCATCGCCTACGAGAACGAATTTCCCGGTTACGCCTATTATGACTACCCCGTCTGGAATGGTCACTACCGGGATCGTTCCTACTACGCTCACTATCGCCCCTATTTCGAGAGGGATCATCAGGCCTACTTTAACGGAGGTCGCTTTGACAACGCACGATTCGAAAACGAACGTGGTGGGTATGCACGTAGTGGGGGTTATGCACGTGGCGGGAATTATGCACGTGGCGGGAGTTATGCACGTGGTGGGTCCGATCACCGCGGTGGGTCTGATCACAGGGGAAGAAGGTAAAAAAAGCAATCGCGGTACTATTATTGCATAGATATGCGTTGTATTGGAAATGAGCGACTTAGCTCCTTTCAGGATCTCCTAACTAAAATTTAAGATTTATGAAAACGAAATTAATTATTCTTTCCCTGGTAATTGCCGGCAGCCTTGTGGCTAACTCAGCCTCCAGCCAGGTCCGCGTAAATGTAAACCTTGGCCTCGAACGGGATTATCCGGGCTATACTTATTATACCTATCCTGCCTGGCATGGCCATTATCGCGATCGGGTGTATTATGCCCACTACCACCCTGTTTTTGAAAGGGAACACCGGGCTTATTTTGCCGGTCGCCGGTTTGACCACGAAAGATATGAGCGCGAGACGCATTGGCATGGAAGACCCGAAGCTGGTCACGGAAGGCCGGGAGCCGACCATCGTCATTAATAAAAAAAGTGGGGCGGAAATCGCCCCACTTTTTTTTATACATTAATCATCGTCGTCTTTCTTATCGGCCGCCTTTACAAAGGCTGCCCTGCTGGGCGCGGGCAGCGGCACATTTATTCCCTTGATGCCCTTCCACAGGATCTCATTGAACAGGTTGTCCGGGACACGGTCCTCCCGGGTAAAATCGAGACCGGCAGATTTTTTGGCCATTTCATTCCAGGCTACATTCTTTTCCAGCAGGTCTATATTCGCGGGCAGTGAATGAAAGGGCTCCAGATCAGGCGTTGTAGAGAAACACCTCCACAACGGGTTGGCGGCGGCATCATATTGTGACATCGGCGACATACCCAGGATCAGCTCGATGGTACGCAGCACAGAGGTGGTCGAATACATGGTATGGTCTACAAAATGACGACGGACCAATCCTCCTGCGATATATACAGGGCTCCGATGGGCATCCACATGATCGGGGCCGTTCTGCGCATCATCTTCCAGCACAAACACGACACTTTCCTTCCATACCGGGCTCTTGCTGAGATATTCGACAAATTCCCCCACGGCAAGGTCATTGTCGGCGACATGTGCAAAAGGGGTCAGCTTTCCTCTCCGCAAACCTTCCGTATGATCGTTACCGAGACGCACGGTATTGAAATGCGGCAGGGCGCCCGCAGCCAGCAAAGAATCAAAATCCCTTTTCCATTGGGTCACCCGGGCCGTATCCATAAAACCAAGATCCCATCCCTTGTAGTAAGGACAGAGATGTCCCTTCAGCACGGGGATGTTTGGTTTATAATTATCGGCAAACTCGCCATACGTCCGGAAGCTAACCCCGGCCCGCATACAATGGTCCCAGATAAAGCCTCCTTTATTATTCGCGATGGCCCTGTTGCCTTCCCCGTCATAGGACCCGCCCCTTCCTCCATAGCTGGTCACCCAGTTCTTCTCCAGGTAATCCGTCGCATAGCCGCCCATGCTCCAGTTATGCCCGTCCATGCTTACTTCCGCGTCGACATAAAAATTATCCAATAACGCAAACTCCTTTACGAGCGCATGCTGATTGGGCGTGATCCGGTCGCCAAATAAGACGAGACTGCTGTCCCCATTTCCTTCCTTTACATCCCCCAATACCTGGTCGTATGTCCGGTTTTCCTTAATGATATAAAAGACATACTTGATAGGCGAGGGGTCTCCGACCTTCATCGGGATGGGATTGCCCGGCTCCCCTTTCGCCAGCAGCTCTCCCGTCTTGGTATAGGGCGTATTCTGATAGACCTGCGCGGAATATTCACCCAGCAATTTTTCATCCGGCTCGGGGATGATGCTCATGGTCCCTTTAAAAAGACCGGCAATATATTGTACGGGCTGCTCCTTTTTAAGATCGCCTCCCTGGTAATTCACTTCCTGCCGGCGGGCTACCGGGTTGGGGCCATTGGGGTTCGCCATGGAGGAAAAGCCCTTGCCATTGGCCACCCAGATCTTGTTCTTTATCACCTGTACGGCGGTAGGATACCATCCTACCGGGATAAATCCCTTTGACTTTCCCGAACCGGGTTTGCTGACGTCGAATACCGCCAGGCAGTTGTTGTCCGCATTGGCGACATATAATGTTTTTTCATCGCCGCTCAGGGCCAGCGCATTGCTGGTAGATCCCGAAGGGGCATCGGCATAGAGGGCTGCATTCAGCGTTTCGACCACGGTCCTGTTACGAAGATCGATGACCGAGACGCTGTTATCATTCGCATTGGCTATAAAGAGCCAGCGGTTAGTCCTGGTCAGACAGATATCGTTTGGATTATCTCCCACGGGAACCTCCCACGCAAACCGGCGGTTCTCCGTATCGAAGACCATCAGCTTGTCACATCCCCAGCAGGTGATATAGAGTTCCTTCCGGTCACGCGAAAGACGGCAGGTATAGCCTTCTCCGCCCAGCTCTACCCGCTGCAACACCTTTTTAGCGGCCAGGTCCACAATATACAGCGAGTTGTTCTCCTTTGTCACGACATAGAGCAGTTGACGCCGCTCATCGATGTCCATGCCCGCCGGGGATATCTTCTCCGGCCAGGGCTTTCCGAGCCGGATACTATCGGCCAGCACGAGCCCCCGTTGTCCCGATCCCCTATCATAATGGACGGCATATTTTAAAATACGGTTGTCATTCCCGCCGCCGGCATAGAGCCATTTTTCATCGGCGCTAAAAAGAAGTCCCAGCCAGGATTTCGGGATGATCACGCTATCCAGGATCTTTTCCTGCTGTACATCGATGAGCTGCAGGGTCTGGGTGCTTTGCCCATTGTTGGTGACGGCCGCATAATGACCGGATGACGAAACGGCTATATTTAAGGGCAGATCGCCCAACGGCAGACTGGTGCCGGCCGGGGTGAGCGACCAGCCATTCGGTAAAAGGATCTTTGCCGGTGTCACCGGGCCCGGAAGCTGCGCGGAGACTTGTACCGTCATCCCTATCGCTAAAAAAACAACCAATAATTTTTTCATAATTGCGATAAATTTATTCTCTTAATTAGTGCTCAAATTCTCAAAAAACAAATTTAATAGAGATATAATTTACGGGAACAGCCGTTCCGCCTTCTCCGCCGACTCCGGCTTCCCTACATCGATAAATAACGACCGGCTATGGTCGAATCCCCGGATAGCATGCTCTCCGGCCAAATCCAGGTATACATCCACCATGGAGAATTTCCCCGATTGCCGGATCAGCGGGAAGAGGGCGGGATCGATGACATGGATGCCGCTAAACGCCTTTTGAACGAGCTTGCCACCGGTCGAACGGGCGATCCGTTCCTGTCCCGTCTGTACATTCCTCCATCCGCACAATTCCTGCCCTTCATCGAATAAAAAATAACGCGAGGTCGTACGCTCCGTCACCGCAAGGGTGGCCAGGGGACGATGCCGGAAATGATCCCCGATAAGCGCCGACAGATCCAGGTCGGTGAGGATGTCCACATTCATCAGGACAAAAGGGGCGCCGTCGAGCAACGGCCGGGCCTTTTGCAGCCCGCCACCGGTCTCCAGCACCTGGTCCGTCTCATCGCTGATGGTAAAATGACTGCCCCAGCCCCGGTTAACCGTAAGCGCCCCGATGACCTGTTCCGCAAAATGATGGACGTTGACCACCACCTCCCGGATCCCATATTGCTGCAGGTACTCGATATTGCGTTGTAAAAGGCTTTTCCCGTTCACCGGCGCCAGGGCCTTGGGATGCCGGTCCGTCCAGGGTTTGAAACGGGTGCCGAGTCCTGCGGCCAGGATCATCGCCCTGGAAATGGTAGGAGTATTCATCCCCGCAAATATAACGCAAATGGCTTACATGTCATTAAGGGCCAAAGGCTTGCTGGTCTGCGCCGCGTGGCTTATCTTACTGTCGTATTTAGCGCCAAAATCCTTTGAATGCCCTTATTCCCTCCCATCAACAAATATCTGTCCCGGCTGCTCCCGGCAGTCGTCCTGTTCCTGGCGGTAAATCCGGCACGGGCACAGCTCAACGCCAATTTTACGGCGGACAGGATGGGGGGCTGTTCTCCTTTAAGCGTTTCTTTTACCAATACGACCACCGGCGCCTCCGCCAACGCCACCTACAGCTGGGACCTTGGCAACGGCCGGACCTCGGTCCTCGCCAACCCCGGCAGCGTATATACAACGGAGCAAAGCTATACGGTCACGCTGACGGTCAAAGACGGGTCGCTTACTTCCACAAAGAGCGTCCCGATCACGGTCTATAAAAAACCAACCGTCGACTTCAACGTCACGCCGGCACAGGGCTGCGTCCCGCTACCCGTCGTCTTTAACAGTCAATCCCAGGCCGGGGACGGCTCGCTATCCAATTATTTCTGGGACTTTGGCGACGGCGCTACGCAACAGGGCGGCAATCTCAGCCAGGTCAGTCACGTATATCTCTTTTCACAGAACGCCTCCGTCAGTCTTACCGTGACAAACAGCAACGGGTGCTACAATACCCTGCAAAAAGCAGCCGTCGTCATCTCCCCGGCCATCAAAGCCGGTTTTACCGCGGGCAAAACAACGCTCTGCCAGACCGGCGATGCCGTTCAATTTACCAATACCAGCACCGGCAGTCCGCTGACCTATGACTGGAACTTCGGGGACGGCGTCCATTCGACGGATCAAGACCCCACACATGCCTATACGCAAAAAGGCGTCTATACGGTCATACTGACGATCACCTCCCCGACCGGCGGATGTACCGATGTCAGCACCCAAACCAACCTTATCCATGTCGCGGACTTCAATACCGACTTCAGCTGGCCAGACCCTGTATGTCTTAATACGCTGACGACCTTTACAGACAAAAGCACCCCCTCACCCACGATATCCGACTGGCAATATGACGCCGGCCCGATGCTACCGGGCTATTTTTACATTTTTGGTACGACCGGCACACATACCGTCACCCTGACCAATACCTTTGGGACCTGTCAGCAATCGATCACGAAAACGGTGAACGTCCAGCCCGCTCCCACCTTAAAAGACTTTACCATCACCCCCGAAGGAATTTGCGGGGCGCCCCTCACGGTCGCCTTCTCCGACACGAGCACGACGACCGTCCGCTGGCAATGGAGTTTCGACCAGGCCAACGCCACCGCCAACACAAGGGACGCCGTCTACACGTATACGATCGAAGGGACGTATTTTCCACAGCTCATGATCACGAATAGCACCGGATGCAGCGCCTCCTTCAGCAAACCGATCCAGGTCTTTAAACCACAGATCTTCCTCAGTTATAACAACTCCACCAGCGCCAGCGGAAATATCTCCTGCACGCCTTTCAGCATGACGTTTACCGCCAGCAGCGGCAACGACCCGATCACCCAATACAATTGGGATTTCGGAGATGGAGGCCATTCCACCGACGCCACGCCCACCCATACCTTTTCGACCACCGGCACCTATATCATACACCTCGCCTATACTACCGCCGGCGGCTGCCAGGGGACAGCCGAATACAGTTCGGTCCGTCTATATCAGAAACCGGTGGCGCAGTTCAACATCTCTCCCGGCGCTACGATCTGCGGAAATAATCCCGTCCGGTTCATAGACCAGACACAGGGACCGGTCAGCAGCTGGTCCTGGAATTTCGGGGACAATACCCCGCTCAACAACGTCCCCAGCCCGGGATACCAATATTCGGCCGACGGCACCTATACGATCACGCTGATCGTCAGCAACGACCTCTGTAGCGATACGCTGTCAAAAAGTGTGCAGGTACTGCCTCCCTTTCCAAAAATTGGAGCGGTGATCAATACCTGCGACAATACCCGCGGACTGGTTACGTTCACCCAGGCGACGGTAAAAGGGGTCAGCTGGGCCTGGGATTTTGGCGACGGAGCAACCCTGCCTCTCAATACCGATCAGCAAACCGTAGCGCATACCTATACCCGTACGGGTGTGTATAAGGTCGTTCTTACCGCGACGAATGGGAACTGTACGGTCCGCGATTCCACTTTCCCCATCGTGCTGTTAAAACAACAGCCGGTACTCACCGCCTTCAAACAAACTGTGTGTGCCAGCGATACCCTGGGCGTCAACATCGTGCTGCAGGACCCAAACCCTGTCGGTTACGATTATTTTAATCCCTATGGCTATACGTTTGCGGCCTGGCAGTATGCGGACGGATCGTCCTTTACCGGCAGCGATTCACCGCCGGGCGTCCCCTTTGGGGGGAACAGCTATACCGGCACCCTCTCTGGACTGATGACGGGAGAGAACGGTCTTCGCGCCATCCTGCTATCAAAAGGATTTGGCTGCCAGGATACCACCAATTTTATCCCGCTGACCATCCGGGGTCCTTCCGCCGCCTTTACGATCACAACCAATAACGTGTGCTTTCATTCACCCATCGTATTGCAGGATGCTTCGCATAGTAATAATAACGTACCGATCGTCAGCTGGCAATGGGGTTTTGGGGATAACCAGTCACTGATGCTGAGCCAGCCGGGCAGCGCATCGCACACATATTCCAACCCCGGCTATTACTGGCCGGCGCTGACGGTGACGGACCAGGAAGGCTGTACCGCCACCACTCCCTATTCGGCGCAGGCTATACGGGTGAACGGTCCCCAGGCCGCCTTTTCCTGGTCCCCAACGATCGTATCGCCGGGGACGCAATTGTTCTTTTATAACAGCACGAATACAAGCGGTTCTTCCTTCCCTCAATATCAATGGACATTCGGGGATGGCAGCGGCACGACCACCCCCTACCCCTACCACACTTATAGCAGCATCGGCACGGATACGGTGACGTTGATCGCAAAAGACGCGATCTCACAATGTGCCGATACAAATGTCCAGGTGATCTATGTAAAGACCGTCCATGCCTCCTTTGGCTATACGACGACTTATATCAATAACAATACCTGTCCCCCTGTCGTGCTGCACTTCGCCAATACCTCGACCAATTCCAACAGCGTATCCTGGGATTTCGGGGACGGCAGCGTGGCGGATAACCAAACCTATCCGAGCCATACCTATTATCAGCCGGGTCTTTATAAAGTGGTCCTCCACAGCTATGGCAACAACAACGCCACGGATTCCTTTGTGAGCCTTGTTACGATAAAAGGCCCCTACGCCACGCTGAAGGCGGATACGCTCTCCGGCTGTACGGGTCAGACGGTAACGCTCAGCGCCCTGGTACAATCGGCCAGCTCCTTTACCTGGGATTTTGGGGACGGAACGCTGACAAATTCGTCCGATACATTTGCCATTCACACCTATCTGACCGGCGGCGTATATACCCCGGCGTTGATCATGCAGGACGCGGATGGCTGCCGGGCGACCTCCGCCCTCGACAACCCGGTCATTATCGACAGCCTGCATATCGGCCTGGATAACATACCTTCCCATGTCTGCGATTCGACCCTGCTGGTCCTGGACCCGCTGGTCCGGAGTATCGCCGCACAGCAATTACAACAGACCCTCCGGTATAAATGGGATTTTGGTACGGGCATGGCGGGCGATACCTCCATCGCGGCCTCCCCTTCTTTTACCTGGCACCGGTCAGGACAATACCCGGTCTCCCTGCAGGTATCCTCTCCGTATGGCTGCCGGCAAACCGTTACGAATACCCTGCTGGTGGTCGATCCCCAGCCTTTTATCGTACAAATGACAAAGGATACCCTTGCCTGTCCCGGTATGCCGCTGCAACTAATGGCCAAAGGCGCCGCTTCCTATCATTGGCTTACCGCAACGGGGCTCAGCGACCCGAATGTACCGGACCCTGTCGCCCGGCCGCCCCTGGAAAATTCATATACGGTAGTGGGATATGATCAGTATACCTGTTTTGCCGATACCGCGACGGTAAAGATCACGATGACCTCCTCGCCTACCGTCGATGCAGGTCCCGATCTGCAGGTGCCCACGGGCGCCACGCTGCCGCTGAGCGTGACCGGAAGCAGCGATATCGTCAGTTGGACCTGGTCTCCGCCCGATTATCTCAGCTGCACGGATTGCGCCAGCCCCATCTGTACTCCCCGATCGTCCATGCAATATATCGTGACGGGCAAGACGCAATACGGATGTCCGGCCTCCGATACGCTCAACCTGAAGCTGATCTGCGACGAGGGACGGGTATATATCGCCAATAGTTTTACACCCAATGGGGACGGGAAGAACGACGTTTTCTATATCAAAGGAAGCGGTATCCGCATCATCAACTATCTGCGCATCTTCAACCGCTGGGGGGAGATCATCTTCGAACGGGGCCATTTCAATATCGACGACCGGTCTGCCGGATGGGACGGCGCCTTTAAAGGGCACCCGGTAGAGACGGGCACCTATGTATATGTCACCGAGATGGTCTGCGACAATGGAGAGGTCTTTCCGTTAAAAGGGACATTTACCTTAGTACGGTAGAAGCCTGGAAGAAACGCAGGGCGCTTTTTCTTTTGGAAAGCAACAGCTGGTGGAGACGCCGGTCGAATTGTTGCTGCTCCGGGCTATCATCGGCCAGCTTCCGGTTGGTCATGATCACCAGGGTATGATTACCGTTGACCTCCCCGGTCTTTTCGGGTTGTACGCCGCTGATGGCCATCATCCAGGCATCCTCATCCTTTAGCTTGTACCTGAAAAACCACGCATAGCCTTTGACGTTTGGCAGGCTGACCCATTTTTTCCCGACTGTCTGGATGACAGCCGGCTTTTCATACCGGGCCGCATATACCAGGGCCGCCCGGGCCATCGCCTCCTGGTTTTTATAGGCAGCCGGGAAGAGGTCCCTGTGTCCGGCCTTCTCCAGCCTTGTAAAGAGATCGGCACGGGTCTCGTCGTCGGCCGCGAGCGATCGCAGGACCGAATCCGGTACGGTCCGCCCGTTACGGATCAGCAGTATCGTCGTCTGCAGCCGCAGCCTGGCCGACTTCGTCGCCAGGAGCTGTTCAAAGAATCGTGGGACCGAAGACCGGTCATAAAAGGGGATCAACAGAGCGGCATATCGCGTGAGCCGGCTGTTATCGGACCGGCTTCCGACACGACGCAACGGGTCGGTTTCCTGCGACCATAGACTATAATTATCATACGAGCCATAGACGGGATCTTCGTCTTCCTTTGCCGGCTTTTCGTCCGCCATCTGTTGTTTTTTCAACAGGATCCGGGCATCCACGAAGAGGTTGGTAAAATAATCGGCATAGGCTTCCTTCCGGATATGACCGCTGTCGGCCAGGGTCGAGAGCAGGTTGATCACGGGCATTTTGTAATCCTCGACGGAGGTAAGCCGGAGGATCTCCGGGAATAAGGTGCCGGCCAGGGTACTGTCTTCGCCGATAACATGGAACAGGTCCTGCAGCTCACCGGTAGTCTCAAAAACGGGTGTAGTCCGGATCAGCCAATCCTTTAACAAGGCATAGGCCGCCGGTTTCTTTATCCCGGCCATGGATTGGATAACGGCGTTCTGAACGGCGCTGGTATCCCCACATTGGTCGTACAGGCGTTGCAGGTACCCGATCAGGGAATCCATGGAACGGGCACGCTGGATACGTCCAAGGGCAAGGATAAGACGACTCTTTTCTTCGATATAGGTCTTGCCATGAGGGTCGAGACGGGCGATGATCCCCTCCAGTTCCGGCAGATCGCGCATCTCCGGGATGATATGATCGGCGGCCTCCTGCGTCCTTTTCCTTGTCAGCGAATCGGGACTGAAATATTGCTGGAAGAACAGCGATGACTTGCTGTGAAAAACCGACAACCTGCCTGCCGCCGGATCGTCGGACGGAAGAGCGATCGGCGTAAAGGAGCTGAAAAAATCCCGGATAAAGGAGCTCTCCGGCTGCAGCTGGTCGGTGATGGCGGTAACCTTGAAAAACGTGTTGCCTTTTACCTCCGCCAATCCTTCTATCTTCCTGTTTGTATTGGTGTCGAGGAGGGTATACCGGTAGCCGCACAACGAATCACCGTTCTGGAAATATTCTTTTTTTGAAAGGATGAACTCACCCGCCAGCCGCGTCCAGTGCATCTCGTTCTCCCAGAATTTCAGGGAGTCCTTGCGGTAGAAATACAGGGGCAGCCGGGAGACGGCTACCTGTACGCTTTCTCCCGTAGAGTCGTCCCGGAAGCTGGCATACTGGATATAGGGGGCGGCGGAATAGCTGCCCCTGTCCTGTAAAACGGCGCTGTACATGCTGCCCTCGCTGGTAAGGGCCTGCAGGTCCCTTTCTACATGCGGACTCACCGGGGTGGACACGGAGAAACGCCGGATCGTGTCCGTATAGACTACCGGCGAGGGATAGCGGTAGGGTAAAAGATGGAAGCCTTCAAAAAAATTCGCGAACCCAGTCTTCTCATCCTTTGCGGAGGCGATCAGTAAAAAATAATCCGTTCCCCGGATGACGGCCCTCGCCTTTAGCCGGCCCCCGTCTTTCCGGCTGAACACCAGGTCCAGGCAGTCGTACCCATCGAGCCTGCCAAATTTCCGGGAGATCTCTTTCCCCAGCGGGACCGATCCCTTCAGGCTTTCTTCCATCAGGCTCAGGTCCAGCGTATCTTCTTCCAGGAAATGCGCATTGCGGACATTCTTTTTCAACAGGACATAGGTCTCCCCCGTCGCCGTCGCCGCTTCATAATGCCAGGTGGACAGCCGGTCCTGTACAGACTTCGATACCTGCGGCTGCTGGGGAAAGACCGCCCGGAAGCCACCCGAAGATGGCGTGTACTCTGTCCATGCGTAGAGGGGCTCCTTTAGCCGGATGGAGTGAAAGAACTGGTCCGCCACTTCCCCGGACACATACTCCTCATTCCCGCTCATTTTGAAAAACAAGACCTCAAAAGGGGTGATGAGTATCCGGTAACGCTGCAGATCGCCCACCCGCGTTTTGTTGAGGATCTCGAACCCGGGGTAGCCGTCCTGTTCGATCTCTTTCTTTTGCAGGATCTTTCCCGGGACGTTGTCATATAAGAGACTGTCGATCTTCATTTTTATGGCGGCGCTGCTTTCCCCACCGAGGTTCCCATTGGTCCGTACGCGCGTCAGCATATAAAAGCTGCCGTTCTCCATATCGGCATATTGCCAGCTTTCATTGTATAGCGACTCTCCCCGCGGGAACCAGGGACCGGGCAGCTGGCATTCTACAAATCCATCCGTCGTGACCACCCGCCGCCACTCGACGGGTACATGCATTTTGTCGATGGTTTCCCGGCTATGGGCATCCTGGTCCGTCATTTTTACCGGCCGGACGGTGTATCCTTTTTTCCGTAGCCGCTCGATCACGCCCTGGCTGCCGGGAAGGTGGGCCGCTCCAACCGCTACGAACAGGGATCGATGGCGGATGATGGAGTCGATGGCATTGGCCTGGATCCCGTTACGCGGGTACATGAATTTTTCAGTAAAGGCCCTGGAGGAAGACAGCATCTCATTGAGCGAGTCCAGCAGATCGAGATCGCCGCGGCGATAGGCATCCTGTAGCTTGTTGAGAAGGGAGATCTCGCTCTCCCCTTCAGGAAAGTTTCGCCGGCTCCGTTTTTCCTTGAGGGAGGCCAGGGCCGATTCTTCGCTAAGACGTTCTGTCTGCAGGTAGTTCTCTACGCCTGTGGCCATTTTGCCCAATTTTCGGGCCGTCTGGTAAATATACAGGTCGAGATAGGTGTTCTCCTGGAAATTGGCCTGTGAGGCATTGGTACGGTACAGCAGCCCGTTGACGACAAATGGATCTTCCCGAAGGGCCGACCGCAATGCATCCTGGTAGTTCTTTAGCCGGAAATCCGCCTCGGTGAGGTAATCGTTGTCCGATGCCGAACCATATTCCGCGGTAGTGCTTCTCGCTTTCTCCAGCCGGAACATATCCGGCTGCCATTCTTTTGGGTCCACTTCCAGCGAGACCATATCACAGGCGGCGATCGCGGTATAGAAGGAATCGCTGAGATGGAAGACCATTTTATTGCTGACATGCATGGAGCCAAAGAGATAGGAAGGTTTGCTCAATCCGTTACCGCTGATCTCCCAAAGAAGACTGGGATACAACGGGTGTGCAGGCGGCGGCGTTTGCGTCCTTCCGGGCGCCATCCATCCTGCCAGGAGTGCGATGGCTGCTAACTTTTTCATACTCGGTAACATCAACCCTAAAGTTAGGGATTTGACCCCTGATCCGGCCCCTACAGAACGATATTCTGCAGCAAGGGACTTTTCCGCGGATAATCGGTATTAAAATGCAGCCCGCGGCTTTCCTTGCGGAACTGGGCTTCTTTTACGATCAGGTAGCCGACGGTGATCAGGTTACGTACCTCGCAAAGCTGGGGGGATACTGCGGTGGTCTCATAAAGGGATTCGATCTCTTCATGGAGAAGATCGAGGCGTTTCATCGCGCGTTGGAGACGTGTATTGGTCCGGACGATACCCACATAGTCGCTCATCAGGAGCTGTAGCTCTTTCAGGCTTTGCGTGATGAGGATCATTTCATCGGGCTCGGTCGTGCCTTCCGCATTCCAGTCGGGGATGGCGTCCTTAAAGGAAATACCATCCGCCCGCTGTACGCTGTCGAGATAGCAGCGGTGGGAGAAGACGAGGGCCTCCAGCAGCGAGTTGCTGGCCAGCCGGTTGGCGCCATGCAGACCCGTGGAAGAACATTCTCCGCAGGCATAGAGATTGACGATGGAAGTCCTTCCCCACTCATCCACCTTGATACCGCCGCAGCTATAGTGCGCCGCCGGCGCCACCGGGATCATTTGTTCGGAAGGGTCGATGCCGATGCTGCGGCATTTTTCAAAGATATTCGGGAAGTGCTCGATAAATTTCTCCCGGTTCATATGACGGCAGTCGAGATAGATATGCTCGGTACCCGCCTTCTTCATCTCGCTGTCGATCGCCCGGGCGACGATATCACGCGGGGCGAGGTCTTTTTTTTCATGGAGCTTCTCCATAAAGGCCTCTCCCTTGTTATTCCGTAAGATGCCTCCGTCCCCGCGAACGGCTTCCGTGATCAGGAAAGAGGGGCTGACGCCGGGCTCATACAGGGCCGTCGGATGGAACTGGATAAACTCCATATTTTCAATCCTTCCCTTGGCCCGGTAGACCATGGCGACGCCGTCTCCGGTGGCGATCTTCGGATTGGTGGTCGTGCGATAGGCCTGTCCATTGCCCCCGGTCGCGAGAAGGGTGATGCGGGAAAGGATGGTTACGATCTTATTGGTATGCTGGTCGAGGGCATACACCCCATAACATTCGATATCAGGCGTGGACTTGCTGACGAGAAAACCGAGGTGATGCTGGGTGATCAGGTCGAGCACGAACCAATGCTTGATGATCTCTATATTTTTTTGTTTGCCGACCGTATCCAGCAGGGCGCGCTCTATTTCCTTACCGGTGACATCCTTATGATGCAGGATGCGGAATTCGGAGTGACCGCCTTCCTTGCCCAGCTTGAAATCTCCTTCGGAGTCCTTGTCGAAGCGGGTGCCCCATTCGATGATCTCCCGGATACGCTCGGGACCTTCCTTTACAACGATCTCCACCGTGTAGGGGTTACAAAGCCCGTCGCCCGCGATCAGCGTATCCTGGATATGTTTGTCATAGCTGTCATGTTCGAGATCGGTCACGCCGGCAATGCCGCCCTGGGCGTATTTGGTATTCGTCTCGTCGATCTTCGTCTTTGTGATGATCAGGACTTTCTTGTCGGGATGATGCTGCGCCACCTTGAGGGCATAGCTCAGTCCTGCTATGCCGGAACCTATCACCAGGAAATCAGTTTTTACCATAAGAGAAATCCCCTCCTTAATACTCGATCGTGTAATTGAACTTTTCGGGATGATCAAAAACCTCCATGAGGTTATATTTCATCGTGACGGTCTTTTTGTCGTCGGAAAGTTTGGCCAGGGCATTGTCGACTTTTTTTACCGGCCTTGGCAGGATGATGTTGGTCGTATAACCGATCTCGATGCCCATCTGGGTCGCCTGTTTTATCTGGGCCATCTGGGGATCGTCCTGCAATTTCTTGAATTTATCCGCATTCAGCTGTTTGCTCATCCGCCCGTCCTTACTGGTAAAGTCGTAGATACCATTGAATTGGTTGATATCGGGGCTTGCGCCGCCGCCGGATGGATCATCCTGGCCGCCGGGTGTCATGCCTTTGAAAAGATGGGTAGCACCCAGGGAGGAGCCGTCGTTGACCGTGTTGATCAATTTCTGCAGATCGGCCTGGCTGTTAAAGGGGAAGCTCATATGAGTGGTGAATACCTTGGCATCTACATCCAGTTTGATATGGATGCTGCCGGGGCGAAGCAGGGCCTTCTTGTCGGCGCTGAGACTGCTGAGGGTATCCACCAGGTCCTTCATATAGATCGTGGTATCCATTTTCTGCATCCCCTTCTTGGTCATTTCATCCTTGCCCATATAGGTCTGCAGCATTTCCACCATCTGGCTCATATCCATATCCATGGAATACCGGCCGCTGCCATCACTTTTTATTTCCGTTTTCTCGTCGATATCCAGGCAACCCGCAAAACAAAAGGCCATCGCGACGGGCAGTATAAATTTCAGAAGCTTCATTAATTACTGATTTTAGCAGGCAAGTTAATTTTTTAGTCGACGCTAACCTTGTACCGGGCAGTAAAAATTTGTGAATGTCCCGGCTGCAGGAGCAGAAGACCCATTTTATTGTTAAAACAATCCGGCGCCCCGCTTAGGTTCTCCACGGCGATGCTATCCCGGTTAGCCGGCGTATAGAGCTGGAGGTAAGGATAGGCGGCATCGGGGAAGAAGGATACCCGCAACCGGCTGGCAGGATGATAGATCTCGCAGGAAGGGCTGACGATGCCCGGTTTCAGGACAAAACAATTGTCCAGGAAGGTATTTCCCAGCAGACGGGAGCTGTCGAACTCCTCGTATTGGATCAACCGGCCCGTCGGGACCAGCCGCTGGTCGAATTCGACAATGGCTTCCGAATGAAACTGCAGCAGCCATTCATCCACTTTGCCCCCCAGCCGGAAATAAGGGTGCCATCCATCTGCCATCGGTATCACTGCCGTATCGAGGTTGGTGATCGTCGTCGCTATTTCCAGCAGGTTGTCCCTGTGAAGACTATACCGCACCTGGCAGCTATAGCTCCAGGGGTATCCCTCATCGTCCTTTTGATAAAGGTATTCCATGGAAAGTTCGCCGGAACTGTCACCGCCGGTCTCGCCGGTGACGGCAAACGGTTTATTAAACAACAATCCATGGATAGCAGTCCCGTCCTTGAATAGTTTTCTGAACTGGTATTCTTTGCCATCCCAACGATATTTACCATCGGGTATCCGGCAGGGAAAAGGGGAGAGTTTGGCGCTTTTATAGGAGAGGCTCATCTCCTTTTCCAGCTCCGTAGCATCCTTATAGTTATCGATCACGTTGAAAAGGGTTCCGTCGGCTTGCCGGATACGGAAGGCATGTAGCGAGGCCCCCTGTTTGGGCAGCAGGGAGATGGAGGTGCCTGTATGCTCATCTACGATGTTTACCAGGTCCAACCCCTGTTCATTGGAATGCCGAATGGAAAAGCTCATGTACAGAAAATATTTTCCGCAATGTAGGCACTCGCGGCTATATTACAAAAGACCGATTTGGATCTCTGTAATATTATTCTCCGGCGCCGCCCAATCCACATGCAGGAAGGACTCCAAATGCATTCCATTCATAACCAATCCATTGGCATTGATATAGTCCGTCATTTCCGCATATTGGCCCGACAAGCCCTGCCAGGGTCCCTGGTAGCGGTTGGAAAGGCACTTGAAAGCAGGGATCTGTTTAAAATAAGGAAGCAGGGCGGTGGGGATCTGTCCGTGGACGGGAAGGGCGATCTCGAGGGTAAATTTTGAATCGGGTTTCCCATCCACCCCATAATAGAACCAGTATTGAGGACCACAGACCAGCAGGTCCAGGTCCACGACATAGGTATAAAGCTCCTTTATGGCTGTCCCGGCAAAATTCCCCAGCTCTCCCAACGTGGTTTGATAGGAATGGAACAGGACGGTCATGGAAGGGTGTGTGCGAACCAGCATGATATGTTGTTTTGTACAAAGAAACATACCACTACTGACAGCCTTATGTCAGTAGTCCCCGTGACAAATCAATAGTTTTTCGGATAATTCCTTCATAATGGTCTTTAGTGCGGGGGGTGAGGCCACCCGGACAGCATCGGTGTACATCAGGAGCCAGCGCCCGAAATAAGGGAGAGAGGAGGTGAGGAACTTCATACTGACCTTATCCCCAAGGTCTTCTTCCGAGACAAAACCGTTGAGGTATTTCTGTTCCTGCAGATATTTTACGACATGCCGGTCAAAATGTACCATGACTTCCAGCAGGTCCGAGCCGGCCCGGATCTGGTCGATATATTCCCGGATGGAAGGATGGGCAGTCGGGTCAAAGGTATTTTCTTCGAGGATCACGCCTAACATACGGCTCAGCCGGAAATCACGGTAATCGCTGCGAAGACGACACCAGGCTATCAGGTGCCAGGCCGATCCGTAATGAAGAAGGCCGATGGGCTCCACCTTCCGAAGCGTCGTCTCCTCTTTGGCGGAGGAATGGTATTGCAGCTGCACGACTTTTTTGTGGACTACCGCCTGTTGCAACGCGGACAAATGCTGCTGGGGCGAATCGCTGTCCGGTGAATGCCGGGAGAGGATCTCGATATGTTCCGTCAGGCTGTCCACATATTCCTTGTCCGTAGCCCGGAGAACCGCCTTGATCTTGAACAGGGCGGCCTGAAAATGTCGTTTGACCGACCCGTCGGTAAACTGCTCGGCCAGCTTGGCGCCCAGCAGAAGCGCGCTGGCTTCTTCCTGTGTGAACATGACAGGAGGAAGACGGTACCCTTCCATGATGGTATAGCCGGTACCCGCCTCCCCGATGACGGGTACGCCGGATTCATCCAGGGCCTTCACATCCCGGTAGACCGTCCGCAGGCTGATGGAAAAACGATCGGCCATCTCCTGCGCCGTCACCTTCTTTTTACTTTGCAGATGGGTGAGTATGGCGTGTAATCTGTCAATGCGATTCACTGGAAAACAGTTGACGAGTGCTGTTAATAGGGTCTATCCATGCATCGCTCTCTTTTAGCAGGCTGATCAGCTCTTCGACGGCGATGGCGCTGTCGATGCCGCGCCGGACCACTTCTTTCCCGCGATACAGGGTTATTTTGCCGGGGCCGCTGCCCACATATCCGAAATCCGCATCGGCCATTTCACCGGGACCGTTGACGATACAGCCCATGATGGCAATCTTCACGCCCTTTAGATGATGGGTAACGGCCCTGATCCGGGCGGTGGTCTCCTGGAGGTCAAAAAGCGTACGCCCACAACTCGGACAGGAGATATATTCCGTTTTTGAGATCCGGGTACGGGTCGCCTGAAGGATCGAGAACGACGTATTATTTATAAACTGATGGTTGTTCTTTGCCTCCAGGTATGTGCGCCCGCTGACCTTCGCATTGACAAGGGCCGATGGCTGATTGATCAGCCAGATGCCATCCCCCATTCCATCCAGCAGGAGCGCACCGGCCTCCGTGGAAAAATGGATCAGTTGCTCATCGATCGTACTGTCATTGCTCTCGACGGCCAGGATCACGGGAAGGGCGACCCCATGCGCCATCATTTCCATGATCAATCGCCTGACCGGGATCATGGGAGTAGGGTGGGAAGAATAAATACAAACAACAAGGGTCGGGTCATCTTTCCATGGCTTGATAATCTCGAAAGCATTCCCAAACCGTGCATCGATCGCCATAAAATTCAACGTGGGAGAACGTTCTTCCGCCTCACGATATTCCGGTCCGACGTAGAGAGGGATATACCCTGTCCGATCTTCCAGCGACAACCAGGTCGTATGATCGCAGACGGGCCTGAGCGTTCCGGGCAGATCGAAATCGATGGTTTTTTTTGCCGTATAGATATAATCGGCGGCCGCATCACCGATATTCCATTTATCGCTCACCGGATCGTAAGCATACCCGATCGAGCGAAGGTCTTCTCTTTTGATGGAATCCGCCTTCATAAAATCCGCCATCACGACGGGGACCTGGTGATCGCCGATATTGGAAGTCCGCGCCGTAGCCCGTCTCTTATATTCGAATGGAGAATAAGGCAGCTTTAAAATAGGTTCGACCGGCGGGTAAGCAGACGGATCCCGGTCGACATATCGTTGCACAAGGTCATTACACACGGGTATTTCAAACTCAGGGTCTTCCGTGAGTGACACACGGATGGTATCCCCGATGCCGTCTTCCAGCAGGGAGCCGATCCCGATCGCGGATTTGATACGCCCGTCTTCTCCATCCCCCGCCTCGGTGACACCCAGATGAAGGGGATAACAGGCGCCGAACTCTTCGTCCATCTTCTGAATGAGCAGCCGGTAGGCCTGCACCATGACCTGTGGATTGCTGGACTTCATGCTCAGCACGATATTATGATAACTCTCGCCCCGGGCTACCCGCAGAAATTCCATGGCGCTCTCCACCATTCCCACCGGCGAATCGCCATAACGACTCATGATGCGGTCACTGAGGGAGCCATGATTGGTGCCGATCCGCATGGCGGTACCATATTCCTTACAGATCTTCACCAGGGGTGTAAACCGCTCCCGTATACGATCGATCTCCTCATTATATTCCGCATCGGAATAGTCGATGAACTCAAATTTCTTTTTGTCGACATAGTTGCCGGGATTCACCCGTACTTTCTCCACGATCCGCGCGGCGATCTCCGCGGCATTGGGCGTAAAATGAATATCCGCCACCAGGGGAGTATGATATCCCCTTCTGTGAAGCTCATTCTTTATGTTCAGTAAGTTTTCCGCTTCTTTTTTACTGGGCGCCGTGATCCGCACCAGCTCTGCGCCGGCCTCGATACACCGGATGGACTGTTCCACCGTTGCCAGCGTATCCATGGTGTCCGTGGTAGTCATGGTCTGCACCCGGATGGGGTGACCATTGCCCAGCAGCAGGTCTCCGATCCTGACTTCCAGGGTCTTAAGCCTTGTATATTGAGTGAGGGAATTACAGTATAGTTGCATACGGGCAAAATTAACGATCAAAACCCATCGGTGGAAATCGTCCTCTACCAATCTTTCTCGGGCTGGCTGGCAGCCTTGACCTTATTCTGGTTGATCTTATCCTGGATCTCGTTCTCCTTTTGCTGGAGGGCCTTTAGCAGCTGTTCCACCTGCTGTCTGTTCAGCCGGCTGGGTTGCGGCTTGGGTTGCTGTTGCTGCTGATCCTGGTTCTTTTTTTGATCTTTTTGGTCCTTCTGGTCCTTTTTATCCTTCTGGTCCTTCTGCTGATCTTTTTTGTCTTTTTGCTGCTGTTGTTGCTGGTTCTTCAACTCACGGAGGGCTTTCTCCAGGTTCTCGCGCGCGTCTTCATCGGAGGCATCCAGTTTAAGGGCGTTTTTCCAGGCGTCGATGCTCTCCTGGAGCTTTTGCTGTTTGACCATGGCCACGCCTTTGTTGTACAGCCCCTTCTCCTGCACCGCCTTGTTACCGGAGCTGTGCGTTACGCTGGCGTCATATGATTTGGCGGCTTCTCCATAATTGTTTTTCCGGAACTGGCTGTTACCGAGATTGTAATTCGCGGTCGGGTTGTCGGGAGCCTTTTTAACGGCCTCCTGGTATTGTTTGAGAGAGGCGTCGACCTGCTTCTTCTTATAGGCACGGTTGCCGCTGCGGATAAGGGCATCGGGATCCTGCGCGTAGGTGGTCAGCGTGGCGCCCGTGCAGAGAAGGGTAATAAAAAATAGGGACACGCCATAGGCGCCCGGGGCCCTCTTCTCCGATCGCGCCGATCTGCGTTCCGGCCAGAATAATTCTGTCACCAGTAATAAGAACGCGATCCCGAGGAACCATTGAAAATAGCTCTTATAGTCGATAAATTCGGCGTCGCTCATCGCCTTTTTCTCCGCACTGTCCAGCTGCTGCGTCATCGTGATCAGGGCGTCGTCCAGGTTATCCAGCCGTAGATACTGGCCGTTGGTAGCATTGGACAGTTGTTGAAGTTCTGCTTCGTTGAGCTTTGAAATGACCGTATTCCCCTGTTCGTCCTTTTTCAATTCATTGGTGGCAGGATCCACGATGGGAGAGCCGTCGGGGGAGCCGATACCGATGGTGTTGATCATGACACCATTCTGCGCAAGCGTTTTTGCGACTTTCAATGCTTCCGGATCGTGATCCTCGCCGTCCGAGATCAGGACGATGGATTTATATTTTCTTTCCTTGCTGTTGAAGGCGTTGTTGGCCATGGTCAGGGCATCCCCGATCACGGTGCCCTGCGTCGGAACGACATCCGGACTCGCATCCTGGATATACATCCTCGCCGCGCCATGATCCGTCGTCAATGGCATCTGGAGATAGGGCCGGCCGGCAAAAAGGATCAGACCGACCCGGTCATTGTCCAGTTTATCGACCAACCGGAGCAGCAATTGTTTTGCCCGTTCGAGACGGCTGGGCTTGATATCCCGTGACAGCATGCTCTTGCTCACATCCAGCACCAGCATAACGTCGACGCCTTTGCGGTTGACATTCTCCATCGCGCCCGGCTTTTGCATGTTGGCCGCACCCAGTACCAGAAGGATAAAAGCCACGATAGCCAGACCGACCTTTATCAGGAACCGGAGTGGCGAGAAGTTTTTGATCAGTTGCCGGATCAATTCGGGATCCCCCATCCGTATGGCGGTCTTTTTCTTCCAGCGTAGCAGCCAGACGAGCAATACGATCAATACCGGCAGGGCAGCCAGGCCGATCAGGTATTCGATATGTTCTATACGATACATTTGTTAATTAGCGCATCCGCAGTGATTTATTCCGCGATGATTTACCCCCGCAAGATAGCAAGAGAAAACTACTTTTTCCCCTGGAAAAACCCCCATTGCGTCAGGATCCCCCTGGCGACGGACAGACCCGCGGCCGGGAGGTCTGCCGTTGGATTGGGCGACTCCAGGTTGAGCACAAAAAAGTAGGGGTGTTTGTTCTCCTCGACCCAGCCCATCACCCATCCGATGGCATGTCCATCTTCCTTGATACCCTGGCCGCTCTTATAAAAAAGCTCATAGTTCGAATTTTTCTCGGACGGGATCATCCGGCGGGTCACCAGTTGGGTGCGTTTGAAAAAAGGGAGTTGGTCGAAATAAAGCTTCTTTATAAGCCCGAGCTGTTCGTCAGAGCTGATTTTCAAATGGTTATCATACCAGAAGGCGGTGTCGTCATGACCCAGGTCCTTATTCCCATAGCCCAGGGAATCGACCCATTTCTTCACGGTATCCCGCCCGATACGGTGGATCGAGGCCTGGAATCCGATCGCGCTGTCATCCTTGACGATACCCGTCTGGATGCCGATGAGCGACAGGACAAGATCGAAAGTACCCGCAGGCTGGTAGAGGCTGTCGCGGAAACGGGGCAGATTATAGATCGTAAAGTGTCCTTGCCCGTTGTCAAAGAACCCAAAAGAGCCTTTTACACCGGCCGAATCAAAATATTTCTGCAGGCTGCTGTCCTCCGTCACATTATTTTGCGAGCAGGCGGCGAAAAATACAGGGATGAGCAGGAGGGCAAAAGCAGATCTGGACATTGCGAAAATTTGCGCAAAGGTAGGGAATGTTACTCTTGTTCTTCCGCCCTTCGGAAACCAATCCGCCGTCGCTCGGACTGTTCAGGGGGAATGAGTAATTGTTTTAGGTATTTAAAAATGAGCTGTATATCTGCATCATGCCCATTCACTTTATTTTCTATCTGTTCCAGCTTTAATAAAATGTCTGAATGCGCCGATAGCACTTCCCGCATTCGCGTGAAGATCCTTACTATCTGGATATTGACTGAAATGGCTTCATCACTGTTTAACACAGCGGCTAACATGACGGCTCCATGTTCAGTAAAAACATAGGGTAAAACAGGGGAATATTTGAGGGATTTTAGGTGGTCGCATTTTGCGACCACCTCTTCTTTTTCTTTCTCCGTCAACTGAAACATGAAGTCTTAAGGTGTCGCAAATTGCGACACCTTTCTTAAATCAAATTTATTTACTTTGGTAATTCATCCGCGCAGAACTTTTTCACATACCTACTCCTTCGGCAGATTGTACTTCCTTATCAATTTCAGCAGCACCCCATTGGTCCAGCCAAAACCATCCTGGCCGGCATATTCACCACCGCCGGCATCCTTATTGAGATCGACTACATTGTATTTTTCCATCAGCTTACCCGTCTCCTTGTACACCTTTTTATTCAGCTTCACCCAACGGGCGGCAATCTCCGCCGCAAGGTCTTTCTGCCCGCAGCGGTCCAGCCCCCAGATCGTCATCCATTCCAGGGGAGCCCATCCATTCGGGGCATCCCATTGTTCCCCGGTATTATACTCCGTGGTGACGACACCCCCATCCTTCAACAGCTTCTGGCGGATGACAGCGGCGACCTTTTGACCCAAAAAGCTCATATAGTCGGGATGCTCGTTGATAAAACAAAAGGGGTACATCCCTGCCGGGTTGATATGATTGCTTTGTTTGCCCGTACGGAAATTATAATCGGTATAATAGGTCATGGCCTTGTTCCAGCAATATTTATCGATCAGCTCGCCCCTTTTTATGGCCTTACGGCGGTAGTCGGCGGCGGAGCTGTCCTTGTTCATCAGCCTGGCCTTGGAGATGGCCCATTCCAGGTGATACAGCAGGGCATTCAGATCGGGAGGAACCATGTCCGAGGTGCGGATGGTCACGAGGTTTTTTTCATCGGCGAACCAGCGGCTGCTGAAGTCGATGCCGCTCTCTGCCGCAGCCCGCAGATCTTCCAGTACTTCGGCCTTATTCCTGCCCGACTTTTCAGCCGTCAGGAGATCTTCCCGCCAGCTTTCCTGCCGGGGCACCGTAGCATCATCCCAGTAACGATTGAGAATGGAGCCGTCCTTTAACCGGACCACCCGCCGGTAAGCCTGTCCGGGCTTGACCTTATCGCTGCCATCCATCCAGAATTTATATTCCTTTTCCATGGCTGGCAGGAACTCCTGGTAGATGCTGTCGCCTTTGGCCTCGGCCAGCAGCTCCACCATGACGGAGAAAAAAGGAGGTTGGGACCGTCCCAGATAATATGTACGATTTCCATTGGGGATATGGCCATAATTTTCAATAAGATAAGCGAAGTTCTTGACCATATTGTCGATCATCTCTATTTCGCCGCTTTCCTTCAGACCCAGCATGGTAAAATAGGAGTCCCAATAGTAGACTTCGCGGAAACGCCCCCCCGGCACAATATAAGGATAGGGCAGCGGCAGCAGGGAGCTTCCCTCGACGGGTTTGTCCGGCGTCCTTTTTAATACGGCCCACAGGTTGTTGATATGGGTCACCACGTCCTCTGCGGTATTGGTCTTATAGCTGTCGATGGGGTTGGAAGGCAGGTCGAAATTATCCAATACGAATTTTTTCAGATCGAAGCCTGCAGCCGCTTTCGCGGTTTCGTAGTCGGCTACGATCTCGGCCGGGTTCCGCTTGGGGATACAGTCCACAAAGGTTTTTCCGTCAGGAAAGACCCGGTCCATCTGCACGTCCACGAATAGCTTCCCATAGATCTTATCCGGCGGGGTGGTGACCACCTGCTGCCCGAAAGAAAGAACAAAACTTATCAGAAGAAGGAGAATGCCGGCGGATCTTTTCATATACCAATTTAATATAGGATAAAAATAATGAATTGGCCGGTTTCACCCATGTGAAAAGTATTTTATATATTTATACCGGCCCGACACCCTACCAAATGCCGGAAATGAAAACACCACTAAGAATAGCGGCGTTTTATTGCTTTTGCTTTTTGCTTATGATCCAAAAGATTTTACAAACAGACCCCGGGTCTGTTTTTTTATTCTGCACCGTCAAGCATCGCACGCTTGATGGCATAGTTACCTACATTCTGTCCTACCGTCATCCCAACTGTACAATCGATCTGGTAGTGGATCCCCGCATAGATCCTTGAGTTGGCAGCTTCCTGCGCCATGGCGGCATAGGCCTGCGCCCGGTCCGGAAGGATATGCCCCAGGATCGTCGCCGCGGCCGAACTGAACATCGAGTGACCGGAAACATAGGACGGGAAGTTGGGAATGCCCGTCAGGGTCTTGATCTTCGGATTCATCTGCGTCGGACGGGGATTGAAATAAAAATATTTGATATCCCAGCAGGAGATGGCCGCATCCATTTCCGCCATGTTCAGCAGGGCCAGGTTACGGGCCCATCGTACCTCACTGAAATTCCTCGTGATGAAATCCTCCGCGGCAATGGCGTTCCAGTGGCCGGGAGGCGTATAGGTGCCGACGCCATCCGCCCAGAATTGAACGATCTTCATCTGGTCGCGGCTGGGGTTCTTGATAGTATTGTAAGCTGCTTCTACATCAGCCGTCATCTCGACGCTGCTGGTCGAAGGAGGAGGACCGGGTCGCAGCGACACGATCGTCGCCGAGTCACATAAGAATCCTTTTACTTTATTAAACACGGGCAGCATAGGAGGCCGCGCGGGCGTCTCCAGGCTCAGCCAGGGTACCTGGCTCTTTCCCTGTGCAACGGTCACGAAGTTGGCCCAGATCGCCGGTGTCCCAACGGCGGCGCCGGCATTGTCCGCACGGCCACGGGCGATAAAGGCCTCTGCCACCTGGCGGCCCAGCGCTTCGCCGGCCGTTACATCGCTGCGGGTACAGGCGCCGGAGGCGATCAGGGCCTGCTCCTGCTGCTGCAGTTTCTGTTGAAGAGAGGCGATCTCATCGGGGAAAAGGAGTTTCATCATTTCAGCAGTGACACCGGCCAATACCGCACCTTCGGAAGGGTAGGAAGGAAGCGTGGATTTGCCGGCCAGCGCCTGGATGGTAGAGTCTACCTTATAGGGGGCAGGGCGGTTATACAATGTTTTGTAATGCCAGCAGGCGACAAGAGCGTCATACTGGGCGGCGCTGACATAGGCATAGGCCCTGGCGGCATAGGGCGGATTGGTGAAAGGGAACAACGGATAGGCAAAGGGGTTAGTCGAGCTGGGGATGGGATAGGATCCGTCCGCGTTCTGGTAAGGCGGCAGGTTGTATTTGGCCATCAGGTCGCGCATGATCTCGTTCCAGCGAAGGACGCCGCCCGCGCTCCAATATCTTATCTGGGTTTGCTGGTCGCCGCTGAGATTGGCCTGATAGGCTTTGATCTCGTTGAGATCGGCGACATACAAGGGATTGTTGGTCGGTACCGGAATCGCCACGGCAAAGGTATCGGGGCGGGAAAGAAGGATGGGCTTCCAGTTACCCGCCGTCAGGTCCTGGCTGGCAGGCGCCAGGGGAGGCAGGTTGGCCGTCCGGTCGCTGACGTTTTTGTTACAGGCGGACAGGACCGCAAGGATGGCCAGGGAAAAGACCGCAACAAGGCGTTGGAAGGATTTGGCGGTAGCCGATATAGTATAGATGGGCGTTCTCATGATTATTTCGTTTTAGCAGGTGCAGCGGTTTTTTTTGTCTTGTGAGAAAGATCCAGGATATAAAAAACCCCGATATCAAAGGCAGTCGCCTGGCCCACATTCCGTCCGGCAATGGTATAATTACCGCCGCCTGTGAGGGATAAGCCCTGTACCGCGTTGAAATTGTATTTGAAATGAGCGCCCGCCATGGTGGCATTCATCTTATTGCTGGGAAAAGGCATGTCGTTCTTACGGATATCGAACCCTCCTATCGTGGTCATGTTGGAGAGCACCGCTTCGAGTATCCAGCGATCGCTTCGATAGCCCGTCCGGAAATTGAAGGACCACATATTGGGCATGTCGACCTTATTGGTCAGGTGCAGGTCCGTAGTGTAATAGGAATTCCTGTCGATAGTGATATCATTACGAAAGGTATAGGTGGCGGAGGCGGTTGCAAAGAAGTTCCCCACCTGGTAGTCGGCCAGAAGGCGACCCGAGACGGTTTTGCTATGAAGCCCGATCGACAGCGGCAGATAATCGGAGATATAATTGGTCAGGGGAACAGAGGCGCCGCCCAGGGCATAAAGGGAGAATACGCCATTACCCAGGTTCTGTTCAAGGGCCAGCCACTTGATCCAGGCAGAGAGGTCCTGTATGCCATGCTGGCCATGCAGGGTGCCGGCGCTCGCGTTGGTCGTTACATAGGGCGCGTTGACGAGGATATTCAGCTTGCGGCTGACGCCATAGGTTCCCATAAGGCCGAACATTTGCGTGGAGACGGTTCCCAGGTTCTGGTTATTGCGTTTGAACGTGCCCTCCCAGTAATGATCCCAGCTACTATGCATATAGGTCCCGCCTATACAAAAATTGTTTTTGGTCATCATGATCGCATCTTCATCCGTCTGCGCCCGAAGTCCCGGCGCCTGCATGAGCAGCAGCACGAGGGCGGCAAGGACGGCTCTTTTGAAAAAAGTAAAATTCATGCAGTTGTATTTTAGCAGTTAGTGTTGGTTTGGATCAGGATCTAAAACCGGATATTCGCCCCGATGTTAATCACATAATCGGCAAAAGCCGCATCGCCATGCGTATAGACCCCGGTAAGTTGCGTCGTGATCTTATCCGGAACGCTCTGTGTCCTGTTCCGAACCATTGCAACAGGCGCGAAGACGTACAGCGAGATCTTCGGGAATACATAAGTCACTCCCGGTTCTGCGGAAATGATATATCCCGGTCTTCTGAACCCTTCGCTGCCACCCACGAGGTCATGAACAGGAAGGCATTCGTCCCGGAGCCCTGCAGAAAAACTGAAATGGCCGGCCATTACGTTGACGCCTATCCGTGCCATATATTGATCCGGGACGCTCATTACATCGCTGGTATTCTTAACTGCCGATGCAGGTGCCGTTGCGCCGCGGGCAGTGGAAGTCCCGTTTACGTCCCTGGGATTGCTCATATAATAGAAATTGCCATAGAGCCCTACGGTATGCGAAAGATTGTAAAAGGCGTTCAATTCAAGGGTGATCCCCGTGCCGCCGTCTCCCAGTTGAATGGATTGATCCACGGCTCCCAGTCTTTTTGTGCTGTCGGTGAGATGGAAATAGTCCTGGTAGTTGGAGGCGCCGGTCGGCAACTTAAGACCCAGTCCTACCTGGACGTTGGCCCTGGGCATTTTTACCGGATCGACGATCCAGCTATAGACGGCTAACCGGATATCGCCTACCCCAAAAGAATGGGTCTGGAAGCGGCCCAGGTTATTATGTTCATACAGCGATGACCGGGAATTGGCTTCGACCGGCACATCCAGCATAATGGACCAACGGGGGTTAATCAACCGGTATATCGCCATATCCATGGTATACTGGTGGTTGATCACCTCGGTACCCAGGGTCTGTCGCTGCTTCTGCTGGTCGGTGCCTATATAATGACGGAACGAGCGGAAATAACGGTTGTTGGCGCTGAATTGCCATTTACTGGTTGTGTCGATATGCTCCTCTCCGCCGGCAGAGCAGAAACCGCCGGTGCTGCGGATGGCCACACAGCCCTGTGCGGAAACTTGCTGGCTTAGGACAAAGGTAGTCAGGGACAAAAGGATGATGAAGATCTTTCTCATTTCGAATAGTTTTGAATGGTGCTTTGGAAAAACAGAAGGCGCCGTGGCTATAGCATATGCCACGGGTCAGAATGGTCCGGCCATTCCTTTTTTAGCAATGTGCGGCGAAAAGATCGGGAGGTTGTTCCGCTGTCAGTACATAAGAGGAGGGGATGACGGCAACCTGCTCAAAAGAGATGGGCAGGGGGCTTGGCGGAAGCTCGTTCAGAACGAAAAGATCGTTCTGCTTATCATAATCGGATGATGAAAAGCTTTTGTAAGTGGCGGGGGCCTTTTTCCCCTGTGGCGAATGCTGCTGGAGGTCGTTGACCTGACGGAAAAAATCGTTTTTGGCGGTTTGGAGGCTCATCGAGGCCTGGTTGGGGATACAAAGCAGCTCCAGGGAATCTTTAAAGATGCGGCGCTTTACGTATTTGTATTGGATGCCGTTGATCTCGACCTGGCCATCGATCCGTTCGAAACCAGTAGCGTTGTTGTAATAAGAAAGTGTGGTGATAGGGATCTTGACGGAAACGAGTTGGGACTCGTCATAGTTGTTCTGATCAAGACGTGCTTCCAGCCGGGCATTGGCGCGCTCCTGCAGAAAAGAGCTCAACAGCTGGTAACCATACCAGTTGAAGAACAGGATTCCCATAAGCAGTATGGCAGCAATGTGTTTCACGTACACAAATTAATAACTTTTTTAATTAACTCCGGCATTTTTTTATCAGGCGCCTTGCAAACGCCTATGGATCATCTCCTTTACATTCTCCCGTGTCACCATCAATAAGGCCAGCAGCGAACCATAGCTACCGCCCCGTTCTATCCATTCGAACAATTCCCAATGAGGATAGAAGAGTTCGCTTGCCATTTTCCAAACGATCAGGACCATCAGCAGCGGGCGGACCGGCCGGATCAGGATGGCAACGGCGGCCAGCATCTCGAAAAGACCGGCATACAATGCTGTCCTGGCGGGGTTGGAAAAGCCCAGCGCCTGGTATTGCGAAAGAAGACCCTTCTTTTCGATCAGATTGAGCCATCCATGGCCAACAAGCAGCAGAAAGACGACGATCCGCAGACAGATCCTGACACGGGCAAGGGTCCGTTCATCCGGCGGGCGGGCGGTTAGGGAAGTGTCCGACCGGTGCCCGGGATAAGCTCCGGTGTCCGGGGTGGTTCCGGTGTCCGGGTCGATCCGCATAAACCAGCCGCGAAGCGTTGGTCCGCCGCTTCCGGACAGGAGCAGCAGGGCAAGCGGTGCGCCGAAATTCCCGGCTCTTTCGATCAGCTCGGCAAAAGGCTCTCCCGACAGGGGACGCAGGGTGGCGGTGACGATCCCCCACACCACCAGCCAGGCAAGGATTGCGCGGGTAGGATAGACCAGCAGGGAGATCCCCATCAGGATATCCGCGGTGCCGACGATCGGCATGATGCGGTAAGCGAGGTCATGCCCCACCCCAAAAACGCCAAAATAATTACACCAGACTGCCTTTGTGATGATGCCAAAAGTCCCGTGCCCGATAAAGCACATCGCGGATGCAATACGAAGGGTATAATGAATATATTGAACGGGTGTCGATGCCCCGTCTTGAAGACGACTGTTCATGAAAAGATTTTTGCTGGCCGATCCCGGTCCAATGAAGATAGATTTCACGGCTTATGCTATATAAGCGCTGTCAGGATAAAGTGCTATCCTGTTCCCGGTCCGGGGGATCTTCGCTGGTGGGAGCATAGCGGGAAGGGAGCTTCTCCGCGTCAGCCTGGGATCTTTTTATGACCGTCTCCTGTCGCAGGCCGGAGGTGAGAGGGGTATATTGGGTAGAACAATATTCTTTTGCGAAGCCTTTGTAGATCGCGCCGGGGGCCTTCTTCCCCGATGAGGAATGTTGCTGGAGGTCATTGACCTGGCGGAAAAATTCATTGGTGGCGCTCCGCAGACGGGTGGCGGCCTGATCGGGAATACAGCGGTATTCCAGCGAGTCCTTATAGATCCGGCGGCTGACATATTTATATCGTACGCCCCCGATCTCGATCTGTCCGTCGACCCGTTCGAACCCGGTAGTGTTGTTGTAATAGGATAGCGTGGTGACCGGTACTTTTACGGAGATGAGCTGGGATTGGTCAAAGGCGTTGATGTCGAGGCTTGCCTCCAGCCGGCGATCGGCCCGGTCTTGCAGCCAGGAGCTCAGGAGCTGGTAACCGTACCAGTTGAAGAAGAGGATCCCCATAAGCAATGTGGCAGCAATGTGTTTCACATACACAAATTAGGAAATTTTTGGATTGGGGGGGGACTTTTACTGCTCAAACATGACCTCCTCTTGGAAAAATGGAAATTTACCCATACCTTTAGGTAAATTTACCCATATGGCTAAAGCTGTAAAAAATATCACTCAGGCTGTCCCGCGAAAAGCAAGCAAATTAGCACTGCTGGCAGCAGGAGGATACACCGTGGAAGAGATCCGCTGGGAATTATTGGGGGGGAAGCTTTTTTCGCCTCATATGCCGATGAATGCCCTTGAATTTTATGACGTCGTAAATAATGGTATCCCAAAGCTCTCGGTGGATATACTGGCAGACATCATGGAGATCCCCATGACTAAAATGGCTATCCTGTTGAATTTATCCTATAAGACATTAACCCGAAAAAATAAGAAGGACCTGCTCGACCCCGTAGTATCGTTTCACACCTATGAAATGTCGAGCATCATTGCCAAAGGTCTGGAAGTGTTTGAAGAGGAGAGCAAATTGAACAGGTGGCTTCATAAAGAAAACCGGGCATTAAGAGGGAAGAAACCATTCGATCTTTTAAATACGCCTACCGGCATCCGATTGGTATACCAGGTCCTGGGACGCCTCGAGGAGGGGATCTATTCCTGACCTATGCTGGTATACCGCATATCGAAGACAAAAGAAAGGGCCGGAGATCTCTCGGGAAGGGGCTCGTATTTATATGGGGGTCGATGGAACTCAGAGGGGACTTTTATGCTTTATACCAGTATGACCATCTCGCTCGCCATGCTGGAAATATTGGTGCATGCGGATGAATCGGAAGTCCCGCCACAGATGTATGTCACCCAGATAGAGATAATCGGCGACGACGCCGTTTATCAATTCCCGGATAAGGACCTGCCTAAAAGCTGGAGAGAGCCGGATAATTTACGGTTAAAGGTGTTGGGTGACCGGCTGATGGCTGAAAAAAAATATATCTGCTTCCAGGTTCGATCCGCCGTGCTGCCCAGCGAATGGAATATTCTCCTGAATCCTTTATTTCCCGGATATGCCGATCTCGTCAAGGTGCGTAAAATAGACGCGCTGGCAACGGATCTTCGGTTGCGCTGATACGCTTTACCTGCATATGGAGATTATATTGGCAGTACCCTCCAAAAATACTAACACTCATTAGTTTTTTGGTTAAATTTGCTTGTTTGCCAAATGTTTATACTATGAGTTATACCCCGGTACACAAGGTTCGGATCGTTACGGCAGCGGCCCTGTTCGATGGCCATGACGCGGCGATCAATATTATGCGGCGTCTTTTACAGTCAAAAGGGGCGGAGATCATCCACCTGGGGCATAACCGGTCGGTGGCGGAGATCGTCGAATGCGCCATCGAAGAGGACGTACAGGGCATCGCCATCACCTCCTACCAGGGGGGGCACCTGGAATTCTTTAAATATATGAAGGACCTGCTCGAAGAAAACGGCTGCGGGCATATCAAATTATTTGGAGGCGGAGGCGGCACCATCCTCCCCCAGGAGATCGAAGAACTACAGAAATATGGTGTTACGCGGATCTATTCCCCGGATGACGGACGCAGGATGGGTCTCGAGGGAATGATCGAAGACGTGATCCGGCAATGCGACTTCCCCCTGAACGGGAACCCCGCGAATTTTAAAGGCGAAATGAAACTGGGGGAGTGGAAGGATATCCGGAAGATCGCCCGGGCGATCTCGAATGTAGAGAATGGAGCGGTAAGTGCCAACGGCGGCGAAAAAGCCAGCGACGCAGGATCATCGGCAGCCGGCGGTGGGGACCCCGCAGCATCAGCCCCCCCCTCAACCCCCGTCCTCGGCATCACCGGAACGGGCGGCGCAGGCAAATCTTCGGTGACGGACGAGATCGTCCGGCGTTATCTCAACAACTTCACCGACAAGACCATCGCGGTGATCTCCGTAGACCCCTCCAAGAAAAAGACCGGCGGCGCCCTGCTGGGCGACCGGATCCGGATGAACGCCATCTCCAGTCCCCGCGCCTATATGCGCAGCCTCGCCACCCGCGACAGCGACCGTGCGCTCAGCGCCCATGTACAGGAGGCGATCGATATCTGCCGGGAAGCAGGCTATGACCTGGTCATCCTCGAATCGGCCGGCGTAGGACAGAGCGATGCCTCCATCCTCGACCACTGCGACCTGAGCGTCTATGTGATGACGCCGGAATATGGCGCCGCCTCGCAGCTGGAAAAGATCAACATGCTGGATTTTGCCGACATCGTCGTCCTTAATAAATTCGACAAGGCCGGCGCCTTCGACGCCCTGCACGATATCCGAAAACAATACAAACGCAATCACCAGCTCTGGACAGCCAAAGACGGCGACCTGCCGGTTGTCGGCACCATCGCCGCACAATTCAACGACGCCGGCATCAACGAGCTGTTTGAAAAGCTGATGACGGCCATCGAAAAAAAGACCGGCCGCCATTACGGCAACCTGGCCCTGCATACCCATACAACGGACACGTCCAGCCGCTCGCTGATCATTCCCCCCTCCCGGGTACGCTACTTATCCGAGATCAGCGCGGGCATCCGGGAATATAACCGGACCGCGGATGAACAGGCAGACATCGCCTCCAGGCTTTACCAGCTGGAAGGCGTCCTGAAAGGATTGCCGCCCGAATTCCCCGGCCGCACCCATCTCGAAGAGCAAAGGGACAAACTAAAAAAACAATTGTTCCCCGTCTGCCAGAAGCTGATCGAAGAATGGCCGGCGACAAAAGCCCTCTATCAAAAAGAATCTTTCGACTACGACGTACGCGGAAAGGTCATTAAACAACCGCTGTATATCGAATCGCTGTCCCATATCCCGATCCCCAAGATCGCCGTGCCCCGTTACCGCGACTGGGGAGATATCCTCCGGTGGAGGCTGCAGGAAAACTTCCCCGGCAAATACCCCTATACCGCAGGCGTATTCCCGTTAAAAAGAGCGGAAGAAGACCCGACCCGGATGTTCGCCGGAGAAGGGGGGCCGGAGCGGACCAACAAGCGTTTTCACTACGTCTCCGCCGGTCAGCCCGCCAAACGTCTCAGCACCGCTTTTGATTCGGTGACGCTCTACGGTGAAGACCCGGACCCCCGTCCCGATATCTTTGGCAAGGTGGGTAACTCGGGCGTAAGCATCGCCACCGTCGATGACGCAAAAAAATTATACAGCGGGTTCGATCTCTGCGATCCCCGCACATCGGTGAGCATGACGATCAACGGACCCGCACCGATCCTGCTGGCCTTCTTTATGAATGCCGCTATCGACCAGCAATGCGAGAAATACATCGCCGCCCAGGAAACAGCCCGGTCGCAGGACGGCAATACAACCCGGCCGGCCGGAACCAGCCCCAACCCCGCAACAGAACAGGCATTCGCCCATAAGTTTACAAAAGCCGCAAGGCCCTCCTACGAAGGCGGCCTGCCGGAAAGCAATGACGGGCTGGGCTTACAGCTGCTGGGACTCAGCGGCGACGAGGTCCTGCCCGCAGAGATCTATGAAAAGATCCGCGCCGCGGCCCTCTCCCAGGTACGGGGCACGGTACAGGCGGATATCCTAAAAGAAGACCAGGCGCAGAATACCTGTATCTTCAGCACCGAGTTCGCCCTCCGGCTGATGGGCGACGTCCAGGCCTATTTTATCCAGCGGCAGGTCCGCAATTTTTATAGTGTCAGCATCAGCGGCTATCATATCGCCGAGGCGGGAGCCAATCCCATCACACAGCTTGCCTTCACCCTCTCCAACGGCTTTACCTATGTCGAATACTATCTGAGCCGGGGAATGGCGATCGATGATTTCGCGCCTAACCTTTCCTTCTTCTTCAGTAATGGCATGGATCCCGAGTATAGCGTGATCGGACGGGTGGCGAGACGGATCTGGGCCAAAGCCATCAAACACGTCTATAAGGGCAACAGCCGTTCGCAGAAGCTGAAGTATCATATACAGACCAGCGGCCGGAGTCTCCATGCCCAGGAGATCGACTTTAACGATATCCGTACCACGCTGCAGGCATTGTATGCCATTTATGACAACTGCAATTCCCTTCATACGAATGCCTATGACGAGGCGATCACGACGCCGACGGAAGAAAGTGTTCGCCGGGCCATGGCCATCCAGCTGATCATCAACCGCGAGCTCGGGAGCGCCCGGACGGAGAACTTCACCCAGGGCAGCTTTGCGATCGAAGAGCTCACCGACCTCGTGGAAGAGGCCGTTATGACGGAATTCGACCGGCTGACGGATCGCGGGGGCGTGCTGGGCGCGATGGAACGCATGTATCAGCGCAATAAGATCCAGGAAGAAAGCCTTTATTACGAAAGTCTCAAACATAGCGGCGAGCTACCCATCGTAGGCGTCAATACCTTCCTCAATAAAAAAGGATCCCCGACCATCTTACCCGGGGAAGTGATCAGGAGCACGCAGGAGGAAAAAGACCAGCAGATCCAAAACCTTCGGGCGTTCCGGGAAAGGAATACCGGCAGAAGCGCGGAAATGCTGCAACGACTAAAAGTCGCGGCCATCAATAACGGCAACCTGTTCGAGGAATTGATGGAAACGGTCAAGTATTGCAGCCTTGGAGAGATCACCAACGCTTTATATGAAGTTGGCGGACAATACCGCCGCAACATGTAACTTTGGCGGAAAGATCGCAATTCAAAATTATCCGCATGGCACAACAATCGGTCGTCCCTATCGCATTCCGGAAGGATCCCCAACAGGAACAAACAGCCGCTACGATCTTAGCCGCCGACATCGGCGGCACAAAGACCAATATCGCCCTCTATCGCCTCGATGGAAAGGGCCTGGAGATGCTGAACGAAAATAGATATGTCAGCAAAGACTACCCTTCCCTCACCGATATCATCCATGATTTTTCCGGCGGCAAGTTCCCCGATCGTATCTCCGCGGCAGTGGCAGGTCCTGTCATCAACGGGAAAAGCAAGCTCACCAACCTCTCCTGGCAGCTGGATAGCCAGGCCATGAGCGCGGATATGAAGATCCCCGTTTGCTTTATCAATGACCTCGAAGCGACTGCCTATGGATTGGCCGGGCTAAAAGAGAACGAACAGGAAACGCTGGCAGAAGGCGCGGCCGGAGCAAAAGGAAATATTGCGATCATCGCCCCGGGTACGGGTCTCGGTGAAGCCGGTCTTTTTTGGGATGGACAGCGTTATCATCCCTTTGCGACAGAAGGAGGGCACAGCGATTTTGCCCCCCGTACCGAGATGGATGTCGAGATCTTCCGCTTCCTGCAAAAACAATTCGGACACGTAAGCTGGGAACGGGTGGTCTCGGGCATGGGCATAAAGAATATCTTTCACTTCCTCACGGAGAGACGAAAAGAGACCGTACCGGAATGGCTGTCACAACGGATGCAGGACGGAGACCCCGCTGCCGTGATCAGCGAATGCGCCCTCAAACACGAAGACCTCGTCTGCGCGGAGACGATGGCGCTCTTTGTACGCTATTTTGCCACCGAAGCTTCCAGCCTCGTATTAAAGCTGATGGCTACCGGAGGACTCTACCTCGCCGGCGGCATCCCCCCAAAAATACTCCCGCTGCTGAAGGACGATGGCTGGGTAAAAAATTTCGATAACAACGGCCGTATGCATGAGCTTTCGGAAAAAGTACCGGTACGCGTAGTACTCAATGATAAAATGGCCTTACTGGGCGCGGCTTATTTCGGAGCGTACAACATGTAAATATAATTTTTTGTTTTGGCTAGGGTAAACACCTATCTTTGATGTAGACAATTAGCCAACAGGCCATCGGCTCTGTACTAATTGCCGGCGATAACCCTTCGCCATCGTTGGATCGACCTTTCGCAAAAGTCAGCCCGTTTTCTGTCCGCCCTTCCCTGACATAACCTTCGCGATAACCCCAGTACCACTTTCGGTATGTCGACGGCTTTCGTATGCAGGTGATCCAGCAGTTTTACCCGCGTAAAGCCGCTGACAAACCGTACAAAAAAAAGTTCGGCGTTTGGTCTTTCCCAAATGCCGGACCTTCTCAAAAGGGACATGATCCCGTGGACAGGTCTTTTTAGCATAGGCCAGCCAATGCTTTCTCAGCCCGTACTCCTTTTTCCACTTCAGGAAATCAAAGCTGTAGTTGCGTGCTTCATTGATCAATTCCGTCAGCTTTCGGGGCGGGATAGATCCAATCCTGCTTTCGGGGTGGACCCGGATGCGGAACAGGACCTCATTCTTGATGATATTGCCTACGCCTGCAAAGATGTCCTGGTTCAACAATGCATCGGCAGCCAGCACATCGGGCATGGACTTTAACTTTTTTCTCGCCCGGGCCGCATCCCATTGATCATTCATCACATCCGCCTTCCAGTCATAAAGCTCATCCAGCTCTTCTGTAAGGATCTTTACCGAGCAGGTATAAAAATAAAGATCGCCATTGGTGAACTTCAGATGCAACCGCGGATTGGGCTTGGTTTGCTCATTGATGCTATAAGACCCGAACAACATAAAATGGATCCGGACGGTGAGCCGGGGCAGACAGATCAAAAAATGTTTGCCCCAGCTTTTAAAGGCAATGATCTTCGCACCGGTAAGCGGCGTGATGTCAACCTTGGTATTGCCGGTCGCCGCCAGGATCTTCTTCCCGGAAAAAGACTGAACCAACTCTTTTAAGATCACAATGGAAGGTCCTTCGGGCATTCGTGAATTATTTAATATGTTGACTATGCAAAAGACACACCACGAATATTCTACATCCTTACTAAAGGGGAGGAAGGAAAAAATTAAATAAAACCATTAGCCGGCCGAATCAGGGCCGTCGGTAACTTTAATGGCCGTACCGGAAGGATTATTTTTACCGTGCGTTCATTTATTATCACGGTTAAGATATTCTGATTATGTTTGATTCTCCTAAAGAAAGGGCAGAAAAGGCTATGGCTTTAAGAAGGCTGATGTCCAAATGGTTTAAGAAACAGGAAACACAAAAAAAGGCCGCCCTGCTGATGACAAAAAATCCCGGACTAAAAATAATGTGTGCGCCCGGTACGAAAAAAGTATCCGGAGCATAAGGGCCGGGGCTAAAACAATCGTAATTGCTGGTTCCTGTTCTTTATGGGCGGCGATTCTTTGCCAAACACCGTACGCCCCCCATATTTCCAGGAGTCTTCCTTTTCTTTTTCGATCCATTCTTCCACGCCTCCCATTGGAGTAAAATCTTTTTCCACCGTTTGTGCGAGCGCGCTAAGCTTGCGGATCGCATCCTGTTTGTCGGTCTGTCCTATTTTTGCCTTTTGCACGGCCGTTTGCAGGATGCCGATGGTCTCGTCATAAACGTCGATGGGCACGGGAAAAGGGTGTCCGTCCTTACCCCCATGCGCAAAGGCAAAACGCGCCGGATCACGGAACCGCGCCGGCGTCCCATGGATCACTTCACTGACAAGGGCCAGCGACTGAAGCGTACGCGGGCCTACTCCTTCCAGCAATACCAGTTCTTCGAAATCAGCCGGATGGCGTTCGTGCGCCAGCCAGAGGATGGCGCCCAGCCTTCGCAGATCGACATCTGCCGCGCGGACATCATGGTGGGAAGGCAGGACAAGCCGGTGATCCGTCAACAGCAGCTGCTGCACGTCCTGCATCATGGTTTCAGGGCGCTCTCGCGTAACCGTTAGGATGGCGTCACGTGCGGGGTTGGCCTGCCGGTCGGCCAGGTTGAGGATGAGCCCCTGGTTGACACCGCAGATCGCCGTATGCGGCTCCTCCACAAAAGAGCGCAGCCCATCGGAATGCCAATGATACCGCCGCGCCGTCGAATTGCCGGGACTCATCCCCTGCTGGATCACCGTCCATTGTCCTTCCTTGCTGATGATAAAGCTGTGCATATACAATTGAAACCCATCCTGCACGACGGTGTTGTCCACCTTGGCGCTGAGCCTGCTGCTGCGTACCAGTTGCTGACCATCCAGCCCCGTGCTCTCGCATACTTTCTTTATTTCTTCCGGCGCCTGCCGGGACGATTTCCCTTTGCCGCCGCAGATATAAATGCCTAATTCCCGGGAGTGAGGATTGATCGCCCTTTTCAGGGCGCCCATGACGGAAGTAGTAATACCCGAAGAATGCCAGTCCATGCCCATAACGGCGCCCAGGCTTTGAAACCAGAACGGATCGCTGAGACGGCGAAGGACCTCCGATCTGCCATATTCGGCGAGAAGGACTTCGGTGATGGCAAGACCCAACCGGGCCATCCGCTCGGCCAGCCATTGAGGGACATATCCATAATGCAATGGGAGATCTGCGGAACCGGAACGCTTCATATTCTTTGTTTTGCTAACAAATTTAGCGAAAAAAGGACAATCCGCCTCTTTTCCCGTATTTTACAAAACTAAACTGACTGACATGCAAAGACACTATTCCTTATTATTCCTGCTTGCCATCACCCTTCCCGGTCTTGCCCAGGAAAATCTCCCTACCGATTATCTCACTCCGGCCTTTCATGCGGCACGGCGGGAAGCTCTCCGTGCAAAAATGCCGGACCATTCCGTGGCGGTGATCTTCGCCTATCCCACCCGTACTTCTTCCAATGACGTCACATACCCCTATCATCCCAATCCCGATCTCTATTATTTCTCGGGGTATAAGGAACCGCAGGCCGTTCTGCTGATCTTTAAAGAACCGCAAAAAGCGCCGGGAGGCGGATCCTACAAGGAGCTGTTCTTCGTCCAGCACCGGGACCCCCGTAGGGAACGATGGACCGGCCGCCGCCTTGGCGTCGAAAAGGTAAAGAGCGAGCTTGGCTTTGACAGCGTATACAACGGTGAAGATTTTCGCAACTTCCCGATCGACCTCTCTTCCTTTGACCAGATCCTGTTTGCCGGTCTGCCGGACGATGTGCATGACGATGCGGCAGAGCCTGCCGACCTCTATGACCTTATCCAGGCATTTAAGAAAAAGGCCGCTCTCCCGGAAGGATACGATCCGGCCATTTATGAGCTGCTTGGCACCTATGTGGAAGCATCGAACGGCAGCAATCTTTCCCGGATGATCGGTTTTGTAAACCAAAGAAGACAAGGCAGTGAAAAATTCCGCAATAACGACCTGGTCAACGCATTTGTCAATCTCAAAGATTCTACGGAGCTGCTTGCCTTTAAACAGAAATTCTCCTCGCTGAAATGGAATACCTATCTCTATAGTAAGCTGGTGGCCTCTCTTCGTGAAATAAAAACGCCGGAGGAAATGGCCCTGATGCGCAAGACCGTCTCGATCTCCGCCATCGCCCATGCAGAGGCAATGAAGGCGATCCAACCAGGCATGTCGGAGGCCGATCTCGCGGGGCTGCAGGAATATGTGCATCGGAAGCTGGGCGCGGAATTCGAAGGTTATCCTCCGATCGTAGGCGGCGGCGCCAACAGCTGCATCCTTCATTATGAAGAGAACACCCGAATGAATATCGGACGGGATATGGTGTTAATGGACATAGGCGCGGAATACCACGGCTATTCTGCTGATGTTACCCGCACGGTACCTTCCACGGGGAAATTCACCCCCGAACAAAAGGCGATCTATGACCTGGTATACGAGGCACAGGAAGCCATCTTCCCGCTTTGCCACCAGGGCGTACCTTTCTCAGAGCTGAACAAAAAGGCAACGGACGTCCTCGCCGACGGGCTCATAAAACTGGGGATCATTTCGGACAAGTCGAAGGTGTCTCTCTATTACCCGCATGGTTGTTCGCATTTCCTGGGTCTCGACGTTCATGATGTGGGGAACTATGGCCAGACCCTGAAAGAAAATATGGTCATCACCGTCGAACCGGGGATCTATATCCCCGCCGGCAGCCCCTGTGATAAAAAGTGGTGGGATATCGGCGTACGGATCGAAGATGATGTCCGGATCGGCGCCGATAAATTTGAGCTGCTGTCCTGGCAGGCGCCCCGCAGATCCGAGGATGTGGAGAAAAAGGCAGCGGAGAACAGCGCTTTTAACGAGCTGTCCCTGCCCGCCATACAATGAGAAAAGACCCGGCATGAAATTGGCATATCCCTGTTTAAACGTCAAGTATGAAAAAATTATTTTTTATGAGCTTGCTGAGCGCCGGTATGCTGCTCGGCTTCTCCCGCGTACAGGCGCAGGAACACATGTATGTAAAGGTCCGCCCCACCGCACACACGATGAAACGTCCCCCCGCCCCCTCACATAATCACGTATGGATAGGGTCGGAATGGACCTGGAACGATGGTAAATATGTGGAAGCGCCTGGACATTGGGAACTGCCACCCCACGGCCATAAGCATTGGATCGCCGGTCACTGGGCAAAAGCATCCCGGGGTTCCTACTGGGTCGCCGGTCACTGGAGTTAAAAACGAATTAAAAAGACCACCTACCGGTGGTTTTTTTATTTAAGCCCAATAAATCCCTATTTTTATATGAACGGGCGAATCTGAGAGAGTGTGGCCTATCCTTTGTAATCTTTGTCACACATTATAAATCGGAAGCAAATATGTTCCTACGACTGTTTGTCTACAGCATGATCGGCCTGGGGCTTTTCTGCCCTCACTCTTATGCACAGGACAGTACCGGCGGCCCGTTGCCGGCCCGCTGGGACCTGCAGACTTGTCTGGATTATGCCAAAAAGAACAATATACAGCTCAACGGTCTCCGGCTCTCGGCACTAACGGCCAACCAGAACTATCTCCTGTCCCGGGCAGGCCGCGAACCCTCCCTGTCGGGGAACCTCAGCCAGACCTATACCCACAGCAAGAACGCCAACCCTGTCGTCGGCGGCTTTCAGACCCAATCCTCCCTGGCCGGTACCTATTCCGTCTCTTCCGGTATAACGATCTACAATGGTAATTATATCAACAACGATATCCGCCAGAAAAACCTGTTGATCGAGTCCGCCAACCTCAACATCGTGCAGACGGAGAACGATATCACGCTGCAGATCACACAGGCCTTTTTGGATATCCTGCTGGCAAAAGAAAATGTCGTCTATATACAGGACCTGCTGAATACAACGGCCGCCCAGGTGGACCAGGGGAAAAAACAATATGACGCCGGCAGCATCGCCCGGAATGCCTATATAGAATTGCAGGCCCAGTACGCGACCGATAAATATACGCTGGTGACCGCGCAGAATGCGGTGCGGCAGAACAAGCTAACGCTGAAGCAGCTGCTGCAGCTACCGATCCCCGATACCTTCGATATCGTCGCACCGGATACGGTCATCGCCACGGAAGCCGTGCCCGTCCTCGATACGGTGGAGGCGGTGGCGTTGCGAAGCCGCCCGGAAATAAAGAACGGACAGCTGGGCATCGACATCTCCCGCTATGATCTTGCCAAGGCAAGAGCCGGTTACTGGCCGCTCCTTACGGCTTCGGCCCTATTGTCTTCGGGGTATTCCAATAACCAGGGGGACGCTTATTTCAAACAGCTGGACAATAACTTTTTTCAACAGGTAGGTCTTAACCTGTCCATCCCTATCTTCAACAAACGAGTCGTAAAGACCGCGGTCGAGAACGCCAAAATAGAGATCGATCAGTCCCGGCTTAACCTGAAGAATGTGCAGCAGGTCCTGGCCCAGACGATCGAACAGGCCTATATTAACGTATTGAATGCACAGGGACAGTACGATGCGGCCGTGGAAGGATTGAAGGCCAGCCAGGAGAGCTTTCGTATCGCCGGGGAACAGCTGAAGGTGGGCGCCTCGAACATCGTGGACTACCTGCAGCAAAAAACGCTCTATACACAGGCCTTCCAGGTCTATGTACAGGCGAAATACAATGCGGCCCTCAGCATCAAGATCTATGATTTCTACATGGGAATAGCCGTCAAATTATAAATTGTCCTTCAATATGAAGAAGTTCAGAGCACTCATTATCATCCTTGTCATCCTTCTGGCAGGAGCCGCATACTGGTATTTCAGGATCCGGAAGGAAGATAAGCCGGTGGTCCTGCAGACCGAGCGGCCCCGGTACGGATATATTTCCAAAAGCGTCACCGCCACGGGCACCATTCAACCCGTGGACACCGTCACCGTCGGTTCGCAGGTATCCGGTACGATCAAGGCCATCTACACGGATTTCAATGCCCGGGTCAAAAAAGGACAGCTGATCGCGGAACTCGACAAATCCCTGTTCGATGCACAGGTAAACCAGTTCAAGGCCAACCTGGACGTAGCGAAGGCGTCATTGGTCTACCAGAAAAGTACCTTCGACAGACAAACGCTTTTATTCAATACCGGCGCGATCAGCAAGGCCGATTTTGAGAACGCCCAGAACCAATACCTGGGCGCCAGGGCCAACGTGGAGAGCGTACAGGCACAACTGGACGCCGCGGTAAAAAATCTTTCCTATGCCAGCATTTATTCACCCGTCGACGGCGTGGTGATGACCCGGAATGTCAGCGTCGGACAAACGGTCGCAGCCAGCTTCAATACGCCCACCCTGTTCATCATCGCCAAGGACATCACGAAGATGCAGGTACAGGCGGCCGTATCGGAGGCGGATATCGGGGACGTACGGGAAGGACTCAGGGCCAGCTTTACCGTGGACGCCTACCCGGATATTTCCTTTACCGGCACGGTTAACCAGATCCGGCTGGAGCCGGTCGTCTCCGCCAATGTGGTGACCTATAGCACGATCATTACGGCTCCCAACCAGGACCTCAAGCTCAAGCCGGGGATGACCGCCAATATCTTCATCTTTACAAAAGAAGCGGACAGCGCGATGCTGCTGTCGGTAAAGGCGCTGAAGTTCCGGCCGGACTCTTCGATGGCCAAACAATACAGCATCTTCCCCGACCCGGATGAAGCAAAGATCCAGGCAAAGGCCGCCCGGTCCGCCGCCAATGCGGGGGCTCCCCGTCCCCACAGAAAGGATACGTCCAGCCGCAAGGTCGACAGCAACAGCGAAAAACCGGTGATCGCCTTTGTATGGGTAAAGACCGGGGATAGCCTGGTAGAGAAGCAGATCAACACGGGATTGAATGACGATACCCATGTCCAGGTACTCAGCGGACTGGATCCCGATGACGAGGTCGTCACCGGCGTGGAAATAGAGACCAAAGGGGAGGCCAAGGCCGGTGGCGCAGCCCGGAGTCCGTTCATGCCTGCCCGCAGAGGCGGTGGCGGAAGTGGTGGACGCGGTGGAGGTGGCGGCACCGGTGGAGGTGGCGGAAGCCGGCCGGCCGGAGGCGGTGGCCGGTAGAAAGGATGCCGGACCGATATTAACAAAACGAGCAATCAATGAGCAGCGATCATAAAATATTGGAATTAAAGGATATCAAACGGGAGTTCCGGATGGGTTCCGAGATCGTGCGGGCCCTGAAAGGCGTATCGTTCGATGTATTCCCGGGTGAGTTCCTAACGATCATGGGCAGCAGCGGATCGGGAAAGACGACCCTGCTGAATACCCTTGGCTGCCTGGACAAGCCCACGGACGGCACCTATTTACTGGACGGAGTGGACGTCCGCAAGCTGGGACGCAACGAGCTGGCCAAGCTTCGAAACCATAAGATCGGGTTCGTTTTCCAGGCATATAACCTGCTGCCAAGGACCTCCGCACTGGAAAATGTCGAGCTGCCCCTGCTTTATAACCCCGAGATCAGCGCCAAAGAACGAAAGGAAAGAGCCGTCAAGGCCCTGCAGTCCGTCAACCTGGGAGACCGGCTGGACCATATGCCCAACCAGCTGTCCGGCGGACAGCAGCAGCGGGTGGCCATCGCCCGTGCCCTGGTCAACGAGCCGGTGATGATCCTGGCCGACGAGGCGACGGGCAACCTGGACTCCCGAAGCTCGTATAGTATAATGGCGCTAATGCAGGACCTGAATGTCAACCAGGGCAAGACCATCGTTTTTGTCACCCATGAACCGGATATTGCCGCCTTCAGCAGCCGGACGGTCATGCTGAAAGACGGGAAAGTGATAAAAGACAGCAAGAACGAGAACCGCCGGTCCGCCAAGGATGAGCTGGCGGCCATGCCAAAAGCGGAGGATTATTAACCCGATGGCCCCACGGCCGGATAAATCGACCAACCATGAGCCTGATCAATCTCCTGCGGATTGCATTAAAGGCCCTTCAGCGCAATAAGCTGCGGGCTTTTCTCACCATGCTGGGCATCATCATCGGTGTGGCCTCCGTGATCTCCATGGTCGCCATCGGACAAGGCTCCAAACAAAGCATCCAGTCGGCCCTGTCGGGGATGGGATCGAATATGATCATCATTCGCCCCAACAGCAATATATCCGCCGGCGCCCGTCTCGACGCCACCTCCGTCCAGACCCTTACCCTCGAGGATATCACGGCGCTGCAAAAACAGGCCACGCATATCAGCGCGGTAAGCCCGCTGGCCAGCGCCAAAGGCCAGGCGATCTATGGCAACAACAACTGGCCCACGACCATCCAGGGCGTCAACCCCCAATATCTTAGCGTTATCCGGCAATGGCCCCTGCAGGACGGGGTCGCCTTTACCGACCGGGACGTCCAATCACAGAACAAAGTGTGCCTGCTCGGTCAGACGGTGATCACCAATCTTTTTCCCGGCGGAGAGAATCCTATCGGAAAATATATCCGTTTTGGTAAGGTCCCCCTGATGGTGATCGGCACTCTGACGCCCAAGGGGGAGAGCGCCTTCGGACAGGACCAGGACGATGTCATCATCGCGCCCTTTACGACGGTACAGCGGAGGATCCTCTCCACCATCTACCTTCAGAATATCTATGCCTCCGCCGTGGACGAGAACTCCACCACCGCCGCCAGCGACGAGGTCGGCCAGATCCTCCGCGTCAGCCATCGCCTTAAGCCCACCGACGAGGACGATTTTGCCGTCCGGACCATGCAGGAGCTGATCAATACCTTTAGCTCTACAAGCCAGCTGCTGACGATCCTGCTGGCGGTCATTTCCGGCATCTCGCTGCTGGTAGGGGGCATCGGGATCATGAATATCATGTATGTGTCGGTCACGGAACGCACCAAGGAGATCGGGCTCCGTATGTCGATCGGGGCCCGCGGGGTCGATATCCTGCTGCAATTCCTCACGGAGGCGATCCTGATCAGCATTACGGGGGGGATCATCGGCGTGGTCCTGGGCATTACTTCGGCCAAGCTGGTGACGATCTTCCTGTCCTGGCCCACCCTGGTGACGGATTACTCCATCATCCTGTCCTTTTTGGTCTGTTTCCTGACAGGGGTCTTTTTCGGGTATTATCCCGCACAAAAAGCCTCCCGGCTGGACCCGATCGAGGCGCTACGTTACGAATGAGTGGCTTTACCCAGCGGTCCGTCTTTGAAAAAATCTTATTTTTAACCTATGAACAGAAAAGAAGAGGTCCTCCAGGACGTAGTCATAAAATTCGCCGGCGACTCCGGCGACGGTATGCAATTGACCGGAAGCCAGTTCATGAACAATACCGCATTGCTGGGTATCGACCTGGCCACTTTCCCCGATTTCCCGGCCGAGATCCGGGCGCCCCAGGGAACCCTCCCGGGTGTCAGCGGATATCAGCTGCGTTTCTCCAGCGACCATATCTTCACGCCCGGTGATGAATGCGATGTACTGGTGGCGATGAATGCCGCAGCGCTGAAGTCCAACCTCAAGAACCTGAAAAAAGGAGGCAAGATCATCGCCAACATAGAAGGGTTCGACAGTAAGAACCTCCGCCTGGCCAATTACCCCGAAGGAATAAACCCCCTCGAAGATAACAGCCTCGAAAACTATACGGTGATCCGGATCGACGTGACAAAGATGACCCGCGAAGCCCTGAAGGAGATCACCATGGGAACAAAGGAAAAAGACCGCGCGAAGAATATGTTCGTGCTGGGTTTTCTGTACTGGATGTATAACCGGAATATGGAGAATACCATCCAGTTCCTAAAAGATAAGTTCGGCAAGAAACCGGAGATCCTGGAAAGTAATGTAAAGGCCCTGCAGGCGGGATATAATTTCGGCGATACGACGGAGACCTTTACTACGACCTACCGTGTGGAAAAGGCGAAGATGATCCCCGGCGTGTATCGCAGCATCATGGGCAACCAGGCCCTGGCCTATGGATTGGTCGCCGCCTCCGAAAAAAGCGGTCTTCCCCTGTTCCTCGGCTCCTATCCGATCACACCCGCCAGCGATATCCTGCACGAACTCAGCCGGCATAAGGCGTTCGGCGTACGTACCTTCCAGGCGGAAGATGAGATCGCCGCTATTTCTTCCGCCATCGGCGCCGCTTATGGCGGATCGCTGGGCGTTACCTCGACCTCGGGCCCGGGCATGGCATTAAAAGGAGAGGCAATGGGCCTCGCCGTGATGCTCGAGATCCCCCTGCTCATCTGTGACATACAAAGAGGCGGCCCTTCCACCGGTCTGCCCACCAAGACGGAACAGAGCGACCTCCTCCAGTCCTATTACGGCCGCAACGGGGAATGCCCCATGCCGATCGTCTCCGCCTCCACACCCAGCGATTGCTTCGACGCCGTCTATGAGGCCGTTCGTATCGCGGTCCAGCATATGACACCCGTGATCTTCCTCAGCGACGGATACATCGCCAACGGCGCCGAGCCCTGGAAGTTCCCGAAGAGCGAAGACCTTGCGCCCATCGAAATAAAATTCAAGACCGAGCTGGGACATGGAGAGACACAGTTCCAACCCTATCTGCGGGACGAAAAGCTGGTACGGCCCTGGGCCATCCCCGGCACCGCCGGTCTGGAACACCGCGTCGGCGGTCTCGAAAAACAAAATATCACCGGTAATGTCAGCTACGACCCGGAAAATCACCAGCTCATGGTGAAGATCCGCGAGGAAAAAGTGGCGAAGATTGCCGACCATATCCCCCAGCAACAGCTGGATAGCGGCCCCGCCAAAGGCGAGCTCCTGGTCCTGGGCTGGGGTAGTACCTATGGATCTATAAAGAGCGCCGTTGCCGAACTCCAATACGAAGGATATGCCGTATCCCATGCCCATCTCCGGCACCTGCGGCCCTTCCCTTCCAATCTCGGGGACATCCTGAAGAGCTTCAAACAGGTCCTGATCCCCGAGATCAATAATGGCCAGCTGATCCGCATCATCCGGGATCAGTACTTCATCGACGCAAAAGGATATCACAAGATCATGGGCGTGCCGATCACAAAGACGGAGCTGCTGGTAAAGATCCGGGAGATGCTTGGAGGACACAACTGAGCTTTTCAATATCCCCCGCCACCTTGGCGATAAAATTGAACTGATCGGCAATAGGTTTGAATTCCGATAATTGCCGTCGCGTTGCCGTCTGCGCCGTAGGCGATTCCTGCAACTCCATCCTCCTCCGTTCCATCAGGGCATTCACCCGGTCATTTATGATCCGCAACTCTCCCTTGCCCGCCACGGGGACTTCCACCGGCATACGATCCTGCAATAGAACGGCCGCATTCCCCAACCGCGCAAGGATCGCATCCACTACCTGCCGGTAGGCCGGGTCGGCGTACTTGGCCGCCAGCGGTGTTTCATAATAAGAAAGGGTGGCGATATGAGAGGTCAGCATATGATTGCTGACGACAAACTCGTTGAGGGTAGTGACCGGCCGTTGTTTGCTGCGGGGTTCCGACAACATACGCCCAAAGGCATCGGAAAGATTGGCCATCGCGACAAAGGCATTCTTACGCGCCAGCTTATACGGCCCTGCCTCTGCCGGCTTGCCCAGGAAGGCCGCGGCCACCTCCCTGAAATAGGCCGCATTGCTCGTGATGCTCCGCACCATATGGTCGGTGATCCGCTCATGCTCCCAGGACGGTATGATAAAGATATTGGCCAGGAAGGAAAGCGCGGAACCGATGAGGGTATCCACGACGCGGTCGGAAAGGACGCTCCGGAACTCCACCGGGTAGAGGAGATGGAACAACAAAAGCACATAGGGAGTCGTCAGCGTCACGGCGACCAGGTAGTTCGTCCGGATAAAGACATAGGTGCCCATCATGAAGAGGATCATAAAGACAAACAATACCGTCCGGTCCCTTACAAACCAAATGAGGAGGAGTCCCGTCAGGGCGCCGGCCAGCGTACCCATCAATCGCTCGAAATTCCTCCGCTTGGTGAGACTATAGGCAGGTTTTAAGATGACGATGACCGTTAGCAGGATCCAATATCCGTGGCCAAACGGGAGGAACCGCGATATGATATAGCCGGAGATGGTGGCAATGCTCACCCGAAGCGAATGCCGGAATATGTTCGATCGCAGCGTCAGGTTGTCCACCAGCAGCTTCCGGTCTATGTCCTGGTGCGTGACAAATTCTTCATAGTCCAGGTCGGCCGGCTTTATATTCCAGGAAAGGGCCCGGTCATAGGTCGTATATCCATGAAGGGTATGCAGCCTGTCCGCGATGTCCCCGATGCTGTCCAGGATATCGCTGAGCCCGATAAATCCATCGACATTGTCTGCCGTGCGGTACTGGTCCCGGTAACGATAAAAATCCTCCCGCACCTGCCGGATACGGGACCCAAGTCCCGGCGTCTCGGCCGAAGACCGGCCGCTCTTGATCGCGATACCGATCTCCTCCAGCTCCGTGGCCAGGGCCAGGATCAGCTGCCTGCACTCCTCCGGCAGTGCGCTGTCATCAAAAAGACGATGCAACATCCGGTAATCCTGCTGCGAGGTGATGATCCGTTCGAAAAGATCGATGATATCGAGGAACATCATCACCAGTACCCGGCCCACATGCGTGGATTCCTGTACGATGTCCCGGCTCTTGAACAGGAGCTCCCGCACCAGATCCTGCTTCTCCTGGATCCCGACCTGCTCCTCCACCAGCTGCCGGTAGATCTTGTCATAATCCGCGTCACGGGCATAAAAGGAAGCCTTGATCCGCACATAGTCCGCTGTTGCCAGCACGCAGTCACCCAGCGCCTGCTGCGTCAGACGATATGGCCGGAAGCTATACAACAGCAGGCTCAGCATCGTATACCAGACGCCGCCCGCCAGTACATAAGCCGCATTGATCAGGATGTCCCATCCATGGAACGGACGATCGATCGTCAGCACCATGACCAGCAGACCATTCACGCCGATGGAGCTGGCCCGGTTGCCATAGATGCTCATCAGGGAACAAAGAAAACAGCACACGAGGACAAGGATACCCGTGAGAAGAAAGTCTCCCGAGACCATTCCCGTCAGCAACGTGATGAGGAAAATAATTAACACACAGGCTATCATGCCATTACGGCGATGATGAATGGGTCCGGGGCCGTCGGTATTGCCCACGCACATTGCACCGATGGAAACCTCGATCCCCGCGGAGAGGTTATTAAAAAAATAGCCGAGCAGGATCGCCGGTAAGGTAATACCGATCGTGATGCGTACCGCGCTGCTCCAATTGTGACTATTCACAAAGCTCTTATATTGCCGTAAGTAATCCATCTATATTCTTCGTTTTTCGCTCCTCCCGGTTCCGAACAAATGTACTCTTTCGGTACGAACGTCCATTCACAGATTATTTTTTTCCGCTTAGCGCAAGAAGTTTTTATGCCGTAAGTTTGTGATCTGGCTTTGCTATATAAATAAAAACACCTTGCCCGGGGAAAACAAAAAAAGGGCAACCAGTAAACCTTAAATGCCTGTAACATGAGAATTTTGCCCTTATTCCTATGGATGCTGCTGTCCTATGCAACCCTGAGCGCCCAGTTGGTAAGCGGCATTGCGCTTGATCCCCAGGGTAAACCATTATCAGGAGCTTCTATAGTTTTAAAGAAAAATAAGGACTCTTCTGTAGCTAAGCTTGGCATCTCCAATGCAACGGGCCAATATGAATTTACCTCCATTCCATCCGGTCGTTATTTCGTCACGATCTCCCATGTAGGATATGTCTCCGGCAACTCCACCGTCTTTACCGTCACTGAAGAAGGGGTTACCCGGGCGCCATCCGTCTCTCTCACCCGGGCATCCGGCGAGCTGCAGCAAGCCGTGGTCACTTCCGGCAAGCCCATCGTGGAAGTAAGATCCGATAAGATCATCCTCAACGTAGAAGGCAGCATCAACGCCGTTGGACAGGACGCCCTGGAACTACTGCGTAAATCGCCGGGCGTGTCGGTAGACAAGGATAATAATCTGAGCCTCAGCGGTAAGAACGGAGTGCAGATCTATATCGACGGAAGGCCCAGCTATCTCTCCGGTTCCGCATTGTCGGATTACCTGAAGACGATCCAGTCCTCTTCGATCGAATCCATCGAGATCATCAGCAATCCTTCCGCAAAATATGATGCGGCAGGCAATGCCGGTATCATCAATATCCGGCTGAAAAAGAGCCAGGCATTCGGCACGAACGGCAGCGTCACCGCCGGCTATAACATAGGCACCTATTCAAAATATAATGGCGCCTTCACCTTTAATCACCGGGATCGGAACATCAATGTATTCGGCAGCTATAGCTATAACCATAGCCTGAACCAGACCTTTGCCGATATGTACCGTACACAGCTGGACACGCTGTTCAACCAGACCAATTCCCTGATAAGCAATAGCTACAGCCATAACTTCAAGACAGGGCTGGATTATTTCCTGGATAAGAAAAGCACGCTGGGCATGATCGTTAGCGGAACGTTCTCCGGCTACACCCTCAACACCAATAGCTCCACCCCCATTTCCTATCTTCCGACGGGAGCCGTCAACCGGATACTAAAGGCGAACAACAACACCGATGCGATGCGCAACAACGCCAACTTCAACCTGAATTATCGCTATGCGGACAGCAGCGGCCATGAGTTCAACGTCGACGCCGATTACGGCCTCTACCGGATCCGGAGCAACCAGCTCCAGCCCAATTTGTATTATGATTCCACGGGCCATACCCTGCTCTATAGCAATATCTATAACATCCTGTCGCCTACCGACATCGACATCTATACGTTGAAGGCGGATTACGAAAAGGATTTCGGGAAAGGACGATTGGGATTCGGGGCCAAGTTCTCCTACGTGACAAGCGGCAACGACTTCCAGGAATATGATGTCCTTAACTCCGTCAAGGTGCTGGACACCCTGCGCAGCAATAATTTCAACTATAAGGAGAACATCAACGCCGGATATGTCAATTATAACCGGACGCTAAAAGGATGGATCGTCCAGGCGGGTCTGCGGGTGGAGAACAGCAATATAAAAGGCGTAAGCACGGGATGGGAACAGGGAAACAATGGCTATGCCGCATACGACTCGGCCTTCATCCCCCGCTATACAAATTTCTTCCCCAGCGGGGCCGTCACCTATAACATGGACCCGGCAAAACAATGGACGCTGAATTACAGCCGGCGGATCGACCGGCCGGCCTACCCGGATCTGAACCCCTTCGAGTTCAAGCTGGATGATTATACGTTTATGAAAGGGAATACCCAGCTAAGGCCCCAATATACCAACAGCATCGGTCTCACCTATATGTACAGGTATAAGCTGACCGCGACACTGAATTACAGCCATATCAAAGACCTCTCCACGACGCTGGTCGATACCACGGAAATATCCAAGGTGGTGGTATCCCGGCAGAACCTGGCGACCCAGGACGTCACCAGCCTGAATGTCAGCTATCCCTTCCAGTACAAGTGGTATAGCGTTTTTGCCAATGCCAATGCTTTCTATTCCATGTACCGGGCCAACTTCGGGGCGGGCAGGACCATCAACCTGAATGTATTCAACGCCACGATCTTCACCCAGCATAGTTTCCGCTTCAATAAGGAATGGACCGGGGAGCTCACCGAGTATTATACCTCCCCAAATATCTGGCAGGCTACGCTGCGGGCCCATTCGCTCTGGAGCCTCGATGCCGGTCTTTCGAAGACCCTTTTCAAGGGCAATGGAACGGTAAAGGTATCGGTCAGCGATATCTTCAATACGCTTCATTGGAACGCCACCAGCAATTTCGCCGGGCAATATATCCGCACGACCGGGGGATATGAAAGCCGGTTGTTAAAGCTGTTTTTCACCTACCGCTTTGGCAACAACCAGGTCAAAGCCGCCCGCCAGCGCAAGACGGGGGTAGAAGAGGAGGACAAACGCGTCGGAGGGCAGGGGGCGGCTGGGGTGACACCGTAACGCAAAATGATCTATTTTTGCCCGCTACAAACCTCCCATGCAATCTATCATAGACAACATCAAAGAACTGTTTGCGGCGTATAGCCCCTCGCCGGTCACCGACGTGGAAAAGATCCCGCAGTCGGGCAGCAACCGCCTCTATTTCCGCCTGACGACGGCCGACCGGTCCTATATCGCCACCTACAATGATAATGTGCGCGAGAACCGCACTTTTGTCCATTTCAGCCGGCATTTTCGCGAACAGGGCTGCCCCGTGCCGGAGATCTATAAGGTCAATGAAAGCTATACGATCTATCTGCAGGAGGATTTCGGAAATACCAGCCTGCTGAACGAACTGGAACGCCAGGGGCACAATGACGTCGTATACGAGCTGTTCCGGCAAAGCCTCCGGGAACTGGCCCGGTTACAGATCAAGGGGGACGAGGGACTGGACTATAGCTGGGCCATCACTTCCCGCGATTTCGGCAAACAGGCCATCCTCAGCGACCTGCTGTATTTTAAATACTATTTCCTCGATACCCTCCAGATCCCCTATGACAAGGAAAAGCTGATCGACGACTTCGAGGCCCTGAGCACCTATCTTACCCATGTGGACCATAAATACTTTATGTTCCGGGATTTCCAGAGCCGGAATATCATGATAGAGAACGGGAAGGTCCATTTTATCGATTTCCAGGGCGGGATGAAAGGCGCCCTCCAGTACGACGTCGCCTCCATGCTCTGGCAGGCCAAGGCAGAGCTTTCGGATGCCTGGAAGGACAGCCTGCTGGTCCACTATATGGACTGTATGGAAAAGATCCTGAAAAAGAAGATAGACCGGGGGCGTTTTGTCAGCCAATATAATGGATATGTGCTTATCCGTCTGTTACAGGTGCTGGGAGCCTACGGGTTCCGGGGCCTCTTCGAACGGAAGGCGCATTTTCTTACCAGCATCCCGCTTGCCCTGCGGAACTTCAAAGGGTTCCTCACCAACAAACAGGTGGGCATCGTGATGCCGGAATTCGAACGGCTGCTGGGACTGATGGTGCAGGAAGAGGTGATCAATCGTTTTGAGCCGGTCCGGGCGGATGAAAATACGCCGCTGGTCGTCCATATCAACAGCTTCTCCTACCGGAAAGGCATACCTGCCGATGAAAGCGGCAACGGAGGCGGCTTCGTGTTCGACTGCCGCGGCATCCTGAACCCCGGTCGTATCGCCGAATTCAAGACGAAGACGGGCCGGGATAAAGAAGTAAAGGACTTTCTCGAACAACAGACCCGCATGCCGGAATTCCTGAACAGCGCCTATAATATCGTCGACATCGCGGTGGAGGATTATATCCGGCGGGACTTCGAAAGCCTGTCGATAAATTTTGGCTGCACCGGCGGTCAGCACCGGAGCGTATACGCGGCAGATGCGCTGGCCCGGCATCTGCGGAATAAGTTTCATGTGAAGATCGACCTGCATCATGTCGTGCAGGAGGAGAAGAACTGGGTCAATTAAGCTGTATCGTATGTATTATGTAGTATATGGTTTTTTGTATGGGTTGTCCCTTTTGCCGATGTGGTTCTTATATGGTATGTCCGACACCATGTCCCTGTTGCTCTATTATGTCATCCGCTACCGGCGCGGAGTGGTCGCCTCCAACCTGCTGATCGCCTTCCCCGAAAGATCGGAGGCGGAACGCCGGAAGATCGCAAAAAAATTCTATCGCAATTTTACGGATAATTTTCTCGAGACCCTCAAGCTGCTCTCGGCCCGCCCTTCTTTTCTCCGCGAACGGTTTATCATCGACAACCCGGAGGTATTCGACAGGTTTTATGCCAGCGGGCGCAAATTACACCTGCACATGGGACATACATTCAACTGGGAAGTGGCCAATGTGGCCATGCCCCTCCTGACTCCCTATACGTTTATCGTCACGTATATGCCGATCGAGAACAAGGTGTTCGAACGGTTGTTCCTCCGTCTGCGGGGATTGAATGGTACGGTACTGTTACCCGCCACCCGGATGCGGCAGTCCATCATGCCCTATCGCCATACACAGTATATCCTGGCCCTGGTAGCAGACCAGGCGCCAGGCGGTCCCGATCATTCGTATTGGCTGAATTTCTTTGGTCGCCCGACCCCTTTCGTCCGGTCGCCGGAGCGCGGAGCCCGTATCGCCGATATCCCTGCCGTTTTCGCCCAGATCTACAAGACAAAGAGAGGACATTACCGCAGCAAGCTTACCATCATCTCCGATCACCCGGCCGCCCTGCCCGAAGGCGAACTGACCCGCCGTTACCGCGATATCCTGGAGGCGACGATCCGCGACCAGCCGGAAGTCTGGCTCTGGAGTCACAAACGGTGGAAAACGCCCTTTAAAGAAGAATACCGTAGATTGTGGATCGATTGACACACACACTCAGTCCCCCAATCATCCATGTACTATCTTTTCTACGGTTTTCTTTATCTTGTCTCCCTTCTTCCCATGCGTGTCCTTTACGGACTGTCGGATCTTTTTTACGGGATCATTTATTACGTGTTCGGGTACCGCAAAAAAGTGGTCATGGACAACCTGGAGAAGGCCTTCCCCGAAAAGACACCGGCCGAACGTCTTCTTATCGCGAAAAAATTCTATCGCAACTTTATCGATTCCTTTATAGAGGTCGTCAAGCTGGTATCCGCCAGCGAAAAATTTTTGCACCGCCGGTTTACGGTGGACATGACGGCGCTGGACGAAGTATACGCGACGGGCAAAAGCTGCCAGCTCCACCTCGGGCATACCTTCAACTGGGAATGGGGTCAGCTGGTACTCACAAAGCTGACAAAATATAAAATACTGGTGGTGTATATGCCCATCGGGAATAAGGTGTTCGAAAAGCTCTTCTATAAATTACGCACCCGCAGCGGCAATGCCTTTTTACCGGCCACGCATATGCGCGAATCGATCACCCCTTATCTCGGTGAACAATATTTACTGGGCCTGGTAGCAGACCAGAGTCCCGGCAAGATGCATTCGGCCTACTGGTGTAATTTCCTGGGCCGGCCCACCCCTTTCGCCAGCGGTCCGGAAAAAGGCGCCCGCAGTTCCTCGCTGCCGGTTGTCTTTGCCTCGATCGAAAAACCCCGGCGCGGTTATTACCATGCCACCCTGCAGCTGGCTACGACGGATGCAGGCACGCTGCCGGAAGGCGAGCTGACCCGCCGGTACGTACACTATCTCGAAGGAGTGATCTGCCACCAGCCGGATATGTGGCTCTGGAGCCACCGGCGATGGAAACATGCGTGGAAGGAAGAATATGCCGGGCTCCGGATCGATACGGGAACGGTCATCCCAACCCTATAGGACCGGCGGCAAAAGCCCCCGTGATTTAACTACCGGGTCCGGGTGTAATAACGGGTCCAATTCGGGTGCTTTGTTCCCACACGCTATCGGTACATTGAGGTATCGTTGTCCTCTATGGCCACATTATCGCTTATCAACTATTTTGAGCTGGGGGCCTTCCTCCTCAGCCTCATAGCGTACCGCAACCTTCGGGGAACGCCATTGAACGCCTTTCCCCTCTTTCTCGGGTTTATCGTCCTGGCGGAGCTGCTGGGCAAAAACGCCTGGATAAGGCTGCCGGCGACGGGCATTTATATCATCGCCGCCACGGCCGGATTTGTTTTTTATGCCTTTATCTTCAGCCGGCATTTAAAGGGGAGCATCTTTAAAAAGATCGCGGCCGGATTCATGATCGTCTACCCGGTGCTGACGCTGCTCGATGGATGGCTTGGACAGGGTTTCAGCCGGCAGCATCCCTATATCCTTTTACTGGGATCGCTGACCATGATCGCCTTCTGCTGCCGCTTCTTCTATGAACTGCTGCAAAACCCCTTCGAGGCAAAACCCGGGCGAAACCCGATGTTCTGGATCAGCACCGGCATTTTGTTTTTCTACCTCAGCGATCTTTCCTATAGCCTGTTATCGCATCTCCTGGATGCGTTTGCCGCCGGCGAAGGACGTAAAGTTTTTCAAAGTATTAATAATAACCTTATTTTGATCCTTTATTCCTGTTTTATAATTGCCTTCCTATGCAAAAGGAATCTCCGGAGATCATTACAGCCATAGCGATCATCACCATCACCCTGCTGCTCTTAGGCGCATTAATGACCACCTTCCTTTATGTATATCATCGCCGCCATCGCCGCCATATCCTTGAAAAGGAACAGCTCCGGATCTCGTATGAACGGGAATTGCTCAAGACCCAGCTGGAGATCCGGGAACAGACCTTCAAGAATATCTCCCAGGAGATCCACGACAATATCGGGCAGGTGCTAAGCCTGGCCAAGCTGAACCTGTCCACGATGGATATCGGCCAGCCGGTCCTCCTGGAACAGAAGATCACCGATTCGCAAAAACTGATCGGCCAGGCCATCCGCGATCTGCGAAACCTGTCCCATGGGCTGAATACGGACTATGTGGCCGACCTGGGGCTGATCCGGGCGATCGAACATGAACTGGAGACCATCCGAAAATCGGGAGGGTATGAAACAGCGCTGACCACGGAAGGAACGGTCTGGCCTATCGACCAACAGGTAGAGCTGATCCTTTTCCGGATCGTCCAGGAATCGATGAATAATATTGTCAAACATGCGGTATCTCAAAAAATTATAATACATTTACGATATCTTCCGGAGGAACTTATCCTGAGTATCCGGGATGATGGAAAAGGTTTTGATCTTACTCCGCTATCTGATGATTCTAATTCACACGCTTCGTTCGGCCTTGGTATAAAGAACATGCATAACCGGGCCAGGTTAATAGGTGCAGGTTTTCTGATTAGCAGTACGCTGGAAGAGGGAACGTGTGTAACGATCACGGTTCCTGCCGGCTCCCTAACCACCTAAATCCAAACGACGACATGACCCCATCTAAGCCCGGAGTCGCGCTGGTCGATGACCATGTGTTGCTCAGAAACGGATTAGCCCGACTCATCGTCAGCTTCGGTGAATATGAAGTATTGCTCGAAGCGCGCAGCGGCAAAGATTTTATACGCCAACTTCCCTCCGTCCGGGTCCCCGACCTGGTCCTGCTCGACATCAACATGCCGGAAATGGACGGGTATGAGACCGCCTGCTGGCTGAGACGTCATTATCCCGAGATAAAAGTTCTTGCATTGTCTATGTACGACACGGATAATTCCATCGTGCGGATGCTGAAGAATGGCGTAAAGGGATATATCCTGAAGGACAGCGAGCCGGCGGAATTAAAGATAGCCCTGGAATCCATCATTCACAAAGGGTTCTATTATTCCGAGATGGTGACGGGAAAGCTGATCCATACGATCAATACCATCGATGAACCACAGTACCACGCGGGACATCTTCTCCGGCTGAATGAACGCGAACTGGAGTTTATGAAGCTGGTCTGCACCGAGTGGACCTATAAGGAGATCGCCGACCAGATGTACCTGAGCCCCCGGACCATCGACGGCTATCGCGATACACTGTTCGAAAAGCTGAATGTCCGGACCCGGGTCGGACTCGTCATGTATGCCATCCGCAATGGGATCGTGTCGGTCTGATCCGCCGGCAGACCTCATTCCCGTCCCGATCTATTGAAACCATCCTCCCAAACTGCGTCTCCCGTCGTTGTACTTAATTCAGCACGCTGTTCTCCTTTATGATCTCGATCCCTTTCTGATCCTTGATCTTGCCCCATCCGCCGGTCACATTGCGGAGGTTATGGATCCCCTGGCGTTTGAGCAGGGAGGCGGCAATAACGCTGCGATAACCCCCGCCGCAATGCAGGTAAATATTATGCCGGTCTTCCAGGTTGGCCATGCTGGCAGGATCCGTCATCTCGTTGAGCGGGATATTGACTGCATCCCTGACGTGCCCGTCCGCAAACTCCGTCTCCCGTCTTACATCGACCACGACGAGGTTCTCATCAAACGGGATATCCATGGCCAGCTCATCCGCCTCTACATCGATGATCATATCGATGGGCTCGCCGGCTTCCCGCCAGGCGGGGAAACCGCCCTCCAGAAAACCGATCACCTTATCAAAACCAACACGGGCCAGACGCACTACGCTTTCTTTCTCCTCTCCCGGCTGCGTCACCAGCAGGATCGGCTTGTCAAAGGGCAGCAGACTGCCGGCCCATTCCGCAAAACGACCGTCCAGCCCGATACTGATGGCCGTCGGTATGAATCCCGCCACAAAAATACTGGCATGCCGGGTATCCAGCAGGAATACCTCCTCGTCCTGTATCTTCTCTTTGAAAGAGGGAAGGTCCCAGGCTTTGAGCCCTTCGGCCAACACGCCTTCAAGACTCTCATATCCCTCCTTATTGATGCGGGCGTTGATCGGGAAATAGGTAGGCGGGGCATCCAGACCAGCCGTGACGGATCGGATAAACTCCTCCCGGGTTTGTTCCTTCAGGGCATGATTGGTCTGCTTTTCTTCCGCCAGCGTACTATAGGTGTTGGGACCCAGGTTCTTGCCACAGCTGCTGCCGGGGCCATGTGCCGGGTAGATCAGCAGGTTGTCCGGAAGGGGCATGATCCGGGCATGCAGTGAATCATACAACATCCCCGCCAGCTCTTCCTTACCCAGGTTGCCGCTGCTGAGATCGGGTCTTCCGACATCTCCGACAAATAATGTGTCGCCGGTAAAGAGCGCATACGGACTTCCATCCGCCGACCGGACAAGATAACAGGTGGACTCTATCGTATGCCCGGGCGTATGCAGCACCTCCAGGGTGAGGGCGCCGAGCCGGAACGACTCGCCATCCGTTGCCTTATGTATAGGAAAATTTGTCTCCGTATTGGGTCCATAAACGATCGGTGCGCCCGTGGCCTTGGCAAGGTCCAGGTGACCACTGACAAAATCGGCGTGGAAATGCGTCTCGAATATATACCTGATCGTGGCATTGCGCTCCCTGGCCAGCTGAAGATAGCTGTCGATATCGCGCAGAGGGTCAATGATAGCCGCTTCGCCCTCGCTATCAATGTAATAGGCTGCTTCGCTCAGACACCCGGTATAGAGTTGTTTAATAAACATAACCTTGCATTTTTGCAAAGTTAGGAATTAAAAAGAAGTTCACCCACCGCTTTAATCGATCAGCTCATCCACGCATTTCATGATCTCTCCAAGGCGGTCGTGGTTGATAATGTAGTAGATAAATTTGCCGTCCCGTTGGGTTTTGACAATACCGGCCCTTCGTAAGATGGCCAGATGCTGGGAGGCAACAGATTGTTCCAGGCGAAGATTTACATAGATCTCCGTTACCGTCAACTTCTTGTTCTCGTCCAGCAAACGGATGATCTGCTGACGAAGCTTGTGATTGAGTGCCCTTAATATCAGCGCTCCTTTCTTAAGATTCAAAAAATCGACTTTTACAGGAGCCCCATCGGAGCCCTCTGCGTTTACTACCATCCAATAGTTATTATTGTTCATCGTTAAACTCATGAGCGTTACCGTTTTAAGGATTTCAAGAAGATACGTGACAGGATCAAAGGCAAATTTAACGTCTACTAATCGAAAAAAATGACCAAAAAACTGTTAAATGATGATATAGTCATTTTTTGGTATGAGTGTAGAAATCTTTGGTATAAGCGGGCTCACTGTACGCCACACCGGTGAATTCATGGTGTAAATATCGTAAAAAAGATAGAATACCCAGATACCCGACGTGATAATCGACTTCGATAAAAGCCGCGGTGGGAGCCATGATTATAGGTTTACACTTATCACTGCCAGAGCCAAAAAATGACAGGGTGGTTTTAGCAAGGATTTCAGCAAACGAATTTTCATCGATAACCATCGCAACAGTGGGCATTATTTCTACCAGATCATTTTGATAGACTGTAGTAAAAACCTCCATGCGCCGGGCATCGATCATCGGACAAAAAAGAGGAGCTCCCGGATACTGATCCCTGGCAGCAGATGCCATCATTTTCAAGGTGTTTTCCGTGATCAACGGAATATCCAATGCATAGCAAAACCCTTTGGCAGCGGCCATTCCAACGCGCAACCCCGTATAGGATCCCGGCCCGGCCGTCACCGCGACCGCCTGCAGATCCTGGAGACGATGACCCGTCTCCTGCAATAGTTGTTGTACCGCCGGATGCAACCAGGAAGCATGATCTTTTTGAGTGTCGTTGCGCTTCATCGCCAGCATACGACCTTCGGAGGCCAGACAGATGCCGGCCTTCTCCGTCGACGTGTCAATGTTTAAGATCAGGGCCATGAAAAGAGGATTTTCTATACTTTATTTTAATCGTTTTTTAATTCTTGTTACGAGTACATTTAATCATATTTTAATTCATTCCGCCTCGTTTTGCGGCCTGTTTCGCAGCTTTTTTCAACGCAGCCGCCGGCGTATACCGATCGGCTGTTTTGCTTAGCTCGGTGAGCAATGCATCGATCTGTTGCAGACCGATCCGCTCACTCCACTCAAAAGGCCCGTATGGATAATTCGTGCCCAGCTTCATAGCCGTGTCGATCTCTTCTTTTGTGCTTACTTCTTCCTGCAAGGTATGATACGCTTCATTGACGACCGCCGCAATGATACGCCCGCTGATCATCCCGGGAGTATCCGGTACAAGACGATATCGTTTTTCCAGTCTTTCATATAACTTCCCGATGCGCATCGCCGTCTCTTCATCGGGAGCAACCAGCTCATGCACGCTTCTCTCCAGGAAGCCGGGCCACGCATTGATCCGGATGAACGGCTGTCCGATCTCCTTCAGCGTGGGCACAACGGCATGTACGAGCACCGGCGATGGGAGCAACTGCTCCAGCAGGGCGATCCGCTCTTCCTCCGCGACAAAATCGAGATCGATATAAAGATCCGCATCCCGGTGCAGCGCCAGCTCCTCCGGTCGCGATACCCGCGCCCAAACGATATCCGTCAGGGGAAAGGAGGGGAGGGGGGCCGTATTACAAAGGATGGCTATTTTCATATATCCAGACTCCGGTTTATCCGCAAAGGTAGCAGTAAGTTGGAGATTGGCCGCGCACAAAACCGGTCTCATAAGCAGCGAATTGTCGAATGCGCATTTTACCGTAGGTTTGCCCTCATGGAAAAAAAGATCCTCAACACCCCGAATGCCCCCGCCCCCATTGGGCCTTATAGCCAGGCCGTAGAAGCCGGCGGTCTGCTCTTCATCTCCGGACAGGTCCCCATCAACCCCGCCACCGGCAACGTGGAATCCGGCGACATCATCGCCGAGACACACCTGGTGATGCATAACCTGCGGGCGATCCTCACCGAAGCAAAGATCGGTTTCGACCAGGTGGTCAAGACGACGATCCTGCTCAGCGATATGTCCTTATTCGGTCAGATGAATGAAGTGTATGGAAAATATTTTACCGGCAATTTCCCCGCACGCGAAACCTATGCCGTAAAGGCGCTGCCCAAAAACGTGAATGTGGAGATCAGCATGATAGCCTTGTTACCGTAGAGCCACTGCGTTGCCGGCCTATTTAAGCACGCCCAGCTCTTTCCCGATCTTTGTAAAGGCCGCGATCGCCTTGTCGAGATGCGCCTGCTCATGAGCGGCGCTCAGCTGAACACGGATCCGCGCTTTTCCTTTGGCTACCACGGGGAAGAAAAATCCAATGACATAGATCCCTTCTTCCAGCAATTTGGCGGCAAAATTCTGCGCGACCACGGCATCATATAACATGATCGGTACGATAGGATGCTCGCCGGCCTGAAAATCAAACCCCGCTTCCTTCATTTTGCTCCGGAAGTATTTTGTATTGTATTCCAGCTTATCCCGCAGTTCGGTCGTCTCACTCAGCATATCCAGCACGGCGATAGAGGCGCCGGTAATAGAAGGAGCCAGGCTATTGGAGAACAGATAGGGGCGGCTTCGCTGCCGCAGCATCTCGATGATCTCTTTCTTTCCGCTGGTGAATCCCCCGCTGGCCCCGCCCAGCGCCTTGCCCAAGGTGCCGGTGATGATATCGATACGCCCCATGACCCCGCAATGTTCATGTGTACCGCGACCGGTCTTGCCCAGGAAACCCGAAGAATGTGACTCATCTATCATGACGATGGCATCATACCGATCGGCCAGATCACAGATCTTGTCCAGTTGAGCGATGGTGCCATCCATACTGAAGGAACCATCCGTGACGATGATCCGGCTACGGGCAGCCCCGGCGGCCTTGAGCTGCTCTTCCAGGTCAGCCATGTTGTTGTGTTTGTAGCGAAAGCGCTGTGCCTTGCAAAGACGGACCCCGTCGATGATGGAAGCATGATTCAGCTCGTCGGAGATGATGGCATCCTGTTCCCCGAACAGCGGTTCAAAAACGCCTCCATTTGCATCGAAGGCAGCCGCATAAAGAATGCTGTCCTCCGTACCCAGGAAAGCCGCGATCTTCTGCTCCAGCTCCTTATGGATATCCTGCGTACCGCAGATAAAACGCACACTGCTCATGCCATATCCCCTTGTGTCGACCACCTGTTTGGCCGCCGCTACCACTTTTGGATGCGAGGAAAGACCGAGGTAATTATTGGCGCAGAAATTCAACACTTTTTTGCCGTTTACAAGGATCTCCGCCCCCTGGGCGCTGGCAATAACACGTTCGGTTTTGAAGAGACCGGAAGCCTTTATTTCTTCCAATTCGGCAGCAATACGAGTGGCAAAGGAGGAGTTCATAAGAGAATTATTTTTTACAACCGGATGGAGTCCGGCTTGGGCGCAAAGGTAAGTAGTTGACCTATTATCTGTTAGGTATCTAAGGGTAATTTTTTGCCCCCTGTAACAAATTATTTATACCTTCGTCCTATCAAAGAGAAAGCCGAGAGATGAAACGAAGAACCTACATGCGGATGTTTATATTGCTGGCGATGGTTGCCACCAGCTTCGTTCTCTTTTCCTATGTCCGCAGCCGCTCTTCCCATGACAGCGAAAACAAGGAAAACTGTGAATGCGGCAAATGCGCTCCCAAGCAGAATGAATACATCCTTTGGGAGTCCCTCACGCATAACTTGTTCTCTGTCAGCTACTAATCGCCACACAATCCCCCTTATTATTTCTTTTCAGGTCCTTCCCCCGATCTTGTCGGTCCTTTAGGGTCATTCCTCCCTTGTGATATTTTTCCCGGGGGCTGTAACATTTCAATATACGAGGGCGTATTAACTTTAATTTTAGGCCAACAGACAGCTTCTGCCCATGACGGAAAAAGAATACAACGACTGTGTGACGAATTATGCGGATAATGTTTACCGCTTTATCCTGAAGAATCTCCGGCTGGAAGAAGATGCCCGGGATGTGGTGCAGTCGGCCTTCGAAAAATTGTGGAAGAACCGGGAGGAGGTAGAGGCGGCAAAAAGCAAATCGTACCTTTTTACGATCGCTTACCACCAGATGATCGACCATTTACGAAAAGTCAAACGGGTCCAGCTCCGGGAAGAATTCCGGGAGGAAGCCCGGGTGAGCGATAAACCGGTCCATAACCTGAAAAAAGTGCTCGAAGAGGCGCTGTCCCGGTTGAATGAGACACAACGCAGCCTGGTGCTGCTAAAAGACTATGAAGGATATTCATACGCGGAGATCGGACAGATCACGGGGTTGAATGAGAGCCAGGTGAAGGTATACCTGCACCGGGCAAGGATACAATTGAAGAGTTACCTGGTCCGGTTGGAAAATTTAATTTAAACGCATGATCACACGTGATAATTATGAAGAGTTTTTTCTGCTGTATGTAGATAATGAATTATCTGCGACGGACAGACAGCTCGTGGAGCGGTTCGTGGCCGGCAACCCCGACCTGGAAGAAGAGTGGGAGGCGTTGCTGCAATGCCGGGTGGAACCGGAACAATTTATTTTTCCCGGTAAGGAAGAATTGATGATGAAGGAAGAAGAGGCATGGCCGGAAAGGATCTTCGAGCCGGACCTGAGCATCGTATTCCCCGATAAGGAAAGCCTGTACCGGCACACGAAAGATCGCCGGATCGTATTCTATCCCTGGTGGAGGATCGCCGCGGCGGCCGTGCTTGTGCTGATCGCAGCCGGCGGATACTTTTTCCTTTCCGTAAAAAAAGATACTTCCCCTGTAACTCCTGCAACGGCTGCCGCGTTATACCCTACAGAGAACACCGTGAAGAAACAGCAGGAAGCTAAACCGGCGCCGATAATAAAGACGATAAAGAAAAAGACAGAGGAGATCGTAGCACGGACAGCCGTCAAAGAAAAAGCACCGGAGACCAGGGTAGTGGAACCAACGACTCTCCCACAACAGATCAACAGACCGGAGGAAGAGCAGGCCATCGCCGCCGCCGATCCTCAAAAGATCAACGTCGGGATCGCCCGGGCCGAAAAAACAACAGAGGAGGCGACGAAGCCTGTTACCCCACCGGAAGAAGTCATTTCAAAGGAAAACTCTTCTTTCGCCTCGCAGGCCTTATTAAATAATTCTACTGCAGTCAACGATGAATATGGAACCGAAACGACTCCTCAAAAGAAAAATAAATTACGCGGGATCTTCCGGAGAGTGTCCCGTGCTTTTGAAAAGACTGCGGATCGCGACGACGACAACCAGCGCAAGGTCCTCATCGGATCCTTTCAGTTTGCACTAAAATAAATTTCACGTAAAACACAAATGTATGAACAGGGTATTTTTACTTATGGCAGCACTATGTCTGGCACTGTCGGGAATGGCACAATATGATTCGACCCGTATCGGTCAGCGGGTACCAGGCACCCGGGATACGACACATCAGCAGATCGATCCCGATGATACGCTCCGGGTAGGCAATCTCCTCATCGTCCGCAAGGGAAGACCGGACAAAGATCAGCCGGAATCCATCCGGATCCGCCGGCGCCGGGAAAATCACAATCCCCCCAATATCAGCACGAACTGGGGCATCCTGGACATCGGGTTTGCCAACTATAATGACAAGACCAATTATGCTTCCGCCGGGGCCCAGCATTTCGCACCGGGCTCCACAAAAGACGAGTTCAACCTGCGGACGGGCAAATCCGTCGATGTCAACATCTGGATCTTTATGCAGCGGATAAACCTTATCAAACATGTCGTCAACCTGAAATACGGTCTGGGCATTGAGCTGAATAATTATCGCTATGAATCGGATATCCGTTATCATACCAACCCGACACAGGTGGTCATGGATACGACCCACTACAGCAAGAACAAACTGGCGGCGGACTATGTGACCGTGCCCTTCCTCCTCAACTTTAATTTTACCCCGCACCGGCGCAATGATTATGGGTTTAGCGTAGGCGCCAGCGTCGGGTATAAATATTCCTCCCGTCAAAAATTCAAGAGCGGGGCGAACGGCAAACAAAAGACCTATGACGATTTCGACCTGGACCCCTGGAAGGTTTCCTGGATCGGGGAACTGCAGCTGGGATGGTTGAAATTATATGGCTCGTACGCGACAAAAAGCATGTTCAAGGATGGATTGGACCAGATACCCTATACGGTGGGGATCCGGTTCGGAAATTGGTAAACCTGGAACCGCCGTGTCTTTACCTGCCGGAGGCTCCCGGCCGCCTCCAAATCATATGTTAAAACTTTTCCACACCAAAAATAATCGGGGCGCGGCGATCGTTTGAAAAGGGTTAAATCCGCCGCATCATGACCAGCCGAAAACTTATTCTGGGCTCTTTGCTTCTTCTGACCCTCTTTGCGTTCCGGGATGCCCGCCGGTCCGCCAGCCGACGCTTTTTCCACCGTACGCCCGAAGGGGAAGTGTATATCATCGTCGTCAAGTCGAATTATGAGCTGCAGCTGTATGACAAGGATGGCTGGTATGCCACTTACCCGGCGGTATTCGGAAACAAATCCCTGGACGACAAAATGATCATGGGCGACCGGAAAACGCCCGAAGGGACCTATCATATCGTCAGCAAACGCCCCCATGAAAAATGGGATAAGATCATGGACCTGGACTACCCCACACCGTCGGATATCGCAAAGTTCAATGACCGGAAGGCAAAAGGATTGATCCCAAGAACGGCGAGGATCGGAGACGGGATCGCCATCCACGGCACCTGGGCGCATGACGACAACGCCGTCGACGGGTACCAGAACTGGACAAATGGCTGCGTTTCCCTGAAAAACGAGGACATGGATGAGGTGTATAAAATGACCCCGCCGGGCACTAAGGTGATCATACAGCACTAACGGGAAAACCGGTCCCGGCCGCAGCCGGGATCAACCTTATACTCTCCCGTTCTTTATCTCTTCCACCACCGCCGGATCCAGCAGGGTGGTCGTATCTCCCAGGTTCTGAAGCTCTCCTTCTGCGATCTTTCGCAGGATACGACGCATGATCTTTCCGCTCCGGGTCTTGGGAAGGCCCCCGACCAGCTGGATCTTATCGGGTTTTGCGATCGGGCCGATGATCCGGGCCACCGTCGCCATGATATCTTTCCGGATCAGGCTCTCATCGGTCTTATTGCCATTGAAGATGACAAAGGCATAGATGCCCTGCCCTTTGATCTCATGGGGATATCCAACGACGGCGCTCTCGACGACTCCTGTATGCATGTTGATGGCGTTCTCCACTTCGGCGGTACCGATCCGGTGACCGCTTACATTCAGCACGTCGTCCACGCGGCCGGTGATCCGGTAGTTGCCTTCTTCGTCGCGCAGGGCGCCATCGCCGGTAAAATACAGACCGGGATAGGTGGCAAAATAGGCCTGACGACAGCGTTCGTGATCCCCATACGTAGTGCGGATGATGCCCGGCCAGGGAAATTTGATGCAAAGATTCCCGCTGACGCTATTGCCGGTCAGCTCCTCCCCTTTCTCATCGACCAGCAGCGGCTGAACGCCGGGCAGGGGAAGGGTGGCATGCGCGGGCTTGGCCGGGGTGACGCCGGCAAGATTGGAGATGAGGATGCCCCCGGTCTCGGTTTGCCACCAGGTATCGACGATCGGGCAACGCCGTCTCCCGATATTCTCATCATACCAATGCCAGGCTTCTTCATTGATCGGCTCACCGACCGTCCCCAGCACCTTCAGGCTTCCCAGGTCCTTATTCTTTACATAGTCCAGCCCGAAGCCCATCAGGCTGCGGATGGCCGTAGGCGCCGTATATAAGACATTTACCCTGAACTTATCTACGATATCCCAGAAACGGCCGGCATCGGGCCAGGTGGGGATCCCTTCGAAGAGCAGGGTGGTCGCCCCGGCACTAAGCGGCCCATAGATGATATAGCTATGACCGGTGATCCACCCGATATCCGCCGTACAGAAATACACATCGCCGGGCTGGTACTGGAAGACATTGACAAAGGAATAGTTGGCAAATACCATATATCCCGCACAGGTATGGACCACGCCCTTGGGCTTGCCCGTCGAGCCGGAAGTATACAGGATGAAGAGCATGTCCTCGGCTTCCATCGCAACGGCAGGACAGGGAGGATTGCCCTGGGTCTCTACTTTTTTGATCTCGTCCTCCCACCAGACATCCCGTCCTTTGATCATGCTGACCGGTACCCGGGTACGGGTGGCGACAATGACTCTTTTTACCGAAGGACATCGTACCAATGTATCGTCGATCACCGATTTTAACGGAATGTCCTTACTGCCCCGATAGGCGCCGTCCGAGGTGATCACCAGGTTGCATTGTGCATCCTGGATGCGGTCCGCGATGCTCTGCGCGGAGAAGCCACCAAAAACGACAGAATGTATAACACCGATCCTTGCGCATGCAAGCACCGCGATGGCCAGCTCGGGCACCATGGGCATATAGATACAGACCCGGTCCCCTTTTTTTGCGCCGTTGTTCTTTAACACATTGGCAAACTGGCAGACCTTAAAATGCAATTCCTTATAGGATAATACCCGGTGATGTTCCTCGGGATCGTTTGGCTCCCAGATAATGGCCGGCTGATCGCCGCTCTCCGCCAGGTGACGGTCCAGGCAATTCTCGGTGATGTTCAGCTGCGCCCCGGAGAACCATTTGATCTTCGGCTCCGTAAAGTTCCATTCGAGCACGGTATCCCAGGGCCGCCGCCAGGTAAAATGACGGGCGATATCCGCCCAGAACCCTTCCGGGTCTTCCACACTCTTCTTATAGGCGGATTGGTACTCTTTTAACGATTTGATCTGGTAAGGATAATCCATAAAACGATATTTAAAATACACAGACGATCATAGAGCGCCGATTGGCAAGACCGTCTTTCCATACATCTCATTCAGCAAATTGGCCATGCCCGTATAGATCGCCGAGGCTCCGCAAACGATCCCTTCATACCCTGCAAAATGTTTTATACCGGTATCTCCTGTCAGATCGCCCGCGGCCAATAAAAAGAATAACAGGGCCAATGAAGCAAAGACAAATTGTAAGGCACGGTTAAGTTTTAGCGTACCGAAGAAAAGCAGGAAGGTAAAGATCCCCCAGCAAATCAGGTATGCACCCATTGCCGTTTCCGATGGTGCAGGGATCCACCCCAGCTTCGGCATCACGATCAGACCCACCAGCGACAGCCAGAAAAAACCGTATGACGTAAATGCGGTTAAACCAAAAACATTATTCTTCTTCCCTTCGAGTATTCCGGCAATCACCTGTGCAAGGCCGCCATAAAAAATACCCATTGCCAGTATCATAGCATTATTCTCAAAAAAACCGGCATTGTGAAAGTTTAATAGAACCGTGGTCATGCCGAAGGCGCAAAGGCCAAGTGGCGCAGGATTGGCAATGCCATCCTTTATGGGAGCAATCGTTGTTTGGGTCATATCAAGATCGGGTTAAATTGGTTTAAGGATACAATTTTAATTCATTTTACGATATTTAAGAGATACAATATTTCGCCGCCTTTTGGGATGAAGAAAAATGATAATTTGACCGGGCAAAAAAATCCCGGGGGATTCACCTAAATTCGCAATGTAAACAGTCTGCATGTCTATTGAAGTAAAGGAACTTGTAAAGGTCTATGGCGAACAAAAAGCGGTAGATGCCATTTCTTTCAAGGTAAATAAGGGCGAGATCGTCGGATTCCTCGGGCCAAATGGCGCAGGGAAATCGACTACCATGAAGATCATAACCGGCTATCTCGGGCAGGATGGCGGCGAGGCGACTGTTTGCGGTATTGCCGTTCGGGAGCATCCCCGGGAAACAAAGAAAAAGATCGGTTATCTACCCGAGGCCAATCCGCTCTACCCCGATATGTATGTCCGGGAATACCTGGATTTTATTGCAGACATTCACCATGTGACGGATAAAAAGGCCAAGATCGAGCAGGTGATCACCCTGGTTGGATTGACCGTGGAGGCGAAGAAAAAGCTGGGACAGCTGTCCAAGGGATACAAACAACGGGTGGGATTGGCCGCGGCCCTGGTGCATGATCCCGAAGTGCTGATCCTGGATGAGCCTACCAGCGGGCTGGACCCCAACCAGATCATCGAGATCCGGGACGTGATCCGGCGGCTGGGAGAGAACAAGACCGTCCTCTTCTCCTCGCATATCCTCCAGGAAGTGGAGGCGCTCTGCGACCGGGTGATCATCATCGATAAAGGAAAGCTGGTGGCAGACAGCCCGCTCAGCCAGCTCCGGTCGGAAAGCAATCGGACAGGCATGATCCGGGTTTCATTCAAGGAAGCGCTGACCACGGAGCAGCTGAAACAGCTAAGGAATGTAACGAAGATGTCCCAACTCTCCAATAATGCATGGGAACTCCAGACCGACGATCCGGACGACGTTAAAAAACAATTGATGAACCTGTCTTTGCAGAACAATTGGAACATTGTTTCTTTGCACAGTGAAAATCAGAGCCTGGAAGAAGTATTCCGGCAGCTGACCGCCCGGAACGCCTAAGCCAGCCCTAACCACGATCGCTTGCCCCGATCCTAAACATTCAAACTAATTCATTACAAAAACAACGATCAATCATGAGCTACATTGCCGACATTCATGCAAGACAGATTTTAGATAGCCGGGGAAACCCAACCGTCGAAGTGGACGTCATTACAGAGAACAACCACCGCGGACGTGCCGCCGTTCCCAGCGGAGCTTCCACCGGAATTCATGAAGCAGTTGAATTACGGGATGGAGACAAGAACTTCTATGGTGGAAAAGGCGTACAAAAGGCGGTAGACAATGTCAACGATATTATTGCCGACCAGCTGATCGGGTTCCCCGTTAACGAGCAGGCTTCCCTGGATGCCCGCCTGATCGACCTGGACGGAACGGAAAATAAAGGCAAGTTGGGCGCCAATGCCCTGCTCGCCGTCTCTATGGCTGCTGCCAAGGCGGCTGCCAAGGAAAGCAAGCTGCCGCTGTATCGCTATCTCGGAGGCGTCAATGCCACGGTGCTGCCGATACCCCTGATGAACATCCTGAATGGCGGGGTACATGCGGACAATAAGATCGACTACCAGGAATATATGATCGTCCCCGTCGGCGCCGAGACCTTCAGCGAAGGGCTGCGCTGGGGAGTGGAGATCTTCCACCAGCTGAAAACGGTGTTAAAGAAAAAAGGATTCAGCACCAACGTGGGTGACGAAGGTGGCTTTGCACCCGATATCCAAAGCAACGAAGAGGCGATCGAGACCGTTCTGCAAGCCATCGAAGCGGCCGGGTATAAGGTAGGCAGCCAGATCGGTATCGCCCTGGACGCCGCCAGCAGCGAGATGTTCAAGGACGGAAAATATAAATTCTACAAAAGCAGCCAGAAGGTGCTGAGCAGCGACGAAATGGTGGAATACTGGACCAACTGGGTCAATAAATATCCCATTATTTCCATCGAGGATGGCATGGCCGAAGAAGACTGGGACGGCTGGAAAAAGCTGACCGAGGCGATCGGCCATAAGGTACAGCTGGTCGGAGATGACCTGTTTGTCACGAATACGAAGATCCTGCAGAAGGGGATCGATCGCGGCGTGGCCAATAGCATCCTGATCAAGGTGAACCAGATCGGCACGGTCACAGAAACGATAAATGCCGTACAACTCGCTCAGACCCACGGATATACGACGATCATGAGCCATCGCAGCGGAGAGACGGAAGATACCACGATCGCCGACCTGGCAGTAGCCCTGAACTGCGGTCAGATCAAGACGGGCAGCGCCTCCCGTACCGACCGGCTGGCCAAGTACAACCAGCTCCTCCGTATCGAGGAAGAACTGGGGGATGCCGGTATTTATCCAAAAGGAAGGATCAAGTTTAAAAAATAAATAGTAGATTGGTGTCGTGGAACGAACCCTATCCGTTCCACGACACCCTTTTTTATGAAATTGCTGACGCATATACCCTCCTGGCTAAAAAGCAAGTACTTCCTGACGGCGGCAGGATTCACCGTCTGGATCCTTTTCTTTGATGCCCGGGACTTTATCACGAGTCATTTCCGGGAAAAGGGGGAGCTGAATAAGCTGGAGCAGAGCAAAAAGTATTATGAGCAGCAGATCGCTGCCACCAAACAAGAGCTCGAGCAATTAAAATCCAATCCGGCGCTGATGGAAAAATATGCCCGTGAAAAATACCTGATGAAAAGAGACAATGAGGACCTCTTTTTGATCCGGGAGGAGAACAAGTCCACAAGTCGTTGATCCACACACATTTACTTCCCTTTAGAGCAAAAAAACGCATCGGAGCCCTTCAATAAATTAAAACACCGGACAATATCCGGTACCCAAACACCGTTTTAATAGCGGACGTTTCACTTTTACTGCTTCGGAATCTATTGGACATTAAATGGTTTTGCCTATGCCACTCTTTACACCGGAGGATCTTTTGCTTTATTTGTATAAAGAGTCTTCCCCCGATTTAACGCTTGCCATCGAGTCAGCGTTAAAGGAGGACTGGATGCTTCGCGAGAAGCTACAAGTTTTACAATCTTCTGCCGACGAATTGGAGAAGGTCACCGTTTCCCCCCGCATGGAGGTCATTTTACGGGTTATGAATTACGCAAGAGAAACTTCTATCGAAGAATCTGTACATCATACCTAAAGACAGGCGCCCCGGTAAATGGCGGCAACCCCAATTGCCGTAAATTTGCGGTCATTGAACATTATTGCCAATGACCAGAAAACAGCGCTATCAATTCGTGCTGGATTATTTCCGTGAAAATAACCCTGATGCAGAGACCGAGCTGACGTACGATAGCCCCTACCAATTGCTGGTAGCCGTTATCCTTTCGGCGCAATGCACCGACAAACGGGTCAATATGACCACTCCGGCTATCTTTCACCGATACCCGGACCCTCAACACCTGGCCAGGGCTAGCTTTGACGACTTATTCCCGCTGGTACGATCCATTTCCTATCCCAATAACAAAACCAAACACCTGATCGGCATGGCAGAGATGCTGGTGTCGAAATTCGGCGGCGAAGTCCCATTGACCGTCGAAGAATTGCTGCAATTACCCGGCGTGGGCCGCAAAACAGCCAATGTCATCACCTCCGTGGTCGACAACCAGCCCAATATGGCGGTGGATACGCATGTTTTCCGCGTAGCCGCCCGTATCGGCCTTACCATAAAGGCTACGACGCCCCTGGCGACGGAAAAACAGCTGCTGCAATACATCCCCCGCGACCTGGTACATGTCGCCCATCACTGGCTGATCCTCCACGGAAGATATGTCTGCGTGGCGCGCAACCCGAAATGCTCCGAGTGCGGGCTAAAGCCGGCATGTAAGTATTATAAGGCGCATTATGGCGCCGCGGCTGATTAATTCTTCTTCCTCTTCTTCTTCGCAGCTTTCCCCTTCACCGGCGCCTTTGCCGACACACCGGGATCCACACCCATCGACTGATAGACCGTCTCCTGGATCCGCCCCCGGATGCTCAGGCTCGAAAGCCGGGGATTGTTTTCTTCAGGATTGACCCGGTTGGACAGGAAGATAAAGATGAGATCATATTTCGGATCGACCCACACACAGGTACCCGTAAAACCGGTATGACCAAAAGTAAGCGGCGAAGCCGACAGACAGGGATAGGGTTCCCTCCGGGTGGCATTATCCTTTTCCGGTTTGTCAAAGCCAAGTCCCCGGCGGCTGATATCGCTGTGATACGCAGTAAAGAAATCGATGGTTGACTTCTTCAAAAAGCTGTGTCCATTCATCGTCCCCCCATTCAGCAGCATCTGCTCGAGAATGGCGAGGTCATAGGCATCGCTGAACAATCCTGCATGACCGGCGACACCACCAAACATGGCCGCTCCCGGATCATGTACATCCCCGCGGATCGCCTGTTTCCGGAAGATGGGCTCCACCGCCGTCGGCGCTATACGACCCAACGGGAAACGCTCTCTGGGCTTAAACCCCGTCGACGTCATCCCCAACGGATCGTAATAGGTCTTTTTCACATATGCATCGAGGGTCATCCCGGTAATGGCCTCCACGACCTTCCCCATGAAGATAAAATCATTGTCGCTATAGATATATTTGTTCTTTGCGCCAAGCCTGCTTTGCAGGATACGCTGGTACATCGAATCCTCATAATCATTGCGCAAATACATATTCTCCGCCACCCGGATGCCATGTGTACTATCGGGCTGAGTGGTATAATATCCCGGCAACGGATTGCCCTCCTTCGTCGTGTCGATGGTCGCCTTATAAAAAGGAATATAGGCTACCAGCTGCGCCTGATGGAGCAGCACATCCCAGATCCGCAGGGAGTCCTTATTGCTGCCTCTTACCCAGGGAAGATAATCGCCCAGGGTCTTCTGGATATCCAGCCGGCCCTCATCATACAGTTTCATCACCGCCATGGTGGTGGCGCAGATCTTGGTGCAGGAGGCCATGTCATAAAGCGTTTCCTTGTAGACAGGCTCCGTTTTGTCAAAGGTCATATAGCCAAACGCCTTCTCATAGGCGATCTTGCCGCCCTTCGCGACGAGCACGACACAGCCGGGAGCGGCCTTTTTATCGATCGCTTCCTTTGCGATGGCATCGATCTTCCCGAGCTTGACCGCATCCAGTCCAACTTCCGCGGGATCGGCGACGGTCAATGCGTTTTCCGGCCCGACTATGCCGGAACCCGCCTTATAGGCGTCGCATACGGATACCGGCAGATGACCCGCGGCCGCGAACTTACCGTTGAGCAGATCGGCGGCTACTCCCTGCGTGATCGAGTCGTCCTCATAACAGGCCACGAGCGTCCGCGCATCACAGACATTTTTTATAGCATAGGGGTTGCCAAAAATAAAGGTGATGGCCCGCTCGTTGCGCTGCAGCTGTTCTAATAACCAGGCGGCAGAACGGCTGATCGCAAAGTCGTTGGCGGGAAAACGATTATAATTATGCAGTCCGATCACCACCGCATCATAACGGCCATGCAACAGCTCCAGCGCCGCAGCTGCCTTGGCGCTGTCCAAACCATAATCGAACAGGTAGACCTGTGCGTTGTAGTCGGCCCGCATCCGGCGGCTGAACTCATTCTCTTCGTTTAGTCCCATCCCGACATAGGCGATCTTCTTTTTCCGGGAGGTTCGCATAGCGGCGAACGTCGTCCCCGGCGCGGCCAAACGCGTATCCGTGACGGGGGTGGCAGCCGACCGGACAGCGGCAGATTGCAACAACGCAACGGGACCCGCCCGCAGCGGGAAAAGGGTGGGATCGTCATTGCGTAACAGGGTCAGCGCATTCTCCGCCACCTGGCGGCGCATATCTTTGACGCCCTGGTTGAGGTCATCCGTCAGGTGGTCGGTATTGACGGGTTGCCAATTGGCCAGCCCGTATTGATATTTTGCATGCAATACTTTTTTAACCCGGGCATCGATATCCTTCCATCTTATCTTTTTTTCCTTGATCGCCGTATTGATCTTCTCCAGGCTGAGCGCCACATCGCCGGGCAGACAAAGCATATCGTTGCCCGCGATCAGGGACTGAACGGAGGCATCCCCGTCCGGGAAGAATTTCGACACTCCTTTCATCTCGAGGGCATCGGTAAAGCTGATCCCGTCATAATGCATTTTTTTACGAAGAAGCTTTGTCACATTATTGGCGGACAGCGACGTGGCCCGGTTGGGCGTGTTGTCGATGGCAGGGATGTACAAATGGGCGATCATGACGCTGCCGACGCCGGCGGCGAAGAGCGCCCGGAATGGATAGAGCTCGAGGGAGTCGAGCTGTGCTTTTGTTTTGTTGATGACAGGCAGATCGAGATGCGAATCCACGGAGACATCGCCATGACCAGGAAAATGCTTGGCACAGGCCATGACCCCTTCATCCTGCATTCCCTTCATATACTGTACGCCAAACTGCGCCACTTTGTATTTATCTTCTCCAAAAGAGCGATCGTTGATGACAGGATTATCGGGGTTGTTATTGATGTCTACCACCGGGGCATAGTTCACCTGGATCCCTACCCGCCGGCATTGCGCGCCGACGAGGCGGCCATACTGGTACATCAGGGAGGGGTCGTCCATGGCGCCCAGCATCATCTGCCGGGGCAGGCCGTACACACTGTCCATTCGCATCCCGACGCCATTCTCCGCATCGATACAGAACAGGATCGGCGTCTGCGCGATCCGCTGAAAATAATTGATATAGGATGCCTGGGTGACCGGCCCTCCCTGGAAAAGACAGATGCCCCCCACATTGTATTTGCGGATGTCGTCTTCCACGGCCTTATCATAAAATACCGCCCGGCGGGTGGCGCCATCGATCCCCGAAAGCCGGATGACCATAAGCTGGGCTATTTTCTGGTCGGGAGAGAGGGTCTTAAAAACGCTGTCTACCCATGCATCGGCGGACAGGGACGTACCATGTAAAGCGAAAGGTTGAACAGGCGATTGCGCGCGGCTGCTGATCAGGGTGGCCATAAGAGCCAGAAGAACGAAGGATTTTCTCATAATCTTATTCGGCGTAAATTGCACACAAATTAAGGTAGAATTGCCAGACATCATTCAATTATTGCCCGATAACATCGCCAACCAGATAGCAGCAGGGGAAGTGATCCAGCGGCCGGCCAGTGCAGTAAAGGAATTGCTGGAGAACGCCGTTGACGCCGGAGCCACCGAGATCCGGCTTTTTGTGCAGGAGGCAGGGAAGTCCCTGATCCAGGTCGTGGACAACGGGAAAGGGATGAGTGACACCGACGCCCGCATGGCCTTCGAACGGCACGCGACCTCCAAGATCCGGAATATCGACGATCTTTTTCATATAAAGACCATGGGGTTCCGCGGGGAGGCCCTGGCTTCCATCGCCGCCGTATCACAGGTGGAATTAAAAACGCGGACCGAAGAGGACGAGACGGGTACCCGTCTGGAAGTGGAGAACAGCCGGGTCATCCGACAGGAGCCTGTAGCCATGTACGTGGGCAGCAACATCTCCATGAAAAATCTCTTTTTCAACGTCCCGGCCCGCCGGAATTTCCTAAAGAGCAATGCGGCGGAGATGCGACATATCGTCGATGAGTTTATCCGCGTGGCGCTGGCCTTTCCGTCGGTCTTCTTTTCGCTGAGCAATAATAACCAGGAGCTGATGCACCTGGAAAAAGGAAGCCTCAAACAACGCATCGTACAGATCCTGGGCAGCTCCCATGCTTCCAGGCTGGTCTCGGTACAGGAAAATACAGACTATCTGAATATCTATGGTTTTGTAGGCAAACCGGAGACGGCCAAAAAGACGAGGGGCGACCAGTATTTTTTTGTCAATAACCGCTATATCAGGAGCGCCTATCTGAACCATGCCGTCATGAGCGCCTACCGGGAAATGATCGCCCAGGATAGCTTTCCTTTATATGTGCTGTTCATCGACCTGGATCCGGCCCAACTGGATATCAACGTACACCCGACCAAACAGGAGATCAAATTCGAAGACGAGAAGATCGTATATGCCTTTGTCCAGGCGGCGGTGAAACATGCGCTGGCCCAGTTCAGCATAACGCCTACGCTGGACTTCGACCTGGACCCCTCCATCCAGCGGCTGGATGCGGTGAGCAAACCGGTCACCGAAGAAAATAAGGCATCCGTTGCGGCTTCCTCCCTTTACCAGACCTTTTCCCGGAAGAACCAGGCCCATTTTATCGAGCCGACCAACAAGAGCGACCTGGGACATTGGAAGGATCTCACCACCGAAATACAAAAGTCGGCAGGCGGCACCCCGGCGGGGACCTCGCCGGCAAGCGGGGGATCTCCGGCAGGCGAGGCAAACGAAACACCCGGGCGGATCATGCCCATCGACAATGCCCCCCTACAACAGCTCCTGAATACCTATATCGTCACCCCCACCAATCGCAGCGTTATCCTGGTACAACAGCAGTCGGCCCATGAGCGGATCCTGTACGAGCGATATAAGGACGCCGCCGTCGAAAAAGGGATCCCCAGCCAAAAAAGCCTTTTCCCCGTTACCTTACAACTATCGGCCCCGGACGCCATCCTCCTGGAGGAATTGAGACCAGACCTGCAGCTGTTGGGCTTTCTGATCGAGCCCTTCGGAAAAGACAGCTTTATCATCCAGGGAACACCGGCAGATACGGGACAGGGCGATGAAAAAGCCAGCCTGGAAAACCTGCTGGAACAATACAAACATTTTACCAGCGAGATAAAATTTTCCCGGCGCGAACGGCTGATCCGAACGATGGCGCGGCAACAGGCGATCCGGCCGGGCACCGTACTCAACGAGAAAGAAATGCGGGCGCTGATCGACGGGCTGTTCGCCACGCAGCAACATAATATCACCCCGGGAGGCGATCCCACCTATATAGAATTTAAAAAAGACTACCTCGAAAAACTATTTGGTAAGTGACACCGGTTTTTTCTTCTTCCGGGTATCCCAGAAGTAATAGCGCAGATATAATTGCAGGGAATGGTTACGCCCCTGTACCGCGGGCGCATATACATACGGACCGTTTAATTGATAATTTACAAACCGCGTCAACGACAGGTCATAGCTGGCGCCCAGCGTCCATTTTTTGATGCTATAGTCGACACTGGCCAGGCCGCGGAACTCAAAGGATCTTATATGCACGTCCGGATAATCCTTTATCGGTTCGGCCCTGTTGCCGGCAGTATCCGCGTTGTAGGTGATGCCGCTGTTGAACCGCGAATATTGCAGCCCCAGCCCCACGCTCCAGTTATGGACCGGACTATAATGAATGCTGACGGGCAGCTGGAAATAAAAAAGCTTCTTTATGGGAATGGGGCCTAACAAACGGGCCTGGAAGGGAGAATCCGGGATAACATACAGGAACTCCAGGTCCTTCCGGGTATACTGCGGCGCATGGATCCGGGCCTCTGCCTGCAGATACAGACGGGAGTTTAAATGATACCGGACCGAGGGTACCGGGATATAATCCTTGAGCGGCTGGTTGAAACCACCGGACTGATTGGTCCATCGCTGCTGCTGACCGGTAGCGATGGATTGATTAAACCCGATCCCGAACTCCCAGCCTTTCCCTTCGGATCTTTTCTTCGACCGATCCTTCCCTTTCTTTGTCCCGGATGCCGAATCGGCGTTTGCTACGAGTAAAGGCGTCCGCGCCGTTATTCTTCCCACCGACCGGTCGATCGACTGGATCCCGCCCGGCTCCGAACGATGAAGAAAGCGGCGGGCAGCCGGCACTGTATTCCGGGAGCCCGGAACCATGTCAGAGCCCGGAACCACGCCAGAGCCCCGGACCGCCCCGGCGCCCGGAACCGCCCCGGAAACTGCGCGACCTGATGCGGGCCGCGCAGTAAACCCCGAAGCCATAGGGTGATGGACAGAAGCACGTGAAGAACTGGCAACCCGCAAATTTCCGGGGGAAGGAGTACTCCCCCGGCTATAAACGGGAACGGCTTCACGGCCATGATGCAGATGACCTTTATTCTGCCCTTCCCCCCGTCCTTCCCTCCCGTCCCGGCCCTCTTCCTCTGCCCCTATGCGTCCCTTCCCTTCCGTCCCTGTCCCCTGTTTATCCTTTTCATCCGCCCCATCCCTTTGTATACCCCCTCCTTTATCGGATTGTTCCGGGACCGGGGAATCCTTTTTCTGTAAAGCCGAAGAATGGGAAGGCGCGGAAGGCGTCAATGTGCGATAAAAATAAAAGACAGCGATCAATAACAACAACAGGAAGAACAGGAACCAGGATCTCCGGGTCCTCTTTGGGAAAGCGGAAGGCATTTCCTCCTCAAGGAGCTTTTCCATCGCCTGCCAGCCCTCCGCGGGATCCGGTACCGGGATCTCCTCCAGCTTATCCGCCCAGGTGTTGTTATATGAAGGCATTCCCATCATGAGTATGTTTCCATAAGGTGAATAATGATTTTTAACCGCCGCCGGGCCTCACTCATATGCCATCGGCTGGTCCCTTCGCTGATCCCCAGCATCACCCCTATTTCGCGGTGATTGTATCCGTCGACGACATATAGGTTGAACACCAGCCGGGTGACAGCCGGCAACTGGCGGATTATCTTCAGGAGCTCTTCCCCATTCATTTTCCCGACGGCTTCGTTCTCGATACCCGGCTCTTCCTCATCGACAAGCATTACCTCCATGTTGTGGTAGGCCTGTTGTTTTCGCAGAAAGTCGATGGCGGTATTGATGACAATCCTTTTCATCCAGGTATACAGCGATCCCTTTGCTGCATCGTACTGTATGAGTCGTTTGAAAACTTTTAGAAATGCATCGTTCAATATTTCGAGGGCATCATTCCGGTCCTTTGTGTAACGGACGCAGAGGGCCATCATCGCATGGTAATATCTTTTATAAAGATGTTCCTGCGCCGTACGGTCGTTGTTCAGACAACCCTTGATCAATATCTGTATGTCCTCCTCGCGTGAAAGCAATAACTAAACCGGATTTAAGTTACGTACGCCCCTGCCGGAGCAAACGTTGGGCAGGTTCGCAAAATTTTTTACAGGCGGGATGGAGGGGTCCCGGAGGTGAAGGTCACCGGGTGTCCCGAATATTGTGGATCCATTTTTCTATATTCCTTCGGAGGGTGACGCCATTACCCGTATAATTATTTACAAGCACGGAAAAAAGATATAAATGATCTTTTTTCGTTATAAGATATCCGCTGAGGGCAACCACCCCGGAAAGACTGCCGGTCTTGGCAAAAATATACCCGCTGTCCTGCCGGTAATAGGAAACCAGCGTACCCGTCCCGCCGGTAGGCAGGATCCTTTTCATCCGTTCGAGACCAAATTCGTTGCGCATTTTATCGAGGATCCATATAAAATCCTGCGGGCTGAACCAATCGTTGCGGCTGAGTCCACAGCCATCCACCCAATTCGGCCGTTGCGGAAGCTCCTTCAGATCGCTCCTCAGCAGGGTATCGATGATCCGGGAGTCATTCATGATCCCCAGCCGCTCATTGCTCACCATGAGCAGGGTCTGCTCGGCAAAGAAATTGTCGCTGTGATACATCATGGGACGGAATAAGGAATCCACCGGACGGGAATACACGACCCGGAACCCGGGAAAACGCCCTTTGGAAAGAGCGGCGGCAACCCCCGAACCGCCAGTCGCAACCGACGCACTCCCGCCGCCGGAAGCATTCCTCGCACCCCCGCCGGCCCAATGCGGCAACTGGCTGACGGCCGTAACGGCTTTACCGATCGTATCCTTTAGTAAAAGAGCCGCAGAGGCGACCCCCTCCGTAATAAAAGGCACGTCCTGCTCCCGGTTCCTCCCGCTTCCTTCGGTTATCGTAAATACATTCTTATTAAAATCCCGCTGCACGGAAAAGACCTTTTTCAGGGTATCCGTCGTAAACCGGACCTCCCAGTCGACATCCGGGATCGAATAAAAGGAGGAAGAGACGGAATCCCGTACCCAACGGATCAGGTTACCATATACCGGGAAAGGACTGCGTTCGGAATTATAGTCGTCATTGTAATCATCCCAGGCCCAGCCCCTGCCCAGGGGTCTGTCCTTCCAGTTGACATCTGCCAGATAGATATTCCGGGGGGTCTTCTTCAACAGATCGATCACCGGCTGGCTGGGAAAAGCGGGATGCAGCAACGTGGGATCCCCGGAAGGGAGGATCAGCAGGGCCGTATCCGTCTCCCGGTAACGCATGCCCACGAGGGAGTCGCCCAGGTATTTCAAACCGGCATATAAGGAGAAAAGCTTGGTATTACTGGCGGGTATAAAATATTTGTCCCCCTGGTGATTGTAGACATAATGGGCCGTAGCGGGATCATAAAGGCTGATACCCACCTGCGCCGCACTCATCCCCGGTTGCCGGAGCAGCGCCTTGTCCGTAAATTGTCCGATCTGGCGGCCGGGTGAACAGGCCTGCAGGAAACTGCATAAAAGGAGCAGCGCCAAGCCTGGATACGGCTTCGTGATACACTTCATGATAGTTAAATAGGTTCTTTGCCTGCAAGATAGTAAATTACGCGTCCAAAACTTTTTCTATGCTATCTTCCAAATCTTTGTTATGGGCGTTTGCCGCCTGCACGCTTCTAAGCTTTACACCGCCGGGAAAAAAGAAAAAAAAGTTCATCGACCCGGCCAATATGGACCTTTCCGTAAAACCCGGAGATAATTTCTACGAATATGCCAACGGGCAATGGGTAAAGAACAACCCCGTCCCGGCCTCCAAAACGAGATGGGGCAGTTTTGACGAGCTGCGTGAAGAAAGCCTCGTCCGGCTGCGGACCCTGCTGGATGAAGCCGCAGCGGGTGCGGCAAAGGACCCCAAAATGCAAAAGATCGGGGATTTCTATACCAGCGGTATGGACAGCGCCCGCCTGGAAACGCTCGGCTACCAGCCCATACAGGCAGACCTGGACCGCATCGCGGCCGTGAAAAATATCGACGGGCTGCTGTCGGAGATGTGTTACGAGCGGACACACGGCCTCCCCGCCACCCTCACGGGATTCTTTGTAGGACCCGACCGTAAGAACGTCACCCGGTATGTCCCCTCCGTAGGACAGGGCGGCACCACCTTGCCCGATCGCGACTACTATCTGAAGAACGATGCCCGCAGCGTACTGATCCGCACGGCCTACCAGGCGCATCTGAAAAACATGTTCCGGCTGATCGGGAAGACCGACGCCGAAGCCACGCGCTCCGCAGACGCCGTTTTTCATATCGAGAACGCCCTGGCCAAGGCACAGATGAGCCGGGTGGAAATGAGAGACCCCTACAAAACCTATAATAAATTTGCCTGGAAAGACCTTTCCGCCACCACCCCTTCCATCGACTGGAAAATGCTGGCGGATAAAATGGAGGTAGGCAGTGCCGATAGCCTGGTCGTAAGCAACCCCGCTTTTTTAAGATCGGTGGACCTGCTGCTGACGGCCGTCTCCTTAGATGATTGGAAGGCCTACATGCAATGGAATGTGATACGCAGCGCGGCCCCTCTTCTCAGCAACGCCTTCGTGACCGAAAGCTTTACCTTCAACCAGGTGCTGACGGGTCAGAAAGTAGAGACACCCCGCTGGCAGCGATTCAGCAGCCTCATCGACGGTACGCTGGGAGATCAGTTGGGCCAGCTGTATGTAGATAAGTATTTCAGCGCCGCCGCCAAACAACGCATGCAGGACCTGGTCAATAACCTGCAACAGACCTTCGCCGATCGCATCCGGCGCGTGGACTGGATGAGTGAGGAGACGAAACAGAAAGCCGTGGAAAAACTCCAGGCCTTTCTAAAAAAGATCGGTTACCCCGACAAGTGGAAGGACTATAGCAGCATTACGATCCGCAAGGACGACCTGGTGGGCAATGCCAGGAGCTGCAGCATCTATGCGTTCAATGAAAATGTCCGGCTCCTGGGCAAACCCGTGGACCGTACAAAATGGAATATGACCCCGCCTACGATCAATGCGTATTATAATCCCAGCAATAACGAGATCGTTTTCCCCGCAGGGATCCTCCAGTTCCCCTTCTTCGATTTCGAAGCGGACGACGCCGTCAACTACGGTGGGATCGGGGCCGTCATCGGTCATGAAATGACCCACGGATTCGACGACCAGGGACGGCAGTTTGCCGCGGATGGCAACCTGAAAGACTGGTGGACAAAGGCCGATGCGGATAAGTTCAAGACAAGGGCCGATGAGGTAGTAGCCCAATACAACGGCTTTACGGTCCTGGATACCCTCCATGTCAACGGACGGCTTACCCTGGGAGAGAACCTTGCCGACCTGGGTGGGCTTTCCATCGCCTATGAGGCCTTTACAAAAACACCCCAGTTCAAGGAAGGAAAAAAGATCGATGGGTTTACGCCCGCACAACGGTTCTTCCTCAACTGGGCACAGGTATGGAGAAGCAATACGCTGCCCCAGACGGCCGCACAGCTCATCCTCACCGATCCCCATTCACCCGGCAACTACCGCGCCAATGGACCGATCACGAATATCGATGCCTGGTATGAAGCCTTCGATGTAAAGGAAGGCGATAAAATGTATAAGCCGGCGGACAAACGAACAAGGATCTGGTAAAAAGAAAGGGCGCCCGCGGGCGCCCTTTCTTTTTTTATCATTTATCCTCTCTCCTGCGCCCTTAACCATCTCTCGGGGATCTCGTTGCTGCTGGCCAGCAGATAGTCCTGGTAGGAGCAGGCGATATATTTATTATCCGGTAATTGCATCCACCAACGCTGCGTCTTCTTGCTCTGCAGGAAAGTGGTCTCCACCTCGGCAAAGGCGGTGCGGTATTCGACAAAGAAGTCCCGCTCGGTGAGGGCGGCTTCCCGCCGGCCCCTGCTCTTGCCGTCGATCAGGTACCATAGCATATGGCTGATCTGCCGCGCAGTCAGCTGATCCCTGTCCCTGGCGGGCATATAGCCATAGATGCCGACGGTGTTGACATTGTGGCTAAGACCGGCGTACCGCATAAGGATACAGGCCTCTTCCCCATTGAACCCATTGGGAGAAAGCTGGTTGGACGGAGCAAAGGCATTGGCGATGGACGCGACATCGAAACTGAATAAATGAGAATTGCGGATCACCGGTTCCATTTCCTCGATCTTGTCCTTTACACTTCCCAAACGAAAACAATCAAAACGCAATTTATCCATCGTCTCCAGCATATGCGGGTGTACATAATAGCTCTGGAAACCGATATGATTGTAATGGTGGATATAATTGGGCTCGCCGGTCAGCATTTCCATAAGGAAATTGTCGCTCCGGTTCAGCGAATGGATATCCAGGTCGATAAGAGCATCGACACAGGTGGCCTCGATGATATGTTTTTTGTCCGCGTAAGTATAATACTGCGATAGGGTCAGGTCATGCGAGCCCCCCAGGATGACGACGGTCTTCCCGATACCGGTCAGCTCGCGGATAACCGTCTTGAGCGCGGCATAGGTATCGGCCAGGGTAGCCCCCGCCCGGATATTTCCCGCATCGGCCAGCTTCACATCGGAATGCCAGAAATAAAGCTGGTAGAATTGTTCCCGTATGGCATCGGGGGCGCTCATCTCCCTCCGGTCCCGGCCAATGCCCCGTTCCTCCTCGCACCCGACGAGCACCATATCCGCCTCATACAGATCGGGGAAATATTCGTCATATGCATCGATCAGCTTACCGACCTGCCCATCCTTATACCCCTGATCCTGTGAGATCTCGGCAAGGTTGATGGGGTCCAGGAAATCACTTATATGGAGGTTTGGCGACATGAAATGGTGATTTGAGAGCAAACCTACATTAAAATGGTAATCCCCGCAAACACGGGAGACAACCGACCCCCAAAAAGAGTCAAAAGCCTCCCGTGCCGGTCCATCCAAAAATGCCGAATAGGCGGTATCTTTGTACCATGGACCAATTGTTACAACAAATAGAGGCGTACCGGCAGGAGATCGGGGAGATCGTACCCGACGGAGCAGAGGCGCTGGAAGCATATCGGATCCGTTTTCTTGGCACCAAGGGGATCCTGAAGAATTTATTCGCCGCCATGAAGGAAGTTCCGGTGGATAAGAAAAAGGAGTTTGGCCAGGTATTGAACGAATTCAAACAACTCGCCGAATCCCGTTATGAGGACTGGAAGGCCCTGACATCGTCCGGTGCATCCGATACCGCTACGTCCTCAAACTTTGATCTCAGCCTTCCCGGAGATCCCTTACCCCTCGGCACCCACCATCCCATCACTCTGGTCCGTGACCAGATCGTTCATATTTTCGGACGGCTTGGCTTTTCCGTGGCGGAAGGTCCGGAGATCGAAGACGACTGGCATAATTTCACGTCCCTAAACATGCCGGAAAATCATCCTGCCCGGGATATGCAGGACACCTTCTATATCAATCAGAATCCCGATTGGCTGCTGCGTACACATACCAGCAACGTACAGGCCCGCACCATGGAGCGGCAGAAACCCCCTATCCGGATAATATGCCCCGGCCGGGTATACCGCAACGAGACGATCAGCGCCCGGGCGCATTGTTTCTTCCACCAGACCGAAGGATTGTACGTGGATGAGAATGTCTCTTTCGCCGATCTTAAACAGACGCTTTATTTCTTCGTACAGGAGATGTTCGGCAAGGACGTAAAGATCCGTTTTCGTCCTTCCTATTTTCCCTTTACCGAACCCAGCGCCGAGATGGATATCAATTGTCGCATCTGTGGCGGCGGCGGCTGTAACGTATGCAAACATACCGGCTGGGTAGAGATCCTCGGCAGCGGCATGGTCCATCCGAAAATGCTGGAAAACTTCGGCATCGACTCCAACAAATATACCGGCTTTGCCTTTGGCATGGGGATCGAACGGATCTGCCAGCTCAAATACCGCGTCAATGACCTGCGCCTTTATTCACAGAACGACGTACGATTCCTGAAACAATTCACCGGGACGGTATGATACAAACGATCTGCGTGTGCGGAGCCGGCACGATGGGCAGCGGGATCGCCCAGGTGGCGGCCATGGGGGGCTACCAGACCCTGTTATACGACGTAAACGCCGACATGGTGCAGAAAGGCCGCGCAGGCATCGAAAAAAGCCTGCAGACGCTCGTGGAGAAACAAAGGATCACACCGGCGGAAAAGGAGTCCATATGGGCACGTCTGCGCTTTATAAAGGATATCCGGGATTGTATAGCCGATCTCGTTATCGAAGCCATCGTCGAAAAACCGGAGCCAAAACTGGATCTCTTCCTCCAGCTCGCGGCGCTCAACGGCAATGACACCCTCCTTGCCTCCAATACCTCGTCCCTGTCGCCGACTACACTCGCAGAAAAGATCCCCCACCCGGAGCGTTTTGCCGGCATGCATTTCTTCAACCCCGCCCCGCTGATGAAACTGGTGGAAGTGGTGAATACGGCTTTTACCGAAGAGCGGACGACCCGGCTCATCACGGAAACCGTCCGGCAAATGGGAAAGGTCCCGGTCATCTGCAAAGACGCTCCCGGCTTTATCGTCAATCATGTCGCCCGGCCCTACTACCTGGAGGCGCTGCGGCTGGTGGAAGAAGGATACAGCGACTTTGAGACGATCGATACCCTGATGGAAGCCTCCGGTTTCCGCATGGGCCCCTTCCGGCTAATGGACCTCATCGGCAACGATATCAACTACGCGGTAAGCTGCTCCTTATATGAGGCCATGGGCCATCCTGAAAGATTAAAGCCCTCTCCGATCCAGGAACAGAAAGTACAACAGGGGGAGTTGGGCCGGAAAACGGGCAGGGGATATTACCGCTATGAATAGTCGTCGTCGCATCTTATTTACCTAACTTTGGTCATACGGACCGCGGTCCGGACATTCAACAATCTCAATTTATACGGAATGGTATTGGTCACAGGCGGCACGGGATTTCTCGGAGCCTATATCATAAAAGAGCTGGTGGAAAAAGGATATCCGGTCCGGGCTATCCGTCGCGGCGATACCATCCCCTTTTTTATCCCGCCTTCGATCGGGGCAAAGGTCGAATGGATCCAAGGCGATATCCTGGACCTTATTGGACTGGAGGATGCACTCGAAGGAGTGGATGCCGTTATCCATGCCGCAGCAAAGGTCTCCTTTGCGGGAAAGGACCGCCGGGAATTATTCCATACAAATATCGAAGGAACGGCCAATATGGTGAACCTGTCGTTGATGAAGGGAATACGGCGTTTTGTCCATGTCAGTTCGGTCGGCGCGCTGGGCAGAACGGCAAATGGCGAACAGGTGACCGAAGAAAAAAAATGGGCAGACAGCAAATTGAACACGAGCTATTCCATCAGCAAATTCCATGGCGAAATGGAAGTATGGCGTGGCATCGGTGAAGGCCTCCCCGCCGTGATCGTCAATCCCAGCACGCTGTTGGGTTATGGAGACTGGAATGCGTCCAGCTGCGCGATCTTCCGGAATGTTTATAATGAGTTCCCCTGGTATACGGACGGGGTCAACGGATTTGTCGACGTCGCCGACGCCGCCCGCGCAACGGTAGCCCTGCTGGCCGGCGATATTACCGGCCAGCGATATATCCTCAATGGCGAAAACTGGTCCTTTCACCGGCTGTTCGATCAGATCGCATCGGAGTTCGGGAAAAGATCTCCCACACGCGAAGCGACCCCTTTTCTTGCGGGCATGGCCTGGCGGATGGAGAAGATAAAGACATTGTTCTCGGGCCGCCCCTCGCTGCTCACCCGCGAAAGCTCGCGGATCGCACAAAGCAAGACCTTCTTTGATAATAGCCGGATCCTGCAGCAACTACCGGGATTCGCATTTACACCGCTGCCGGAGACGATACGGGCCGCCTGCGGAGCCTATCTAAGACAGGTCGCTACACCATAAAAGACGCAGAGGCGGCAGGTATCACCCGTAACGGGCCGAAAAACACCGCGGATCCTGTTAAAATAGCGATTATACTTCCAATTTACGTCCGGGCATACTATCTTAACGGTACAAAACGATATCCATGAAGCACGGCTTTTACCAACCGGTTATCCTAAGCGTGATCGCGTTATTTTTTTCCTGCACCCTCCTGTCCCAGGACAAGACTTTCAGCATCAATGGCAAGGTCACCGACGCCAAATCCGGTCAACCGCTGGTGGGCGCCTCCGTATTTTGCCAGAATACGACCGTCGGCACGATCTCCAAAAGCGAAGGCGACTTCCATCTCCGGATGGCCAATGGCGGCTATGACATGATCGTCTCCTATACGGGGTACGAGACCCAGGTCATCCGTGTCGGTAAGGACCGCAAGGACAAGGATTCGTTGAATATACAGATGAAAGAGGAAGATAAGGCCCTGGGAGAGGCCGTAGTGACCGGGAGCGCGGAAGTAGCCGACGGCTGGGAAAAATACGGGCAGTTCTTCCTGGATAATTTTATCGGCACTACCCCGAATGCCGCCCAATGCGCCCTCGGGAACAAGGATGCCCTGCATTTCTACTTTTATAAGAAAAGGAATAAGCTCCGCATAAAGGCAACGACCGAACTGCTTATCACCAACAATGCGCTGGGTTATAAAATAAAATACCAGCTGGATTCCTTTGTCTATGATTACAACACGAATGTCAGCACATATGCGGGCTACCCGCTTTTCGAGAAATTACAGGGTACGCCCGAACAGGAATCGGCCTGGAAAGATAACCGGCTCTATTCCTACTCCGGCTCCCGGCTGCATTTTATCCGCAGCTGGTATGACAGCACCCTGAAAGACGAAGGATTCGTACTGGAGCTCGCCGACAGCAACAACAGGAACAAGATGGTGACCATCGACGATCCCTATGACGGAAGGATCTATTCGGTGGATAGCGGGGATGTGGAGATAAATATCCAGGGAAGGCTCCGGGTCAGCTATACCGGGCAGGTCCCCGATAAGAAATACCTGTCCGAACGAAAGTTCCCTCTTTCCACACCGGTCCAGATCTCTGCGCTCGATATCGTTAATGGGTTTGTGATCGAAGAGAACGGGTATTTCTATGACCAGTCCGATGTCACGAATATCGGATATTGGTCATGGAAGAAGCTGGCGGAGCTGCTGCCCTACGATTATCTGCCGGAGCAATGATGGAGAACTTCGTCGGAACGTCGTCCCTTGTTCCTCCTCGTTCGTACCCTTCGCCTTCGCTCGGGTACAGCCGGCCGGCCCGTGATCGTCCTAGCCTTGCATGACCTTCTTCCACAACTCAGGAATACGTTTGACCCAGATCAATTCCCGCTTTTTTATACCCGCCTCTTCCGCCGGTGACCCGAAATAAACCTTCCCCGGTTCGAGATCACCCGGTATCCCGCTTTGTGCCAGGACGACGGCATTGTCCCCGATGGTCAGGGTCTTGTTGATACCTGCCTGACCCCATAAGACGACGCCATTGCCAACGTTGACGATACCCGCGATACCCACCTGGGCGGCGAACAGGCAATTTTTACCGGTGACGGTGTCATGCCCGATGTGGATCATATTATCCATTTTCGTTCCCTGCCCGATCAGTGTGTCATGCGTGACACCCCGGTCGATGGCACAGCCCGCCCCGATCTCGACATCGTCTTCGATCACGACCCGCCCGCAGCTTTCCATTTTCTTATACCATACGTCCCGGTCTTTTTTGGAGTTGTAATAGAAGGCATCGGAACCGATCACCGTCCCGGCCTGGATGATCACCCGGTCGCCAATGATACAATGGTCGAGGATCGTCACGTTCGGATGGATGATACAATCCTTTCCGATGACCACCCGATGACCGACGAAGGCATTTGGGTATATATACGTACCCTGCCCGATGACAGCGGAATCGCTGATCATCTTCGTAGCCGGTTCAAAAGGGCGGAAATGACGGACGATCGCCAGATAGGCCTCAAAAGGCTGGCCGACTACCAGCAACGCCTTGCCCGGGGGGACTTCCACCGCCTTATTGATGATGATAAAACTGGCCGCGGACCGGATACAGGTATCGTAATATTTTGGATGATCGACAAATACAAGATCGCCTTTCTCCACTTTGTGAAGCTCGTTGATCCCGGTCGCCTGGCCATTCTTATCGCCTATGAGCTCGGCTCCCAGGAAGTCCGCTAACCACTGAACCGATACAGGAGAAGGAAATTTCATGATAAAATGTTTGCGCGAAGTTAGCGCGGCGGCGGGACTTTTTGCGACTCCTCCGACAGCCTTTTCCACAGGCCAAAAAAAAATGTGAATAAAATTTATTGGAAAATTTTTTTAGATAGAGAAAATTATTTTTAATATTGTGTAGGGAAATTTATTTCCCGGTACTTACTAACCCATCCATATATTGAAAGCCCGGTTTAATCGCCGGGCTTTTTGCTTTCAAAAAGCCGAAGTCAATCTGATCTATCCTTGCATTTATATACCATCATATACAAACCATTCCAGGTCCTTTCACAATTCACTTCGCAGGAAGGAAAGCGAACATTAAAGGATCTCTTCTCCGTGCCGCATGACCTGTATCCCGTTGGCCGCCTGGATTTCGACAGCGAAGGACTATTGATACTGACCAACGACAAACAGCTCAACCACCGTTTGCTGAACCCAAAATTTGCGCATGACCGGGAGTACCGGGTACAGGTCGAAGGACTCGTCACTCCGGATGCGATCGCACAGCTACAGACAGGCATTTCCATCAACATCGAAGGCAAACCCTACCGAACAAAACCCTGCCGGGCATCGGAGATGAACCCTGCCCCCCCGGTAGCGGAAAGGGACCCTCCCATCCGTTTCCGGGCCAATATCCCCACCAGCTGGATAAAAATGGTGCTGCAGGAGGGCAAGAACCGCCAGGTCCGAAAAATGACCGCAGCCACCGGGTTTCCCACTTTGCGATTGATCCGCTACCGGATAGAGAACATCACCCTGGATGGATTGCAGCCGGGCGATATGCGGTCACTGACGCAAAAAGAGATTTATCCGGCACTCGGCCTCTAAACCATAAACCGCTTAGGAATCCTTACCTTGCCACCTAAACCGACCACAGGTACGAATAAACTACAACGTAAAATTCTGACACTATGCTAAAATCGATGACAGGCTTCGGACGGGCTGAACAGGCAGTAGGAGACAAGACCTTCCAGGTAGACATCAAATCCCTCAATGGGAAACAATTCGAACTCCAATTGAAATTACCGGGCTTTCTCAAGCCCTTTGAATTCCCTATCCGGAAATTACTCTCCGAAAAACTCGGGCGCGGCTCCCTGGATTGCTCCATCAGCCTCAAACAGACCGGCAACGCCAAACCGGTCAGCATCAACACCGACCTCGCAAAAGCCTATTACAAGGCCCTCTCTGACCTTTCAACCGACCTGAAGCTGGATCCTTCCAATATATTAAGCACCCTTGTAAAGCTCCCCGAAGTGATCACTCCCACAGGCGACACGCTGACGGACAATGAATGGGCGGAATTTCAGAAAGTGATCCAGCTGGCCATCGACGACCTGAATGCCCACCGCCTTAACGAAGGAGCCTCTCTCGAAGGCGACCTCCTGCTGCGGATCGATAACATCCTCCGCCACCAGGAAGAAGTCACCAAACTGGAGCCCTTACGCCAGGTAAGGATCCGGGAAGGGATCAAAAAATTGCTGGAAGATAACGTCGGTAAGGAAAACTATGACGCCAACCGCCTGGAACAGGAACTGATCTATTATATCGAGAAGATCGATATCAGCGAAGAACAGGTACGGCTCAGGAACCATTGCGATTACTTTAAGAGCATTTTGCGGGAACCCGAAGAAGGCAAAGGCAAAAAACTATCCTTTATCCTGCAGGAGATCGGCCGGGAGATCAATACGACCGGTTCCAAGGCGTATGACTCCACGATCCAGCAATGCGTGGTGCTGATGAAGGACGAACTGGAAAAAGCCAAGGAACAGGTATTGAATGTATTGTAATGATCCTCTATTTTTGTATAAATTCTATTCATTGAAAAAGCCTGTTTTATTCCTTCTGATCGCGGGCAGCCTGTTTGGGACCGGCTGCTCCCTTCCCTCGGACGTTTTTGAAAAAAATGTAGCCCTGCCGGGTCAGCAATGGGAAAGCCGGTATAAGCCAACCATCGACTTTGTCGTCAGCCCGCAGGATACCGCCAACATCTATAACGTTTACCTGGTGGTACGCCATACCGACGCCTATAACTATAACAATATCTGGATCAGGGGCACCGTAAAGACGCCCGGCGACAGCGCCGGGAAGAGCCAACGCTACGATCTCTCCCTCGCCGACAATACAAAAGGATGGAAAGGCAGCGGAATGGACGATATCTTTGAAGAACGGGTCCAGATCCAACAACAGACGAAATTTAAAAAACCGGGCACTTACTCTTTCATGCTCGAGCAGATTATGCGGGAAGACCCCCTTAAACATGTCCTGAACGTCGGGGTCCGCGTAGAGAAAGTCACGGATTCCCAGCTATGATGTTCAAAAAGAAACGACTGGCCATCGCCACCGCCGTATACTGGGTGTTGCTGGCCTATATCATCGCCCTGCTGGCCTTCTGGTTTATCGAACTGCAAACGGCAAGCCGGCAAATGACCAATTACCGCCTCCAGGAGCTGAAGATGGATGATCCCCTGTATGCGGCCCGGCTAAGTGTCATCCGGGCAGAAGAACAACGGAAGACGGCCCAATATATCGGCGAAGGAACGACCTTCCTCGGGCTCATCCTCCTGGGAGCCCTTTTCGTCTATCGCCAGGTACGCCGGCAGATCCGGCAACAGATGCAACAGCAGAATTTTATGCTGGCCGTCACGCACGAACTAAAAACGCCCATCGCCATCACAAAACTGAACCTGGAGACGCTCCAAAAACATAAGCTGGACGAAGGCCGCCAGCAGAAGATCATCCAGGCCTCCCTGCAGGAGACAAGCCGCCTGGATACGCTTGCCAATAATATCCTCATCGCCTCCCAGCTGGAAGGCGGCGGTTATGTCCAGGTAAAAGAAGAGCTGGACCTCTCGGCTCTTGTACAAAGGTCGGTAGAGGATCTCCGGCGTCGTCTCCCCGACCGGAAATGGACCTGCCATATCGAAGAAGGACTCAGCCTCCGGGGAGATACCCTGCTCCTGCAAATGCTGACAGGCAACCTGGTGGAGAACGCCCTAAAATACTCCCCCCGCGAAGGAATGATCACGATCACACTAAAGAAGGAAAAAAGACATATACTCTTATCGGTAAAAGACGAAGGCCCGGGGATCCCCGACGACGAAAAGAAAAAGGTCTTCGCAAAATTCTATCGCACGGGCCAGGAAGGGACAAGGGCGACAAAAGGGACGGGCCTGGGGCTTTATTTATGCCGGAAGATCGCCGATGACCATCATGCGACGATTAAAGTGACCGATAATTCACCCGTTGGAAGTATTTTTACGGTGACTTTCTAATATATGAGCGCAAAAATTTCCATCCTGCTGGTAGAAGATGAAGAAAATCTTCACGAAGCCCTCAAGCTGAACCTCGAGCTGGAAGGTTATGAGATCACCTCGGCCTTCGACGGCACCCAGGCATTAAAAGCGATCCAATCGGAATATTTCGACCTCCTCATTCTCGATGTGATGCTGCCGGGCATCGATGGGATCAGCATCACCGAGACCATCCGCGTCCAGAACAACGACGTACCCATCCTGATCCTCAGCGCCAAGAACGCCAGCGCCGACCGGGTGCTGGGTCTCAAAAAAGGGGCAGACGACTATCTCACAAAACCCTTCAACCTCGAAGAGCTCCTCCTCCGGATCCAAAAACTGATCGAAAAGAATAAGAAGATGCAGGAGAAGGACTCCTCGGGCGATGTCTATACCTTCGGAAGGAATACCATCGATTTCAAGGCCCAGGAAGCCACGACGAAAAAAGGGGAACGTATCCAGCTGAGTAAAAAAGAGGCGATGCTGCTCAAGCTCCTCATCGAGAACCGGAATGAAGTGGTGACCCGGGAAAAGATCCTGCAAGCCGTATGGGGATATAATGTCTATCCTACCACCCGTACCATCGACAACTTCGTCCTGAACTTCCGGAAGTATTTTGAAGAAGACAGCCGCAATCCGAAATACTTTCACTCCGTGAGAGGGGTGGGGTATAAATACACGGAATAGATCGGGGCCAATGTATTATGGATGCCCGGCCATGGTCTTATTAAGCCAGCCGTTCCAGCATCCATTGCGTCTGCCGCAGCAGCTGTTGCATGTTATACTGGTCATACGCCGGCGTATACAGGTTCATCTCACATTCATTGAGGATGTTCTCCAGCGAAAGGATCGTGTGCGCATCCCATCCCCTGGCCTGCAGATGACGGATGATATTGCTCTTATTGAGCTCGCTGGCCGGAAGACTGAGCTTTTTACTGATCGCCTTCCAGACGGCCCGGTTGAGGTCCCGGTAAAAACTTTTATAGTCGCTGTTCTCCAACGCCTGCCGGGCTTCCTGTAAAGGGTCCGCCACGATGCTGGTGGGCAGGTAAGCAGAGGAAAGAAGCTCGGGAATAGGGTTACCCTGCCGGTCCGTACCGGGTCCTTCTGCCTTTTCTACGTGGTCTTCTGCCTTTTGCGCTTCCGCCTCGCGCAGTACCTCTTTTTCCTCCTGGCTGGTCTTTTTCAGACGGATATTCTGACGCCACAGATAGACGGCGATAAGCGAAAGGATGATGACGGTAAAGATCCACTCCAGGTGTTGCTGGACAAGCATCCCCAACCGGCTCCTTATCGATTGCCTAACCGGATTGCCGGACACGCCGCCGGCGGATGCAGAAGACGATGCTTTTCTTCCGGAAGCAGGCGCCACCTGGATCTCCAGGGGAGAAGAAGCCGCCGTCTTATAGGATTGGGCGATGGGATCGAAATAAGGAAAAGAAACGGCAGGGATCGTATAATGACCCGGGGTCCGGGGTGTAAAGATATAATCGAAGGACTTGGAACCGGTCATCGGCGCTACCGTTTTGTTCACGTCTTCCCTGGCGGTAGGGTCGAAGGCCTCGATACCATTGGGCCAGGACAATTGCGGTGCATTGATGACCGGCAGATTGCCTTTCCCCCTCACCACTACATGAAGGGTCGACTCATCCTGCGCGGAAAGATCTCGGTTGGGTACGGAGGCTTCGATCGAAAAATTACCGACGGCCCCGTTGAAGTTGGCCGGCTTGTTCTCTTCGGGCAAAGGCTTTACGGTGATGGACACGGGTTTTGTATCCAGGGTGACGTTCTCGTCGACTTCCGGACCGGCAGCATCGTCGTCCGTCAGCTGATCAAAAAGATCCCGGATCGCATTACCGCTATGCCGGCGCTCGGACCGGACGCCTCCCTTTACAAAATGTACGGTATTTTCCACTTCCACCGGGTCCAGGTCGATAGTGCCGGCCTGCAACGGTATCAGCTGGGTCTTACGGATGATATGCACGGTGAAGGCCTTGCCATTAAGCTTTTCCACGGAGACGGCATCCGTATTCGGGTCGATCATATCGTATACGCTGAACCCGTTGAGCGAAGGGCGTTTGGTCACCCGTGATTCGGAACTGAGACGGGAATATAATTTATAGGTGGCTACGATCGGCTCCCCTACATAACAGGAATTCTTACTGACCTGTACTTTTACAAATAAGTTCTTATGGATCTTATCCTTTATGTTCTCCCCCGGTTTGAGGATATATTCCCTGTCGACTTCCGGCGGCTCGCTGTTGCCAAAGGGATCGGGCCAGGAAGGCGGCAGCATGCTGTTGTTGCCGTTGCCGGAGTTATTGTTATTATTATTCGCGGAACCGGAAGAGGTGGCCGTGACGGTGATGGTAATGGAATTGGACTGCATATGCTTGCCGTCCACCATGGCCGAGGCGCCGCCGATGGTATACTTTCCCGTTTTGGAGGGCTGAAGGACAAAGGAAAGGGCCTTGTATTGCGACATGTTCCCGTTCATGATGCTCATCCCGCTGGACTGGATAGGCCCCTGTGCAATGTGAAAACCGGGAAACCCGGGTGGCGTAAGCTGATCGATCTGTTTGGCGTTCTCCACGACAAACTCTATCTGCAGATAATCTCCCCTCCCGATCTCCTGGCTGCTGGCCACGGTCGTAAACTTCACCTGCCCGGTCACAAAAAGACCGGGTAGCAAGGCGATCCAAAGAAGGAGTGGGATGCGTATAACTGTACCGATAATCGATGATTTTATAGGTTGCTCAGGATTCATGGCTCACTATCTGCAAATATAAAATTTGATTCACAGCAAGCAGCCCTCCGCCCGGGTTAAACAGGGTTAAAACTAGGTTAAAGATGGTCCCGGCGGTCTTCTTTTTTCACAGATCGCCCAATTGGGGCCGGAGCAGGATCTCCTCCACGGTTGCCTGCGGCGATAACCGGCTGGCCGCCAGTATCATATCCGCAATATCCCCCGCCTCCATGATGCGTTGGGGATCCACCCCGCTGCCGATCCACGAATCCGTATAAGCGGCTCCGGGATATACCGTCGTAACCTTGATCCCATGCGGCTTCATCTCCTCCCGCAGGTTCCTGGAAAATCCGGCCAGCGCAAACTTGCTGATGCTATAAGCCCCCCCATTCGGATAGGCCTGCAACGAGGCTACGGAACAGATATTAAAAATATGCCCCTTCCCCCGGGCCATCATCCCGGGTAACAACACCCGGGTAAGATGATAGGCGCTGTACATGTTGACGGCCATCAGCTTCTCCAAAACCCCTTCGGCCTCATTACCAACGCTCCCGGGTATAAACTGACCGGCATTATTGACAAGGACGTCGACCGGGTAGCCGCCCGAAGGACCATTTCCCCCTTTGCCCGCAACCTCTCCCGAATGGCCGCCCTTCAGCACCCACTCCCCAAAACCCCGGGCCTCACCGGCGATACCCAGATCAAAGGCCTTCGCCCGGATCGAGCACCCCGGGTACGTTGCGCCAAGCGCAGCAGCCGTTGCCGCAAGGTCTTCCGCATTCCGGCTGCATAGACAAAGGTCATATCCGAACTCGGCAAACCGTTCCGCAATGGTCCTGCCCAATCCCCTGGAAGCACCGGTAATGATACAATTCATAAATTCGTTATTTTGCGCCTGTGCAATATAAACACCTTTTCTTCGACCTGGATCATACCCTATGGGATTTTGAAGCCAATAGCCGGCAGACCTTACTGGAGATCTATCATTCACTAAAGCTTTCCGAAAGGGGCATCGCCGATTTCGACCAGTTCCACAAATGCTATATCGTACATAACGATAAGCTTTGGGCACGCTACCGTAACGGGTACATAAAGGTTGACGAGCTTCGCTGGAAACGCATGTGGCTAACCCTCCTCGACTTTAAGATCGGCGATGAGCCCCTGGCGCGGAAGATGGATGTGCTGTTCCTCGACGCCCTCCCCAGCCGCAGGATCCTGTTCCCCTACACGATCGAAATATTGACCTGGCTCAAGGAAAAAGGATATACCCTCCATCTGATCACCAATGGATTTGAAAAGACCCAGCTCAGTAAGCTGACCAACGCCGGGCTCGACGGTTTTTTTACGGAAGTGATCACCTCGGAAGGAGCAGGCAGCCTGAAACCGCATAAAGAGATCTTCGAATATGCCCTGCGGAAAACAGGAGCCCTGCCGGAACAAAGCATCATGCTGGGAGATAACATGGAGGCAGATATCCAGGGAGCCATCAATGCCGGGATCGACCAGGTATATGTAAATCATCTGCGCCAGGAACCCGCCCTACGGCCTACCTATATGGTTCACTCGCTAAAAGAATTGGAGGAGATCTTTTAGGATTTTTTCTTACTGCACACCTTACCCGGGCAAGGCTTCATCGCCTTTGTGGAATCGGTCTTCTTCTTTTTATCCTTGCCGCCGCCGGTGTCACCCGCGAAGCTGACGGCGGAGAAGAGAAGGGCGGCAGTGGAAAGGATCAATAACTTTTTCATGACAAGCAATTTAATCATACTAAATATACAAAAAATCGGTGGCAGTGGCCGGTTTTCTTACCATTTCGCCAGCACCGTCACCCCGCCCTGCACCACCTGGTTCAACTGCACCTCGATCTTCGTCCCGACCGGCAATAACAGATCGACACGGCTGCCGAATTTTATAAACCCCATCTCGGCGCTCTGCTCCACTTTCTGTCCGACGGAAAGATAATTCACGATCCGGCGGGCCAGGGCCCCCGCGATCTGCTTGACAAGGACCTCCCCATGCGCATTACGGATGACAACGCTATGCCGCTCGTTCTCCGTGGAGGATTTGGGATGCCAGGCGACCAGGTATTTCCCTTTATGGTATTGATTGTATACCACTTCCCCGCTGACGGGATTGCGGTTCTGATGGACATTGGCCGGGCTCATAAAGATGGAGACCTGCAGACGCTTATCGGTAAAATATTCGGGATCCATGACTTCCTCGATCACTACCACCTTCCCATCGGCGGGACAGATCACCAGGTCATCGCCGGTAGAAAGCTTCCGGTTCGGGACCCTGAAGAACGATACCAGGAACAACAGTACGACCAGGGTCACCAGGAAGATCAGGGCGCTGATCCAGGGCTGATGTGCGCTGATAAAATAAAAAGAGGGCAGGTTGATCAGGGCAAAAGCCAGGGCACTGACAGCGATCGTTGGATAACCTTCTCGATGGATAGTCATTTATAAATGATTGAGAGTCAAAATTAAATAATTTCGGTCATCCAGATGACCGCGACCAGGTACAAGGAACAAAAAGGAGTCGCCACCAACAGGGAATCGAACCGGTCCAGGAACCCGCCATGACCGGGCATGATACGACCGCTGTCCTTGATGCCCGCCATCCGCTTGATCTTGCTCTCCAGCAGATCGCCGAAAGTGCCGGTAATGGATGCAATGGCGGCAATGGCCATCCAATGACCCGGCGCAAAAACACTCCATCCCGATGCATTGGACAGCAAATGCCCGATAAGCCCCATGACCCCGATCGCCAGCACGATGCCGCCGATCGTGCCTTCCCAGGTCTTCTTGGGAGAAATGGCCGACAGAGGGGTCTTGCCGATCAGCGAGCCCACGATATAGGCCATCGTATCATTGATCCAGATGGAACCGATGATCATCAGGACGGGGACCTCGTCGGAAAAAGGAATGGGGCTGCCATAAAAAACGGTCCTCAGCCAGCCCAGCAACGCCAGGCTCAGCGAAATATAGACGAGCCCCAGCGCCGAACGCCCGATGTTACGCAGGTTAAGGGTACGATACTGGAGGATCTCACCGGCTACCAGCAGGAATAAAAAGGCCAGACATCCCCACTTCCCGATCTCGTGCAAGGAAACGGGACCCACATGCAGACCACCCTTCATAAAATAAAGCATCATACACCAGCCGCCGATCATGACGCCATACCGGTGTAGAACGGAGATACCGGCATATTCCGGGTCGATCAATGTCACGATCTTCTGGTATTCGATCCAGCAGCCGAAATGGATCACGGAGAAAAGAACAAAAAAGCTCCAGGGATTCCAAAGCAATCCCGCCAGCATGACGATCACAAATACGGCAGCCGTCAGTGACCGGGTCTTTAATATGGAGAGGTTCAACGCCATGGTAAAAAAATTAAGCCGGGTACACCTGTTCGTACCTGACAGTGGATTGCCTGCGCAGCACTGACAGCAAACCTACGACTATTACCAAACTTATCAAGGCCGTATATAGGGGGACGGAAGGATTTTCGGTTATAAAGCGGGGGTAGTACATGGCGGCGACCACCTGGACCCCGTTGACAAAGAAATGCGCCAGGATAGCGGTCCACAGACTGCCGCTGTACCAGTAAATAGCGCCCAGCAATATACCCAGGAACATCCGGGGAAGAAACCCTTCGAACTGGAAATGAATAAAGGAGAAGGCGGCGCCCGTAACGACGATCCCTACCCACGGGCTCTTGCACATAGCAATCAATATTCGTTGCAGGACACCCCGGAAACACATTTCTTCAAAGATCGCCGGCAACAGGGCCATGATAAAGACATTGATAACCACGTCCAGCGGCGAACCGGGTTTCAGAAAGGCAGCGATCTGTTTGTCGGCGCCTTTTTCCGCATCCGTCATCCAGCCAGGCAGCGGGATGGCCTTATTTACCTGCCCTAGCCATCCCTCCAGCGGGATGCAAAACAGCAGGAGCAGGATACCAAGCATATAAAAGTTGGCTCTCCCCGCAGGACGAAAGCCCAGGTAATAAAATCGCCTGTCCCCAAAGGTCCGCCAGGCGAAGACAAGGGCCGTAGAACCAAAAAGGAAGATGCTGGAAAATGCCTGTATAAATTTCAGCGTAGGAGTGATCTTCGGATCGGCGATATCGATGCCATGCATATCATGCACACCCAGTTTCGCAACGAGGATGCCCCCGGCGATAATATTCGTAATGATAAAGAAGGCTCCAAACAGCACCAGGAATAGGGCCAACTGGGACCAGGGAGAAGGGATCTTTAGGTTCGTTTGCATTAAAAAGTGTGTAAATTTTGACGTACTTTTGCAGCTTCTACCGTGATAAACATCGGCAATATACAAATTCCTTCTTTCCCGCTCCTCCTGGCCCCTATGGAAGACGTGAGCGACCCCCCTTTCCGCTATGTCTGCAAGCAGAACGGAGCCGACCTGATGTACAGCGAGTTCATTTCCAGCGAAGGACTGATCCGCGATGCGATCAAGAGCCGGCAGAAGCTGGATTTCTTCGAATACGAACGCCCTTTCGGCATCCAGATCTTCGGAGGCGATGAAGAGGCAATGGCCCTCAGCGCCCGGATCGTGGACACGGTCCAGCCCGACCTGGTAGACATCAATTTCGGATGCCCGGTAAAAAAAGTCGTTTGTAAGGGCGCAGGCGCCGCCGTACTGAAGGACGTGGCTGCCATGACCCGCCTTACCGCCGCCGTCGTCCGGAGCACCAGCTTACCGGTCACCGTAAAGACCCGGCTGGGCTGGGATGACAATTCCAAAAACATCCAGGAAGTAGCGGAACGACTACAGGACGTCGGGATCAAGGCCTTGTCCATCCATGGCCGCACCCGGGCCCAGTTATACAAGGGAGAGGCCGACTGGACACTGATCGGCAAGGTGAAGGAAAATCCCCGGATCAGCATCCCCATCTTTGGTAACGGAGATATCGACACGCCGGAAAAGGCAAAACTATACAGGGACCGCTATGGGGTCGACGGTATGATGATCGGCCGGGCCGCCATCGGTTACCCCTGGATCTTCAACGAGATCAAACACTTTTTACAAACAGGCGAACATCTTCCCCCTCCCGCGATCGAACAACGTATCGGGGCCATCCGTGACCACCTGCTGCGTAGCGTGGAATGGAAGGGCGCCGTGGTCGGCATCCTGGAAATGCGCCGGCACTATACAAATTATCTGAAAGGGTTTCCCTATATCAAGGAGTTCCGCAACCAGCTGGTGCAGAAACAAACCGTCGCCGAAATAGAAGAAGTATTGCAAGCCGTACAATGCCGGTATGCCGGTTTCGTTCCGGAACGGCTGATGACCCAGTTCTCTTCCGCCCAGTTGGAAGACTGCGCCTATTGAGCCGGAACACGGATCAGACCCGCATACCCAATTTCCTCACCGGATAAAGAATTTCAACCACTTTAGTTTCCCCTTGAATGGCGGGTATTTGATGGCCGGATCGGCAAAGACCGGCGTCCGCATGACCGGCTTGGCATGGGAAAAACGGTCGAAGGTATATTTTCCATGATAGGCCCCGGTGCCGCTATTGCCGATCCCGCCAAAAGGCAGGTGAGGGTTGGCGAAATGCCAGATGGTATTGTTGATACACCCGCCTCCGAAAGACAATCGTTCCATCCATTCGCGCTGCCGCCCCTTATCACGGGTGAACAGGTAAAAGGCCAGCGGACCGGGATGGAGCCGGATGATAGCCATCGCCTCTTCCATCGTCCGGTAGGTATATACCGGCAACAGGGGACCGAAGATCTCTTCCTTCATCAACGGCTGGTCCAATGCTACGTCTTCGAGCAGGGTAGGCGCTATAAAAAGATCCGCTTTATCATAAGCGCCCCCGGTGATTATTTTTCCCTGTGACAGATAGCCGACGAGGGTGTCGAACCGCCGGGCATGGATGATCCGGCTGTAGTCATAGCTTTTCTGCGGATCGTCGCCATAGAATTGCGTGATCGCCGTCTGCAGGTGCTGCAGCATCCTGTCCCGGATGTCGGTATGCAGCAGCAGGTAATCCGGGGCAATACAGGTCTGTCCCGCATTGGTGAATTTGCCCAGCACGATACGGCGGGCGGCCGTCGCAAGATCGGCATCGCTCTCCACCACGGTGGGACTCTTTCCGCCCAGCTCCAGGGTGACGGGTACCAGCTGTTCCGCCGCCAATTGATAGACAGACCGGCCGGCCGCGATACTCCCGGTAAAAAAAACATGATCGAAGCGAAAGGCGCGTAACAGTTCCGGCACTACAACCGCGCCCTCCCCCTGTACCACCCGCACATGATCCGGCGGGAACACCCGGGCAAGGATCTTTTCAATGACGGCAGCCGTCGCAGGGGCCAGCTCGCTTGGCTTTAGCACGACGGTATTCCCGGCGGCAATGGCCCCGGCCAGTGGCAGCAGGGAGAGCTGGAAGGGATAGTTCCAGGGTGCGATCACCAGCACAACACCCAGGGGCTCCCGGTAGATCCGGGAAGAAGAAGGCCAGTTGACGAGATTGGTACGGACCCGATGCGGCTGCATCCATTTCCGCAAATGCTTCAGCGTATACCGGATCTCCGAAAGGACGAGACCCGTCTCGGAACCATACGCTTCCTCCGGGCTCTTCCGCAGATCGGCGTACAACGCATGGAGGATCTCTTCCTCCAGATCGAGAAGGGCCTGTTGCAGCTCCTGCAACCGCTGCCGCCGCCCGGCATAGGAGCGCGTGACGCCGGAATCGAAAAACTGCCGCAGCGGCCGGAGATCGGGTATAAGGACGGGTTCATTCATACAGCACTAATTTCCCCAAATTTTGCGGGATTGAATTACCTATTTTTGAACCCTGTAAAATCACCCCCATGGACGACGAATATTACATGCAACAAGCATTAAAAGAAGCCCGTAAGGCATACGAGGACGACGAAGTCCCTATCGGCGCCATCATCGTCCTCGACGACAAGATCATCTCCCGGGGCCACAACCAGACCGAACGCCTCACGGACTGTACCGCCCATGCAGAGATCATCGCGCTCACCTCCGCCTTTAACCATTTGGGCAGCAAATACCTGCCCGGCGCCTCCATCTATATCACGGTAGAACCCTGCCTGATGTGCGCAGGGGCATTATACTGGAGCAAGATCGGGCGGGTGGTCTTTGGCGCAAAGGACGAGAAGAACGGGTACCGGAGAGGGATAGTCACGAATAGCCCCTGGCCCTTCCACCCAAAGACCACCCTCACCGGCGGCATCCTGCAGGAGGAATGTGCCGCCCTGATGCAGGAGTTCTTCCGAACCAAACGGTAGTACGCGTGTTAAACACCTTGATCTGATGTCTGTTGGATCTTTTGGTGACAACGTTTTTTTGCATACATTTCTAACCTTTTTCCTGTAGATTTGTCATCCCTTCAGGCATTGAAAAAATTTATTATTTAATACATTAAAACATTCGTTATGGCATTTACACTTCCTGCGTTGCCGTATGCATTCGATGCATTGGAACCAAACATCGACACGACCACCATGCAAATACATCATGGCAAACATCACCAGGCTTATATCGACAATTTGAATAAGGCGATCGCCGGCACTCCCAATGAAGGCAAGTCCCTCGAAGAGCTGGTGGCAAAAGCCGGCAGCATCAGCCCGGCCGTTCGCAACAACGCCGGCGGACACTGGAATCATAGTTTTTTCTGGGAAAGCCTGACCCCCAAGACCGGTGGTGCGCCCGCCGCTAAGCTGGCGGACGATATCCATACCACCTTCGGCAGCTTCGACGCCTTCAAAGAAAAGTTCAATGCCGCCGGCGTCAGCCGTTTCGGCAGCGGCTGGGCCTGGCTGATCGTAAAGGACGGCAAGCTGGAGATCAGCTCGACCCCCAACCAGGATAACCCACTGATGGATGTAGCCGAAGTAAAAGGTACACCGCTGCTGGGCGTTGACGTTTGGGAACATGCCTATTATCTGAAGTACCAGAACAGACGTGCCGAATACCTGGGCGCCTTCTGGAATGTAGTGAACTGGGGAAAAGTAGCCGAACGCTATGCCGCCGCCGGTAAATAGATAAAATAAAAATAATAACTATGCAAAAGCTTTCCGGTTTCCTGTTGCTCGCCGTCGTCCTGGGTTTTACTTCCTGTAAAAGCCACGACAAAAAGATCCTTTTATATGCCAGTGGTACTATACAGACCGATAATTCAAAACTGAATGTCACGGTGGCGGACGGTACCACTCACCACGAACAGGAATTGGAGTTTCCCGGCAGCGACCCGGTGACGTTGAATATACAATCACCCCTGGGGAAATTTTCCCTCAACGCCACCGAAGATGGTCTTTATATCGCCAATCTGAAGAACGATACCGTGATCGGTAGTTATCAGCATGTAGGTGCCGATAATGGCGATGCGAAGATCACCCAGGATGCACTGAAACAAAAACTGGATAGCCTGCAAAAGTTATTGACCGGGCAAAACGTCAGCGACGCAAACCGGAACTTTTATATCCTTCCGGGTAAAATTGCAAGGATCACCCCCGAGATCAGGGCAAAGGTATTCGGCCCCTATACCACGGTCCCCGGCTCCTTTGACGCGGGATCGGTACCGGAGATCTATAAATTTTATAGTATAAAGGAGATTCGGGAGATCGTCGCCAACCTGTCGAAAATGGCAGGCCCGCAACCCGGAGCAACCGATCAGAAAACGGAATCGTCAGGGGACGCAAAAAAGAAGTAGATCAGGGTACGGGGTCGGCTCCATGTCCTCCCCAGGGATGACAGCGGGAAAGCCGCCTGATCGTTAGCCAGGAGCCCTTAAAAACGCCATGTTTCTTTAACGCCCCGATGGCATATTGCGAACAGGTTGGGGTAAAACGGCAACGCGGCCCGATAAGGGGAGAAAGGACCCACTGATAGATCTTGATCAGCGCGATCAGGGGTAGGCTTAGTATGCGCAAGAACGTCTTCATCGTCCCTCTTCTTTTAACGACGCTTTTATTAGTCTTTGTAAAGCTACGCCTATCTGCCCGGATACGGTCCCGTAGTCAGGCAGTTCCTTACCGGTATAGATAAAGAAGACCGCCAGGGACCATTTTTTCTCCGCCAGGTGGTCGGTCAGCGCCTGTCGCTGCAAACGATACGCCTCCCGGATCAGCCGTTTGATCCGGTTGCGGTCGACGGCTTTTTTAAAGTTCCGGCTGCTGGCGCCAAAACCTGCCTGTACGCCCACTCCCGGGACCAGGATATAGGAGACCCGGAACGGGTAAACGGAAAAGCTTTTACCCTCCCGGAATACACGATCGATCAGCTTCCGGCTCTTCAATCGCTCTGCCTTCCCCAAAGTAAATCGCTGCGTAATAGTCGTTCTTTTTAACAAGAAAGCTTCGGGCATGCCCGAAGCTAATGATTTATCATATCGTCAACAGTCTATTTTAACTTTGATTCGTCAGAAACAGTCAGTTTCTTACGACCCTTTTTACGACGGCTGGCCAGCACTTTACGGCCATTGGCCGTTTGCATACGCTCACGAAAACCATGAACGCTCTTGCGGCGACGTCTATGTGGTTGAAATGTACGTTTCATTTGTTCTTGATTTTTATTACGTTACCAAAATTCAATCATGACAGTGGGCACCATCCCAATGCCGGTGAAAGGGACGGCAAAATTAGGGAAAAAATGCTGACCGGCAAGGAAAAATGAGGACAATCCAAAAAATGGCCTTATTGGTACGTAACATTGAAATACCCGGCGGAGACGGTATGGGAAACATTGGACAAACCCAACGGATCGACCGCCGTAAACACGAAATTACCCGATATCCGGTTGGTCAGGGTATTATTTGACAAAATGGTCAGGGTGCCGGTAGAAGAGGCCAGCGCGACGCTGGGGCTGGGATTATAAACACCGATATAGGTCCCCACGGTACTGGTCCCCACGCTAAAGGCAAGGGTATACTTCCCGGGCGTGATATCCGCGGGCATGAGCAATCCAATCGTTTGGGTACCATCCGATAAGGATCCCGAAAGGATCAGCTGACCGGAGAGGGATTCGGCATCGATGCTTTGCGCCGACCATTTGGAACCGTCGATACTGGCCTGTATGGTATCCGTATTGCTGGCCGGTGGCAGGCTCGTCACATAGGGAAGCTTATAAAAAACGCCCGAATTGATCACCTTCTGATGTCCGTCAATGTCGCGGAAGACCTTAAAAGAGAAAGTACCGGTGACCGTATGGTTAACGGGATCGATCGAGGTAATGTTGACCATCCCGCCGGCCTGCGTCGTATCGCTGCCCTGGTTTGTCGAAAACGCGTAAATATCGGAAGAATCATTGTCGGCATAGGCGGCATAGGAAGAGGAGGTCTGGTTGAGCACATAAACACCCGGCACCGTATCCGTCAGGGTAATGCTCAGCTGCTTGTTATCGCTGCTGATACCGGTAATATTGAGCAGCCCCGTCAGCATCGTCGCACCCTTGGTCGCATCGGCAGCAATCCATTGAACACCATTGATCTGCGCCCGGAAATCACCCGAGAGGGTCACCGCATTTTCGATGCTGGTCTCCTTACGGCAGGAAAACAGCCCCAGGAGTCCCATACAAATTACCACTACCCAACCCGACGCTTTTTTCATTGTTGCTTTATTAAGATAATACGATATGCTCCGATCGCAAAGGCTTCCCATAGAATATGCTGGCATGGTTGTCAAAGTCCTCTACGGAATCCGTGGTGTAAAAGTAAAGATTCCTATTCTTACTGCAACGCTGCTCCATCTCCGGGTGACGTCGTAAATAATCCGCCAGGCTGTCCGCTACGATCTCCCCCTGCGAAATAAGCCGGCTGCCGGCAGGCATACAGGCGCTGATCTTTCCCCGCAGCAGCGGATAATGGGTACAGGCCAGCAGAACGGTATCGATATCGGGACGCTGCCCCAGCAGGCCGTCCATATACTCCTTAACGAAATAATCGGCGCCAGGGTTGTCCTGCTCATTATTCTCGATCAGCGGCACCCATAAAGGACAGGCCTGCTGATAGACCTCCAGGTCGGGAAAGGATTTGGCGATCTCGATGGGATAGGATTCCGAAAGAACGGTCCCCCGCGTAGCCAGGACCCCTATCTTACGGGTCCGGGTAAAGTTTCCCACCACCTCCGTCGTAGGACGGATCACCCCCAGGACCCTGTTGTCAGGCGCCAGGGAAGGAAGGTCATTCTGTTGTATGGTCCGCAACGCTTTGGCAGAGGCGGTATTACAAGCCAGGATCACCAGCGGACACCCCGCGGCAAAAAGCCATTTCACGCTCTGTAAGGTATACTGATAGACCGTTTCAAAGGAGCGGGTGCCATAGGGTGACCGGGCGTTGTCCCCCAGATAGATGTAGTCATATCCGGGCAGCCGCGCTACCATCTCTTTCAAAACGGTCAGTCCGCCATAACCTGAATCAAAAACGCCGATTGGGGAAAGGTCTCCTGCCATGACACAAATCTAACAAAAACGGACCACGCACGGTCCATTGGACCCGGGGTAATAAAAAACGCCGGGAATCGACTCCCGGCGCTAACGTATAGTTAAGTACAATGAACCCTTATTTAAGACCCAGCTTCTTCTTCACGAGCGGCAGCAGATCCTCGGCGGGAGGAGATACCAGCAACGCTTCCTTTGTGAAAACATAGGTGTAGCCGTTCTCTTTTGCAACGGTCTGTACGGTCTCTACCGCTTTCTTCTGAATGGGAGCGATCAGCTCCTGCTGCTTCTGCTGGTACAGCTGCTGCGCCTGCTGCTGCCATCCCTGTAATTTGATCAGCATGTCGCTGAGGTTCTTCTTTTTAATCTCCAATTGCGCCTTGGTATATTTCACCGTGTCCTTGGAATTCAACAGGCTGTCCTGCTCGAAATACTCCTTCCGCATATCTTCGAAATTCTGACCCAGTGCATTCTGGTAGTCGTTGAGCGCCGTATCCGCCTTCTTGTATTCAGGCATGGTAGGAATAAGCTCCTGAAGGCTGATGTAGCCGAGCTTCCCCGTCTGCGCCTGTGTTGAATTGCCCGCCATCACCAGGCTCATAACCACCACTACAATGGTAACAATCTTTTTCATTTGTTTCATGTTTGTTTTTTTGTGACGTCATGAAACAATCAAAAGCTGTTTCATGTTTCTTTATTGTTTTTTGTGTTTTACAGATCTTGAATAAATATTTTCTTTAATACTTATAGTTCCTATTTGGCAGTCAGCGCTTTCAACACCACTTCGCTGATATCCAGCTTAGGGTCGGCAAATATAACAGTAATTCCTTCACTTTTATCCAAAATAATATCATACATTCTGTTAACGGCGATCTGCTGGATGGCGTTGTAGACCTTATCCTGTATGGGTTTGACCAGCTCCTGCCGCATTTTGAACAAATCTCCCTCAAAACCAAACCGTTTGCGCTGCAGGTCCCTTACTTCCTTTTCCTTATTGAAAAGCTGGTCCTCCCGTTTACGCTTCAGGGTATCGCTGAGCATGACCTGCTCGGCATCATACTCCTTATACATTTTATCCAGCGCGGCCTGCCGGTCATCGATCTCCTTCTGCCACTGCATGCTGGTCTGGTCAAGCCGTTTCTGGGCGTCCTTATACTCCGGCATCTTATCCAGGATGTACTTGGTATCCACCACAGCAAAATGCTGTGAATAACCCGTCAGCGAAAAAGCCAGCAGGCAACAGGCGGCAAAAAGGATCTTTTTCATGGTGTTAGCTTTTTTTATCTATTAATCCGGTTCGTAACCCAGCATAAAGGTGAACCGCGTGGCATCCTTCAACGATCCGTTCTGGATACGATCGAGCCCTAACCCATAGTCGAAGCCCAGCAAACCGAACATCGGCAGGAAGAACCGCATCCCCACACCTACGCTTCTGCGAAGACGGAAGGGATTGTAATCATTGTAGTTATACCAGCCGTTGGCAGCCTCGAAAAAGGTCAGACCATAGATGGTGCTGCTCGGATTGGTGGTGAACGGATAACGCAATTCCAGGGTATACTTATTAAAGATAGTAAAGAACTGGCTTGCCTGTTGCTGATCAGGGTTTACCTTGGGGTCCGAATTTTCATAGACGGGATACCCTCTCTGTGAAATGATATCATACCCCAGCAGACCGAAGTTGTTGGTCAGACCGGCATCCCCCAGCTGGAAACGCTCGAAAGGAGAGAATCCCAGCGCACTGTTGTATTTCCCCATAAACCCGTACTTGGCCGAGGCCTTCAGCACGAACTGACGGCTCTTATCCGCCCCCATCGCATCCCCGATCGGCAGATACCAGTCACTGGTAAACCGCCATTTATGATACTCCGGCAGCTTATAGCTATTCGCCTGCGTCAACCCCCGGTCGATCGCCGAATAAGGCGGCGTGAACTGGACGCTTAACAACAGGTTGGTACCGTGCTTGGGATAGATCGGCTGATCCAGGTCATACCGGCTCAGGGCCAGCTTGAAGCTGAAGTTGGTGGAGAAGCCGTTGCGGAACGCCTGCGTAAATAACGGATAATTGGTCAGGTCGTATTGCGTATAGTTGACCGAATAGGTCAGCGTAAAGAAGTCATCCGGCCATTTCAGCTGTTTGCCCAGCGCCAGGGTCACCCCGAAGTTCTTCAGGGAGTTACTGTCGGAGAATGAATAGGTATTGCTCCGCGCATTAAACCCGCCCGTCCGGAAAACGCTTCGGTAAAGGCTCACCGTCAGCGAATTTCGTTTCTTGCCACCCAGCCACGGCTCGGTAAAGGAAAAGTTATAGGATTGATAGGCCTTCCCGTTGGATTGGATACGCAAGCTCAGCTTTTGACCATCCCCCTCGGGCAGCGGTTGCCAGGCCTCTTTTTTCAGGATGTTCTTGATAGAGAAGTTGGGGAAGGTGACACCCACCGTACCGGTCAGACCGATACCGCCGCCCCAGCCCGCAGACAGCTCCAATTGGTTGCCCGACTTTTCTTCCACACCCCAGTTGATATCCACGGTACCGTCTTCCTGGTTAGGAGTAGGGACCGGGTTAATCTTTTCCTGGTTAAAGAAACCCAGGTTGGCGATCTGCCTCTCCGAACGGATCAGCTCGGTACGGCTGAACTTATCCCCGGGAATGGTAAAGAGCTCCCGTCGGATGACATACTCCTTTGTTTTTTCGTTACCGGTGATGGTCACGTTCTTGATGGTCGCCTGCGGACCCTCCGTCATACGGATCTCGAAATCGATGGTATCGTTGTATACCGAGGTCTCGACGGGATCGACATGGAAGAACAGGTAGCCGTCATCCTGGTACAGACCGCTGATGTCACCGCCTTCCGCGGACATCTGCTTGCCCAGTTTTTTGTTCAGGATCTCCAGGTTATAGACATCGCCCTTATGAATGCCCATGATCAGGTTGAGGATGGAATCGGAATATTTGGTATTTCCCTTCCAGGTGATATTCCCGAAATAATATTTATGACCTTCATCGACTTTGATGAGGGCGTTCATCTGCCCATATTTATTGAAGGTCTGGGTATCGGCAACGATGGCCGCATCCCGGTAACCATTGTAGTTGTAGTAATCGATGACATGCTGCTTGTCCGCCTCATACTTGGCGGCATTGAACTTGGCAGAGCTGAACATTTTGAACCGGAAGTAGGGGTCCAGGAACTGCTTGGAAGCGTCGAAGGAAAGAAAACCCCAATTATTGATGTATTCTTTGAAGGTAGGGGACGGATGCCTGCCATAGGGCGTCGAGTCGCTTTCCGGATAGATCGTCATACGGCTCATCTCCTTGGTATCTTTCAGCTGCTTTTTCAATTTGGCCTCGGTGAGGGCCTGGTTGCCGAAGAAATATACATTGTCGATCCGGACCTTGGGACCCTTATCTATCGTGAACGTGAGTATTTCCGAGTTGGCAACCGCCGGGTCCCTGCTTTCTGCGGTAGTGATCTTCGCATCCTGGTAGCCTTTATCCGCGTAGTACCTTTTGATGACCTGGATGGCGCTGCGTTTCATGTTCTCCGTTACCACCCGTCCCTTGATCAGACCCGTCTTGGTTGCGAGGTCGTCGCCATCGCCTTTCTTGACCCCCTTAAAATAGAAATTGGAGAGGCGGGGCCTTTCCGTTACATTGATCTCTACATAGATGCTGTTACCGATCAGCCGGGTAAAATAGACGGCGATGTCGGCAAAAAGTTTCTGACCCCATAAATTATTGATCGCCTTGCTGAAATTATCGCCGCCGGGGATGGTCACTTTATCGCCAACGGTCAGACCGGAAATAGAAGTAAGAAGGGATTCGTCGAGATATTTGGTGCCGGTGATCTTGATTCCGCCGATAACGTATTCCCGCGGGGGACTCTTGGCATTGGAGAGCGCCATGAGCTCCGGATCAACGGAAACGCCTGCCGGGATTGTATCGCTCAAATGCGCCTTGATCGTATCTGTCAACGGGACTTTAGTAGTATCGGTAACCTGGGCCTTCGCAGCAGTTAAGTTCAGTAAGCAGTAAGAGGCGAAAAAAACACAAATCAGCGATCTTCGTAGCATCCAGTCGGTTTTTTAAAATGTTCCGGAAACTCGCTTTAAAAATTTAGCGCGTTTCCGGTAAAAGCGCTAATTTCTGTCCTTCGGACGTATCCCCTCCGGCGACTTTGGGCGGCAAATTAAGGGGATTTATGAAAAGTCTTTGTTAAAAAGTAAACCCGTCCCGGGTTTTACAGGCGCCCGGGGGTAGTCACATCCGGTTGGATCTGGGCACTGGTCTTCCCAAAGCGTCTCTCCCTTGCCTGGAAATCGAGGATCGCCTCGTATAAATTTTTCTTCCGGAAATCTGGCCAACGGACGTTGGTAAAGTATAATTCGGCATAAGCGAGTTGATATAGCAAAAAATTACTAATACGGTATTCACCGCTGGTACGGATCATCAGTTCGGGGTCGGGAAAATCCTTTGTAGACAGGTATTGCTGTAGGGTGTCCTGGACGATGACGGCAGGATCGAGCCGGCCCGCCTGTACGTCCCGGGCAAGGTTCTTGACGGCTTCGGTCAGCTCCCAGCGGCTGCTATAGCTAAGGGCCATGACCAGGTTAAGACCCTTGTTCGCCGCCGTAAGATCCAGCGCCTCCTTCAGCTCATTGCGGGCATAATCCGGTAACATGGTCATATCCCCGATCACATGAAGACGTATATTGTTCTTGTTAAGGGTCTCCACTTCTTTACGGATCGTCTCTACCAGGAGCTCCATCAGACCGGTGACCTCATATTCCGGCCGGTCCCAGTTCTCCGTCGAAAAAGCATACAGGGTCAGGTACCCGATCCCCAATTCCGCACAACCTTCCACGATATCCCGCACGCTCTCCACCCCATGAAAATGGCCGAACAGACGATCCTGCCCTTTTTCCTGGGCCCAACGGCCGTTCCCGTCCATAATGATTGCAATATGACGAGGCAGCCTTTGAAGATCTATTTTCTCCCTCAGCACATCCATAAAAGGCTTGATTAAAGGCTGCGAAGATAGGGTATTTGACGCTTGGTTGGCACGTTATCCACTGGTTAATGCACATCCTACTTCGCTGAAGGGCATTTATAAGAGGTCAGATTGAAGGAAAGCATCAGCTGGGCCGTTATATAACTGTCCTTCTGGTTGGAATATCCCCGTTGCCGGCCCTTGATCCCGATCGGCGTCCCGGTCTCATAGGAGCGGTCCTGCAGGGCATACCATAGGGTCGGCTGCCCGTTCGGCAGGTATTGGGCCTGGGCGTCAGGGGCATAGGTGGTGCTTACGTCGTCGATATAGTCCGTAGTGGTGAACCGGTAAACGACTTCAAAACCCAGGTTCATCCGGTCATTCAGATTGTATTTAGCCCCCACCCCCAACGGAAGACAGACCGCCATGCTGCCATACGGCTTGCGGGTCGGGTACAGCGACGATCCCTGTCCCTCGGTACCCAGGGACCGCAAATAGACCTTCTGCCCCTGGTAATAGGCATAGGGATCATAGTTAAAGGCGCCCACGCCAAAGGTGATATATGGCGTGAACCGGAAATATTCGCTGCCGGGAATAAACCGGAAAAAATTGAAATCACCCTGGAGGGTCAATTCCCAGATATTGGTATTAAAGCTGAGATTGCGCCGGAACATAAACTCGTTCTTCGTATTATACTTATCCGAATACCCCAGGAAAGCATAGTTGGCGGCGACCCGTAGGGCCACATAGTTCCCGAACTGCTTGCGGAAAAAAGCGCCAAAGGCCATATTCGGCCGGTTGAACCGGGGATTGGGGTTTAGATCGCCAAAATAATGGGAAGCCCCCGCCGAAATGCCAAACTCACCCTCCTGTACAATGGCCTGCGACTGCGCCGACACACCAAGACATAACAATAAACCCATTAAGCTGCTAAAAATAAGCTTGATCATGCAAGAGTATATAAGAAAATAAAATTATGTAAAAAGGCTTATACGAGAGGATTTGGATGAAAAGACTGCTAAGGTGCAGGGTGAGTTATTGTTTAAAACGAAATTTGGGAAAGTTTCGTTTCCCCACCGGTCGTTTTTTCTCCCCAAGTTTTTGTTAAAAAATAAACTTGGGTCGAAATCCTTCTAATAATTGGCCTTCGGCCAGTGGACCCGTGGTCCACTCTGTCTCTATATGATATGTTAAAGTTTAGCAGTGGCCTCAATTCCTCGTGTCCAACCCCCAGGAAAGCTTGCCCCGGAGGGTCTGCAGGAAGTTATTCTCATTCAGCCGGATCAGGCTGAGCGTGAATGCCTCACTACGGACGGCCAGCTGCACCTGCTTGTCCACGATCTCCTTCCGGGAATCCAGCACACAGATAAAATTCTCTGCCCGCCCCTCGACCTCGAAGGAGATGATGTTGTTGTCCGGCACGACGATCGGCCGTACGTTGAGGTTATGCGGCGCTACCGGCGTGATGACAAAGCTGCCCGACTCGGGAAAAACGACGGGCCCCCCGCAGCTCAGCGAATAGCCGGTGGACCCCGTAGGCGTGGCTACGATCAATCCATCGGCCCAATAGGTATTCAGGAACTCCCCGTTCAGGTAAGTGTGGATCTTGATCATGGGAGAGGTGTCGGTCTTGTGGATCGCAAATTCATTCAGCCCGTAAGGCACATCCCCAAACAGCGGCCGGTTGGCATCCAGGTGAATAAGCGAACGTTTGTCCACCAAAAAAGTGCGGTTGGCCAGGGCCGTGACAGCCGTCGTCAGCTCCTCCTTTCCGATGCTGGCCAGGAATCCCAGCCGTCCGAAGTTGATACCCAGCACGGGGATATTCTTATCCCGGACCAGGGAGACGGTGTCGAGCAGGGTCCCGTCGCCGCCCAGACTGATCAGGAACTCGATGGATTCATCCAGGTCGGACGAGTCGCGAAAAACGCCGATATTCGACGGCAGCACAAAGGCCGACCCGATCTTCTCCAGAAAAGGCTGGTGGATGACGGGCTGCAGCCGCTGGCGGATCAGCTCGTCAAAGAGACGCTGTACTTCACCCTGTTGTTCATACTCGATAAAGCGGCTGTATATTGCTACTTTCATATTGATCAGTTGGAGCACCCGCCATTAAAAATCATTGCGGATGTGTAAAAATAGCCCGTTTTGTCCTAATTGATTGAAGCCATAATCAAACTTAAAGCTAAGATCATAGAAAGTCACGATGTCTATGCCTACGCCGGCAGTGTATAACATACGGTTGACCAGGGAATTAGATTTAAAATCTTCGTTGTAGGCATACCCGCAATCGGTAAAGGCGGTAGCATAGATCCGGAAAGGGATGTGGTCATGGCTGACGCTACGGGTAAAAGGTATATTAAAATTGAAAAGTTCCCGGAACAGCGTGTTGCGCAGCATGCCGCCGGCCGTGCCGTCGATGACATACCGATCCAGACCCCGGAGATACAGATCCCCATACCCGATCAGCTGCTGGTTGTAAAAGGGCTGGCTTAGCGGCCATTTCAGGACATTGGTGTTCTGGATGCCGAACCAGAGCTTTCTTCCCAGCTGCCAGCTCCGGATCAGACGGGCGCTGAGCTGCCAGAGGTTCATATCCCTGTCGACGCCCCGCCGGGTCAGGGCCGTCTCAAAAATGATCCCCTTCAGGGGATAGGAGACATAATCGACGTCGGTATAATTCAGCGTATAGGTGAGCTCGGGATACCATATATCGCGCCGGCCGTTATTAAAATAATGCGGGTTCCAAACGGCAACGGCACTGTCTATTTTGGTATTGACAATATTGAAATTCAGGACATGCCGGACCTTCAGACCCGGACGATAGAAATACCGGGCGGAAAAGGAGAACTGCGCGCTGAGATACTTGCCGGCATAGGAGATCGTGTCGGCATTGATAAAACCCTGCTGGTTATTGGTGGTAAGGGCATCCACCTCCTTCAGCTGGGCATAGTTGAAGCCAAACCCAAAACCATGCTTCAGCGCCTTGTCCGCATAGGGTTGATTGTAATACAGCTCGAACTGTCGGGCATAACCGGTGATCAGCCAGGCCGTCAGGTTATCGTTGCGCCCGGTAAAATTATAGTTCGTGAACTTACCGCCATAGTTGACCCGGGACAGGCTGTAATGCCGCTGGGCCCAGGCGGTGAAATTACGATCGACGGGTTTGAGATAGGGCAGGGGAAAGATATACCATCGCTCCTTTACGTCTATCGCGATATCGGTGACATATCCGCGTACGCTTTTCAGATAGATCACGACATCGTTGAATAAATGGGTATTGATAAGCCGGTCATGGGCGAGCTGGAAGGATCTGACCAGGTCGGAAAGCAGAAGGGTGTCGCCGGTCTTAAAGGACAGCTCCCGGGTTATGATATAGTTCTTTGTCTTTTTATTGCCCGTTATCGATATCTGTCCGACGATAAACGTCGTGGAACGGACGGAATCGGGACCTTGGGCATAGGAATGGAGGAACAGACAGACAGGCACGATCAGGCAAAAATATTTCCAGTCAATCTTCATAGCCATAAAGCTGTGTAGCAATCAGGTCTTTACCGGTTAGAAATAGGGGTTTTGAGCCGATCAGGGATGCATCGGGACCACCTCGGGCCTATCAAATATTAAGGTAATTCATGAGGTGGTCGTAATTGTTGCGCAACTCGTTCTCATACAACTCTTCCCCAAAATAGTACTTCACCTGGTATTCATATCGCTGGAACGTAGCGACGATATCCGAGATTTCGGCCTTGTTGATCCGTAAGATAATATAGAAACTGCCGGAAAGGGCGTCCGTGTGTGTGTTGAGCTGGGTGATCTGTGCGTCATTGGTCTCCACCAGCTTGCTGATCTCGGAGAAGGAAAAGCTGACCTTATCCATTTCGAGGACGATGATACCGCCGGTATCGCTGACGCCGGTCACTTTGCCCAGCTGTTTCAGCAGATCCGTCGCGATGATGGCGCCGGCATATTCCGATTCTCCGGAAATGACGGGAATAACGGTAAGACCGTTCTCGTTGACCATCTGGGCCGCTTCGAAAAAGAAGGCGTCCGCCCGCACGGAGATCTGGGAAAAACCGGGTTGCAGCAGGATAAGACGGGTGCCGGGGTCCTCTACATTCAACAGATCGTCCTCACTCACCAGACCGGCCAGCTTGTCCTCCACAACGACCGGCAGATGGGTGACATGAAAATCCGCCATCAGATCGAGGGCCTGCGAGACAGGGTCGTTCAGGTGCAAGGAAGGGATGGCGGCAGATATAATTTCTTTGTTTAACACTATATACAAATAGACGGAAAAATGCAGGTTACCGCTGCCGGCTAATTCAAATTTCGCAAAAAATTAAGCAAAATGGCATTGAATTCCTCCGGCGTTTCCATCATGGGAGCATGGCCGCACTTGTCGATAAAATGCAGTTCGCTGTTCGGGATCAATCGCTTGAACTCCTGCCCTACAAATGGAGGCGTGATCGTGTCATTATTCCCCCAGATCAACAGGGTAGGCTGCTTGATCTGGCTGACCTCATCCCCCAGGTTATTACGGATGGCGCTCTTTGCAAGGGCGATGATCTTTATGGCTTTTATACGGACATTGACCATTTCATACAGCTCATCCACCAGTTCCTTGGAAGCCATCTTCGGATCATAAAAGGTCAGTTCCGTCTTTTTCTTGATATACTCATAGTCCCCTCTCTTGGGATAGGTATCCCCCATGCCGTTCTCAAAAAGACCGGAACTGCCGGTAAGCGTCAGCGACCGGATCCGTTCGGGATGCTTTAGTATATACATCAGGGCCACATGCCCTCCCAGGGAATTACCTAAAAGGTTGATATTCTTATAGTCACGATATTCGACAAATTTATGGACATACTTTTCCAAACCCCCGACGCTGGTATGTAACAAGTCCAGGTCCAGCAACGGCAATAATGGGACCACGACCTTATATTGATGACGGAAGTATTCGATCTGACCCTCGAAATTACTTAATGCCCCGAACAGACCGTGTAATAATAACAACGGCTCGCCCTCTCCTTCCTCGATGAACCTGAATTTGTCCTCTTGTTTGATTTCGTATTGCATCAGCTAATAAGATTCTATCCCTAGTTTTCTCTTAATATTTTGAACCGGACTCCCTCCGGTTTGGAATCGCTAAAATAAACGTTTTAACGGATAAAAATACCCTACAAACCTACATTAAAATGTCTAATAGTCAATGGATAACTCTTTTCTACCCATTACCCGTCCTCCGTATCACAATCGTTGCCCGATGTGTTGAAAAAAATCCTCCAGCTGGGCAAACATCCCCTTGAACCAGGGCACAAACTTACCAAATTCATCGATTACCCGGGGACCCCAGGGCCTTATCCGGGAGTAGGTCACAGAAGAGGAAAGCGTAGCGGAGGAGATCATATGTACCTGTACGGCATAAAACAGACCCACGCTGAGTATAATGGTATAAATGACCGCATACAAAAAGATCCCTGCCAGCTTGTTCAGCCATCCCATCATGGCCAGGTCCATGGCCTTCTCCGCCAGTCGGGCAGATAACCGTATAAGGATCACAACCGCCAGAAAGACCAGCACAAAGGCAAATACCGGCAGCCAGCGCGAAGACCAATGCATCCCGGTCCTGCCATAGCCGGCGACGACAGCCGACAACTTGATAGCCGCCGCCAACCCGATGATCAACGCGATCGTCGAAAAAACGGCCAGCAGGAAGCCCTGCCGCAGCCCCTTATACACCGCCATGACCATAAAGAGCAGGAAAACGACGTCGATCGGCATTATTTAGCCAATAATTCTTTGGCGATGGCGCCGATCGTCTTTCCATCCGCCTGACCGGCCAGCTGTTTGGTAGCTACGCCCATCACCTTGCCCATATCGGCAGGAGAAGAAGCCCCGGTCTCGGCAATGATCTTCGACAGGATCCCGCGCAAGGTCGCCTCATCCAGCTGTTTGGGCAGGAAGGCCGAGATCACGGCGATCTCTTCCTCTTCTTTCTGCGCCAGATCGGCACGGTTCTGCTTCTGGAAGATCTCCAGGGAGTCCTTTCGTTGTTTGATAAGCTTTTGCAGGAGCTTTGCCTCCTCCTCTTCCTTTAATTCACCTCCCGCCCCTTCGGATGTCTTTGCAATAATGATCGCCGCCTTGATGGCACGCAGGCCCCGCAGACCGGCTTCATTCTTTGCCAGCATGGCTGTTTTCAGCTCGCCCATCACCTTTTGTTCTAAAGCCATATTTGGTAAATTTTATAGTTTATTCGCCTTTAATTGCTGATCGCGGAATTTATTGTAGAACTCCTTTGCAAACTTTTTCATCTCGCCCGTCAGGGTAGGGTCCTGCGTCGCCCGCTGATAGGTCTCGGCCATGGTCATCAGGGTCTGATAGAAAAAGTCGGCCATTTCATCCACCATCATATCCTTGGTCCATAAGTCTATACGCATGGCCGTTTTGTCGGCCCCGTCCCAGAAGGCAAGCATCATGGCCTTGGCCTTACGGGCCGATTCGGCGGTGGTGTCGGTAGCGTTCCAACGGATCTCTTCAGGTACGCGGTCGCCATCCAGTATTACATCGATATTGATAGAAGATTGTGCCATAGAAGATGCAAGTTAATTTATTTTTTGAATGGCCTTCCAGACTGCTGTCCCGGGACGGTCTTCCTGAAAGGAATACAGACGGTCCCTTCCTTTTTCGATCAGGCCGTTGCGCCGGACCTCATCTTTATAGATAAGCATCATCTGACCCGCCAGCTCTGCCAGGTCTTCCGGATCGCCATAAAGCACCGCCTCCCCGCCGATCTCCCTGTTATTGCCTCCCGGGCCGGCGATGACAGGCACCCAGGCCTTCCAGGCATTGACAATGGGCACTCCCAGACCGTCGCCGGCAAAAGGAAAAAGAAGGGCATAGGCCGCACCGGTCATCTTTCGCAGCTCATCCTGCTGCGACGCCCTCATCCCCTCCTGCCAAAGGTCGACCCAATGCAGGTCCTCCCGGTATTTATAGGTAGTCAGCTTTTCCTTTGCATCCTTACCCGAGATCCTGTCCCGGAGGACGATGACAAGCTGCATATTGGATAACTGTCGTTTCTTGAAAAGGGAGAACGCCTTCAATAGGTTCAATACCCCCTCCAGCCGGGCGCCGGTCATGACGGCAAGAAAATATTCCTTTCCCCCCGCAAAAGAGGATTTCGCCTCCTCCCGCTCCCCGGGCGACAACGGAGCAATGACCCCATCAGGCTCAGGCCGTACAAGAACTATCCTGTCTTCCATACCCGGTTGCCGCGAGGCCAGGAAAGACCGGTCTCTTTCCGAAAAACAAAAGACCCCGGCAGCCCGGGAAAGCGTGACAGCCAGCCGGCGGTCCCGCCGATCCACTATCCCGGGCATCCATATATATTGAGGTACCGGAAGAGCCGCCGCCATCCCCCCCGTCAGCATGACCCTGTCCGCCTTATACCTTTTGGCCAATCGGGGGACCTGCCGGCCATACCACCACCTCCAGCCCGGCTTTCCGGGAAACGCCCGGCAAACAAGCACGGACCGATCCGAGAGCCAGGAGATGCTCCCGGGACGATAATGATGGTCCACCAGGTACAGCCATTCCACCGGCTCCCCGCTTACAAGACCGGCGGCGCCCGAAAAGATCATACGACTTAATTCACTATCCGTCCCCGCATATTGAAGGGGCCGGCAATCAAGCAAAATGCGCATGGCGCAAAGGTAGCCCCCATCCGCCTAATCACGATCCACCACTTAGTTTTCCACCGTTACAAAAGTCTAGTACATTGGTATTCAACTATTTGAATATGATACTTAATCAAAAAACAGGTGGTTTTTACTATGCAGCTAAAATGGGAAAGACCGCTTTGGCCCTATTCTTGTTAATAACTACCTGATATTAATCCGTTTTAATCCGATCATCCTTTTTAAAATTCGTGCCTATGAACCGTGTGTACCCACCGATGCTTGCTATCTGTATATGCATGATGGTGACCATCCCCCGGATTGCTTCCGCCCAGTGTCCCTGTTCCGCCACTATGCCGGCTAACCAGATCACGTATACGGCCACGCTGGATTCCATTAATACTTCCAATCCCGTCTTAAAGTTCCCGAAATTCGATCCTTCGACAGGCAACCTGAATTGCGTTGGTATGAACTATACCATCACTTCGATCCTTTCATTCGACCTGGCCAACTGGCTGCATATACCTTTTACCTATCAGTTCGATTATAGCCAATATACAGGCGTCAACGACGGGAACGGGCTCTTTGTAGATCATAATGTGACGCATACCTACGGCCCCTATAACCTGGCGGATACCGGCCAGCCCGGTTCTACCGTACACATGGGGCCGGATACGCTGTTCAATGCCGCCAGCTACAGCGCCCTGAACAACACCAATACGGCACCCTATCAGTCGGGGATCCCCAATGACTCCACCAGCGTGACCTATGATAATACATATAGTATCCACTACACGAGCAGCAGCAGCGCCTTTGCCCTTTCCCTGCTGGGGTATGCCAAAGGCAGCTTTACGCTGACCTATTACTGGTGCCCCAATGTGGCATTGGCAACATCCGTCACTGATTTTACCGCCGTCGGGGACGGCGATTATATAACCTTAAAATGGACCGGAACAAATGAATCCAATAATACAAACTATGAAATCGAATACAGCAACAACGGCCGACCCTTCCAAGCCATCGGAAGTGTCAAAAATGATGCTACTGCATCGGGTACTTCTGCAAAATATCAATATCAATACCCACTTAATCCGTCTGATGTGGGGAAACTCTACTTCCGTATCCGGCGGACAGATGCCAACGGGAATATCACCTACACGGAAGTCCTCATAATCACGCTGGGAGCCGGTGAAAACGCTGCCGGCGGCGTCATGGGAACCGATGGCTACCAGACCTATCCCAACCCAGCCACCAGCAACCTGATCTTCCAGTTCAACGAGAACCAGACAGGGCGTTATCTGCTGGAGCTGGTGAATACCGCCGGACAGGTCGTGCTGCAGAAACCGGCTACGCTGACCGGGACCAGCCAGATCCGGCTGGACCTGAATCCCAAACCGGTGAAAGGGCTTTACTTCCTGCGGACCACCGATATCAACCGGGGACAACATTATACCAGTAAGGTGTTTATAAACTGATACGCCTATGAAAGACCGCTAAATCAATCCTATGACAAAGCCTGCCTGCAAAGGGGGCTTTTTTTTGCATAAACCCGGCACAATGCCGCCCACATTGGGTAGTTCAATCTTTTTCACTAGATTTGTTCCGATAATACAAGGAATACTTTCAATCCTTTCAATAATTCCACACAAAAAACATACGAACTTGGGAAACATAATGGACACGATGGAATACAATACTACGCGGAACCATCTGGTGATGCGGGAGTATGGTCGCCATATCCAAAAAATGATCGAATATTTGCTGACGATCGAAGATAAAGAAGTACGGCAGCGCAACGCCTACGCCGTCATCGAGCTGATGGGCTTTCTCAATCCGCACCTGAAGAACGTAGAAGACTTCCGGCACAAGCTCTGGGACCATCTTTTCCTGATCTCCGATTTCAAGCTGGAGGTCGCCTCCCCCTATCCCATTCCTACCCGGGAGACACTGAGAGCAAGACCCAAACCATTGAAGTATCCCAAACGCTATCCCCGTTTCTCCCACCTGGGCAAGAACCTGGAGATCGTCATCGATAAGGCGCTGGCCGAAGAGAATCCCGACAAACGCAATGGATTCGCCAATGCCGTCGCTTATTACATGAAGCTCGCCTATAATAACTGGCATAAGGAGACCGTCCATGACGACGCTATCCAGAGCGAACTGTCCAACCTCACCGGCGGGCAGCTCGAGTTCACCAACACCCCTTATGTAAAAAGCTTCCGCCCCAACGAGAACCGGGAAAGAGAACGCGGCGGGTACGGCGACAATCGCTACAAACGCAACAATCAGAAGTTCCAGCAACGCGGCGGCGGCGGCGGTGGCAACAACCGCGGCAACGATCGGAATAATGATCGTAACAACGACCGGGGTCCGAATAAATTCAAAAAGAAAAGATACTAGTCCAATCTATACTGTGCATTCATTCGAAGTCATCGGCGGTCATAAACTAAAAGGCGAGATCGTCCCGCAGGGCGCCAAGAACGAAGCTTTACAGATCATCAATGCCGTCCTGCTCACGCCGGAAAAGGTAACGATCTCCAACATCCCCGACATTTTAGACGTAAATCTCCTGATCGAGCTCCTGGGGGAAATGGGCGTAAAAACAGAACGCCTGTCCCGGGATACCTGCTCTTTCCAGGCGGACCATATCGATATCGACTACCTGCGCACCGACGCCTTCCGCAACAAGAGCGGCAAACTACGGGGATCGGTTATGATGGCCGGCCCGATGCTGGCCCGCTGGCGAAAAGCCTTTATACCAAAACCCGGCGGCGATAAGATCGGGAGACGCCGGCTGGATACCCATATCATCGGTTTTGAAAAGCTGGGGGTCCAGTTCCATTATCACCAGGAAGAAGGTCTTTTCCATCTCGAGGCGCCTCACCTGAAAGGATGCGATCTTTTGCTGGATGAACCCTCGGTCACCGGCACCGCCAATATTGTCATGGCAGCCGTGATGGCAGAAGGCGTTACGACGATCTACAACGCCGCCTGCGAACCCTATATCCAACAGCTGTGCAAGATGCTGACACGGATGGGCGCGCGGATCCGCGGCATCGGCAGTAATCTCCTCCATATCGAAGGAGTAAGCTACCTGGGCGGCACCGAACACCGGATGCTGCCGGATATGATCGAGATCGGCTCCTTTATCGGTCTGGCGGCCATGACACAGAGCGAGATCACCATCAAAAATGTCAGCCTGGAGAACCTGGGCGTCATACCCGATAAATTCCGGCAGCTGGGGATCCAAATGGAATACCGGGGAGACGATATCTATATCCCCGAACAGGAAAGCTATGAGATCCAGAACTTTCTCGACGGCTCGGTCCTGACCATTTATGATCACCCCTGGCCCGGTTTTACACCCGACCTCCTCAGCATTGTCCTCGTCGTCGCCATCCAGGCCCGCGGCTCGGTACTCATCCACCAGAAGATGTTCGAAAGCCGGCTTTTCTTTGTCGATAAGCTGATCGATATGGGCGCCCAGATCATCCTCTGTGACCCCCATCGCGCAGCCGTGATCGGAATGGCCCGGGAACACCGGCTTCGGGGGATCACGATGAGCAGCCCCGATATACGGGCCGGCGTCGCGCTGCTGATCGCCGCCCTCAGCGCAGAAGGCAGGAGCATTATCCAGAATATCGAGCAGATCGACCGGGGATACCAGCAGATCGACGAACGGCTGCGGCAACTGGGGGCGCAAATCAACAGAATATGAGCGCATCAATAAATCCGGCCCCCTCCCGGAAGATCATCATCATCACGGCCCCCTCCGGCGCCGGAAAAACATCCATTACCCGCTATCTGCTGGGAGAATATCCCCAACTGGCCTTTTCCGTCTCCGCCGCCACCCGGTCCCCCCGACCGCATGAAAAAAACGGGACCGACTATTATTTCCTGACCCTGGACAATTTCAAACAAAAGATCCAGCACAACGAGTTCGCAGAGTGGGAAATGGTCTATGAGGGTAAGTATTATGGAACGTTAAAAAGTGAACTGGAACGTATCTGGAAGGCCGGACAGACCCCCCTGCTGGATATCGAGGTCAAAGGCGCCATCCATATCCAGGAACAATACCGGGGCGCTACGCTCTCCCTGTTCATCGAACCCCCCTCCGTCGACGAATTACGCCGCCGGCTGGAAATGAGGGGCACGGAAACGATCGAAAGCCTCCTGGCACGGGTCAATAAAGCAGCCTACGAGATCTCTTTTAAACAGCATTTTGATAAGATCATCCTGAACGATGAGCTGGAAAAGGCCTGCCGGCAGGCCGACGAAGCCGTAAAAGCGTTTCTCGGACTATGAAATCCCGTTTTTTCCGATTAAATTAGTAGCCACGTATGATCAATACAAATACCCTTGTCTGGATAGTTATAGCGTGGCTGATGATCGGATTCCTGGCAGGCATCGAAGTGGCTTTTGTCAGCGCCAATAAACTGGCGATCGAGCTAAAGAAAAAACAAGGCCTCAGCAGCGGCATTATCCTCTCCCATTTTATGGAGTACCCGTCCCAGTTCATCGGGACGACGCTGGTAGGTTTCAATATCTTCCTGGTGATCTTCGGACTGATGGTTGGCGAGACATTCCTCCCCCTCTGGAATAAGATGCTCACGGTTATCCATATGCCCGGCGGCTGGGTCAACGCGATCCGCCTCTTTGTTGAGACATTGGTGGCCTCGGTCTTTATCCTCCTTTTCGGAGAGATGATCCCAAAGGCGCTGTTCCGCGCCAAAAGCGACCGGCTGCTCAGCTTCTTCGCCGGCAGCATGGTATTCCTCAACAGGTTCTTTTATCCCATCGCCGGTTTCTTTGTCGCGATCGCGCAATGGATCCTGAAATATGTTTTTAACGTCCGCATGGACGATCGGAAAGGCGTCCTGTCGGGGACAGACCTGGACCACTTTATGCAACAGACCGGCGATGTGGCGGAAGACTCCAAAGACCTGAACAAAAGCCTTTTCGAGGCGGCGCTCGCCCTTCCCAAGGTAAAAGTGCGCGAATGCCTGGTGCCCCGAAAAGAGATCGAAGGCATCGATCTGAATATGCCGATGGAAGATGTACGGAAAAAATTTGTCGAGACCCACCTGAGCAAGATCGTAGTATACGATGGCAACCTGGACCATGTGACCGGTTATATCCACCAGTTAGACCTGTTTAAAAAAGCGCCCTCCATCAAGACGATCTTACACACGATCCCTGCGGTGCCGGAAAGCATGAGCGCCACCGATCTGATCAATAAATTCCGGCGCGAACGAAAAAGCATCGCCTGGGTCGTCGACGAATTCGGCGGCACTGCCGGTATCGTCACCATGGAAGACCTGCTCGAAGAGATCTTCGGCGAGATCAAGGACGAATACGATACGGAAGAATTCGAAGAAAAGAAATTATCCAACGATGAATTCATTTTCTCCGGCCGCCTGGAACTGGATTACATCAATAAAAAATACGGGCTCGATCTGCCGGAGAACGATTCAGAAACGCTATCCGGGTATATCATCAACCAACACGAAACGATCCCCCATCTGAAGGATCGCATCATCATCGGCGATTACGAATTCGAGATCCTCAACGTCAGCGATACACGCATCGAAATGGTACGCGTCAAGATCCTGAAATAAGCGTCCTCTTCCATCCCGCCCCTTCCCCGTCAAAAGAGCGCCCGGCCTGCCTCCCGTTAACCAATGTTAACCCGTGGTTAAACACCCTTTATTTCTTTTTCACCCTGTTCTTTTTGCTCACCTTTGTTCTCGAAGCGGAACGGCAAACGACGACGACAAAGAATCAATAAAGAATATTATCCCTTTCTCCGGGGAAACTTTTTCATAGGTCAGTTAGGAGTAAACAATGCACTCTGTCATGGGGTGCTTGTTTTTTTTATATATACCTGCACCGGGGTTGGCATTTTCAAATTAACTTCGCGGAGCTTTTACCGTCACGGCCTGCTTTTTGCACATGTGCCGGCAATCAGGAGCTTTGAATGTAAAAACCAATGGCTTTTAATCTGTTAAACAGGGATCCGGGGCAAGAGGAAATGTCTTTTATAGACCACCTGGAGGCGTTGCGCTGGCATATCGTACGCTCCGCGATCGCCGTCGTCATCGTCGCCATTGTCATCTTTATCAAGATGGACTGGCTCTTCGAAACGGTCATCCGCGGGCCCATCCGGCCCGATTTTGTCAGCTATGTCGGGCTTTGTAACCTGGGACGCAGATTACACATGGGAGACGCCCTCTGTCTCCAATCCGTCACCGGTCTCAAGCTCCAGACCACCCAGTTCAGCTCCCAATTCATCTCCAGCATCAACATTGCGATCACCGGCGGCTTTATCGTCGCCTTCCCCTATATTTTTTGGGAATTGTGGCGCTTTATCAAACCCGCCCTCTCTCCTAAAGAGCTGAAAAGCAGCCGGGGAGCGATCTTTTGGGTCACTTTTTTCTTTATGCTGGGCGTCGCCTTCGGGTACTTCCTGCTGGCGCCTTTTACCTTTAGCTTCCTGGCCAACTATACCCTGGGCGCCCCCGGGGCGATCATGACCATCCCTACCCTGGACGACTATATCGAGAACCTGGTGGATATCATTATAGGATCGGGGATCGCCTTCCAATTACCCCTGGTCAGCTGGGTCCTGACCCGTATCGGGCTGATCACGCCCAATTTCCTTCGTACCTACCGAAAATATGCCTATGTGGCCATTCTTTTTATCGCGGCGGTTATCACCCCTTCGCCGGACTGGATGAGCCAGACCATCGTGGCGCTGCCGCTGATCCTTTTATATGAAATAAGCATCCGGATCTCCGTTCGTGTAACAAAAGAACAGGACCGCAAGGACAAAGAGGAATGGAGCTAGACCGTGGCATGACTTGTGATTAACATATACAAAAATAAGTTATGACAACACAGGAAGTTGCAACCCGCCTTGTCGAGCTATGCCGGAAAGAGCAGTACGAGACCGCTCAGAAGGAGCTCTTTGCCAATGACGCCATCAGCATCGAACCGTATTCCACACCGGAATTTGAAAAAGAGACCCGGGGCCTGAAGGCCATCCTTGAAAAGGGAAAGAAATTTGAGTCGATGGTTGAAACAAGCCATTCGGTGAAGGTGTCCGATCCGATAGTGGCGGGTAATTCGTTTGCGTGTGCCCTTAACATGGACGTGACGATGAAGGGGCGCGGCCGGATGAATATGACCGAGCTCTGCGTCTATAAGGTCAAGGACGGCAAGATTATTTCTGAGGAGTTTGCGATGTAAGCTCTTCGTGCTTTTTTTTGATCTCCGTCTTCATCTGGCATCTTTCGATGTCATGCCGGTAGTCCTTTATCTTTTCGTCATTCTGGCCGGCAAGGATGGCCTTCTCAAAATAAAAGATCGCCTTCTCATAATTCTGCCGAAGCTCTTCGGATAGCGCATAACGTCCATAGACCCAGGATTTATCGATGGTGCGGGTACGTAAACATTTTTCCAGGTGAAGCGCGAGCTCGTCAAAACGCTCCATATCCTGCAGCAAGGCAGCAATATGAAAATAGGAGTGGGGATACAGGGGATCGCATTTGATGGCCGTCAGGAAATGATTTTCGGCTTTCGCGTAGTCGTCAAATTGCGTTTTGTATAGCCATCCCATCGAGTTGTGGGCGGGTGCGCTGTCCGGCTCTTCATATAGAATACTCTCGTATTTCTTATATGCCTCGGCGTAATGATTATTCTTAATATCCGCTTCGGCCTCCAGGTATAGTTCTTCGGAACTCGTGTTCATACTCATTGGCTTTGTTTTACCATCCCAGCACCCACGCAAAGATCAGCGGGGCGACGATGGTGGCATCGCTTTCGACAATAAATTTTGGCGTGTGGATGTCCAGCTTGCCCCAGGTGATCTTTTCATTCGGTACCGCGCCGGAATAAGATCCGTAGGAGGTCGTGGAATCCGAGACCTGGCAGAAATAGCTCCAGAAAGGAACGTCATGCCACTCCAGGTCCTGGTACATCATAGGAACGACGCAGATAGGGAAATCTCCCGCGATCCCGCCCCCGATCTGGAAAAAGCCAACGCCTTTACCGCCGCTGTTCTCCCGGTACCACCCCGCCAGCCAGGCCATGTACTCGATACCGTTCTTCACCGTACCCGCCTTCAGCTCGCCCTTGATCACATAACTAGCAAAAATATTGCCTGTGGTGCTGTCTTCCCATCCCGGGACAACGATGGGGATATTTTTTTTCGCCGCGGCGATGATCCAGCTGTCTTTTGGGTCGATCTCATAGTATTGTTCGAGATCGCCGCTCAGGACCACTTTATAAAGGAATTCATGCGGGAAATAGCGTTCGCCCTTTGCCTCCGCCTCTTTCCAGGCCTTTACCAGGTGCTTTTGCAACCGGCGGAATGCCTCTTCTTCGGGGATACAGGTATCGGTAACGCGGTTATAATGGTTTTCCAGGAGGTTCCATTCGTCCTGCGGGGTGAGGTCCCGGTAGTTGGGCACCCGCTTGTAATGGCTATGGGCCACCAGGTTCATGACATCTTCCTCAAGATTGGCGCCGGTACAGCTGATGATATCTATTTTGCCCTGCCGGATCATCTCCGCCAGCGAAATACCCAGCTCCGCCGTGCTCATGGCGCCGGCCAGGGTGACCATCATTTTACCCCCTTCCAATAAATGCGTTTCATATCCTTTGGCGGCATCCACCAGTGCGGCGGCGTTGAAATGCCGGTAATGATGTTGTATGAATTGCGAGATGGGACCTTTGTTCATGGTTGCGTCTTTTTGACTTGTGAAAGCTGAGCCGCAAAAGTAGGAGTTTTTTTGTATGTTTACTGCTAATGGTCCTCTCGTCCATACAAGCCCTCCGTTTTGTAGCCACCCTCCTGGTCCTTCTTTTTCATCTGGCGCTGCTGCCCTCGGGTTTCAAGGGCGTCGATCTCTTTTTCGTTATCAGCGGATTTGTGTTGTATTATACCTATCACTCCCGCCCCTCCGTCCCGCAGAAACAACGACGAAGATATTTCGTACACCGCCTCACCAAGATCTATCTGCTCTACTGGACGGCGCTGATCGCTCTTTACCCGGTCCAGCCTTACCCTTTTGACCGGAACTTTCTCGCCAACATATTGCTTCTGCCGGGTCATAACCCTTTACTGGATATCTCCTGGAGCCTTTCCTGCGAGCTTTATTTTTATGCGTTGCTGGGGATCACCCTTTTTTATATTCCTCCCCGATGGCATAAAGGGTTGTTCATTACGGCTTTCGTCGTCACAGCCGGTATTAAATTGTTCAATACGTTCATCTTTAGTCTGCACGGTACGCCCGTTTATTTTTTGGCAGGCCCCAATCTCTGGGAGTTTCTTTGCGGTATCCTGGCCGGCTATATCTTTTGCCGATCGGCGACAACACCGGCGGCGACAGGTTCGCCGGCCCCCAACCGGGCAACGACCTATGGGCCGATCGCCCTTCTGCTGCTGATCCTTTTCTGGGCGCTCCCCATCCTCCGTTCGGCCCCGTATTATCATTTCGTATATGGACCGGTCGCAACCGCACTGGTGATCACGACCGCGCTGGCAGAAAAAGCGACACCCTGGAAAGGAACCCTGAAAAAGATCGTCATCCGATTGGGCAACGCTTCCTATGCCATTTATCTCTTCGGTCCCGTCCTTGTCCGCATCATAAAGCCACACATCCATGAGCTGCCCTGGAAGATAGCGGCCATTGCGATCCTGATCACCTTCTCCCTGCTCATTAATCATTTCTACGAGGAAAAATTGCTGCGGATCGTCCGGCGGTCATTCGGGACATAAAAAAAGAATCGCCCTGAAAAGAGCGATTCGTCCAACTAAAACTCACTGAGAAAACCATTCAATATATATTTACTCGACATCTTTTTTCGTCTTGCTGAAAGCGCTCCAGGAACTGGTGCCATCTGATTTCAGAACGATCTTCCGGTCCTTGTTCTCGACGGTTACATAGTAGCTCGTCTGATCATCAGCGGCGATCTCGAATAGCTCGGAGATCCAGTAGTCGCCATAATTCTTTTTCAGATCGGTCAGCAGGCTGATCGGCAACTGGTCGCTCACGATATTCCTTACTACCGCCTGCAGTTCCCCGTTATTATTGTAATAGGCAAACAATACCTGGTCGTTGATAGAGAACGTTACTTTAACATACTCCGGCTTTTGCTCGTAACTGACATTACGGGCAGTGGCGAAATCTTTCTGGAAAGATTGTTTGGCCTGTTGATTTACATTGTCGTTGTTGTTGGCAGCGAAGGCGCTGACTCCCATCATAAGCACTGTAGCGAGGGATAAGATAACCTGTTTCATTTTTTTGTTTTTTTATAATTTTTAATTAGTCGGTTTCAATTGCTCTGTATAAATAAGACGCAAGGTTTGAGACGATGTTGCAGCACGATGAAAAAATTTTTTATTTTTTTTCTGCCTCACTGTTGCACTTATACTTTTTAAAGAACTATTCTATCGCTAACTAAGACGCAGCAAAATTATTAAGGTTACACGAGGTCACAAGCCAATAGTGATCAATGGCAGCCTTTGTTATCGAATTGTGATCAAATGTCTTTTTCATTCCGCGCACTCTATAGCAGCGCCGCCCTCAAACCCTTTACCCGCGTGCCTTAACAGCGAAATCTTAATAAAATATTAAAATCGTCATTCATCCTGTTAAAATAAATTTTCGGTAGAAACCCCCGTTAGTACCTTTACAATCGGCTAAATACTACTCTCTTATGCATAAGTCATTCATCCTTATCATACTGGCGGCAAACACCCTCCTTTCATCCGTTGCACAGACCACTGGTACCGCGACCGATAAAAGAACCGGCAACTGGATCGGTGCGATACAGGGAGGTCCGGTATCGTTGTACTTCCGCATCAAGGGGGATTCACTCACGGGTTTTACCGCGGATTGGAACAGCCCTTCCCAAAAGGCGCTGGGGCTACCCTGCAAAACGGTCCTTATAAAAGGAGACAGTCTTCTTATCGGGACGGGAGCGATCGTAGCTTCCTATCGCGGACATTACCTGCCCGGCCGGGATTCCATTACCGGTGTCTGGCAGCAGAACGGGAGGTCGTTCATTATGAACCTGCGAAGAATGGCCCGGCCGCAGACGCCCCATCCCCCCTTCCCCTATCGCACCGACTCAATAGAATATGACAATGCCGGTAAAACGGTACACCTGGGCGCCACCCTTTCTCTTCCGTTTTCGAAGACAGAAAAGAAATATCCTGTCGTCATCCTTATCACCGGCAGCGGACAGCAGGACCGCGACGAAACGCTTTTTGAACATAAACCCTTCGCCGTCATCGCCGACTACCTCACCCGCCGCGGCATGGCGGTGCTGAGAGTGGATGACCGGGGAACCGGGAAAAGCAAGGGGGACCTGAAAGATGCCACCACCTCCGATTTTGCCGATGACGTGCTCACCAGCATCGGCTATCTCAAAACCCGAAAAGAGATCGATACCACCCGTATCGGGCTGATCGGCCACAGCGAAGGCGGGATGATCGCCCCGATCGTCTATAGCCGCTGGCCCCATTTGAACCTTATCATATTGCTGGCCGGACCGGGTCTCCCGGGCAGGGGGATCATTCTCCGGCAGCAGACGGACCCGGTAAAACAACAGCTGGGTCAGGCCGTCTATGACGCCTATTACCCGCTGGTCGCAGAAAAGCTAAGGATAATGGAGGATAACTACGGTCAGCCGGATTCCGTGATCCTCCGCCAGCTGAAGGCAGGCTATACCCGGTGGAAAGCCGGTCTGCCCGACAGCATCGCCGCCCCCCTGAACGTAAAGAACGTTTCGGAGGCGATGTATGCCTACCAGGAAGCCCAGGAGCTAAAGCCCTGGCTAAAGTATTTCTATCATACCGACCCCGCTGTCTTCCTCCGGCAGGTAAAATGCCCCGTCCTGGCCCTCGATGGGTCAAAAGACACACAGGTCGACCCGGAACAGAATATCCCGGCAATAAAGGCGGCACTGACAAACGGAGGCAACACCTATATAATGACAAGGGTCTTCCCGGGGCTGAACCACCTGTTCCAGCATGCCGCCACCGGCGATTTCAACGAATATGCCGTCATCGAAGAAAGTTTCGCACCGGAAGTCCTGGCCTTTATGGGAGAGTGGATCGGTAAAATCGATAAATTGTAGATGTGAATTACCTGGCGCATGCATACCTCTCCTTTGGGATCCCTGAAATAGCCGTGGGCAACATGATCAGTGATTTTGTCAAGGGAAAGAAAAAGAAGGACTACCCCCCACCGGTCCAACGGGGTATTTCGCTCCACCGGGCCATCGATACGTTTACCGATACCCATCCCGTTACACAACGGGCAAAGGTCGTTTTTCGCGATCCCTACCGGTTGTATGCCGGCCCCCTCGTCGATGTGGTCTATGACCACTTCCTGGCCAACGATCCGCTGATCTTCCGGGATGAAGCAGCCCTGAAAGCCTTCACCCAAAAAACCTATGAACAGGTAGGCACCTGGCAGCCCGTCTATCCCGGGCGTTTTGCCCGCATGTTCCAGTATATGCGCGCCCAGGACTGGCTCTACAACTACCGCTACCGGGAAGGTATTTTTAATAGTTTTGCCGGGCTGGCCCGCCGGGCAGCCTATATGCCGGACCCCGGACCCGCCTGCCGGCTTTTTGAAAATGCCTATACCGAACTGGAAACTTGTTACCGGGAGTTTTTCCCTTCGCTCAGGGATTTCGCAAGCAGTACGCTGGAGCATCTCATGGAAATGGGTGATTAGTTTTTCAGGGGGTAAACCACCGCGCTATGGCTCGCTGTTTGTGGCTAAAATTGAATAATTTCGCAGCATGAAGAAGTATGTCATTATCGCGGGCCTGCTGGCAGGCACAATCCTGGTCAATGCACAATCCAACAACGCAGCAACAAAATCCTCCATTTTGGATAACTCTCCCCTTGACATAAGCTATTACCCCATCGATTATCCCGTTCTCAAGATACAGGATAAGGCGACCGAGCCGCTGGTCGCGCGCGTGGTCTATAGCCGCCCGCAAAAAAAAGGAAGAAAGCTTTTCGGCGACCTGGTGACCTATGGACAGGTATGGAGGCTGGGCGCCAACGAAGCGACAGAAGTCGAATTCTTCCAGGATGTGAAGATCGATAACAAAAAAGTAAAAAAAGGACGCTATACCCTCTATGCCCTGGTAGACCAGGACAAATGGACGCTCATCCTGAACAAGGAAACGGATACCTGGGGCGCCTTTGGCTATGACAGCTCGAAAGACGTCCTGCGTACCGTGGTCCCGGTAGAGAGGCAACCCAATATTACCGAAGCGTTTTCCATCGCCTTCGAGAAGAAGAAAAACCCGGCCGGTGATAAAAGTACGGACATGGTGATAACCTGGGATGACGTATTGGTAAGATTAACTATTAGCTGGTAGCCCGGCTCCATCCCTAAACCTAAATACATGTGCGGCATCGCAGGCATTCTCTCACCCGACCCGGAAAAGATCAGCGGGGAGCGTCTGAAAAAGATGACGGACGCGCTCGCCCACCGGGGTCCCGATGGGGAAGGCTGCTGGATCAACCCATCCGGTGTCACCGGTCTTGGCCATCGCCGGCTCTCGATCCTCGACCTGAGCCTTGCCGGGGCGCAACCCATGCACTATGGCGGCCGCTATACCATCATCCATAACGGAGAGATCTATAATTACCTGGAGTTACGCAGCCTGCTGACGACAAAAGGATATTCTTTCTCCTCCCATACCGACACCGAGGTCATCCCGGCGGCCTATGATCACTATGGCCCCGATTGTCTGCAATACTTCGACGGTATGTTCGCCTTCGCCATCTGGGACGAAAAAGAAAAAAAGTTATTCCTGGCAAGGGACCGGTTTGGCGAAAAACCATTGTTCTATTACCGGGACGAAACACAATTCCTGTTCGCCAGCGAGATGAAGGCCCTGTGGGCCGCCGGTGTCCGAAAGGAGAGCAACAAAAAAATGCTCTTCAACTTTATCACCATCGGCTATACACAAAACCCGGCCAACCCCTCCGAAACGTTTTTCCAGGGTATCTCCAAGCTGCCCGCCCGGTCTTTTCTTTTATATGATGCCCACACCCGCGACCTGCAGACCTCCTGTTATTGGGATATCGGCATCGAGAATATAACCACCTTAAAAGAGGAAAATATCCTGATGCAATTCGACGGGCTCCTATCCGCTTCGGTGAACAAACGGCTGCGAAGCGATGTTCCCCTGGGAACAAGCCTGAGTGGTGGTCTGGACAGCTCTGCCGTCGTCGCCAGCATCCTCGGACAGCCGGGCGCCCCGGTTCATTCCGGTACCGGCAGCGGCGGCAAGGGCAATGCCCTTCAAACTTTCTCGGCCGTTTTTCCCGGCTTCGAAAAAGACGAGTCGGCCTATATCCGGATGGTCACGGATCGTTTTTCCCTCCGCAACCATACCGTCACGCCGGACGCCGGCGACCTTATCCGGGATTTCGAACGGCTGGTCTATCACCAGGAAGAACCTTTTCTTTCCTCCGGGATCTATGCCCAGTACAAGGTATTCGAGCTGGCCGCCGGACAGGGTATCCACGTATTGCTGGACGGGCAGGGCGCCGATGAGCTGCTGGCCGGCTACCACAAATACTATCATTGGTACTGGCAGGAGCTGTACCGCAACGATAAAAAGGCGTTCGCCCTCGAGCTCGAAGCCGCCCGCGAATCCGGCGTCCATGACCGCTGGACCTGGCGAAACCGCCTGGCCGCCAACCTCCCGGTCTATGCAGGATTGTTCCTGAAGAAAAAAAGAACGGCCCGGCAACGCAGGAATAAGGACCTGTCTTCCGGTTTTGTCGGACAGTTCGGGGTCTCCTATTATGATATCCCGCATTTTGATAAGCTAAGCGGCGTCCTTTATTATAATACATTTATGAACGGCATGGAAGAGCTGCTGCGCTATGCCGATCGGAATTCCATGGCGCATGGGGTGGAAGTGCGTTTGCCCTTTCTGAACCATGAGCTGGTCGAATTCCTGTTCTCTCTGCCCTCCTGGTTCAAGATCCGCGACGGATGGACAAAATGGCTGCTGCGGAAAAGTATGGAAGACCTGCTGCCGGATGCGATCGTCTGGAGAAAGGATAAGACAGGCTACGAGACGCCCCAGCAAGCCTGGATGACCGACCCCACCCTCCAGGACTATATCCAGGAGGCCCGGCGAAGCCTGGTGAGATCGGATATCCTGAACCCATCGGTATTACACAAAAAAATTCAGCCGCAGGAGATCCATGCGGCTGATAATCATGACTGGCGTTACCTGGTTTCCTCGGCTTGCCTGGGTCTCTAATATTACATACTAAAACACTACTCGGCTTTCTTATACTTCTCTGTCACCTGCATGTTCCCGTCGATGCTCGACCGAACCGTCATCCAGCTGTCGTTATCCTCCAGCTTGATATAATATTCAACGGAAGAGTCCGTCGTCATCTCGGTGACCCCGAAGATCTTCTTGTCTGCAAATTTCTTCTGCAGCCGGCAAAGGATGTTCACGGGCAGACCCTTCTCTGTATAATACCGCAAAGAGCTGAGAAAGTTACCATCCTTATCATACTCGATCTTTGTAAGGATGTCCTTCTCCTTGAAATTAACGGTGTACTTGTCCTCCTGCTCCATCCATTTTACCTGTTCCGCATCCGGGAAGGTTTGCTTGAACGAGGCCAGCAATTTTTCACTGATCGTATACAAGGGCTTGGTAGCAAAGGCGCCGGCCGAAAGAGATAAAAGGCAAACGGCAATGAGAACATGTTTCTTGATAAAAAGACTCGGTGTCATGGCGTGTGTTATTTAAGAAGTTATTAAATGAAGGTCAATTGATATGGTAAAGCTATGGCCGATCGACACCAGTGGCAAGCGATTCTACACCTCCGGTATTTTTATTTTTCGCAGACAATTACCGTTAGTGTTCACTTTCATCCCAAAGCCGTAAAAAAAGTTTTAAACCGGCCGAAAAGGCGGATGAAACCGTATTCTCCATGTTGCTTCCCGCGGGTTAAGCTTTTGTTAAACCGGATTAGTGGTTTTATGTACCTTTGTCAATTATGAGACTCTCTACAAAAATGATCCACGCAGGCGTTGAGCCCGATCCCTCAACCGGGGCCATCATGACACCCATCTACCAGACTTCGACCTACGTCCAGTCCGCCCCCGGCGTACATAAAGGATATGAATATGCCCGGTCGCAGAACCCTACCCGTGCCGCGCTGGAGACCGCTCTTGCACATATCGAGAACGGAAAGCACGGACTCTGCTTTGGCAGCGGGGTAGCGGCAACGGATGCGGTTCTCAGACTGCTGGTCCCCGGCGATGAAGTAATTGCCGCCAACGATATGTATGGAGGCACCTACCGCCTGTTCACAAAAATATTCGGGAAGATGGGGATCCGGTTTCATTTCGTCAACATGCAGGACGCGGAGAATATCCGCTCGTATGTCAATGCCAATACAAAGCTGATCTGGGCGGAGACGCCGACCAACCCGCTGATGAATATCATCGATATTGCCGCGCTGGCATCTATCGCACGCCCCCATAACGTCCTCTTATGCGTGGATAATACCTTCGCCACGCCTTACCTGCAAAACCCGCTCGACCTGGGAGCCGATATCGTACTGCACTCCGCGACAAAATACCTCGGCGGACACAGCGATGTGATCCATGGCTGCCTGATGATGAACGACACGGAGCTGCGCGATAAGCTCTATTTCATCCAGAAAAGCGCGGGAGCCGTTCCGGGTCCGCAGGATTGTTTTCTCGTACTACGCGGATTGAAGACCCTGCATGTCCGGATGGACAGACACTGCACCAACGGAGAGACGATCGCCCGCTGGCTCCGCGGGAACCCAAAAGTGGATAAAGTATATTGGTGCGGTTTTGAGGACCATCCCGGTTATGCCATTGCCAAAAAGCAAATGCGGGGGTTTGGAGGCATGATGAGCTTTACCTTAAAAGATGACAGCCCGGAAGCAGCCAGGAAGCTGTTGTCCTCTACCCATCTCTTTGCGCTGGCGGAAAGCCTGGGCGGAGTAGAATCCCTGATCAACCATCCCGCCACGATGACACATGCATCGATCCCCCGGGAAGAAAGGATAAAGAACGGCCTCAGCGATTCGCTGATCCGGCTCAGCGTAGGGATCGAAGATGCCGAAGACCTGATAGACGACCTGCGGCAGGCCATCGGATAAGCCGTCTGAACGTGAAAGGAGCAATGATACAGTCGCCAAAAGATCTACGGGCATTCCTCGACCGGAAGGTGGAAGAATACAACCGGCCGTCCTTTATCGCAGGCGACCCGATCGGCGTCCCCCGCCGGTATCGCAAAAAACAGGATATCGAAATAGCCGGTTTCTTCGCGGCGATCTTCTCCTGGGGGAACCGGACGACCATTATCAGGAAATCGCGGGAGCTGATGCAGCTCATGGGTGATGCACCCCATCAATTCATCCTGCAACACGAAGAAAAAGACCTCCGGAAGCTGCTGGACTTCAAACACCGGACCTTCAACGCGACCGACCTGCTTTATTTTGTGGCCTTTCTGCGGCATCATTATACCCGGTTCGATTCGCTGGAAGATGCATTCCTGCCACCCGCCCCCAAACAGCCGGTCATCCCATCCAATCCGGATCCAGACATAAAAATTTCCATCGAAGCATCCCTTTCTGCCTTTCGTCCGTATTTCTTTTCCCTGGAAGAGGCCCCGCCCCGTACCTATAAACATATCGCCTCGCCGGAAAAGAACTCCAGCTGCAAACGACTGAACATGTTCCTGCGCTGGATGGTGCGAAAAGACGACCGGGGCGTGGATTTTGGCATCTGGGAGCGGATCCCGGCCAGCCGGCTCATCTGCCCCCTGGACCTTCATGTAGGGCGTGTGGCGCGGAGATTTGGTCTTCTTCAGCGGGAACAGGCGGATTGGCAGGCGGCGAGGGAATTAACCGATCATTTATTATTATTGGATGAAGAAGACCCGGTGAAATATGATTTTGCCTTATTCGGGTTGGGAGTGATGGAGAAGTACTAACCTCTTATATATGGAACCAACCGAACTGATACAGGACCTCAACCGGGTATATGCGCTGGAGCTGACGGATCATCTCACATTGGATCAATTGGAGACTTTACTGGCAGAGAAGATCGATTTGATGATCCGGAAAGACTTTTCAGCGCTGGTACAGCTGCTGTACCGGATCGACGTTAACGAAACGAAATTGCGACACCTCCTCGCCGACGCCGACCCGGCAACCGGAACAGCCGCAGATGCCGGAAGGATCATCGCCCGGTCGATCCTGGAACGGCAATGGCAGAAGATAGAGACCCGGCGGCAATATAGCACCCGGAAAGGAGATAACGAGACAAACGAGGAACGGTGGTAAGACGGGGTAAAGACGAGGGTTAGAACATCAGCTCTTTTACTTTCTCCTTATCTTCCTTTTCCTTTTTCAGATCGAACATCGTACCAAAGACACGATCCCAGATCGTACTGCTCACACCGAACCCGCGGTGGTCGTCCTTGTAATGATGGAGATGGTGATTACGCCACAGGGATTTCATCCACCGGAAAGGAGGATTCCAGGCATGGATCGCATAGTGCATGCTGCCATACAGGAGATAGCCAAGCATAAAACCCGGAAAGAACATAAAGACGTTATTGCCGATAAAGACATCCATCAGCAGAAAGATAACAGAGGCAATGATCAGGCTGGGCACCGGGGGCATGAACAACCGCTCTTTATCCCGGGGAAAATGGTGGTGATTGCCATGCATGATATAGACGAACTTCATAGCCCGCTCATTCTCCGATACCCAATGAAAAACGAACCGGTGCATCAGGTACTCAAAGAAGGTCCAGAACAGCATGCCGCCCAAAAAGGTCAGCACGATCCGCACCAGGGAAATATCGAGCCGGGCCCCGCTATAATACAGGAAATAAGAAATGATCGGCAGGTACATACCCCAGATGACCAGGGGATGGGTCTTCGTCAGCATTTCAACGTATTGGTTCTTGAACAGCTGCGCCTGCCCTTTATTATGTATTTTCTCGAATTTCATTGTTCCGATATTATAGGCAAAAATACGAATAACCCGGCGAATGGAATGCCAAAAATATTCCTTTACTTTGGCGTCCTTGAAAAGGCCCACGATCGGTTATAACTGTCATATTACCGTCATTAAAAGACACTTTAACAAATGAAGCTGGTTTCCTATCTCAAAGAAGAACGCGATCAGTTGGCGATCCTGGTGGATGGCCTCCTGTATGATGTGGAGCGTATCCATCCCGATATCCCCAACTCCATCGGTATGTTCCTTAGCTATTGGGAGGAATTGCTGCCCATCGTCCAGGCGGGCGAGCTGGCGGTCCGCGACGGGCATATCGATAGCAGAAAAGGGGTTGCGGTTGAAGATGTCCGGTTGCTGGCGCCCGTCCCCTTCCCCAGCTCCTGTCGTGACGGGTACGCCTTCCGGCAGCATGTAGCCGCCGCCCGTCGTAACCGTAAAGTGCCGATGATCCCCGAGTTCGATCAGTATCCCATCTTTTATTTTACCAACCACCATAGCATACAGGGTCCCGGCGATGTAAACTGTATGCCGGACCATTTCGAAAAGCTGGACTTCGAGCTGGAAGTAGCGATAGTTATTTCCAAACAGGGACGTAACATACCGGCCGCCGAGGCCGACGAGTATATCGCCGGGCTCATGATCATGAACGATATGAGCGCCCGAACCCTGCAGATGGAAGAGATGCTGCTCAACCTTGGGCCCGCCAAAGGCAAGGATTTTTCTACGGTGACCGGTCCCTGGCTGGTGACCCTCGATGAATTGCAGGAAAGGGAAGTACCTTGTAAGGAAGGACATACCGGCAAGGCCTGGAACCTGCGGATGGTCTGCCGGGTGAATGGCGTACCCGTCAGCGATGGCAATCTCGCCGATATGGACTGGACCTTTGCCGAGATCATTGAAAGGGCCTCCTATGGAGTGGACCTCTATCCCGGCGATGTGATCGGCAGCGGTACGGTAGGCACCGGTTGTTTCCTCGAACTCAACGGCACGGGGAAGCTCAACGATCCGGCCTATACGGAACAGTGGCTGCAGGAAGGGGATGTGGTAGAGCTGGAAGTGGAGGGACTCGGCATCCTGGAAAATACGATCGTACGCGAAGACAGCGATCTTTCTTTGCTGAAGATCAGGAAGCAGCCCTAACCTGCCCGATCCGTCGAACCAATTAATCATCTGCTATGGTCATAGATCTTTCAACGCTCTCGCCGGTGGCAAGGCAAAACTACCTGAATGCCTCCGTGGCGCCCCGCCCCATCTGCTTTGCCAGCACCATCGACCGGTCCGGACAGGTCAACCTGAGCCCCTTCAGCTTCTTTAATATATTTTCAACCACACCGCCCATCCTTATCTTCTCACCGGCACGACGGGTACGGGACAATACCACCAAACACACCTGGCACAATGTGCAGGAAGTGCCCGAAGTGGTGATCAATATCGTCGACTATGACATGGTACACCAGGTGAGCCTGGCCAGCTGCGAATACCCCAGGGAGATCAATGAGTTCGGGAAGGCGGGTTTTACCGAAGAGCCGGCTACCCTTGTCAGACCACCGATGGTAAAGGAAAGCAAGGTAAAGATCGAATGCCGGGTGATCGAGCTAAAACCCCTGGGCGAAGAAGGCGGCGCCGGCAACCTGGTCATCTGCGAGGCGATCCGCATGCATATCGACCCGGCGATCCTGGATGAAAAGAACAATATCGATCAGCATCGGTTCCAGCATGTGGCCCGGCTGGGTGGTGATTGGTATTGCAAGGTGGACCCAAACAGCCTTTTCCGGGTGGAAAAGCCAAATACACGTCTTGGCATCGGCATGGACGCCCTGCCCGCCCCAATCCGCCAGAGCAGGATCCTCAGCGGCAACGACCTCGGCCAGCTGGCCAATGTCCACGAGCTTCCGACCGTCGACCCCTCCTTTCATGACGAACGGCTAAAGCAGATCTTCCAATACTATTCCATCAACCCGGAAGAAATGGAAAAAGAGCTGCACCTGTATGCAGGCAAGCTGCTGGGGGAAGGGAAGGTCCACGAGGCCTGGCAGGTGCTGCTGGCACTGAATTAGTTACCGCAAATACCCCGGATGAATTACCTTTGCCGCAATTTTGCACCCGTTTACGATTATGAACACATCCAATTTGTCAGAGCAGGAGATCATCCGGCGGGAAAAGCTGGAAGAGTTGAGAACACTGGGTATCGACGCCTATCCGGCGCCCCTGTACCCGGTAAATATTACCGCCGCCTATATCAGGGAAAATTATAAACCCTCCCCGGATGGCTCGCCTGTCACCGGCTTTACCGATGTATGCCTCGCAGGACGTCTTATGAGCCGGCGGGATATGGGCAAAGCCTCCTTTGCGTCCGTACAGGACAGCACGGGAAAAATACAGGTGTATATCAAACGCGACGAGATCTGTCCCGGGGAAGACAAGACCCTTTATGACAAGGTCTGGAAGCACCTTTTGGATCTTGGCGATATCATCGGCGTAAAAGGATATGTCTTTACCACCAAAACAGGAGAGATCTCTATCCATGTCCGGGAGTTCACCGTGCTGACAAAGTCGCTGAAGCCGCTGCCCGTCGTTCGGGAAAAAGAAGGAGAGACCTTCGACGCCGTCACCGATCCCGAGTTCCGGTATCGCCAGCGATATGCCGACCTGATCGTAAATCCGCAGGTAAAGGAAACATTTATCAAACGGACGAAAATGATCAATGCCATCCGCGAGTTCCTGAATGAACAGGGTGCGCTGGAAGTGGATACCCCGGTATTGCAAAGCATCCCCGGCGGCGCGGCGGCCCGCCCCTTTATCACCCACCATAATGCACTCGATACGCCGTTCTATTTACGGATCGCCAACGAGCTCTACCTGAAACGGCTGATCGTAGGCGGATTCGACTGGGTATACGAGTTTAGCCGCAATTTCCGCAACGAAGGAATGGACCGTACGCATAATCCCGAATTTACCGTGCTGGAATTTTATGTGGCCTATAAGGATTATCTGTGGATGATGGAAACCACCGAGAAAATGCTGGAGCGGGCGGCCATCGCCACCAATGGGAGCACCCTGACGGTCATAGACGGCAAGGAGATCGATTTTAAGGCGCCCTACCGCCGGATCACGATGTATGATGCGATAAAGGAATATACCGGCATCGATATCTCCGGGATGGAGGAAGACCAGTTAAGGGATGTCTGCCGCCAGCTCAACATCCATGCGGACGCCACCATGGGCAAAGGCAAGCTGATCGACGAGCTGTTCAGCACAAAATGCGAGGGGCATTTTATACAACCTACGTTTATCATCGACTACCCGGTGGAGATGAGTCCCCTTACAAAAAAACATCGTAGCCGGCCGGGATTGGTAGAAAGGTTCGAGCTGATGGTAAATGGAAAGGAAGTCGCCAATGCCTATAGCGAGCTCAACGATCCGATAGACCAGCGGGAGCGTTTTGAGGCGCAGCTGCAATTGATGGAGCGCGGAGACGATGAGGCGATGTTCATCGACCACGATTTCCTTCGCGCGCTGGAATATGGTATGCCCCCAACCGCCGGTATCGGCTTTGGTATCGACCGCCTCTGTATGATGATGACCGGTCAGCCGAGTATACAGGATGTGCTGCTATTTCCGCAAATGAGGCCGGAGAAAATTGTGGACCAGGTTCCGGCGCAACCGGAGCAATAGTGGCATGCGCAAAAAAAACCTCCCGCCTTTGAACGGGAGGAGGATGTTGCCTTTTACCCTGGATTGAAATGAAAAAAGATGAGAAATCTTATTATAAAAAAAGGTCATTCATGAGCTTCTGATCGGGATTTATAGCATACTTTACGAAGTCCGTAATCCCTTCGTTTTGTAAAACGTCCTCATCAATAAAAAAATTGCCTGTCGTCTCAAAAGAAGGTTTTTGTAATATATAGAAGGCGGCGTCTGCAACGATCTCCGGGGTCCGGCTTCGTTGTATAAGGAAATCTCCTCCCAATAAATTCTTAACGGCAGCCGTGGCGATGGTGGTCTTCGGCCAAAGGGCATTGGCCGCGATCCGGTATTGTTTCAGCTCCTCGGCCAGCCCGAGAACGATCATGCTCATACCAAATTTGCTCATCGTATAAGCCAGGTGAGGGCCAAACCAACGCGGATCCATGTTCAGGGGAGGCGACAGGTTCAAAATATGGGGGTTATGCGCCAGCTTCAGATGGGGGATACAGGCCTGGCTCATAAAAAAGGTACCCCGCACATTGATGCCCTGCATCAGGTCCCACCGTTTGGGCTCCGTCTGCTCGGTAGGAGATAAATTTATGGCGCTGGCATTGTTTATAAGGATATCGATCCCTCCAAAAGTGGCGACGGTCTGTTCGGCGATCTTCCGGATACTGTCCTCAAAACGAATATCTCCCTGGATAGGGAGCACTTTGCCGGAACCGGCCGCGGCAATTTCCTCCGCCGCTGTATAGATCGTACCCTCCAGCTTGGGGTTGGGCTCCGCCGTCTTGCCGGCTATGGCTATATTGGCGCCTTCCCGGGCCAGCCGCAGGGCAATGGCCTTACCGATACCCCGGCTGCCTCCGGTGATCAATACCGTCTTGTTATCAAAGATTCCCATAGATAAATGAATAAGAATTACTGTATTATAAGAACTACAAAATAGGTCAATTTATGATGCATCCAAAAAATAAGGCCTGACGGCCTGCGTATTCGTAATTCTACGAGTTTAGCAGTAAAAACCACACCCATGAAATATAGCACTTCTTCTCTTGTACAAAGGCCGGCCGGGTTGTATGTTTGTATTGTTAAGTATGATTGATGAGCGACGCCAAATCCAATGTCCGAAGAAGAACTAACTGAATGAATGAATTAAAATCCAAAGAAAAACCAAGATCCAACGTCTGAAGAAAAACCACCGATCCAACGAATCCTGAAAAACCGAAGAACCAAACCAAATCCAACGAAAAACCAGATCCTGATCAATCGTAACTTATTCACAAAGATCCAAAATCCAAGAAATCCAATCCAAGAACATCCAAATCCTAAGAACAAACCGATGTAAAATTTGTACCTATTGATGGCCCAGAAATGTTGGTTAAGTATCGTACAAAAGAATTGAAGAAGCCCCGAAGAAATTCGGGGCTTCTCATTTGCATGGACTTCATTGGTTCAAGCTGTCGGTCTGATTACCTTTCCGTAGGTCTCTTCCTTACTTACATTTCTGTTACTGCCTTATAAATCCATTCTTTTTTAGTTCCGGTCTATATATCTCGGTTTTGTCTTTTCTAGTGCGCATCCGTCGGCACGACTACATTTCTTTTGAATTTTTGTAGATAAACAATTGGTATACAGAACAATACAAAAACTCCAATGGTCAGGTACAAATTATCATAGGTGAGCAGCAGGGTCTGTTTGATGACGGTCCCCTCAAAGGCCTGGTTGGCCATCTGGGCGGCATCCGAGGCGCTGTGGCCCTTGCTGATAAAACCCTGTGTCAGGGCCTGCTGCCGCTGTATAAAGGCCGGATTATAGGGGTTGATCTTTGAAATGAGGTCGGTACGGACGACCCCTGACTTGATATGGATCAGCGTGGTCAGGATCGCAATACCAAAGGATCCTCCCAACTGGCGGCCCATATTGTTAAGACCCGCTCCCTGCCCGATATCGGGCCCTTTCAGGTCCTGCAGGGCCAGGGTCGTCAACGGCACGAAAAGGATGGCCATCCCGACGCCACGCACGACCAGGGGCCAGAAGAAGTCCGAGGTCCCGGATTCCAGCGTCGAATTCGATAGCATCCAGGTAAAGACAAAGAAGAGGAAGAACCCTCCCGTCGCCATAAACTGCCCCGGTACCCCCCTTTTTAGCATCATCCCCACAAAGGGCATGAGACAGATGGTCGCCACGCCGCCCGGGAATAGGATAAGACCCGTCTGCTCGGCGTCGAAACCTAATAAATTCTGGCAAAAAACGGGGAAGATGAACACCGACCCATACAACGCAAAACCCAGCACAAAGGAGGTCACGATCCCCACCGCAAAGCTCCGGTTCTTCAGGATCCGGAAGTTGACCACGGGATGATCCGTAGTAAGCTCCCGCCAGAGAAAACCAATAGCGGCAATTATGGTGGTGATGGTCAGCACGGTTATATAGGTAGTCGCAAACCAGTCCTCCGTCTCGCCCTTCTCCAGCACGACCTGCAGACTGCCTACGCCAACGGCCAGCAATAGAATGCCCCACCAGTCGATCGGCTTCCCCTTCGCATACCGCGGCGACTCCCGTACAAAGGTGACGACAAAGAAAGCCGCCAGCGCGCCCACGGGTACATTCACATAGAAGATATAGGGCCAGCTGAAATGCTTGACAAGATATCCCCCGATGGTCGGTCCTACCGTAGGCCCTACCACCGCACCCAGCCCAAACAATGCCGTCGCCATCCCCAGTTCCTCCCGCGGCCAGGTCTCCATCAGGATGGCCTGCGCCGTTGATAATAAGCCGCCGCCCGCCAACCCCTGCAACAGACGGAACGCCACCAGCTCACTAAGGCTATGCGCATTTCCGCAAAGCACGGACGCGAAGGTGAATACGATTATAGAGGTCAAAAAGTAATTCTTTCGTCCAAAACGATCCCCCAGCCAGCCCGACATCGGCAGCACGATCACATTCGCCACCGCATAGCCCGTCACGATCCAGCCGGCATCCTCCAGGGTCGCCCCCAGGTTGCCCATGATATCGGGCAGGGCCACGTTCACGATCGTAGTGTCGATCAGCTCCAGCAGGGAGGCAATGATCACCGTGATGGTGATGATCCATTTTCTAAATCCATGTTCAACCATGACTCAATGTTTTTGAGCTCATATAAATTATTTTGTATGCACTACGACACCCACGCTCATCCCGGGCCGCAGCGACCGGCGGACAAAGGCGGAATCCGCATCGATCCGGATCCGCACAGGCACCCGCTGTACTACTTTTACAAAGTTACCGGTGGCATTGTCGGGGGGCAGCAGGGAGAACTTGGCGCCGGTGGCGCCGGAGAAGGACTCGATCGTCCCCTGGAAAGTGCTGTCCGAATAGGCATCGGCCGTGACATCCACTTTCTCTCCTATGCGGAGATGCTCCATCTGCGTCTCCTTAAAATTCGCCGTGATATAAATACCCTTGTCGTTGACGATGGCAAATAAGGTCTGTCCGGCCTGTACCAGCTGCCCCAGCTGGATATTCCTTTTGGAGACGATCCCGTCGGCAGGCGCCGTGATGACGGTATAGCTCAGCTGCAATTTGGCAAAGTCGATATCGGCCTGGCGGCTGGCTACATTGGAAGCCGTGGCGCCTACCTGCCGTTCGTTGGTGCTGACCCTCCGGTTCTGCGCGGGGATCTGGGTCTGTGCGACGGCCAGGGCAGCTTCCGCCGCTTCCTTTTCCGCCTTTGCATCGTCATATTGCGCCTTGGTGATCGCATGATCGTTGTACAGGTTCTCATAGCGGCCGAAATCTTCATTCGCCTTCCATACCCTTACTTTCGCCGCCGCGATATTCGCCTCGGCAGTAGCGATACCGGTCCTGGCCTCCGATACCTGGTACTGGGACACATCCACCGTCTGACGGGTAGAGCTCAGGGCGGCAACCGCCTGTTGTAGCTTTACCTGGTAGTCGCGGTCGTCCAGGACCACCAGCGTATCGCCGGCCTTTACGAACTGGTTGTCCGTAAAACGGATCTCTTTGACATAACCGCCCACCCGGGCCACCACGGGACTGATATCCGCATCGATCTGCGCATTGTCCGTCACCTCATGGCTTTGGTAGTATATATATTCCTTTACGGTAAAGATGAGGGCGCCCACCAGGACAACACCAAGGATGATGGGGAAAACGATTTTGCGACCTTTCTTTTGAGTGTTAGCTTGTTCCATATAAAAAAGACGATTTTGAATAGACGTTTGATAAATTAATTTACAGGTGGATCTTTCCAGTGGATCGCAGGATATTGTAATAGGCGATGGTCGCATCGGACTTGGCCAGTTCCAGGTTGACCCGGGACTCGTATAACATCGTTTGCGCATCGATCCGGTCCGTCGTGTTGACCAGGTTGTTCCTGAATTTCGACTCGGTGATCCGCTCATTCTCCTCGGCCTGGTTCACGGCCACCTGCAGCACCTTGATCTTCTCCAGCGACTGTTCGTACATCATATACTGGCTATGAACCTCCTGGCGGATATCATCCACGGATTGGTCCCTTGCCGTATTCAGATCCTGCCGCTGAATGGCCGCTTCGCGTTCCTTGTTCTTATTCGTATACACCGTACCGATATCCCAGGAGGCGCCGATACCCAGCGTGATCGGTGCGAGCAGGTTGTTGTTCGTAGGGATGACCTGGCCAGTGGGATTGATATAGTACATCCCGCCCGAGGCGGCTACCGTAGGCAGACGCTGGTCGTGGATCTTTTTGACGTTGATGTCCGCCAGCCTGGTCTGGTAAGACAGATCCTGCAGCTCGCGGCGATTGGTCTCCGCCTCCTGCAGCAGCTCGGCGAATACCGGGTGCTCATCCACCTTGTAATTGACTTTTGGAAGGATGATCTCCGTCGAATCCGAAAGACCCAGCAGGACGTTCATATTGTAGTTGGCGATCTTCCGGTTGTTCTCGAGCTCGATCACGGTCAGCTGCATCTGCGATTTTTGCAGCTGGTAACGTAAGACGTCGTTCTGCGTGGCGAGGCCCTGGCCCTCGAATTTTGTGATCTGGTCCAGCTTCTCCTGTATGTCCTGCATGTTCTGCGCGACGATGAGCTGGTTTTCCAGGATCTTGTCGTAGTTGATATAGGAGTTGATCACCAGCCAGGTAATATCTTCCTTATCCTTATCGGCGTCGAGACGGCTCATCTGCAGGAGCAGATCTGCCGACTGACGGGCATATTTCAGCTGGTTGCCGGCAAAGATCGGCTCCGTCACGGACAAGGTCCCGAGATAAGCCGGAAAATCAAAAGGCAGCTTTATCGGATCCTTCGTGATACCGGGAATACTCACCAGGCGCGACATCATCAGCGCATGCAAATATTGCAGGCTCACTTTCGCACTCGGCAGCGCGGCATCTTTCGCCTGTCCCACCCGGGTGACGGCTTCATCGATCTTGTTCTGCGATCTTTTTAGTGTTTTACTGTTTTGGATCCCCAGTTGCACCGCCTCGTCAAGGCTAAGGGTTTTGGTCTGTGCAGTGGTGGCAAAAGCAGCAAAGAGTACGAGGCACAATGCCCCTGCTAACTTTCTAATCACGTTCATGTTCTTATTTTTTGTTATCATCGTTTCTTATGTCCAAATGGCCCCGCAACGTTTGTTTCAGGTGGGCCTTTAACCGGGGGGCAAGTTTGGAGCGATATTGCTCATCGTTAGTATTTGATCCAAGCGCAAGGATCTGGCAACCGTAGGCCTTTGCCTGTGTGTAGGAAGTGATCGTACCCATGATGGTCCCTACGGTCATGGGGATATCGACCTGGCGAAACAGCTTTTTCGCCTGTCCGTCCGTTATGATCTTTGTAATTTGTTCCAGGTTCCGCATTTTGATATGGATGATCTTTTCCATGATCTCGTTGCTGCGGGCGCTGGTGCTCTCCGCATACATGATATTGTGGAAGCGGAGATTGTTCAGGATCCTGTCCACATAAAACTCCACCAGCCGGTCGATCTTATCCCAGGAGCTAAGCATCTCATCCTTGTTCAGCTCCTCGAGAATACCATAATTATACTCGGTCCGGTACACGATCAGGGCTTCCAGTAATTTCTCCTTCGATCCGAAATAATAAGAAATCATGGCCAGGTTGACCCCGGCACTCTGGGCAATATCCCGGACCGAAGTCCCGTCAAATCCCTTCTCTCCAAAAAGCTCCTCCGCTACGACAAGAATATGTTCTCTTTTATCTGACATGTAAAAAATTAATTGACGGCACAAAGTTAAACAAACGTTTGAATTAAACAAACGTTTAATTGAACCTTTTTGTAAAAATAAAAAAGGAATCCCGTAAGAGATTCCTTTTCAATATGTTAGAAAATTACAAATTTTGGCCTTTGCCACTCCCTTCCGGATTGAACGGCTTCCTACTTCCGGATGGCATAACGCCTACTTTGGCATCCCGCTCTCCGCCGTCAACACGGTCCCCGTCAGCTTGGTGATGGTATACCAGCGGAAGTTCTGGTCCGCCTCCATCCCCGTCCCATAAAGGATCTTATCCTTTGTATAGATCCGCACCGGCTTGTCGGTATAAAACTTTCCCGTATTCTGGTCCCACCACAACTCCCGGCAATGTACCGTATCCCCTTTGAGGATATTCTTAACGACCACCGAATCCCTGAGAAAGACCTTCTCCTGGTTCTGAAAATATTTTCCGTACAGCGCATCCATCTTGCTTTCGATGACCGGGACGGCATCGCTCTTTGCATTGGAGTCCACCTTGTAAAAATCTACATGCAGACTACGGGGAAACTCGGTATAAGGAGAGTCCGGCCGGTTATACCGCAGCATATAAGGGGCAGTAAGCTTCCCCTTTACCTTCGCCGACAGCTTGCCGCCTACGTTATCCCCCTCGCTCATATAGCTTTCGACGCCCGTGACCTCCTCCGGCACGAGCTGCCGCCTTGTGTTGTCTTTTACGACCTTGGCCTTGTCGCCGCAACGGGCGAAAAATACACCCGTCACCAGGAAGAGTATGATAAACCTATTTATTGAATTCACTGATGGCATATAACCCTTTATAAATTAGGTGCGGGTCCGCAAATATCTTCTTTTTCAGGTGGCGCGTGAAATAGGAGGAATCGCCGCCGCTCAAAAGGACGTTAAAGTTGTCATATTTTTCCTCGTAGGCTTCGATGATCCCGTCTATCTCCTTGGCCATGCCCAGGATGACCCCGCTAAGGATATTGGTGCGGGTATCATATCCCGCGAGCGGAAAGTTCCAATCGGGCTTGACCAGCGGCAGCTTTGCGGTAAATGCCTGCAGCGACTTGAACCGCATCTCCATCCCCGGCGAGATCCCGCCCCCGATAAATTCCCGGTATTTATTGACATAGTTATAGGTAACCGCCGAACCCAGCCCGATGACAAGATTATTCTTCCCGGGAAAAAGCGTGACGGCCGCCACTACCAGCGCCAGCCTGTCGGCCCCGATGGTATCCGGCTTGCCCACAGGCGTAGTAACAGGCACCTTCGACTGATGGTCCAGTTTATGAAACCGGGTGGCGCCCTGCAGCAGGGTCTCCACAACCGGGTCGTGATGGATCACCGAGGACAGGATGGACCGGTCAGGATGATATTTTTCCAGTAACGCGCGGATGGTCTGTTCGCTATCGTCAACCAGCACCTGCTCTTCCAGGAAAACGCCACCGGAAAAAACGCCACATTTCAGACGGGTATTGCCGAAATCAAAACAGAGGGTCGTGGGCATGGTTAGTCTCCGAATTTAAAGGAGGAAAGATTTTTGAAATGTCCGTTGAGCTTTACTTTTTCCTTCAGGGTCTCCATCTCCGCGATCACCGGCAATACCTTTGCCAGGTGCCGCTTGAGATACTCCTGCCGCTGCTCTTCCCGTAACAGCCCCAGCAACTCATATTCCTCTTCCAGGGACATGCCTGCATGATGGGCGATATCATAGCTGGCCAGCTCTTCATCGGGCTTATGAAAATCCTTGTTGATCTCCAGCAACCGGTGCAGCTCGCGGATCGCCGCGACTACTTTTTGCATGAGCTCGCGTTTGCCCGGTCCTTCGATATTCTCGGGGTAGTTGACGATCGCTCCGCTAAAGAGCTTGTCCGGCACGCTCTTGATCAGCTCCAACACCCGGAACACCCGCAGACCCTGCGTCCGTATGTCCATCTCCCCGCTCTCATAGGTCTTAACTACTTCCGTGATCTTTACCAGCGTACCCATTTCCTCCAGCTTGTTATTGATGACCGTAGGGATCCCAAAAGGCTTTCCCTCCACCTGGCATTCACTGACCAGCTGCCGGTACCTTGGCTCAAATATGTGCAGGTTCACATGTTCTCCGGGATAGACCACGATCCCCAGCGGGAAAACGGGAATGAAATTCGTCATAGCGGCAAAAATAAAAAAGAAAGTTTATATCGATAGCAGGTATTCCCTTAACATGTCCGGCCGCAGATCGCGGATGCAGGTACAGTCCAGTGACAGCCTGCAATCGCTGCAATTTTTATCCTTTACAAAGAAGTTGGCCCGCCTCCCGATCGGCCGCCACCGCCCCGGATGGATAGGACGTATGGGCGGGAACAGACCCAGCGCATTGATGCCAAGCGCCGCCGCCAGATGCAAGGGCCCGGTACCGGAAGCGATCAGCCCGTCGGCGCCGGCAATAAAAGACATGAATTGAGACAGGGTCAGCTTCCCTGTCATATCCGTCAGGAATGGGTATTTTGCCAACAACGGCGCTACGAGCTTTCCTTCCTCCGCCGTGCCGGTCACGAATAGCTTGAACCGGTCCTGCGGCAGGATCTCCACCAGCTTCATAAAATTATCCAACCCCCATTCGCGGCCATGGCCCCGGGACTTTGGATGAAGGATCAGGTTGAACTTTCCCCGGTCTAAAAGCCGGGCAATATCATCCGGCAACGGCGATATCCGGGTAAGCCCGTATAACTCACCGATCTCGGGGAGGGAATACAGACCCTTCGCTCCCAGGGGCGTCAATAACTTTAAATTGAGCTGCGCTTCATGATAGGGAGAATGCTTCCGGGAAAGGCGTACCAGCCTGTTGCAATACAACCAATGATAAAGACGGTTGGTGGTGCCGATCCTCCGCCGGATACCCGCCTGTTTGGCCAGTTTTGCGATCTCCGGGTTAGGGAGTACATGAAGGATGGTATCCGCCCCGAAAGCGGCCAGCCGGTTCACCCGCTCCTTCCCATTTAGCTTTTGCAGCTCATCCCAGTTGATAAAATCATCCACATATTCACAGGCCCTCACGACAGGCTCCGTATAGGAGCGGCCTAAAAAAAGGATCCGGGATTGTGGGAATAAGGATCGCAGGACTCCGGCAACGGGTAATGTAAGCACCACATCTCCGATGGAATCAGACCGGCTGATAATAAAGGTCCTGTTTTGCATTCCCATTTTGAGGGGGTAAATATACTTGATTCCCCCGAAAAATTGCTATTTTCCGGCATGGGTAACGGAGAACAGGCCGTATTGCAAAACATACGTCAGGGCGATCGCAGGGCTTTGGCGCGGGCGATCTCCTATGTAGAGAACGGGATGGGAGATTATGGCCGGCAGCTGGCAGACGCCCCGGCGGATACTACACCGGTCATCGGCATCACAGGCCCTCCCGGTGCAGGGAAAAGCACGCTGGCAGACGCACTGATCGGCGCCTTCACCGCAAAAGGAAAAAAGGTCGCGATCCTCTGTATAGACCCTTCCTCCACTTTTCATTTCGGCGCCCTGCTGGGCGACCGGATCCGGATGAACGACTGGTTCAGTCATCCGCTTGTCTTTATCCGCTCGCTCGCGACCCGCGGCGCATTAGGGGGATTACATCCACGTATTATCGAGATCCTCGCACTCGTACGCTCCGCCTCCTTCGACCTGATCCTTATCGAAACGGTAGGAGTCGGACAGAACGAGATCGAGATCGCCGGGCTGGCCGATACGGTAGTGGTGGTACTCGCGCCGGAATCGGGCGATGATATTCAATCGATGAAATCCGGTCTGCTGGAGATCGCCGATATTTTCGTCGTCAATAAAAGCGACCGGCCGGACGCGGATCTCTTTGTCCGGAACCTCCGCAGCATGCAGCCACACGAAATACCGGTATTCAAAACCGTCGCCTCCGAAAAACAAGGTATTGCCGAACTCGTCGCCGGCATCGAAACACACGGCAAAGAACAGCCCTCCTCCACCCGCCGCTGGCGCCTGCTGGCCGACCAGGCCTGGCTGCTGATCCAACGTAAAAAAATGCGGTCCGTCGATAAAAAGGGACTGACAAAAAAGGTGGAAGACCTCTGCCGGGCAGGTACGTTCAATCTCTACAAATTCGTGGAAGAATGGGAATAAGCCTCACTTGATCTTGATGAACATCTTCAGACAAAAAAGATATTTACGGAGTGTGCCATATCTCTTGACCGTAAGCAACCATTTATAATTGGCGAAAAAAAGCAGGACCCTCCGGAAATCATTCGGCAACGAAAAATCATGATAGGATTCCACAAGGTCGTGCAGTAGTTTTTTTTGCGGCGCCAGCCTCCCGGGACAGGCGGCATAGAACGCATCCATCCGGACCCGCACGCGCTCCAGCTCCCGCCGTCTCCGCTGCGCCCGCTCTCCGGCCGTTCTCTTGCTCTTCCCCCCTACCGCTCCGAAGATATTGCTCCCGTGCTGCCGGTAATGCACCAGCACCTCCGGCAGGAATTTCACGCCCCCATAAAGCGTTGCATGAAAGGCCAGCCAGCCATCATGCGGCATTTCCTTTATAAATGGCCTCGCCTTATCAAACAGCTCCCGGGTGATCAGGGTGGCATGTCCATACATCCGGGAAAAGACACACAACTGCCGGCAGTCATAAAAGGATTGCTGATGCGCCAGGTCCGAGATCTTTTTCCCCAGCGGCCGTAAATCCTGGTCACAAAGGGCGGAATCACAAAAGATCATCGGATGATCACCGATGGCCGCGACCATTTTCTCCACTTTTTCCGGCAGCCAATAGTCATCCTGGTCGCAAAAGGCGATCAGATCGCCCGCCGCGATCCGCGCTCCTTTCTCAAAATTCTTTATAAAACCAAGATTGCTTTCGTTGATAATGACCTTCATATGAAGATGCCGGGCGGCATATTCCCGCAGGATCGCAACAGTATCATCGCTGCTGCCGTCATCGATGGCGACGATCTCGATCCGGGGATAGGTTTGCGCAAAAAGGGAGTCGAGCTGCTCCCGCAAATAGGCTTGCCCATTATAGGTTCCAAGGATGATGCTTACAAGCGGCTGCGAAGGGCTTCCGCTCATGCCGATTCCTCTTCAGTTTGTTCACTCCTCCACCAGCGATAACCGATAATGCCAAAGATAGCAAGGGGCGTAAAGGCCAGGTAGACGATCCCCTTATTCAGGGCCTCGGCAGGCCGCTCACCCAATTGCTGGGCCGTGCGGGTACAGATGGAACACTGGGCCTTCCCGCTGGGAAGACCGGCTAAAAAAAAGCACAGGACCAGTATGACCAGCCTGTGCTTTTTTATATATAGATTCATTTTCTGTGTCATGATAACAGGATTGAATCACAAAAATACGATTATTATCGGACCTCTTCCGCCTTCATGCTCTTACTGTTCCTCTTCCGCTCATCCTCGTCCAGGATGACCTTCCGCATGCGTATCTTTTTGGGCGTCACCTCGATACACTCGTCCTGCTGGATATATTCCATACATTCTTCGAGGGTCATCTGCTTCTTAGGGATGATCCTTACGGAGTCATCGCTGCCGCTGGCGCGCATATTGGTCAATTGCTTAGGTTCCGTAGCATTTACGATCAGATCGCCCGGTTTGATATGTTCCGCGATAACCTGTCCTACATATACCTCTTCGCCCGGATCGACAAAGAAGGTACCGCGATCCTGTAATTTATCGATGGAATAGGCCGTGGTCTTATCCTGGTTCTTTGAAAGCAGGACCCCATTACTCCTGCCGGGGATGGGCCCTTTCCAGGGTTTGTATTCCAGGAACCGGTGGGCCATGACGGCTTCGCCGGCCGTGTTTGTGAGCATGTTGCTCCGTAGTCCGATCAGACCCCTGGAAGGGATTTCGAACTCCAGGTGCTGCATATTGCCCTTGCTTTCCATCACCAGCATTTCACCCTTACGCCGGGTAACCATATCGATCACTTTGCCGCTAAAGTCAGCGGGAACATCCACGACCAGGTTTTCAAAAGGCTCGTGTTTCTTGCCATTGATCTCCTTCACAAGTACCTGGGGCTGCCCGATGGTCAGCTCAAAGCCTTCGCGGCGCATGGTCTCGATGAGGATGCCCAGGTGCAGGATGCCACGGCCAAAGACAAGAAAGCTATCGGCGCTGTCCGTATCTTCTACCCGGAGGGCGAGATTCTTTTCGGTTTCTTTCATCAGCCGGTCCCGCAGGTGACGGGAGGTGACGAACTTTCCGTCCTTTCCGAAGAAAGGAGAGTTATTGATACCGAACAGCATGCTCATCGTAGGCTCATCCACACTGATGACAGGCAGGGCTTCAGGATTTTCAAAATCTGCGATAGTATCCCCGATATTGAACTCATCCAGTCCAACCACTGCACAAATGTCGCCGGCCATTACTTCGGTAGCTTTTTTCTTTCCCATTCCCATGAACGTGTACAGCTCCTTTACTTTGAGGCGCTTAATAACTCCTTCTGCTTGCATCAGCGCTATGGTCTGTCCTTCCTTGATAGATCCGCGGGCTACCTTACCCACGGCGATCCTTCCCAGGAAGGAAGAATAATCGAGAGAAGTGATCTGCATCTGCAGCGGTCCTTCGGATACTTTGGGAGCAGGTACATATTTCAGGATACCATCCAGCAGGGGGGTGATATCTTCACATTGTTCGTTCTTGTCATTGAACCAGCCGTTCTTGCCGCTACCATAAAAGGTAGGGAAATCCAGCTGCTCTTCGGTTGCATCGAGCGTAAAGAACAGCTCGAATACCGCCTCATGCACCTCGTCGGGACGGCAATTGGGCTTGTCGACCTTGTTGATGACCACGATGGGCCTCAGGTTCAGCTGCAGCGCCTTTTGCAGTACAAAACGCGTTTGCGGCATCGGCCCTTCAAAGGCATCCACCAGCAGCAGCACACCGTCCGCCATTTTCAAGACCCGTTCTACCTCACCCCCGAAGTCGGAGTGACCAGGGGTATCTATCACATTGATCTTGGTGTCTTTATATTCAACCGCAGCGTTTTTGCTGAAGATCGTGATCCCTCTTTCCCGTTCGAGATCGTTGCTGTCCATGATTAGCTCACCGGTCTCCTGGTTGTCACGGAATACATGGGTGGCGTGTAAGATCCTGTCTACCAGGGTGGTCTTACCGTGGTCAACGTGGGCGATGATGGCTATATTTCTGATTTGCATAATTTGTTATCCTCTTGTGGTCCTTATGATCAACGGACCTGAGCCCGTTTTCGAGGTGCAAAATTACGCCAAATTACCCGAAGTTCCTAGCTAAACAGGTCCGTATGGGGAGAAATAACACAAAAAACATAATATGCAGACAATTTTATACATTCAATGCAAATTTATCCCATGCGAAACAAAGGAAGGTCGTTTGTCCGGATCGTACTGATTGTCCTCCTCGTACTGTTCGTCGCTTATCTGCTCGGACCCAGCCCCTCGACACCCGTCTATTCAAAAGAAATGCCCGCCGTCCCCTCCCAACCCGCCGCCCTCGAAGCCTATATCAGCGGACAGGAGGCACAGCATAAACTAAAACCCGACAACGAAGCCCGGATCGTATGGGCCAACGACTCGACAAAAGCAAAGACCGAATATGCCCTGGTCTATCTCCATGGCTTTTCCGCCTCACAGGGCGAAGGAGATCCCGTCCATCGCTATATCGCAAAGAAATACGGCTGCAACCTTTACCTGGCCCGGATGGCCGAACACGGCATCGACACGGTGGACGCCATGGTGAACCTCACGGCGGACATTTACTGGGAATCGGCAAAGCAGGCGCTGGCCATCGGGCGACAGCTGGGAAATAAAGTGATCCTCATGGGCACTTCTACCGGCGGCACTTTCGCCTTACAACTGGCGGCGACCTACCCGGACCAGGTGGCAGCGCTGGTCCTCCTCTCGCCAAATATCGCCATAAACGACCCCAACGCCTGGCTGCTGAATAACCACTGGGGGCTGCAGATCGCCCATATGGTGACCGGTGGCAACTACATAGAAGAAAAACGCGACTTTGGTCCCCTCTACCGCCAATACTGGTATCCCAAATACAGGACCGAGGCCGCCGTCGCCCTGGAAGAATTGCTGGAGACCACGATGAAGAAAAGCCTGTTTGAAAAGGTGACACAACCGGTAGGCCTGTTTTATTTTTATAAGGACCCGGTCCGCCAGGACAGCACGGTAAAGGTCTCCGCCGCCCTCGAAATGTTCGATGAGCTGGGTACCCCCGCATCCCTCAAATACAAGGAGGCGATCCCCGAAGCCGGAACGCATGTGATCGGCTCCTCCATCCGGTCCCATGATGTGCCGGGGGTGGAAAAAGGAGTGGTCCACTTTATGTCGGATGTCCTGCATTTACCGATGGCCCCCGATTCGGTGGCCCGTAATTAATTTTGACGGATATTTGCGCCCGCATGATCCTTTCCAGAAAAATAATCTACCTTATAAACCCCATCTCGGGCACCCGCGGCAAATCCTCCGTACAGGAGTTGATCACCCGCCGGACGAAGGAGCAGGGGATCGCTTTCAGCATCCTGCCGACCGATGCGGAAGGCAACTATGATTTTCTTCTTTCGAGCATAAAAAAAGACGCGATCACCGATATCGTCGTTTGCGGCGGGGACGGAACGGTCAGTGCCGTCGCAGCCGCCCTAACAGGGATCGATGTACGTATAGGTGTCATCCCGATGGGCTCCGGCAATGGGCTGGCCTTTGCCGCCAGGATCCCAAAAGACCCGGACAAGGCGCTGGACATCGTCTTTGCCGGACAAGCCGCCTGGATCGACGGTTTTCATATCAACGGACAGTTCTCCTGTATGCTCTGTGGTATCGGCTTCGACGCGGCCGTGGCGCACGAATTTGCCCGTCAGCCCCGGCGCGGATTACAGACCTATATAAAAGTTTCGCTGCGCAATTTTTTCAAGGCCCGCACCTATGGTTTTGAGATCCGCCTCCCTTCTTCCGACGGCATCGCAACGGTTCCCTTTTCCGTGGAGGCCCTTTTTATCGACATCGCCAACGGCGACCAGTTTGGGAACAATGTACGGATCGCCCCCAGGGCCAGCCTTAGCGACGGTCTGCTCGATATCGTCATCGTAAAAAAAGCGGGACGGCTGCGCATGCTGCTCTCCGCGATCCGGCAGGTGCTGGGTGGCTATAGCGTCGAAGAACACCCCTCCGGCCTGGGCAGGAAAAATGTCCTCTATTTTCAGACGCCTTCGCTGCTGATCGGCAACCCGGGAGCGGCGCCCCTGCATATCGACGGCGATCCCAGGGCGACGGCGCCGCAGTTCCGTATCGAAGTGGTCCCGAAAGTGATAAAGCTTATCTCCCCGCCAGTTTCTTAAACTGCGCAAAAGCCCGCTGGTTGTCGGCATTGTCCAGCGCCCCGGTGATATTGAGCTTTTCCTGTTTCGTCAGGTGAAAATTCAGCGCGGCGCCCGCATCTTCGCTCTTGGGGACATATTGAAAGACGAGCTTGCGAAAGGAGATGCCCATCCCGTTCTGTGACAGGCTCAGCAAATCGTCCTGGTTGTATTCCTGCATTTTATACCAGTTGTCCTGTAACAGCAGCAGGGGCTTTGTAATGATCTCGGTAATGTCGTTCGACTCATATGGCTCCTCCCACCCGCCGGCCTTCCGGTCCCGGATCTGTAAGAGAACGATCCCGCTCACGTTCTCCTGCAGCCACTCCCGAAAAGCGTTGACAAACCGGACGGCATTGGTCTCCCCGAAATTATCCCGGAACCCCGCATCCATCACATCGATGACAGGGCGGGTCGGCAGCCATACATTCGGTAATACATAGGGGAAAGTGGCGTTCATCCGCAAAGCCGTCAGCAGTCGCAGGTTCATCGGCTCCTGCTGGGCGAACAAGGCCCCAAAATCCACGGCATCGGGGTCCATCGTTGGTATCCGGGTACTGTCATACCGGGGGCGCATGAGGAAGCTCACCGGCTGGGTACTGATGATCACGGCCCGGCTGTCACGCGTGATGATGGGGCAGAACAGCATCAGCGGCATCCGGGCGGCGTTTTCATCCGGGGCCAGGTCTTTTAGCTGTAGGTTGAGGACGCCATGGGTATTGGCATTCAATCGTTGTTCAAAGGCATACCCCCGGTCCTTTACATACTCAGACTTTCCGACGGAAAATTTCTGGGCCGGAGAGGCGAGATCCCTCGCCACAAAGGAAGAGAACAGGGTGTTGAGAAGATCCCGGGAGATATTGTTCACATAACGGGGATCCTGCAGATGGATGCTGCTGTCCCCCTCATCCCGTTCCCGGGATAGTTCCCGGAAATAAGCAGCGCCCAGCATACCCCCCGAGGCCCCGGTGATCAAAAAGGTCTTGCGCATGAGCTGCCCCCCGCTGAGACTATCCAGCCGTTGTAAAATACTCATGGTGAAAGTGGCGCTGCGGTTACCGCCCCCACTGGTATTGACCAGGTAGAGGATGGGCCGCGGGTCCGATTGCCGGGCCTTCCAACGCCGCAGGATGCCCAGCATGTTCTCTTTATCCCGTTCTACATTGCTGTCGGAGCAAAGCTGCCGCAGGGTCTGCTGATCATATAAGGGACGATCCTCTTTCGGGCCGGCATAATTGAGACCATAGGCCTTATTGGTAGGATCGATCACATTATACTTGTAGAGCAGGTTCAGGATCAAAAAGACGACCACAAAAAAAGGAATGCTCCACGATTGGAGGAAATAGGAAAAGGCGCCCGACAGGGAAATGAGGATCGCAAAAAAGATCAGGAGGCTGGCGGCTGCGGGCAGCTGAAAATAACGGCTGTCCATAAAGAAACCGACGGTGATCAAAAAGATAAACGCCACAAAAATAGACAATACAGCGGCTATATGATGCCGGTTGAAAATGCTTTCGATAAAATCTTTGCTGTAATGCGCTACATCCCTTGTCGGCCGGATCGTAAGAGGGGAGTTGAGATACCATTTCACCCGCATGAGACGGCTTTCATTGAGCTTTACTTCCTCTTTCTTATACCGCGATTTGAAGAGTTTTGGGTTGTTGATCACCGGGGTCATCCGGCGGATGATCGTCTGGTCCGCACGGAAAAAATAAAACAGCGAGACGGTGATGATAAAGACAAACCCCGCCAGGAACCCGGCGATGAGCAGGAAGATCGAACCGGCCGGCAATAGTTCCTTATTGATGCTGAACTCAACGACCTTTACAAAATAAAAGACCAGGAAGATCAGCGGCAGGATCGAATTATTGATACAGTATTTTAAGAAGGGGCGGGTAGTGGTCGCCAGGAAACGAAAATGACGGCAGAACAATATGAACGTTGTAATGTTCCAGCTCATGATAAAGATGCCCGTCGCCACCCCTACGATGGCCGCGCTGACAGGACTGACATCTCCCAGGTATTCCGGGGAAAGAAAAAGAGCCGCCGCGCCGTAGGTCTGCATGAAACCCCCATTGAGGGTGCTGAACAAAACAATCCAGAATATCAGCAATACCTGGAACTTTTTGATATGCAACAACAGCAGTTGGATGGGAAAGAAATAGTAAATGGCTCTCAGTGTTCGCATCATACGGTATCAGCCGGTAAAGGTCTTAGTCTTACAGGTATCACAAGGTACAACATACCTACCATTGTCAGAAGGAATACGAGGCCGGTCACCTGGTGAAGCTGGGCCAGCCAGTCGAAGGCAACCCAATGATTCGGGACGATGCCCGGGCTGGTCAGCAGGCTGGAAATACCCAGCAGGATCTGTAGCGCGATCAGCGCCGGCGGCAGCCAGCGGACCCGGCGAAATGCGGCTCCCGGCAGCTTATACGCCAGTACCGACCAATACCCCACAAGCACCAGCAGCAGGTAAGCCAGGCTGCGATGTATGAATTGAACCGTGATCTTATTACCGATGAGGTCCTGTCCTATCGGACGCCCGCTAAAGACGCCCCCCGGCACCCAGTCTCCATTGATGGTAGGCCAGGTAGGGGCCACGGCAGCCGCCTTATGCCCCGCCATCAGCGCGCCATACAGCAATTGAAAGAACAGCACAACGAGGATCGTCACCGTCCAGCTCCGCAGCCTCGTAACCCCCGGGTCATGCAACAGCCGGGCGCTATCCTTCACGGATAACTGAAGGGCAAACCAGAAAGTGTAGACGACCAGCACCAGCGCAAACACAAAATGAAGCGCCAGCCGGGTCGGCTGTACATAAATGGCGTCGCCCGTAAGACCGCTGGCGACCATGATCCAGCCGACAGCTCCCTGCAACGCACCCAGTAAAAAAAGGATGATCAGCGGGCGGACCATCGAAGGCCGCATCTTTTTCTTCCAGAGCAACCCCACAAACCCGACCAGGAATACTACGCCTACCAGCCGGGCCCAGAGCCGGTGAAACCATTCCCAAAAGAAGATATTCTTAAAGTCCGACAGACCGAAGCCGGAATTGAGAATATGGAACTGCGGCGTTTGGCGGTACTTGTCAAAAGCCTCCTGCCATTGTGCCTCGCCTATCGGGGGAAGAGCGCCGGTGACGACATTCCATTCCGTAATGGAAAGCCCGGACCCTGTCAGACGGGTAATACCGCCGAGGATAACCTGTATCAGCAACATAACGACACCGGTATAGACCCAGATCGCGACAGGACGGGTAGATGCCGGACCATTCAGCGAGACCGGCGGGACGGGAAGGACCGAAGAAAACGGAGAGGACTTCATAGCGCGGCAAAGGTAAGGTCAATTTCCCTATTTTTGGGTTATGGAGAACCCGCTGAGAAGCCATTACCAGGAGGAGCTGACGGAGGCCGGCTGCGACGAAGCAGGGCGGGGGTGCTATGCAGGCCCTGTTTTTGCGGCGGCGGTGGTCCTGCCGCCCGGGTTCTTTCACCCGCTGCTCAACGACTCCAAACAGGTCACCGAACCAAACCGCAATGAGCTGCGGATCTTTATCGAGGCAAATGCCCTTGCCTGGAGCGTGGCCCGGGTTGACCAGGACGAGATCGACCGGATCAATATCCTGAAAGCATCCTTTAAAGCCATGCACCTGGCCCTGGACAAGCTAAAGTTAAAACCCCGCCTCCTGCTCATCGACGGCAATCGCTTTACCCGCTATAGACGGATCCCCCACAAATGCATCATAAAAGGCGACTCCCTCTTTGCCTCCATCGCCGCCGCCAGCATCCTGGCCAAAACCTGGCGGGACGAATATATGCGGAACCTGCATACCGAATTCCCCCATTATAGCTGGGACAGTAATAAAGGCTATGGCACGGCCGAACATCGTTCCGCCATCGAAAAATTCGGACTGTGTAAATATCACCGGAAAAGTTTCAACATCCTGCCCGAAGGAGTCCCCCGGGAACAATTGGACCTGGAGCTCTGATCCCCCCTGGTCCGCTTGGCCCGGCATTCGTGACCCACCTGGCTTCCATACCTCCTGCCGCACGCCTTATCGCCCGATCTCCGCCTCCCATTCCCCCAATCCTTTTCGGGTTACGACCGGCTCATCACCCGTACAATCCACGATCGTGGAAGGGACGGTGCCTCCAATGCCCCCATCGACGACGATATCAACCAGGTTCTCAAACTTCTCCTGCATTATCTCCGGATCGGTATAGTCTTCCACCATATCCCCGGGCAGGGAGGAACTGAGAATGGGATGTCCCAGTTCCCGGATAAGAGACCGGGCGATGGTATTATCGGGAACCCGGAGACCGATGGTATCCTTCTTGCTTTTAAGTAGCTTGGGAACTTGTTTACTAGCGGGTAAAATAAAAGTATAAGGGCCTGGTAAATAATTCTTTAGGAGCCGGTAAAGCGGAGTGGAGATGCTCTTGGTATAGCTGCTCAGGTCGCTGAGATCGTAGCAAATAAAGGACAATTGTGCCTTCGCGGGGTCTACTTGTTTGATCCGGCAGATGCGCTCGACGGCTTTATGCTGGAAAATATCGCATCCCAGGCCGTAGATGGTATCGGTGGGATAAATGATCACCCCTCCATCCAGTAAACATTCCACAATGGTCCTTACATTTCTGGGTTGTGGATTGTCCGGGTGAAGATGCAATAACATGCGGTAAGTTATATAAATCCAACGATTTCTTAACGTACATTTAGTAGTAAATTCGCGAAAAATTTCGTGCCATGCAATTACAAGCGGTAGACAGGGTGGCGAATATCAATGCAGAGGACTTCCAGGCAAAATATTATGCGCCCATGAAGCCATTGGTGATCACGGAACTGTCAAAACAATGGCCGGCTTATACAAAATGGAACTGGGATTATTTCAAGTCGATCGTCGGCGATGTGAATGTCGGGGTATACAATAACGTGAAGAGCGATGCCTACACGCCCATTAATACCGCCGATGACTACATGAAATTCGGGAGATATATCGACATGGTCCGGAAAGGACCGGCGGAATGGCGTATTTTCCTGTTCAATATATTCGAGCATGCCCCGGGGATCATCGGGGATTTTGCCTGGCCCGAGGAATTGATGAAGGGATTTGTCCGACGCTATCCCATGTTATTCGTCGGCGGAAAAGGCTCCATCACACACATGCATTTTGACATCGACCTTTCCCATATCATTCATACGCAATTCATTGGCCGCAAGAGGGTACTGCTGTTCCCCTTCGAAGAACAACACAAGATCTATCGCAAACCCTGGGAGGTGCTCAGCTTCGTGAACTTTGAAAAATACTTCGATCCGGAACAGAATAAGCTGGACCTGGCCCACTACCCGGCCCTGAACCTGGCCAAAGGATATGAGGTCATCCTCGACCATGGGGAGACGCTCTTTATGCCGGCGGGCTACTGGCATCACATGGAATACCTGGATAGCGGCTTTGCAATGAGCCTGCGGGCACTGCAATCTTCGTTCAGTGGCAAGCTGAAAGGGATCTGGTACCTCATGGGAATGCGCCATATCGATACCCTGATGAAGAAAACGGCGCCGGAATGGTGGTTCAACCGGAAAAAAGAAAAGACCTTCAGGGCGGCAAATAAAGAGCTTGAAACCATTGTTCAGTAGGGGCTTGCGGCGAAGGCCTACCGCAGGAAAGCCGCCCCGGATCGTCGAATCTTTAGAAACTTTAAAAAAAATAATTGCTTTTTAACAAAACAGTCTTTATTTTTACCACGCTTACACACGCTGAATACATCGTCCTTATCACGGAAATGCCATAAAAGTGAAATTCCCCTCCGGTGGGGCCGATCCAATTCCTCCGATCATCCAATTTCCGTCGAAGATTCCAATTTCCAGTAACTATTCGATTTCAAATTCAAGATATGAGGTACTCCTTCATATTGCTGAGATAATATCCCCTGTCCTTATAATAATCCCATCGTTACCCTTTTTAAAGCAATACCCGGTTTGAACAGTAGGACTGTCATCAACCGCGCGATCTGACCCGACAATTTATCTATTAGAAATGTTCTGATTTGCCCGGAGCCGATCCGGATATGAAGGTTATACCATAACAGAAAGGCATGGTGGAGCAGACAACCTGTCTATAGACAGGAAAGCGTAATAAGAGAATTAGCGATCAATGAAAAAATATTCGAACTTTTTCTTTTTGTGGTTTCAGAGGTAAGCACAGGCCGGCGATGTCTATCGCTGGCTCTTTTTTTTTGCTGCGGGGCGAAGGAGAAATATCGCCCCTTGCAAAAAAAATCTAATTGATTGGGCTTGCGCCCATTGGATCTGTGATCCAATTTTAGACGTTGACGATTTGGAAAGTGTTGATTCGGAAAGTATTGATTTTGACCCTGACAGTGACAGCCCCTGGACCGAAAAAAATTTCACTGTGAAAAAACCAAAGAAAAAAGAGACTGGCCCCGCCTAAAGAAAGTGGGGCCGTCTCTTTTTTGACTAATGTCCGAAAAAGAGTAACCTCTTTTTCGGGGAGAGACTGGCCCCGCCTAAAGAAAGTGGGGCCGTCTCTTTTTTAATTATGCGTGTGGGATAATTATGTGCAGCGCACGCCCATTGCAATCCTGTCTGCCCTATCTGCAGCGGGGAGCGTTTTATACGATCGTCCAGGTCTCATTCCCTCTCAACAGCTTATCAAGATTCCCCTTCCCCTTACTGCGGATCACCTCTTCCACCTGGAGATTGAGCATCTCTTCATAACAGGGACGGTCGACCTCATAAAAAACACCAAACGGCCTGGGCAGATGCCCTTCGATCCGGGGATCATCGAACATACGCGTGAGGATCTGCGCCTTGTAGAAATCCCGTTCATCATGGATCCAGAGGTCGCTCTCGCTCACCCCATTACCCAAATCCACGACGACCGGCCGGAAACCATCCAGACGGACACCCTTGTTCCGCTGCGTACCAAAGACCAACGGTTTGCCCTGCTCCAGGAATAAGGTCTCCATCGGCTTGGACCCCTTCTCCGTAAAGATCTCAAAGGCGCCGTCATTAAAAATATTACAGTTCTGATAGATCTCCAGGAAGGAAGTCCCTTTATGCTGCTGGCTGCGAAGAAGCATCTGTTGCAGATGCTTGGGGTCCCGGTCCATGGTCCGGGCCACAAAGCCCGCATCGGCGCCCATTGCCAGCGCCAGGGGATTGAATGGGTGGTCGAGACTGCCATAAGGCGTGGACTTGGTCACCTTACCCCCCTCCGAAGTAGGAGAGTACTGGCCCTTGGTCAATCCATAGATCTGGTTATTGAACAATAAGACATTCAGATCGAAATTGCGACGAAGCAGGTGGATGGTGTGATTCCCGCCGATACTCAGACTGTCCCCGTCACCGGTGACAACCCAAACGCTTAGCTCGGGTCGGGTTGCCTTCAGCCCGGAGGCGATCGCCGTCGCCCGGCCATGAATGGAATGCATCCCATACGTGTTCATGTAATAAGGAAACCGGCTGCTGCAACCGATCCCCGACACGATAACGATGTTTTCCCGGGGTATTCCCAGCGTAGGCATGATCTTCTGTACCTGGGCCAGGATGGAGTAGTCCCCGCATCCGGGACACCAGCGGACTTCCTGGTCGGTGGAAAAGTCTTTTGCTGTCAGGGTCTGAGACGGGATGGTAGTTGTTTCACTCATGGCAAAGAAATTGGAGTTATTCCCGTAAAATTACTGATTTGATCCGTTACAACACAGCATCCGGGGCTAATGATGTAAATTAGTTATGTTAAACCATCGACGACGGATCGGCCTTCCTGCCCGGTCGCCTTTTTACGGCAAATGGGATTTTTTGAACAGATGGGGAAATAAGGCTACAGCCCATCCTGCCGCATTTCATCTATACGGAATTGTTTTACAGCGGCTTACATATGAAAATATACCTCTGGTCCCGCTGGCATATTATTCGCCGGATACCCGTATAAGTCACTCTATCACACATTAAACATTTCATTATGAAAAAGTCATTATTAATCATTGCAATAGCCGGTTCGCTGGTCGGACTGTCCAGCTGTACGGTAGATGGATATGTCGACACGGCTCCCGGTGATGTGGTCTATACCCGCCCGGTAGCGCCCGGCGCGGATTATGTCTGGATCGACGGAGACTGGGTATGGGGAGGCGGAAGATATTCCTGGCATGAAGGTCATTGGGATCATCCCCGTGCCGGCCGGACCTGGGTAAGAGGAAACTGGGATCACGGCAGCCGGGGATACCACTGGAATCGTGGGCATTGGAGATAAAGACAACGGGGGGCGCACGCTCCCGTTTTTTTTAGATCACCCTTTTACTAAAAGGCATCAGGGATAACTCCATTAATTTAAGATGCTGCCGGGCGAACGGGATCCCGATAATGGTAATAAACAGGATCGCGGCAAAGACGAGATGGACCAGCGCCGTATACAACCCGCCACAGATCAACCAGATGATATTACAAAACAGCGACAAACACCCCATTCCACCCGGAGCGGGCACAACTTGCCTCCCAAAAGGTGCGAGGACAAGCCCCGCAATCTTAAAACACTGCAATCCAAAAGGAATACCCACGATCGTCATACATAAAATAAAGCCGCCGACGATATACCCCAGTGCGGCAAAAAGCCCTCCCAGGATCAGCCATATAAGATTCCCTATAAAATTCATACATTGAAAATAGCAATTTTGAAATTAATAGGATACGCCGCTCATAAAAACCCTTTTACAGACGTTAGTTTTGCCGGATCATATAATTACGATCCGACAAAATCCTATATCCATGTCAACCTGTACGAATACTTGTATATCCCTGCATCGTTTTGTAGATGAATTAACGACGGGTCTTCTTCCCCTGGCAGTCAGCCGCAAAACCATTATCGTAAACCAGATCGACCGTGAGCTTGAAATAGGCACCGATGAGAATATGCTGGCCTATGTTCTGTGGAACCTGCTGGACCGGGCCGTCTGCAGCACACAGAATGAATGTATCCACGTAGAATCGGTATGCAACGGAGAAAATACGATGATCCTTGTCCGCAATGCCGGCACTTATTTCTATCGCACGTTATCCAACGGTTTCCGGCAGGTGCAGCATGCCGCGGAAAAGATGGGAGGAAGCATCAGCATAAACCATACGGAGAACAACAGCACCAACATCGCGCTGATCCTGCATACCGACCAATCCGCGGCATAAGGGGAAACCCGGCACCCGCGATAAGGCATCCGCGATGAGGTCACCGCGATGAGGCTACCTGCAGCCCGTCATCCGCCCGCATAGCGTCAAAAGCAAAAAAAAGGACCCCGAAGGGTCCTTCCGCACTGATCGGATACGTTTTATCGAAATAACGCGTATCCGGTCCACGGCAAGACGCCCGAAGGCGCCTTTATGGAACAAAGTATATTAATTAGCTTAATACCTGCTGTTGCTGTAGTTGTTGTTCCTGCGTTGGAACCCGCCACCACCGCTTTTTCCGCCACCGCTACCCCGGTCTTCCCTGGGCTTGGCTACAGATACACCGATAGTCCGGCCATCAACAGATGCACCGTCCAATTCCTGGATAGCTTTTTTTGCAACTTCATCATCCGGCATTTCTACAAATGCAAATCCGCGGGATTTGCCGGTGAATTTGTCCATAATAACTTTGGCAGAAGATACCTCGCCGTATTCTGCAAAGTAATCTTGTAAGTCTTCGTCCGTGACGTTAAAACTTAAATTTGAAACGTAAATGTTCATACTTAAATAACTGGTTAAAAATAGATAATAAAAAACAATCTGAGTGGCGTAAGCAGGGAGTAAAGAAGACTAACTATTACGGAGAATGCGTAGCGGAAATGATCGTTCAATTACTAATGCTGTTATCAGCTCAAATTTACTCAGCAAAGATAGTTCATTTACATGAAAATACAAGAAACTTATTCGTCTCTTCCCCTAATTAGTAATTTGTTAACTGACGTTCTGTCCTATATCTATTGAAACACGGGCCTCGCTCTCTTATATGTCAACACAAAGACGGCAAAAGCTGCCAATGTAAGTAACGCGCCTGTCAGGCATACGCCCGGCCAGCCGGCTCTGTTCCACACTTCCAGCCCGATCGCCGATCCAAGGCTTGTCCCTATAAAACTTACGGTCATATATACCGTGTTCAGTCTGTTGCGGGCGCCGGGGATGAGTGCATATACCCTGCTTTGATTGGAAATATGAATGCCCTGCATGGCCAGGTCCAGCAAAACGATACCGGCAATCATGCCTGTCATAAGATCCCCCCATACATATAAAAGAACAAAAGACAGCCCGAGCAGCCCCAACCCATATCCGATGGCTATACGGGGACTTCGTTTGTCGGCCGAACCTCCGACAAGAGGAGCCGCCAGCGCTCCTGCCGCAGCCGCCAGTCCGAAAAGCCCGATACGATCGCTGTTAAAATTAAACGGAGGCCCGGACAAATGCAGCACCATCGTCGTCCAAAACAGGCCAAAAGTGGCAAAACCCAACGCATTGATGGCCGCCGCTTCCCGCAACAACGGCTGTTCCTTTGCCAACGTCAGCAGGGACCGCATCAGCGACGCATAGGAACCGGTGAACGTAGGCCGGTGCGCCGGGAACATTCGCTGCATGATCAATAAAAGCACAAACGTGATGACCGCCGCCAACCCGAACATCCCCCGCCAGCCCAGCCAGGCCCCGATAAAACCGCTTAGCGTACGGGATAACAGGATGCCGATCAGCAACCCGCTCATAATGCCGCCGATCACTTTCCCCGTTCTCGCCGGGTCCGCCAGATTGGCCGCCAGGGGCAGGATCAGCTGCGGGATCACCGAAGTGGCGCCGATGAGCACGCTGGCGATCTCCAGCACCAGCAGATTGGGAGCCAGCGCCGCCAGGATCAGCGCGGCCACGGCAAAGGCAGACATCCAGACGATCTGGCCCTTTCGCTCGACCTTATCCCCCAGCGGAACAAAGAATAACAGCCCCAATGCATACCCCGCCTGTGTCAAAAAGGTGATCCGGCCCGCCGTGCTGCCAGATATGTTGAGATCCCGGCCGATCAGCACGATCAGCGGCTGACAATAATAAATGTTGGCTACAATTAACCCCGTACAAACGGCCATCAGAATGATCTGGCTTCTTCGAAGCATACCTATATCTGTGCTTGTCTGAAATTTTTCCGCCATTCCGCAAAGGTAGGGGGAAGGCGGATTGCCCGTATTGTCAAAATATTGTCAAATGTTGGCGCATTATATAGACGGGTTTCACTAAATTCGGGTTCCAAAAACTCACATATGCTGCACTACAAGAAATTTGCCGTTGTTTTCTCCCTTATTGCACTGATGATAGTCGGCATGGCCGCCGTCGCTCCCCAAGACGATAAACCCAAACGCAATCTGAAAGTCCTCCCCAAAAATATCAGCCACGACGACCTGGGAAAAGTAATGGATACCTGGAAAACGGCCCTCGGCGTCAAATGCGGCTTCTGTCATGCCCAATCAAAAGACAGCACCTCCCATAGACTGGATTTCGCCAGCGACGAAAAACCGGAAAAAAACATGGCCCGCCATATGTTCCGCATGACTGCTAAAATCAACAAAAAATATTTCCACGTCGACAGTGATGACAAAGGACCCGCCATGGTAGCCGTCTCCTGTATTACCTGTCACCATGGTAGCCCCCACCCCGACGAAGCAAAGAAGTAGACCTGGAGACTTAATATTTTCATAATCCGGTCAACTTTTGTGATCCGGTCGGCGTTCATAAACCCTGCATGCAAGTTTTTGCATGCTTTTTTTTACCTAATTTTACCGCTCTTATATCAAATCAATCATGGCAAACACTACATTTAAATTCGGTATGATTGGCCTCGGCGTTATGGGGCGCAATCTGCTGCTCAATATGGCCGATCACGGTTTCGCCGTCGTCGGCTTCGATAAGGACGCTACAAAGACAGCTACGCTCGAATCTTCCGCCACACCGGGGACGACCGTAAAAGGAGTCAACACACTCGCGGATATGATCCAGCTGTTGGAAAAGCCCCGCGTACTGATGATGCTGGTGCCGGCAGGCAAACCGGTGGACGATGTGATCCACGACCTCCTGCCCGTCCTGGAAAAGGGCGATATCGTCATCGACGGCGGCAACTCGCATTATACAGATACGCTGCGCCGCGTAAAGTTCCTGGAAGAAAAAGGCTTTCACTTTATGGGCGTAGGCATCTCCGGCGGTGAACAGGGCGCCCGTACGGGACCCAGCATCATGCCCGGCGGAGACCCCGCGGCCTGGCCGATCGTACAACCCATGCTGGAGGCAGTCGCCGCAAAGGTGAACGGCGAACCCTGCGTCGCCCATCTCGGCAAAGGAGCGGCGGGACATTATGTAAAGATGGTGCACAACGGGATCGAGTATGCGATCATGCAGCTGATCAGCGAGTCTTATGACCTGCTTCATCGCGGTCTGGGCCTGGATAACGACGAGCTGTACAAAATATACAGGAACTGGAACGAGGGAGAGCTGCAATCCTTCCTCGTCGAGATCACCCGCGATATCTTCCTGAAAAAGGACGATAAGACCGGCAACCGCCTGGTGGATATGATCCTCGACAAGGCCGGCGCCAAGGGAACGGGCAAATGGACCTCGCAGGATGCGATGGACCTGGGCATCCCCATCCCGGTGATCGACATGGCCGTCTGTATGCGCGAACTCTCCGCCTATAAGGACGAACGGACACAGGCTGCAGCCTTATACAAAACGCCAAGCGTCGATATCCCCGTCCCAAAAGAAGTGTTTATCCAACAGGTGCAGGACGCCCTGTTCTTCTCCACGGTCATCAGCTACGCACAGGGCCTGGCCATGCTCCACGCCGCCAGCAAAGAGCTGGAAATGGATATCCCCATGCAGGAAGTGGTCAAGGTCTGGAGAGGCGGCTGTATCATCCGCTCCTCCCTGCTCCCCGTTTTTTATTCTGCCTATAAAAAGAACCCTTTACTCGCTAATTTGTTGTTGGAAGGAGAGATCTGCCAGTTGCTCCAGGCGAAAAAACAAAATATGCGGAACGTGATCATCCACGCCATCCATATGGGCTACCCGGTCGCCGGGCTGATGGCCGCATTAAGCTACTTCGACGCCTATCGCAGCGAGCGGATGCCGACCAACCTGATCCAGGCACAACGGGATTACTTTGGCGCGCATACCTACAACCGTATCGACGAGCCCGGCATTTTCCACACGGAGTGGGGAAAATAGGCCGAAGGCCTATATCATTTAAAGAATAACAGAAGATTATATGCAAAACCACAAACGTCCCCCCGCCTCCCTGGTATTTATCTTCGGAGGCAGCGGCGACTTAAACTACCGCAAACTCTCTCCCGCCTTATATAATTTATTCATCGACGAATGGATGCCGGAAAAATTCGGCATCGTCGGCATCGGCCGCACCCCCTACTCCGACGAAGACTACCGCAAACGTCTCCTGGACGGCATCCAGAAATTCAGCCGCCGGAAGAGTGACGAGAACGGCCAATGGAAGGAATTTTCCCAGCATGTCTCCTATCTTCCCATGGATGCGGAGAAGGATGCCGATTATAAAAAGATAGCGGATATCGTAAAAAAGAAGGAAGCCGAATTCGGCGAACACCCCAACGTGATCTTCTATCTCTCCGTCGCCCCGCAGCTCATGCCCGATATCGCCAAAAAGCTCGGCGCCCTCAACATCTGCTCGGATAGAAAGGGTACCCGCATCGTTATCGAAAAACCCTTTGGTCACGACCTGCAAAGCGCCCACGAGCTGAACGAATCGCTGATGAGCCTGTTCTCCGAAGAGCAGATCTACCGCATCGACCACTATCTCGGCAAGGAGACCGTACAGAATATCCTCGCGCTTCGTTTTGCCAATGCGCTGTTCGAACCCATCTGGAACCGCAACTATATCGAGCACGTCCAGATCACCGTCAGCGAAACGGTCGGTGTAGAAGGCCGCGGCGGCTATTATGAGAACTCCGGCGCATTGCGGGACATGGTACAAAACCACATCCTCCAGCTCATCTGTATGATCGGTATGGAGGCGCCCGTTTCCTTTGAGGCCAACGAGATCCGTAATAAAAAAGTGGATGTGCTGAACGCCATCCGGAAGATCTCCAAGGAAGAGGTCCAGAAATACGCCGTCCGCGGACAATACGGCGAAGGCTGGATGAAGGGAGAGCAGGTACCCGGCTACAAACAGGAGAAGAGCGTAAGCCCCGAATCCAACGTCGATACCTTTGCCGCCGTTAAATTCTATATCGACAACTGGCGCTGGCAGGATGTCCCCTTCTATGTCCGGACGGGCAAAAGAATGAACCAGAAGACCAGCATGATCAATATCCAGTTCCGTCCGGCCCCTAACTATGCCTTCCCCCCGGAAGCGGCGGAGACCTGGCGATCCAACCGGCTTACCATCAGCATACAGCCGGAAATGGATATCCGTTTGCGTTTTCAGGCAAAACGTCCCGGTCAGTCGATGAACCTGAACCCCGTGGACATGATCTTCAGCTATGACGACGCCTTCGACGGCCATGAGCCGGAAGCCTACGAGACCCTGCTGCTGGATGTCATGGAAGGTAACCCCACCCTGTTCATGCGCGCCGACCAGGTAGAGGCCGCCTGGAAGATCATCATGCCCATCCTCGAAGCATGGGAATCCCGCCCGCCGGTGGATTTCCCGAACTATGCACCGGACTCCTGGGGACCGGAAGACGCAGAGGCGCTGATCGCCCGCGACGGCCACAACTGGATCACCCTGCCGCCCAGCGCAAAGGAAACAAAAGACGCGAAAGAAGCAAAAGATACGAAGGAGCCAAAAGCCCCCTCAAAAGATCCAAAGGAAGCCCCCAAACCGGCAGCCAAAGGAGCAAAGGAGACTAAGAAATAATCTTCGCATTTATCAATAGTCCATGGAACTACACATATACAAAGACGCCGGAGAGCTAAGCGATGCCGTCGCTAAGTGGATTGCCGGCCTGATCGATGCAACACTAAAGACAAAGGATCGTTTTACGATCGCTCTTTCCGGCGGCAGCACGCCGGAACGCCTCCATAAGATCCTGGCTGCGCCGCCCTATAAGGACCAGATCGATTGGTCCCGGCTCCATGTCTTCTGGGGAGATGAACGTGCGGTTCCCTTTGCCGACAGCCGCAACAACGCAAAGATGGCGTATGATACCCTCCTGAACTTTGTTCCGGTCCCCCCGTCCCAGATCCATGTGATGCGGACGGATATCACCCCGGAACAATCGGCGCTCGAATACGAAACGCTCCTTCATCAATACTTTCCCGACGTCCCCGGCGGCAGATCCTCTGTCTATGGCCCCGGCGGAGGAGGAGGCGATGCGACCGGCGCAGCAGACCTTCTCCCGAATAGCTTTGACCTGGTCCTGCTGGGCATGGGCGATGACGGACATACGCTTTCGCTGTTCCCCGGAACGGAAGTAGTACACGAAGAAAAGGCCTGGGCTGCCGCTTTTTTTCTAAAGGCCCAGGACATGTTCCGCATTACCCTCACCAAGACCATCGTCAACAGGGCCGCCAAAGTGGCTTTCCTGACGACCGGTCCCAAAAAGACGCACGCATTAAAAGAAGTGCTGAAAGGAAATTATAATCCCGACCTGTATCCCTCACAGGAGATCCGGCCGCTCAATGGCGAACTGCATTGGTTTGTAGATGAAGCCGCGGCCGCAGGACTAAAATAGCATCGCAACGGTACACATCGAACAGCCTCATCCATTCCGATCAAACGGCTTAACGATCCATCCCATCCTACACGTCGATCGAATCGAATACCACCACTTTGTTCCAAAGCGGAGAACACTCCTTTACAAATTCCAGGTGGATCGGGTCCGTCTGGTAACTATCCTGGTCTTCAGCGGTGGCAAATAACACCAGCCACGACAGCGCATAAGAAGTATCGATGACCGTTCTATCCGTGCCGGCCGGCTGGCCGATATGAAATTCCCGGATGGTGGGACAAGCCGAAAGCTTCCGCAAACCCGCTACCAAAGCGGCATGATCCGCCGGGCTATCGGGATTGGCCAGCCAGAAATAAACATGGTGAACAAAAACATTGGTGAGGGCCATAACAGCAATTTATCTTGTCAAAAATTCCGGATCCTTTCGATGGTCATCTTCCGATCCCCCTTTGTCCAGACATCATTCGGAGGAGGGAACTCATTGATGCTATACCCGCCGTGCACGGCAAAATCAAAGATCGCATGACAAAGGCCGCCGATCACCAACGCACACTTCTGCCAGTCTTTTGACCATACGACCAGCAGCTTTACCGGCTGCCCCGCAACCAACCGCAGTTTATCATCCGCCCCCTCCGCAAGATCCGCAGCATCCGCTCCCTCCGCAACATTCGCAACAGCGGCGTCACCCTCCGCATTCCCCATCTCTTCCTCCTCCGTCTCAAAGATATGCAACGCATCCAGCACCCGCAGCCCCGTCCCCCCGGTATCCTTCTCCACCGCATAAAAATAGGCGGAGTCTCCATCATCCTCAAATACGGTCCCAAATGTATTCTCCGGGGAAAAACTTTCGATGAACAGGTCCTGTCCCGGCGTCCACTCCTGTTCCTGCATCAGGTATCCGTTCATGGTTGTTGTTGTTTTAACCAGCCGACGATCCCCAGGTAGATCTTCTGCGCCACCGCCTTTCGGAACTTAGGGCTCAGGATCTTCTTTTCGTCCTCCTTATTGCTGAGAAACGCCACTTCCACCAATGCATTGGGATAGTCCGTAGGCCCGCTTAACGAAAAATTAAAATTGCCCACATTGCCATATTCCTTTAACCCCAGCGTAAGCATTTGATTCAGGATAGCCACGCTCAGGGGCCGGAAGCCGATATACCGGTAATAGGTGCTGGTCCCCCGTACGGTATCATTGCCCGCGGAGTTGAGATGGATGCTTACCAGCAGCTGCGGATCGAATTGTTTTAACATCATGATCCGTTCAGGCATGTCCAGGGAGGTATCGATGGTCCGCGTCATAAATACCTGCCTGACGCCGGCGGCCTTCAACACCTTCTGCAGCTCTTTTGCGATGAGTAAGGTGTATTCCTTTTCCAGCACCTTGCTGTTCACCCCGTCGGCCCCGGCATTCGTCCCGCCGTGACCCGCATCGACGGCGATACGCAGCCTGCGGATATCGAGTACGGGCGGCGGCCGCCTGATACGGATCACCAGCCTTCTGCCGGAACTGTCATAGGAAAGGCTCTGTCCCCAATGCTGGGTATGCTTCAGCTGTATATAGACCCGCAGGACATCGTCCTCGACCTGTTCGTACCAGGTATTCTTTATTTCCTTCGCCGTCCGGAGCTGGGTGATCCAGTTCGTATTGCTGGTCACCCCATAGATGTCCACGGCCACCCGCGAAGGATCGATCAGCTGAAAACTATGATAGGGAAGACGCTCGTCGAGGTTGACGACCACATAGTCGGAGGCCGTATCTCCATATACCTTCATGCTCCCGCTGAGATGCGTATTGTGCGCGACGGGCAGGTTCGCCTGCTTATATAACAGGATCACACTGGTCTTGGCGATATAGGCGGCATGCTGTACAGAAAGCCGGACCTTATAATCCGTTTTAAAGCTGTCCACGATCCGCACAAGGATATTCGAATCCAGGTAGCCGAGCTTGGCGCCCCCGAGCCGGTCATCCCCGATACCATATTCCATAAAGGGCAGCTTCCCGGTCGTACGGGCCAGCCATACGCTATCCTGTCCAAAACAGCAGGAAACCGGCAACAGCAGCAGGATATAAACAGCGATTGATCGCATAAGCAAGAAAATATTTTTCTAAAGATAGGCCCAAAAGGGAAAAGCCACGCCCGAAAATTTCGGAGTGGCTTTCCTTCTCTCATGTGTGTAACCCGCTAGTCTTATGATCCTTCCGCTTAGAGCGGATATTTATTATCGCTGATCAGCCTGTCGGCAATTCGCCTCCGGGCATCCTTGCTGTTGAATGGATCTACTTTTGTAAAACGCTTGAGACCCAGCAGCATCATCCGCTGCTCATCCCCGTCGGCAAACGCATTGATCGCGTCTTTCCCCGATTTGAGAATACGATCGGCAGCATCATAGAGATAGGTACGTGTGATATCCAGCTCGAAGGCAGTGGCGGCTTCTCCCCGCTGATCCACCAGCTTCTGCGCCCGCAGAAGGGCGCTCTCCGCAACAAAGGTCTCGATGGCCATGTCGGCGATATTCATCAGGATCTCCTGTTCATTCTCCATTTTGGCCATCAGCTTTTGGACCGAGGCGCCTGCAGTCAGCAAAATAGCCTTTTTAAAGTTCCGGATCGTCTTTTTTTCAAGGGCAAAGGGAGTTTCTTCCCCGCCGCTCCCAAGATCCGGGATGCTCATCAGCTCCTTCGACACCGCCATGGCAGGGCCCATGATGTCGAGACGGCCTTTCATGGCGCGCTTCAATACCATATCCACCGTCAGGAGCCTGTTGATCTCATTTGTGCCTTCATAGATGCGGTTGATCCGGCTGTCCCGGTAAGCCTTCGAGATGATATATTCATCGCTGAAACCGTTGCCTCCATGGATCTGTACGCCTTCGTCGACGACAAAGTCCAGGATCTCGCTGCCATATACTTTCAGGATGGCGCATTCGATGGCATATTCTTCGGCGGCGCCCAGCACGGATTCATTAAAGGGCTTGCCCTCCGCCGCCAGGCTTACTTCCTTATCGTCGATCCATTTGGCGGTACGGTACAGGGCGCTCTCCGCCGTCCACATTTTGATCGCCATGTCAGCCAGCTTGTGCTTGATGGCCCCGAAATTCGCAATGGGGGTCTTGAACTGCTCCCGGGTCTTTGCGTATTGAATGCTGATGGTAGCGGCCCTTTTGGCTCCTCCCAGCGCGGCGGCACAGAGCTTCAGACGACCGATGTTCAGGATATTGAAGGCAATGATATGTCCCTTTCCGATCTCACCCAGCAGGTTCCCGGCGGGCACCTTACAATCCTGGAAATAGAGCTGTACGGTAGAAGAGCCCTTGATCCCCATCTTATGCTCCTCCGGCCCCTGGGTAAATCCTTCAAAGCCCCTCTCCACGATAAAGGCCGAGAACTTATCCCCGTCGATCTTGGCAAAAACGGTATATACATCCGCAAAACCGCCATTCGTGATCCAGCATTTCTGCCCGTTGAGCAGATAGTATTTTCCATCGGCGGATAATTTCGCCGTCGTCTTTGCGCCAAGCGCGTCGCTGCCGCTGTTCGGCTCCGTCAATCCATAAGACCCCTTCCATTCCCCGCTCGCCAGCTTGGGGATATATTTTTGTTTCTGCTCCGGCGTCCCGAAATAAAGGATCGGCAAGGTCCCGATGCCGGTATGCGCAGAGACGCCCACCGAAAAGGAGAAGCCGCCGCCCAGCCCTTCATTCACCAGCGTGGCGGTGATAAAATCCTTTCCCAGCCCGCCCAGGTCCTCCGGAACGGATGCGCCCAGCAACCCCTGCCCGCCGGCCTTTTGGATCAGCGAGGGCATCAGCCCGGGTTCCAGCTTGTCGATGCGGTCGATCACGGGCAATACTTCGGTATCCAGGAAGGCATTGCACATGTCTTTTACCATGTGCTGCTCCTCGTTAAAATCTTCGGGGATAAAGGTCTCAAAAGGAGAGCTCTCTTTTACCAACCATTCGGCGCCTTTAAGGGCCTGTGCTTTTTCAGTGCTGGCACTCATAGAAAATAGTTTTATGATGAAGAAATAAGGTTATCGTATTCAAGGTCATCCCGGGTCGTCCTATCGAAGATTGTCATACACGATCTGCAGTACCTCTTTACAAATATCGATCCGCTCCGGCGGCACCCCTTCCAATGCCTCGTTAAGCGTCGCCTCCGCGATCTCCATGCTCTCCTCCTGCAGTTTCTGCGCCGTCCGCGTCAGGTAGATCAGGTTGATCCGCCGGTCGTTGTCCGAAGGGACCCGCTTGACCAGCTGCAGCTTCTCCAGGTTATCCACCAGCCGGGTGATGCTTGGCTTGTCCCGGAAGGTGGCGTTGCACAATTCCTGCTGACTCTTGCCATCCTCCTTCCATAAATGATATAACACGCTCCACTGCTCGATGGTTATCTTCAACCCGGCCGTATTGAATTTTTTTTGCAGGTTGCGGGCTATCGCCGTGCTGGCCTTGCCGGTAATAAAACTATAGAGCTCCCCTTTCTTAAATTGGTTGTTTGGCATATAGTTAGTTAAACAACTAAATAAAAATAGGTTATTTCTTCCAATTCCGAAAGCTTTCCGGAAGATAATTTGTACTTTCATTCCCCCACTATCCGCAATCGATCAACCCCGACGATCTATCCCAATAGCCTATCCCCGCCGCCCCCTACGATCTCATCCACACCATTGTTGTCTGCCCCATCGCCTCTGCATAGCCCGATTCAACGGTCATTGCTCTTTTAACTTAACCTAAATACTGTCTTATGTACAAATCTTTACTAATGATGGCATTCCTGGTGCTTTTGTCGCTGGTATCCGTCTGCCAACCGAAGAAGATCATTGCGGTCATCGGCTCCTCCACGGCCTTTGGCACGGGCGCCAACCCCATCGACAGCTCCTGGGTGAATCTTACAAAAAAATACTTCAAGGACCTGGGCGAAATAGACACGATCTATAATATCGCGCTGGGAGGGCTCACCACCTATCCCGGTATGCCCACCGGCTTTGTCCCGCCGGCCGGTAAGCCGGCTCCCGACCCCCGGTACAATGTAACGACCGCGCTGAGCTTTAACCCCGACGTCGTGCTTGTCAATTTTCCGACCAACGATGCCGTATCGGACTATACCGTTACGGAGACGATGTTCAATCTCCGGACGATCTATCAGACGGTTATCAATGCAGGTAAAATATGTTATATCACCACCTCGCAACCCAGGAATACCGCTTCGCCGTCACAGGAGGCCATCCTGAAGGTAGAACGGGACTCGATCCTCGCGGAATTTCCGATCTATTCCCTGAATTTCTATAACCCGGTGGTAGCGGCGGATTCGCTGACGATCAACCCCATCTATAATTTCGACGGCACCCATGTCAACAACGGCGGTCACCAGCTCCTGTTCCAGCAGGTCAAGGCTGCGGGCATCCTCGCCGGTTCCCCGCTCGCGCTGGCATCCTGGTCGCTGGTGGCAACCGCCAGACCGCGGGATATCCTGCTGAGCTGGACTGGGGCGGGTGAGACAGATCCGGTCGTTTTTACGATCCAACGAAGTAAAGATGGCGTCGCATTCGCCGACCAGGGCGGCGAGAACGGACTCGTAAATACCCCCGATGCCCGCTATTCCTGGGATGATAAAGATCCCTTGCCGGGAAGAAGCTTTTACCGGTTAAAGGTCAGCCGGGCCAATGGGACGGAACGCTACTCTCCCGTAGTAAGCCTGGGATGGGCGGCGGAAGATTGGGGGATCGGAAGTATCTTTATCCCCGGAGGCGGCCCGCAATTGCAAGCCGAAATACAAAGCATTAAAAACCAAAATATCGGTATGTCGATCCTGAACACCGCAGGCGCCCCGGTCCTTCGCGGATCCTATTCCCTTGTCGCACCGTCCACAAAGATCACCATCGATATTTCCCACCTGGCCCATGGGACCTATTTTATAACGATCATAGGGGAAGACGGTCATGTAAATACCCGCTCTTTCCTAAAACCATAATGCATGGAGGCCGGCTACTGTACCCTTAAAAACTCTTCTGTCTATTATTGTCGCTGGGGTACGGGACCGCAATTGGTGATCGCCTTCCACGGATACGGTGAATCATCTGCCTCCTTTGCTTTTGTGGGTGAGGCGCTGCCGGAAGAGTATACGCTCCTCGCCATCGATCTGCCCTTCCATGGGAAGACGGAATGGAAAGAGGGTCGTTGTTTTTCCCCGGAAGATCTCCGGACCCTCCTGGAGATCATCGTCGCCCGCATCCCGGGGATAACGGATGGATGGCGGTTGGCAGGCTACAGCATGGGTGGACGGGTGGCGTTGCAGCTGCTCGAAATAATGCCGGAAAAGATCCGACGGCTGGTCCTCCTGGCCCCGGATGGGGTGAAAGTCAATGGCTGGTATTGGCTGGCCACCCGGACAGGGCCCGGCAACGGGCTCTTCCGATGGACGATGCGAAGGCCGGGCTGGTTATTCTTCCTGCTCCGTGCCGGCAACGCACTCCGGCTTGTCAACCCCAGCGTATATAAATTCACCGCCCATTACATCGCCGATGACCGGGTGCGGCAGGACCTGTATACCCGCTGGACTTCGATGCGCGATTTCCGGCCAACCCTTTCGAAGGTCAAAAAGATCATCCGTTCGCAACATCTCCCGGTCCGGCTGCTTTATGGCCGCCATGACCGCATCATCCGGTGGGAGAACGGTGACCGCTTTTGCAAAGACATCGGGCCTTCCTGCCAGCTGACGTTACTCCCTTCGGGCCATCAGCTATTACAACCCTCACACCTGGATGCGATCCTCCTTGCCATCGGCGCCGTCGGCGAGCCGCCTCTTCGATAAGACGTCCCGGTGAGACGCTCCCCTACTTCAGCACCAGCACAGACTGGAACCAGGAAGTCCCATTAGGCGCCTGGATCCTTACCCCATACATCCCGCTATTGAGACGGGTGTTGGACACGGCCTTTCCGTTCTGCGCAGAGAGGGTCTCCTGCCATACCAGCCTTCCGCCGGCATCGAACCATTCGACCTTTACCGTCGTCTGATCCGCACCGATCCCGGTAATGGTGATCGGCCCGCGGGTCGGGTTGGGATAGATGGACAACGGATCCTTCTTCACAAGATTTACCGACTGGATCGCGGAATAATGTTCCTTGCCGTCGAGGTCGGTTTGTTTTAGTCTGTAATAGCTGATCCCGCTGTAAGGATTGGCGTCATAACCGGTATAATTAAGCGCTACGCTGCTGTTGCCGCCAATGGCGGCCGTGGCGACCTTCTGCACAAAGGTAAAGTTGACGGCATCGGCGCTCCTTTCAATCGTGAAATAGCTGTTGTTGGACTCGGTGGTCGTGGTCCAGCCCAGATCGACACCACCCGATCCGTTGTTCGCACGGGCATAAAAATCGAGCAGCTCTATGGGTAGTACGTTGCCGCCAAGCGACTTGTCTCCCAATGCAAAGGTGGAGAACGAATTAAAAGCCGAAGGCCCCGAAGTCGACGTAATGCTCCCGGTAAGGTTGGCGCCGGCATTATATACAGGGCCGCCCATCCCGCCGATATCGATCCAGGCCGTCGGCGCCGTATAGACATTCTTTACCACGGTCAGCGTGCCGCCGTTACTGACGACATCATTCGCCCCAAAATAGATCTGGATGGTCTGGTTGCCGCTCAGTCCGGCGACGGGCTGGTTGGTACCGGATGCATCGGTCCGGCCGATGGTATAATAATGTATGTCCGAAACATGGTCTACCGAAGGGGGAAAGGTATATCCCAGGGCCAGGGCGCTGGCGTCAAAAAGCTGCGCCTGGTACGTATACAGGGTCCCATTGCTATGACTGACCGTAAGCACGATGGGCCGGCAGTCGGGTCCATTGCCGATCGGGAAGTTCATGGTTGTAGCGCCCGAACCGGACTTCTGATAACGCATGGGACCGTTTACAAAGCTCGTGGACAAGGCGTCCCCGGAGGCGGTGACGGAGCCGCTAAGCATGGTCAGGATCCGGGTCGTGGTGGTATTCAGCAGACCCGAGGTCATGGTAAGACTCTTCGAGACATTGATGGAGGTAGTATTCAGGGTGACACCGGCGGCATTGGCGATCACCAGCCGGGTAAAGACCGGTGTCGGCGTACCGCCGCCGGCATTGATATTTTGAAGAGCGCCGCCCGACAAAGTAGCCGTACCGTTGCCCGCGCCAAAAGTGATGGCGGAGGCGGAAGGAGAAGTCACCGTCAGGCTGCCGGCATAGGCGCTGCTATTATTATAGTTCGGATAGATCGTACCGGTAGTACTCTGTACAAAGCTGACATCGCTATTATAGGCGTCGGCCGTATTATTGGTCATCATTAAATAGCCCGTTCCATTGTTGGTGAATACGGCGCTGCTATTGAATGTATTGCCTCCTACGCTCGCATCGCTGGAAGTGCCGGTCTTGGTGGCGTTGACCGGGCTGCTGAAGACGGACCCGTTAAAGAGCAGACCGGGGCTCGACGAAGTCACGCTTCCGCCAAAGGAGGCGCCGGGACCATATTGGATATAGCTGGTGCCCGTAGTAGTAAGCGTCTGCGCCGCGCCGCCCGACTGTGCAAAATTACGCAGGATCAGCCCGCCGAGGTTGAAACCGGCGGCTCCCGCACTGATCGTACGACCCGCAGCCAGCGTAGCCGTCCCCGATCCATTGCCAAAATAGACGCCACCACCGTTCAGATTGGTAACCGTGATATTGCCGTTGAACTGCGTATTGATACCGGCATTATTGGGATAGATCCAAAGACCGGTAGCGCCCGGTTGGTTATTGAAGGCCACATCGTCATTAAAAGTATTCCCGGTACTGTTGTAAGCAACGTACATATGCTGGGCCGTGGACTGGTTATTGAATGTCGCCGTCGACTGCCAGAGATCGGGATTGCCGTTACCCATTAGAAAATAACCGGCGCCCGTATTGGTGATGGAAAACGGGCCATTAAACGTATTGTTGCCGCTCGATGCATCGCTGGTCGCCCCGTTCTTTACCGCCGTAACCGTCCCTTTGAAATTACACCCGTTGAAAAAAAGCGTGGGACTGGTACTGGTTACATTGCCGCCAAAGGCCGATGAAGGGCCAAAGACCAGGTTTCCGGTCCCGGTAAGGGTCAGGCTCTGCGGCGTGCTGCCCAGTTGGGTGAATTGCCGGAGCAATAGGGTGCCCGCTGAAAAACCGCCCGGGCCGATAATGATGGACCCGATGGTAGACAACTGCGCCGAGGCAGAGGTCCCGCCGCAAAACTGTACACCCTGTCCATTGGTGGAGCTGACGATGATATTATCGCCAAAGAGCGTCCCCGCCGAATTCTGGCTAACATAGATCAGGGTGTTGGCCGTAGGAGTGTTGTTAAAGGTAGTGACACCCCTGAAAATATTGTTGGGACTGTTATAGGCTACATAGATATTGCTGCTCCCTGTATTATTAAAGGTTGCAGCCGCATTGAACTGGTCCGCATTACCGTTGCCGAACAACAGGTAGCCGGACCCGGCATTGGTCATCGTTGCCGCGCCGTTAAAAATATTATTCCCGCTGCTGTTGTCGTTGGTAGCGCCGGTCTTGGTACAGTTGGCGATACCGCCGAATATACAACCATTGAAATTCAACGAACCGCTGGTAGAAGTAAGATCTCCTCCGATCACGGCGTTCGGACCAAAGGTCAGTGACGAGTTCCCGGTCAGGGGGAGGCTCATGGGCGCATTGCCCAATTGAGTGAATCGCTCGATCTGCAAAAAGCCCGTATTGAAGCCGGCCGCGCCGATAGAGATCGTTTTTCCCGCCGCCTGCTTTATATCGGTGGAGGAACTCCAACCGAACGCTATTCCCTGTGACGAACCCACCTGCGTCAATATGATATTGCCATTGAACTGGTTACCCGTCGGGGTATTGCCAAAGATCACCCTTTCCGTGGAGTTATTGTTGACATACACATCTCCGTTGAAAATATCGGGGGCTCCGCTCCCAAAACCAAAAAATCCGCCGCCCTGCTGGTTGATCGTCGTCGTGGAATTAAAGACATTCCCCCCATACGACCATTCTCCCGTAACACCGGTCTTGGTAAGATCGACCATACCATTATATACCGCTCCATTCAACTGGATCCGGGGAGAGACGGCCGTAAAATCGCCCCCGAAGGAACAGGTGGGCCCTACCTGGAGAAGCGTGTTGGTACCCGTCAGGTTGAGGTTCATGGGTGCATTGCCCAGTTGGGTAAATCGTTGGATCTGCAGATAACCGGTGCTAAAGCCGGCCGCACCGATAGAGATCGTTTTACCGGCCGCGAGGGTCACATCAGTGGAGCTGCTCCAGCCGAACGCTATTCCCACCGACGAACCCACCTGCGTCAATATAATATTCCCGTTGAACTGGTTACCGGTCGGGGTGTTCCCGAAGATGACCCTTTCCGTGGAGTTATTGTTTACATATACATCACCGTTAAAGATGTCCGGCGCCCCGTTGGCAAAACCAAAATAGCCGCCGCCCTGATGGTTGATCGTCATAGTGGAATTAAAGATATTCCCACCCGCTGACCACTCTCCCGTAGCGCCCGTCTTGGTGACATTGACAATATCATTATACACTGCACCGTTCAGCAGGATCCGGGGAGAGACGGCCGTAAAGGCGCCGCTAAACGAAGAGGAAGGCCCTACCTGCAGCAGGGTGGTAGTACCCGTCATGTTGAGATTGATTGGCGAATTGCCCAATTGGGTAAAATGCCGGAGATATAAGAGCCCGGAAGAAAACCCGGCTGCGCCCGTTTGAAAGGTCATGCCGGCAGCCTGGCTGGCAGTAGTCGTAGTCCCGTTCGGGCAAAATTGGATACCCGTGGAAGAGCCGGTACTGCTGACCGTTATATTCCCGTTGAACTGGTTGCCGGTGGAGTTCCACCCCAGCGCGACATAAGAAGAGCCGCTGCTATTAAAGGTGGCATCGCTATTGAACGTATCGGGGTTCCCACTGCCAAGGATCAGGTATCCGGTCCCGCTGTTGCTAAGTGTCGCGCTGCCCTGGAAGACATTCCCGCCGCCCGAAACATCGCCACCCGCTCCCGTCTTGGTCGCATCGACGACCCCATTGAAAGTGACACCGTTAAAATAAAGATCGGGGGTATGTGTGGTCAGGTCCCCGCCGATGACCGAATTACGGGCAAAGGCCAGGTAGGTATTCGTCCCGGTAAAATCCAGGTTGATGGGTGTATTGCCCAATTGGGTAAACGTATTCAAATACAGGAAACCGGCGCTGAAACCGGCCGCACCCACCAGGATCGTTTTACCGGCTGCCATGGTCGGGGTGCCGGTGCCGGAGGTCCAGCCCAGGTAGATCCCGCCCGTGCCGGAAGAGGTTACGATCACATTGTCGTTGAATTGATCGTTGGAATTATAGCCCAGCATAAAATAACCGGTATTGCTTTGCTGGTTGATGGTACAGGTGGAATTAAAGATATTCTGGTTCTGGTTGTTGTGATTGGAGGAACCGCCGGTCTTTGTAAACGTTGCGGGACTGCTATATGTCGCTCCCTGCACCCAGATATCCGGCGCCGTTGCCGTAAATACACCCCCGAAGTTACTGTTTGGCCCCAGGTAAATAGCAGTGGTGCCCGTCCCCGTTAGATTGACGGGGGTGCTGCCCGTCTGGGTGAATTGCTTCAAATACAGGTAACCGGCCGTCAGTCCGCCGGTACCGGCCTGGATCGTCTTTGTCGCCGCCAGGGTAGCGGTAGCCGTGGTATTGCCTCCACAGAACTGGATACCCTGGGCGCTGCCCGCCGTATTCACATAGATATTACCATTGAACTGGTTGCCGGTGCTGGACCAGCAAGGCAAAAGACGTTCGGAACCGTTGTCGGTAAAAGTCACGTCATTGTTCCAGGTATCCGGGTTGTTATTGCCCAGAAGGAAATAGCTGGTCCCGCTGTTGGTAATGGACGAGACTCCATTAAAAGTATTGCCCCCGTTGCTCCAGTCTCCCGTGCTCCCGGTCTTGGTGATATCGGTCGCGCCGTTGAAGGTACAGCCATTGAGGAAAAGGGTAGGGCTGGAAGCCGTTACATCACCACCAAAGGTAGCCTGGGGACCAAAGGTCAGGTTACCGGCGCCGGTCACGACGATGTTTTGCGCTGTCGCGCCCATTTGCGTAAACTGGCGGAGTAACAGGGTCCCGGCCGTAAAACCGCCGGCGCCTGTCGTGATCGTCTTCCCGGCCGCTAAGGTAGCGGAGGCAGCTGTTGCGCCACAGAACTGAACGCCCTGCCCACCACTGGAAGACACGATGATATTATCGTTAAAGACCGTACCCGCCGAATTCTGACCCACATAGATCAGCGTATTGGCGCTAGGGTTATTGTTAAAGGTGACGACGCCGCCAAAAACGTTATTGGAACTATTATACGCCACATACAGACTGCTGCTCCCGGTGTTATTAAACGTTACCGGTGCGTTGAACGCATCCGGCTGGCCGTTCGCCAGCAACAAATAACCGGAACCGGCATTCGTCATCGTAGTGACGTCGTTGAATACGTTACCGCCGCCGCTCCCGTCATTGCTGCTCCCGGTCTTTGTAACCGTCAGCGGCTCCTGAAAGGTCGTATTCTTCATCGTCACGCTGGACGAGGTTATATTGACGGGACAGTTCATGGTTACCGGGCCGTTGCCAAAGCTGGTCGTCGTCGCGGCAGGGATGTTGACGACGCCATTCTGAACCGTACCCGCAGTAAAGGTCACCGTAGCGCCACTCACCGTAAAGGTAGATCCGCCCAGGTCGAGCGTTCCGCTCGTGAGCTTGAAATTGGCGATACTCACCGTGGTGCCGACCAGACAGGTATTGCTCCCCGTGACGATGGTCACGTTGTCCGCCGCTCCGGGGATGCCATTCGGCGTCCAGTTGCCGGCGGTATTCCAGTCGGTGGACAGGGTACCATTCCAGGTATAATTGATTTGGGATTGTCCGGTTAACCCGAAAAGGGAGAAACCGGTCAGTAAGATAAATTGCTTTATAATGCCCATGGGGGTAAATAAAGCATTAGGCAGGTTACGTATAGGTCTTTTCATGGATGTATAGATGTTTATCCGTGGTACGTATAACCAAGATTGTTCCTGTATTTTAAATAATTGACTATCAGCCACTTAGGCATTAATTTTGTAGCGCCTTTTTCCCAAAAACGGAAGAAATTCCAAAAAACAATCAATCCACTATATTTACCAACTTATTTTACTTCCACTATGACGCTTATGCAGACGCCGATGTTTTTCGTCACCCTTGCAGGCTGCCTGTTCATCGCCGTTTATGCACTTTTGATCGCGTATTACCGGAAGGCCTGGAAGGCGATCCCCGGGTACCCCTCTCCTGTGCAGACACATCCCCCTGTCCGGATCTCCGTTCTCATCCCCGCCCGCAACGAAGAAATGAATATCGGCGCCTGTCTGGATTCTTTGGCCCGGCAGACCTACCCTTGCGGATCGTTCGAGGTCATCGTCATCGATGACCATTCGACGGATGCGACGGCGGCGCTGGTAAAGGGATTTGCAGCCACGGAGAGCGCCCGGCGCCTGGCACCGGTCTGTCTCGGCCTGGCCGGGGTCGAAGGAGCGCAAACCGTAAGGGCGCATAAGAAGTTTGCGATCGAAACAGGCATCGCCGCCGCAACGGGTGAGCTGATCGTCACCACCGATGCGGATTGTATCTTTCATCCGCAGTGGCTGTCGACCCTGGCCGCTTATTATATCGAAAAGGGGGCTAAGTTTATTGCCGCGCCGGTACGCATCGGGGACTCCCGGTGGAAGATGGATGGTAGTTTTTTGTATATATTCCAAACGCTCGACTTTATTACATTGCAGGGGATCACGGGGGCATCGGTCCACAAAAAATTCCATTCCATGTGCAATGGGGCCAACCTGGCCTATGAGAAAAAGGCGTTTTATGAGGTGGGAGGATTTAAAGACATCGATTCGATCCCGTCCGGGGACGATCTGCTGTTGATGCACAAGATCTATAAAAAGTATCCGGAGCAGGTCTTCTTTCTAAAAAGCCGGCAGGCCATCGTCTCTACGCGGCCGGAGACAGATTGGAAGGGGTTTATCAACCAGCGGGTCCGCTGGGCCAGCAAGGCGGGCAGCTATGATGACCGGCGGATCTTCCGGGTCCTGCTCCTGGTCTATCTTGTGAATGTATTTTTTGCAGGGCTGGCAGTGGCGGGCTGCTGGAATAGCTGGTGGTGGTTGTTAGGCCTGCTCCTGCTGCTGGTAAAAACAGTGGTGGAATATCCATTCGTACGGGTGGTCGCCGGGTTTTTTGGTCAGCAGCATCTTTTGGTATATTTTCCGGTCTTACAGCCTTTCCATATCCTGTATACCATCGTCATCGGCTGGCTGGGACAGTTTGGCCATTATCGTTGGAAGGACCGGAAAATAAGTAAATGAATCGCCCGACCCGTAAAAAATTAAAATCAACGGATGAAAGATCCCACTCGGAATACATGGAAAAGGCTGCGTCGCAATAAGGGTGCGCTGTTCGGGCTGATCGTCATCGGTGCGGCGTTGCTGGTGGCGTTGACCGCTTATTTTATCGCTCCCGATCCATCGCCCGATGCAAACAGGATGATCGTCGAGATCGGGGGCCGGCGGCCGGGTTTCCGGCAGCTGTTCCTGCTGTTGCCCAGAGAGCAGACGGCGGCGCCCGTCTCCTTCTTCCACCGGCTGCTTTCCGGAAGGGAGGATATCTATACCTATGTTCCTATCAATAGCTATGCTCCAAAAGGAGACAGCCTGGTCGTAGAAAAGTTTGTGGATGAGGACGTGGCCGAACGAAGGGTGTATCCCAGGTATCGCATCGAGGCGCGGACCTTCTGGCTGGGGACCGACAAGTACGGACGGGATATCCTGAGCCGGTTGCTCGTCGGCGTCCGGGTGAGCCTGTCCGTGGGCCTTGTCACGGTGCTGATCTCCCTGAGCGTGGGGGTGTTATTGGGTGCACTGGCCGGGTATTTCCGGGGGCGGATCGATGAGGCCATTCTCTGGCTGATCAACGTCATCTGGAGCATTCCAACGCTTCTGCTGGTCTTTGCCATTACCCTGATGCTGGGAAAGGGCTTCTGGCAGGTCTTTATTGCGATCGGGCTTACCCTATGGGTAAACGTAGCGCGTATCATCCGTGGCCAGGTCTTAGGGGTACGGGAGCGGGAATATGTAGAGGCTGCGCGGGCGCTGGGGTATTCACACAGTCGTATATTATTCCGTCATATACTGCCAAATGTCATGGGCCCTGTGTGGGTCGTAGCCGCCGGCAATTTCGCCTCTGCCATCGTCATCGAGGCGGGACTGAGCTTTCTGGGGGTGGGGGTGCAACCGCCGCAACCCAGCTGGGGACTGATGATCAAGGAGAACTATAACTTTATCATCACGCATAATCCCATGCTGGCCCTGGCGCCGGGGATCGCCATTATGTTGCTGGTGCTGGCGTTCAATTTACTGGGGAATGGGTTACGGGATGTGTTGGATGTGCGGGTGTAAGCCGGAGGCGGAAGCCGGACATGCGCCCTGGTCAGAGGGGCGCGGCGGTCCGGCAGGCTATTCTTTAAAGACCTGTACGTTGCGGCTAAAACTTTCATCCAGCGAGATAAAGGTCTCCGTCCGCTCGATTCCTTTTATCTTCTGCAATTCATCATGCAACACAAAACGCAGTTGATTGATATCCTTACACGCTATTTCCGCGAACATGCTGTAATTGCCCGTCGTGTAGTTGAGCCGGACGATCTCGGGGATCTTCTGCAATTCACGGGCGACGCTGTCATATAAGGAGCTTTTTTCCAGGTAGATGCCGATAAAGGCGATCACGTCATATCCCAGCTGTTTAAGATCTACATGTAATTTTGTACCTTTAACGACAGACAGCTCCTGTAGCTTTTTGATCCGTACATGGATCGTACCTCCCGAAACAAAAAGTTTTTTGCCAAGCTCCGCATAGGAGATCTCGGCGTTCTCCATCATTTCATGGATGATCTGCAGATCCAATTTGTCGAGATTCAATTTTACAGCCATCTTAAAGAGTGTTTTTTAAAATTATCTATATTAAAATGCAAATATTTGAATAAAAATTAAAATATAAAAATTTTTGTTCGAAAAATTGTAAATAATTGCCCATTCCTTTAATTTTACATCGAAGACGCTCTTTTAAAGATCGATACTGTGGAGTGATGAAATTTGGCAGACATGCCCTCTTGTCTCGGGGGTGGGGAATCTGGATAAACATAGTGTAATGCCGGATCCGACTCAAATCGGGTCCGACTGGGGTTGACCACCGCACATTGCGCTATCGCTAACTACCCCGTGGAGGTTCGATCCCTCCCTCTACAGCTTTAATGCAAAAGGCGCGCTTTTTACAAAGTGCGCCTTTTTGTTTTATATCCGTTCTTTATTCGCTGTTTCCTGTTCTCTTCTCTCTGTTCTCTTCTCTCTGTTCCCTTCTCCTCCATCCGTTAAATATGCATTCCCCCGGAAACTTCTATCCGCTGGGCATTGATCCATCTCGCCTCCTCTGTGCACAGGAAGGCCACCACTCCACCGATATCATCCGGCAGACCGGCTCGTCCCAGGGCCGTATTATCGGCAATAGCCTTATTGACCTGTTCATTTCCCCTTACCAGGCCGCCGTTGAAGTCCGTCTCGATCGCTCCGGGTGCTACTACATTGGCGGCGATCCTGCGCGGGCCCAGCTCCGTCGCCAGGTACCTGGTCAGCGTTTCGACCGCTCCTTTCATACTGCCATAGGCCGATGCGCCGGGGTGGGTGAACCGAGCCAGACCACTGGAGATATTGATGATCCGCCCTCCGTCATTGAGCAGCGGCAAAGCTTTCTGCGTCAGGAAATATACCCCCTTGAAATGCACATTCAGCAGCGCATCGAACTGCTCTTCGGTGACCTCTGCAAAGGGCATATGGAGTCCCTGACCGGCATTGTTGATCAAAAAATCAAACCGTTCCGCCCCAAAGGTGGTTGACAGCGCCGTCCGGACGGCAGAGAAAAATCCGTCAAAGCTTTTGTGGTCGCCTGCATTCAATTGCAGCGCCGCCGCTTTCCGCCCCAGTTGCCGGATCTCCGCAACCACCGCCTCCGCCTCTTCCTTTTTTGAGTTGTAGGTTAGTATGACGTCGATCCCTTTCTTTGCTATGCTGATGGCGCTGTTCCTGCCGAGGCCGCGGCTCCCGCCGGTGACCAGGGCGATCTTGTTTCCTGTTGACATAATTGATTGTTTTTAACAGTACAAAGGTCCGTCAAAAAAGCCGTCCGCCGTTTGCGAACTTCAATCCATTGTTTGCAAAATTCAAACCAGGGGCGCCCCGGGTCTATCGCTCCCGGACATGGGCGCCTGTATGGGACAAGGTGGGAGGTCGCCGGCGCTAATTCCGGAAGGCCAGCGGGGAAAGGGTAGTCTGTTTGCGGAAGAAATTGGAGAAATGCGCGACCTCTTCAAAGCCCAGGCTATAGGCGATCTCGGATACATTCCAGCCCGTCTGTTTCAACAGGATCTTGGCTTCCTGGGTGATACGCCCGGAAATGAGGTCGGTCGTGGTCTTGCCGGTATTTTCCTTCAGGACCTTGTTGAGATGATTGACATGGACGGCGAGCCTGTCCGCATAGTCCTTTGCGGTCCGCAGACGCAGCTTCTGCTGGGGGGATTCGATCGGGAATTGCCGTTCCAGCAGCTCCACGAACAGGGAGGATACCCGGGCGGAGGCGTTGTGGGTGGAATATAGCGCCATCGCCGGCTGCAGTTTTTGTCCGTAATGGATCAGCTCCAGCGTATAGGTGCGTAAAAGATCATATTTAAAGGTATAATCGGAGGAAAGCTCCCGGTGCATCTTCCGGAAGATCGATGCGATCTCCTGCGTGTCTTCTTCGGCCAGCTGGAATACCGGGTAACCACCGGCCCGGAAGATGGGCAGCTCGTCCAGCACCACCCCCGTCTTCGAGTGCACCAGGAACTCTTCGGTAAAAACGCAGAAAGAGCCCGATTGGTCCATATCCAGCGGTACCCAGTTATACGGCACTTTCGGGGTACCGAAGAGCAGGGCATGTCTTTCGATATCGATCACCTTGTTGGCGTATTCCGCACGGTTCCGCCCATTGATGAGGCTGATCTTGTAATAGGCCCGTTTGTTATAGGGCATGATGGGCTTCTCCCGGTCCTTATTCAATCTGATCAGGTCTTCCATATCGAACACGTTGAAATGACCGATCTCGCGGGTGATGCCGCCCGGCAGAAGGGATTCCATGCCCCCCTCCATCCCCGGAGCCACCTGCCGGTAAAATTCTTCCAGTGTCGTAATGTCCATGGCTTTTGATTTGTAAAAATCAAATATACGAAAAAGCACCCCCCCCCGTAAAAAGGCCTTTAACGGCGCCGGATCTTCATTTCTTAAACCGATAATAGACTTGTTGTTCATCTCCTACTAAAACCAACGTGTCTGAACCCACCTTCCTAACTAAATAATTCCCATCATACCCATCAAACTTGATATGTATACTATCATTTATCAGTGTGTACTCATAAGAAGCGCTTTGATCGGGATAAGTAATCTTATCCTGGGCAATAACAAAAGTGGCATTTTCGTCTCCAACAGCAGCCCAAATACCCAAAATCCCTGATCTTATACCCTTATTAACTGCCCCCTTCAGTGACGAATCGTATGTAAGGCGATCATGCATTATAGTATCTGCCTTTGATTGCTTCTCACCGCTATCACTTACAGTCATTTTTTCTTGTTTGGCCCTTCTGTTATTGCATGACATCAAAGACATACAAATCGAACAAGTTACAAATAACAGCTTTTTCATACTTAGTGTCAATATAGATTGCTCGTTCTTAATCAACCATCTTCTTAAAATAGTCTAAATCCCTTTTTCTTTTTATGATTAACTGAACAATTAATAGAAAGCTAAAGAGAAATGTTACCGGCAAAGACCTTGCATTTTGCAAAGAAAACAAAAACATGGCTACGGCGAAAGAAACGGACAATCCTACAATACACAATAGACCGGCGAAAGTAGCATAAAACCCAGGCACCAGTGAAATCCTGCTTGTCTCGGTTGTGCTATTATTATACTCCGTGATCAGATGTTGAATAGCATCAATGAGCTGAGCAGTATCAATGTCTTCATCAGATTGCTTTTGCTTGAAAAACGAATATTCAAAGGATTTTCCGTTTCGTAAGGAGAATCTGATCGAATTAAACTTGTCATTTGGGAACTGGATACAATACGATTTAAGATCTTTCAGATCCAACCTTCTTTGAAGTTGGCCTTCTCTATTATTTATTATTTCAACAGTAATATAGGCAGGCTCTAATTGAATGAATATTTTTCTTGTGAACGCTTTCAGCAGTATTTTGATAATAGGGAGTGGAATTATCAAAAAGATCAAAAGAATAATGTTAATAACCTTTGATTTCAGTAAATAATTAGATGCCACCAGCAGCGATGTGCAGACTAATACATATACCATCGCCTTTATAAATAATTCCTTCCTATAAATTATATGAGTCTGCATTAATTTTATCCCTTTATGTATCTGTCAAAATCAGTCTCCGGAAAATAATTTGTAAATGCCATCGGACCCTGTGTACCCCTATCCAGCCCTTTGAGAGCCATTACAATCAGTGTTTCGGCAAATCGTGCTATTTTCATGCTGCTCGATTTAAAATTAAGGCTTTTGCTTCATTTTACCTGTCTGCGATTTAGGGATACTTACGCTATGAATTACAGCCCCCCGGCCAGAAAGGAGGTCACTTTGACACCGTGGTCGGCCTGGCTGTGATCGACTATCATCCGTTAAAAACTTACCCCGCTGGTTCATTAGTGAATTATTTCCTTTTATAGGTGGCAGTCCTAACAATTCATTAATCGATTTATTCTGGATAAAATGGTTCCATAGTACCTTTCTGCAATATTGACTCAGGGTCATTCAGCTCGTTTGTATATGATTGGAAAATTTTGTCAACTCATCTTGCGTACTGTGAAATGGGCGGGTAGTGGGCGTTCCCCTTCGGGTCGGGTCATCCGCTGCAAGTCCTCGCTTTGCTGCGGGCTTTCCGCTTCTACCCCTAACGCGGTCTGAGGAGATCTTCGTTGAAAGGCTTGGGCAATATATCGTTCCTGGATTAGATACGTGGCGCTCCGCTTTCACGGGGTGGGCCTTTGTGGGGCTTTATTATGGACAGCATATGGGCTGACCTACTCCGTGCCACCGCTGTTTCTTCGCGGAAGGGTAACAACCTGTTATTGTATCTTACCTTCTCCCCGCCGCTCCCACCAGCGTAGCTTGGTTCGCTTCGGAAAAGGCCCCGCTTCCGGCCATGGCGCATTCCTGCGCGGAAGGGCAAGGGCGTGGCTGTATCACTTACTTTTGCAGGCGTCAATCTCACTATGGCGACAGGATCGCTCGAAAAGGCGGTTCTGCGGACAGGTCAGCCCTGCGGTGCCGCTTACTCTCTTCTTTTGTTGGCAGCCTGTTGGCGAGTGGGTTGCCTGTAAGCCAGTTCGCCATCTATGTGTTATTATTTAGCCTTGTTCTTTTATTCGGATTCTAGACATTTTTGTTGCCGTTATAATCGTAATCTTCCAATGTCCAATCCACTAACACCTCTTTTGCCCATTCTGCGAAGCTATTATTAACCGTTTTGGGAGGCTTTTCCTTGTTATATGATAAATTATGCTGCCAAAAAACCACTTGGCAGGATTCTTCGTCACACTTGGTAGAATCAAAGCAATAATGATTGCCTCCTCCGTCAGGACTGAATGGAATTAAATATATTGGCATTCCATTATCAACCTCATAATGTTCGATGTTAAATGCTCTTGCTAATGACATGAATGACGATTCCTCATAAATCCCATATACTGTAGTGCCCATAAGATCTAACCCATTCGTCCTTTTTAGAAAAAATTTGTAATCGCTAGGTAGGGTTAAACTGTATTTTCGTTCAAAGACGCTGATTTTATCATCAGTGACGCCTTCCATGGTAGTTAAACCCTTTGCGGAAAATTTAACCAACTCTTCTATTACAACGTTAATAGTATCCATATTTTAATTTATGTGATTAGTACATCTGGTGGATATTCCAGTACTCTCGTCTCTGTCCCCCTGTTAACACAATATAAAACGTGGCTGCCATTAATACCATAAAATAATTTATCCCTGAATATTCATATTTCGTATAATTTTCATTAGCATAAAAGACCTTCGTCATACATTTAAAGAATCTTAACAATCTTTCCATGACTTTTGAATAAAGAAAGCCTTACCATCCGAATAAAATGAGGTCAAGTCATAAAAGATTACTTCTCCTAAGCCGTTTTTCTCAACCTGAGTATCCGGACGCCTGATTGTTAAATAGCTATATAGGTTGCTATGCAATACAAAGATTGCCTTTAAAATATTTTCTTACTTCATTTTTTTCTACATCCAAAATCAATTCTAGCTATTGGCTGATATCCGCCATTTTTTTTAAGAAACAATTGATCTTCATTTTCGTTTTTGAAAATGGTATCAGAGACATTTAGAGCATTATATGTATTGGTTGTATCACCTAATAAGTTGAGCGATTCGAGGCTATCCGAATCAAAATTCTTAATTATTAAGGTTGGGTATGAATGTTCATTCGGGTTTCGAAATTTTTGAACTATTACCCCATCAATCTCCATTTTTTCAAAATGTTTATAATCCAAACAACTCCCGTCGTCAAAGGTGGGTGCGAAAAAGTATATCATTGTAAAAAAAATTACCCATATACCTAATGAGAAAAAGGCTCTATTTCTTTGTTTTGTATTGATCAGTCTATTATTTAGTTTCCATGGTATCTATTAGTTCTAATAAAGTTTCCATATTCTCATGCTTTTGATTTCCTTTGCCCATAGAAATTAAATAGTCATTCGGTTGTTTAACGGAAACAATTTTATCACTTAATGTAATAGGTCCTTTTATTTCTTTAATAACGCTAATTGCTTCCATATAAGACGAATCCTCTAGGTCTATAGCCAAGCTCACAAAAAATGCTATCCACTCAGCACAATTACATTCAGAACAAGCATATATTAATGTCGATATATGGCCAGAACTTCTTTTTTGATTAATCTTATTTATTAAAACCGGCACAAGGCTTTAATCGGCAAGATCAGCAAAAATTAAGGCTATTTTATAGAGAAGCTTATGGCTATCAACATTGTTAAAAATAAAAATGAGTTGATCCTTAACCTCTACGGTAATATCCGATATTCTGATTAATGACAACTCATCATAAATAGTATCAATATCATTTCCTTCTAAAATCCGGTTATCTAATTGAAACACCATAGAATTACTGGTTTACGTTAGGAGTAGGTCTACCTTGGGATTCCCATTCTTCAAACAATTCCCTAGGTTTTTCTACTGTAGCATCCAAGTCACCTGGTCGTTTGTATTCTCTGTCGTAAGCATACCATTAATTCATGCCCATTTATTATCCTTCATTTGATTTCAATTTTTTAAGCGCAAGGTTTATTTCTCTTTCCAGTATTTCGTCCCCATAATAACTGTGATCATGCAGTCTTAACGCACTATCGGGTTCATAAAAATCCAAATCATATGCTAGTTCTGAAAGAATGTTATTTTTCGATATTTCATCATTCCATACTTGGTTCTGAAATTCCTTTATCAACTCCTTTCTTTTATCTTTTTTTTTAAAATATTTTCTAGTATTTCCATTTTAAAAGTGGAATAAAATTTTAACTATTTAAATTTGTGCCCTGTGTCGCTCTAGTTACAGTTGCAGTCAAAGCGTTTTTTCCCATCAATAAATTGGCTGTTGTTATTTAATTAACTTATTCAATATCGAAGCTATATTTTTCGCATCGCTCTCCGTGTTAAATGTTCCAATTTTTAAACTATAGGGGTCGCCGCTCCTTATATATAGGTAATATCTTTGAGAGGCTCCGCCAAAAGCTTCGCGATAATCAGAATACACTTTCTCAATATTTGAAAATGGAAGTTTTGATGGGCGGCCTAATATGCGGTTTATCAAATTTTCTAAGGGGTTTAAGCTCGTACGATATACCGTCTTATTAATAAAGTCTATTTTTACCCGTTGAAGAGAAAGAGAATCATAAACAAATACAAAAAATAACCCCCACCCTAAAAGCATACCTGTGGTCCTGCTGGCAATTTCCTTATCTCGCGAGGCAATAAAAATTAAAAACGTACAAAAAAAAGCCAAAAAGATCCTCCACGCGAATGGCGGATCAGATATTTCTAGCATATCACCAGAGATACTAATTTTTGGTCGAGGTAATGACTCGAATGTTTTAGCGTTTATATCTTGAATTGAAATTTTCATAATAATGGGGCTTGTCAAAGACAAATAATAATATAGCAATTCTGCCACTTAAGCTACTTATGGCCTCTTCATCCAAGTAGCCGGTTTTTATCGCCTTTACTAAATGAGACAGAGCCGACTCTTTGTTCTCCTTCTTTTTTGCCGCACAATCCGCTTAAGCTAAAACAAATTTCCCTCTAAAGAAATCTTCCGTTTAACTTCATAGGCTACCTGTTTTAAAGTATAGGTCATTTGATAGAATATGTGAGCGACCAGTTATTTGTGATCACAACCAAAATCAATTCTATTTAAGAACTTATATATACCATTCTGCTTCAAAAATAGCTGATCCTCGCCCTTTCTTTTTAATATCGTATCAGAAATATTTAAAGCATTATATGTGTCTGTAGTGTCACTTGATAAAATAAGAGACTGAAGACTATCTGAATTGAAATTCTTTATCATTAAAGTTGGATACGAATGTTCATTGGGATTCCTGAATTTATTAACGACTATTCCATCAATTTCCTTGTCTTTAAATATATTATAATCATAACATCTGCCTTTCTCAAGTGAGGGCCCAAAGAAATACATTACAATAAAAAAAATTGCACACAGGCTTATTGAGAATAATACTCTTTTTGTTTGTTTAGTATAGCTCAATATATTAAAGTTTTTGGCCCCATAAAAACAATATCCCCCCATTAAGCCTAAATCTGATTCACTAAGCTCTATGTCATAATCTAAATGACAACTCATCATAAATAATATCAATATCATTCCCTTCTAAAATCTTGTTATCTAGCTTGACACAATAGAATGATTGCCTGGGTATTAGATTATCTTTTGCATTAGAAGATGAAATTTGCGAAAACGATGATTACAACGATAGCCCAAAATATTTGTAGTATCACTAGTCTGAGAATCTATTAATTGAACCTTCCTGATTGATCCGTTAATGCCATTACCGGCAATTTGCAAATATTGATTTTGTCAATATAGGAGTCAAAAAAAGAAAGGAGAACGTAATAATAAAAAAGAGAATCGCAAACCACTTCGTAAAATTCTGATTAACTATGACGGGAGGTGTTGATTTTACTATTTTCCTTGCAAGACCAGATCGCATAAAAAGAAAATAATTGACAATAAAAAGCATGACACATATTGCAATCATTGGCCATGTAGAGAAGAAATAACAAAAAAAATATGCAAAAATCATTTGAACAGTGAAAATTATTAGCAATGATTGTGAAAAACTCAAAGAAAACAAAGTCGTAAAATGGGGCGTATCGTCGACCTTTTGATAGAAAGAATAGTAATAAAAGTAGAGTATTTTAAGAATTTTCATTTTATGTAATCTTTTAAATAAATTAATATCCAAAATTCAGAAAACGGTACGGATACCAATAATTCTCTTTAATATTCTGGTACCAGTCCGTTTTACTTACAGTTCTACCTAATTCCCAGCCAATGCCAATATATGAACCTCCTGGCCCGAATGTTGAGTAGCCATTTACTCCTTGTTCAATAGCAAGTTGAACCCCTCCCATTTCACCACTTCTGTATTGCTGATACAAATCAATTGAATTGTATACACCTATGACTTTCCCTGCTACACTAAGCCCTCTGCTAATGCCTTTTGACAGCCCCTTACTTACATATTGATTACCCCTAAACGCCTTGCTGTAGGTCTTAAGTTTTTGAATGCTATACCAAGTCTCTTTATTCAAGAACGTTTCCTTTCCAGCATCTGCTAAAGAACCCAGGAAAGCTGTCGCTACACTTTTCATCGTTTCCTGATTTTCTATCTGCTTTGAGCCAGGAGGATGCTGCCAATCTATTTGACAGGGATCATTCGGGTCAATAGGATCATTATTAGATTTGGTATCCCGGGCCTTTTGTTGAGATTTATTTTTATCTCCTTTGGGGCTTCCCCTTCCGTCAGAACCCGATGGCTCATATGGTTCCACACCAAACGTCTTTCTTAGATCATTTTCTTCAGCAGCAGTAGCATTATAAAATGCCCCGCTTCCATCTTCGGCATCCATTCCATCCGGATCAATAAACCTCATTGGATTGTTATAGGCATAATTGTAAGGGCTCCATCGTCTGTTCTTATCAGCCAAAGGGTCTATACTATGCCAAACTCCCAACTGCGGATCCTGCATCCTGGCTCCATAATCATATTCCTCCAACCCCGATCCATCACTAAACTCCTGATTCTGTAGCTCCTTCCCATTATAACGGAACTTATTCTCGGCATATTGCGATTTCAATGCCTTATCACTAATCCCCGCCATTGTCAACCCGAACGGGTAATAATGATCTTCTTCCAATAGTGGCCCCTCGTATGCGTTACCTGTAAGTTGTCAAAGAACACGTTAACATTCGGCGTCTCGTTGCTGGCATAAATATACAAATATCCATCTGCCTTCCTTCTTTAAGGGATGAGATTATATGCGCGCTGTACCACGTTCTCATGAAGAGGCATAAGAATAATCAACCAAGGGTAGGTAGCTGAGGTAGGAGCATAAAAAAAGGCCAGGGTATTAGTCCTGGCCATGACTGTAAGTTCTATCGGCAAATGTTCAAAGTGGTGTCAATACTTTGGTTCCTGGCTGGTACGCCTTACAGCGACGATAATGACCTTCATGTTCTCGATTTCATAAACAATCAGGAAAGGGAAGCGTTTGATCCTAAGCCTTCTGTATTTTTGATTGATAGCCGTATAGTGTTGGGGGTGTTTAGTGAGCCTTTCAAGGCCATCTTCGATCTCTTCAATCATCTCAAATCCCAACCCGGCTCTTCGTTCTTCATACCATTCAAAAGCTTTTTGCATGTCGATAACAGCTTCTGACTGAAGTACAAGACTATAGCTCATTCCATCTTCTTTTGGCCGGTGATGATTTCCTTAGCGTCTTTCCAACTGTGGGTCTTGCTTTCACCACTGAGGCGCTTTGCGCTACGTTCTTCAAAGAGTTTGATCTCTTCATCAGTGAACTGAAATTCAAAGTCATCGTCTTCGTTGTACTCTCTGGCTACGGCATACATTAGCTTCAAGAGCTTGTCATCCCCTTTATCGACGTATTGGTGCAGTTTTTGACGAATGCTTGCAGGGTCCATGATCGTATACATTTGTTACAAATTTAACTCATTAAGTTGTTATTCTAAAATCCCACAACACAATGATATTGTGACAGTTGCAACAAGTCTAGTATCTCTCTAGGCAGTGCAACGAGGATTTGCCTTTGGGTGGTTCTTCAATGGAATGATAATGGAGTTACTCCTGCCTACTTATGACAAACACGGCTTCCAGGAGCTTCTCCGTGACCTCGTAAGCATTTATAAGATCGGCCCTTGCCTCTCCATCCTGGAAGTTGGCATTATCAGTCGTGAGGCATACCTCAACCATCTGCCATAAGGTATTGCGCACCTCACTAAGGCTATAATCGTCGAAGTATTCCTTCACGAACTTGTAAGGATTATTCATCTCGGCCTGGGTCAACCTGACCGGTAAATCGAAAATAAGTGAGTGGTTGAGAAAGTGGGACATGATGCTTTAATTTTCGTGATACAGATTAGCCATTAAGTCGGGTCTTGGGGTGCGTTGCCCTTGATCTCATTCTCGATGGTGTCAGGTAGATCAAAAAGGTCCAGCAGGTCCCCCCGGATGCCTCCCAGGATTTCTACCCGTAACTCCTCAGAAGTATAGACAAAGCAATGCCTATTACTGGTGTCCAGTAATGCTTCAGTGTTCATGTTAATGATTTTGGGAGTTCGTGGAAAAGAAAAAGCATAGCGGTGAGGCTGTGCTATGAAATTATGCGCTACCTACTTGAGGTATTACTTAAAACCAGATAGTTGGATACATTACCTAAGTTAATACAAACAACTTAACCTAATCTCCTGCTGCTTTTATTATTTTTCTGTTCTTGATAGCATATTCAACAAGGTCCAAAAATTCACCAATAAAATTTGAAACACTTTCGGAATAATTAGATTTGAACTGGCCTTTAAAGGTTATGATTTCCGCCCTTATACTTTCAAACTCATTTAAATAAACTTCACTATCTCCATAATAGTTATCAAGTATCCTTTTCAGTATAGAGAATGAAGGAACAGTCTCAATGAAAGATAATACTGCATTATAATCCTCCCAATAAAGAGGAATTGATTTCTCAACACTTCCATGAATATCCACAACAAAAATTTCTAATGCCGTAATAGAGATTATCTTCCAGGCAATCCAGGAAACGCTGTCACCAGTTTGCCTTCTTTGTTAGTAATAATTTAAAAATATCATTGTTGGTTTAGCTGTAATCGCATCGATTCCTACAACCCTTTACAGTTATACCTTGTATTGACATATAAAATCATTTTATAAACGCTACCAGTCGCAATTTTTTGGTGGCTTGGATTCCTAGAATCGTTTCGAGTACGTTTTTTATATCACTTATCATAAGGCATGTTACATAAATTTCATTTTTATCCTTAAATTGAATTTTAAAGTACCTATACTCACTAAATGAGTACCATGAGCCGCCACCATAAGAAGCTACATGTTCCATTGCTTCTATATCACCAAACTGATACTTGAAGTCAAGTGTATCATTTTTGTAAGTTAAATCATGACTCGTCCTATCGATTGTGAGGACCGCTCCGTTATTTTTTGATAAATACTGGAAATGAACAAGCAGAGCGGGAAGAATGTCCAGGATAAAAAAGGCAGCAAAAATATATTTATATGGAGATTGTATTGTGAACCCGTAAAAATATAAATAGATTGCAATTAAAACTCCATAAACCGATATCATCCAGCCTAACATGGCTAATTGCGTCCGAGATGTAATTCTGAATGTAAGGCTGCTCATGATATAAGATACTTTTTTTCTTAGATCTGCTTAACAAATTCTACCAGTCATTACCACATACAATCCAAGGATATTTCATAAAATCTAACTAATTCTGCTTTAAGTTAAGGATGAAAGCCGTTGCCTATATTTATATTTTCGTAACCAGTCGGAGTCGGAGGTGGGTTTTCTCTTACTATAACGTCATGTGCCTGTTCTCCCAAAGACCATAGCGAACCAATAACTATACCCAAAACTGTCCCCCCAGGCCCAGCCTCCGAACCAACCGTGTATGCACTTGTATCTCTCTCACTCACGGCAATTGCCGTCTATAAGTCCTGCGTGGATGGGTTGTTACCTTACATCTTTTGAAGGCCCCGACGGCATTGCCAGAAAAGTAATAGTTAGTCATTATGCAGGGTTTTTTTATAGTGAATTTGCTAAGGCCTATTTTGAAGTAAGCCAAGATGATCAGCAAGCCTGGTTAAATTATATCTCTAACTCTTATATAAATATTCACCAGAATTAGGTAAGTAAATTTTTCTCCAATGAAATTGGTGTATATCCTTTGGTCGCTCGTAATACTTGTAATAATAATCTTCATTCCGGGATTATTTTATCGAACTAATGCAAAATTAGGGGGCGGCCCGGACCTGGTTGCATATTACCTGCTATTATGGATCGCAACCAGCGTCATCAGCCCAATAATCATTGTTTTAAAGAAAATAAGAGTAGTAAAAAGAAACATTGAGTTTATTCAGACTTTACTGGCAGTTTTCAATTTTTATTTTGGAGCCTATGGCAGTTTTTTGCTCTTATCGGGCCAGGTCTTACAACCTAGCCCCTTTTTACTACTATTTTGCATACTTAACGTTATATGGACTATTCTGCTTACGATAGCAATATTCCGAAAACATAAAGGCCCACCCTACTCTTAACCATCGAGGCTCCTGTTGCTCTGAATTTAACAAACTTTGAAAAGAGTATACTTATGGGTAATCAATCGCTTTTAAACTTACGCTTCTAACCTGGATAGAAGTCCAATACTTGAGTTTACATTTCAATTGCATTATCCGAGTAATTCTAGGGAAAAAGCCAGGAGTAATAAGTGGCTTCAATTATCAACTAAAAGGAACTTGAAAAGAATGTCGTTTACCAAATAATGGATACACGAGGGATAAAAGAGAGCCTCCCTTTACCCATTTTTACGCATCATTACTCTTTCTGCTCAATCTTTAAAATAAATAAAGCATTGATCCTTTTAATTTCGAAAACTTTCCGCTATTCCCTTAATTATCTAGGGCACATATTTAGGAAGTTCTTGCTTAGGCTTTATCGAGCTTGGGCAATCCGCTTCATCGCTACCAATAAGCCAATTCTCTAATTCATGAATTCGAATCTCAATTAATTTTTGAGCAAAATCCGAAACACACATTGATAGCATAGAACCATAGCGCCCAGATGGATATTTAGGATAAAGGGCTGCTTCTTGTGCAAAAAAGTATTTTTGCCAAGTAATTTGAGAGGTTTTAAAGTTTTTTACGAACAAGGTGTCATCTGCATATAATCGTAATATTCGCTTATAAATACTATCCATTTTTTTCTCAGAATTTTTAGCAATATCTCCATATTTAGCAGTCAATTCGCGTTGCGTTGTATTTTGACCGTAGGATAATATTGAGATAAACAAAATAATATTTATAAGTACTCCTATTTTTAATTTCACAAAAATCTGTTGATTTATCTGTTTTGGTATTATAGGCCAGATATAAAATTCTTTCTGGAACATGCAAATCACTTTTTCCGAAATAATGTAAATTGGGCTATTTTAGATATGTTCGTATTTTCTTTAATTTTACAAATTGAAATATCAAAAGTATCAGGAATTGTGTGACCCTTTAAGCTAAGTATATATACCCCGTTCCCTTTTCCTATTACATTATCCTCTCCATCTGTATATTCCTACGCATCGTGACCACCCATTCCTACGATGCTGACCATCTGTTCTCAGCATGCTGACCAGAGGTTGCCGGACGGTTATTCCTGCGATATTGACCACTTGGAAGGGCGTGGTTTAGGATCATTCCTGCGAT
>DASYBV010000022.1:0-2729 GCA_036500545.1 Puia sp. | reverse complement strand
ATGTAAATTCCGGTGATGGTAACCCCTCTTACCGGTTATGATACCCCCGGGAAGAAGGCCTATAAGAGAAAGAGCATTTGAAGATAATAAAGATAGGATATGACTGTTAAGGATGGCTACTTTTTCTTTCTACGGGAGTCTCCTTTTAATTCGATCCGGTGGCATTTTGCTGTCACTCTGTCCATAATGGCATCGGCCAGTGTAGGTTCGTCGATATAGTCATGCCAGGCAGACACCGGCATCTGCGCAGTAATGATCAGGGACTTTTTGGCATATCGGTCTTCCATGATCTGCAAAAGGGCCAGTTTAAGATTTTTGTTGATGGGATGGATACCAAAGTCGTCAAGAATAATAACCGGAACCTTTTCCAGCTGGTTCAGCAGCTTCATATAGCTGCCTTCCGTTTTGGCCATGATGATCGTCTCAATAAGCCGGTTCATATTGAAGTAACGGGTTTTGATGCCCATCATGCACGCCTGATGACCCAGAGCGCAGGCCGCAAAACTTTTTCCCGAGCCCGTAGGACCTGTGATCAGGATGTTCTCTCCTGCCTGGATGTAGCTTCCCTCCAGCAGGCCGCTCCAGGAGGCCTTACTTAAATTTCTTTCCGGTCCGCATTCTATCTCCTGAGATGTGACATTAAAACGGAACCGGGCCGTTTTCAAGAGCGACTCCATGCGGTCGTTTCCCCGATGTAGCTGCTCGGCGTGCAGCAAGTGCGCCAATAGTTCATGGCCTTCCAGTTGCTGGTTGATCGGCAGCTCAAGTTGGGAACGGTAACTGGCGAGCATCCCCTGTAATTTCAACTCCTGCATCTGTTCCAGGGATTGTGTTCTGTTCATGCTTTGTGATTTTATGATGAATAAAAAATACTTACCACTATTGGTAGTTTTGCGGTCCGCGTATATTTTGATGATCAGGCAGTCGGATGGGTTCCTCATCAAAAAGCAACGGCTGCTTGTCCAGTCCTGTTTCCAGAATATTGCGGATCATTTTTAATGTCGGCCGTGGCACGTTGGCCGCCCTTCGGCAAGCGGCCTCCAATCGTTCCTTGTTGTATTTGTTCTGTAGCAGGATCATGGCATGACAGGCTTTAAAGTTCTGTTCCGGATAGATGCTGCTGTGGAGGATTCGTTCTGCGGCCTGCCGGGTATATGGGCCAACCCATCCGGCTCTTTTGAGCAGGTCCTCTACCGTCCATCCCCGCATCTCTACCATGTGTTGATGATTGGGAGGCATATGCTCGGCTATGCGGTTAAACAACGGCTCATAGCTGGTTCGGGCATGGAAGGCAATGCGTTCATGCCGGTAATAGACCTCTACGGTTTTGTTGTCAAACTGGACCCACACTTTGCAGCCGACATATTGGTAGGGTACAGTGTAATAATGCTTGTTATCGGGAAGCTGTATGGAGTAGTTTTGTTGTACGGTTACAGATTTGCCTTTTCTCAGGCGGTACGCTTCTTCCGGAAGCGCTTTCAGAACGGCTTGTTCGGTCCGCATAAAAATGTCCCGTCGACTTTCAGGATTGTTCTTGTACGCTTTTTGATTGAGGGCATCCAGAAGGATCCGGATCTGCCGGTTGAGGTCTTCCAGACTATGAAAGGTAAATTTGCGCATGCGCGCATAGATCTGGGTATACACGATATTTACTGCCTTTTCTACCATCGCCTTATCCCTGGGCTCCGCCGGCCGAGTGGCGCTGAACGTAGTATGGTAATGGTCGGACAGTTGGTAGCATAGCTCTGTAAACACCGGCTCGTATATGTCGGACCGGGTCACAGCCGTACGAAAGTTATCACATAGAATTGTCCTGGTCACTCCGCCGATGTATTTAACCATTGCATTGATGCAGTGAGCAAAATCGGCTGTCTTTTGCGACGCGACCGACTCACAAAACAGCAGACCGCTAAATGGCAATACACCTATAAACACCTCACAAGGGATGGCATTCCCGGTCTGTTGATCAACATAGGACAGCTTCTTGCCAGCAAAATCCGCCTGCGTGAACTCGCCGGGCGTATATTCCCAGTGAAAAGCAGGATCGGTGTCTTTTAGATATTTACCGAACCAGTAACAGTATTGGCTATACTGATAACCGTCCGGATGTTCCTCATTGTATTCTGCCCATAGAAGTTGTTTGGTAACACCTGTTTTATGGAGCTCGGCCTTCGCCTGCTCAAAATGCCGAAGCAAGGCTTCCTGGCGTTTATTTCGAACGATGGAGTTGTCGTTATTGTAGACCAATGGTGCCAATTGCTTGTCTGTAATAGCTTCGCTATCCCCGAGGCCTGGTAACACTTCCAGCGTACGCAGATATTTTTTGACGGTCTTCCGGCTAATGCCGGTGCGACGGGCTATCTCCTTAATGGGCACCCCGTCATCTCTTAATTGCTGGACTTGCCTGATCCGGTTCATGTCTATTGCTTTTTGAGCCATCTTCCCCGTTTTAATCGTAAATGGGGTAAAATGAGACAAATAACGCTGACTCTTAAAACCTTCTTCAGGGGGTTACCATGGTCCGGAATGGACAAATCGGAAAATCGAAAGAAAGGGGTTACCATGTGCCGGAATGACAGACTTGAAGTCCTGTTGCGGGATCGACCATCGATCGAAAAATGACAATCTGCATAAGGTTAACCTAACCTGCGGGGGGGTGGGGTTACCATGCCCGGAATGAGGGGTTATCATAAAACGGAACGGGGGGTTACCATGCCCCGGAATCTACA
>DASYBV010000021.1:0-8049 GCA_036500545.1 Puia sp. | reverse complement strand
TGCATAGAAATGTCTTGCTTTGTCATAAATAATGATTTAAAAATTGTAAATGTGTTACCTCGTCTCGACCTTTCGGTCCTTATTCTCTACGATCGCCCATCGTTCGATCATGAATCCATGCGGATCATTGTCCGAACGGCTTGTATTTCGTAACCATCCTTCCGTCACCAGCCCTCGTTCCGCCTGGCTCGTGGGTCGGATTATCTTCTGCGTCGCATAGCACTGGAAATAAAAAGGATAGGTCCGCATGTCCAACGTAATGCTGTCCACGATAATATTCTGGCTGATACTTCCTGCGATGATACCGGCATAATAACCGCTCTCTTTTAGATTATCATAAAACCGTTTGGCAGAAGCATCCGCGAGATAAAGAGCTTTCGTGACCGTAGTTGTTATTTGCCGTTCATCCGGGTCCAGCGTAAAAAGATATTGATGGAAGGCCCGTATATGATCCCTCGCTTCCACCGGTATATTCTCCCTCCGATCTTCGGCGAATGCTTCCAACGCTTTTCCCGAGTTTAGCACATAGACCGTCGACTGCGCATGCGTTACGGCTTTGTAGCTTTGCCATACGGTATAGCCGCACAGGGCCAGACTTCCGACTACCACTACCATCATAAAGAGCCGCATCTGCTGAAATGTATTCTCGATACTTCGAATCTTTGGAAACATTATACGTTGATTAAAAAAGTTTATAAATTCTTTCGCCACAATCTCGTCCCCAACCCTCCCGCGCTCACGATATAATTCGTGACCGAAGGCACCGTGAAATAGCCTACAATTGCCAGGAGCAGGAAGATGATATAGGCGCTGTCCGTAGGCCCGAATGTCGTCTGCCCGGATGCATTCAGCTGCGCAATGTCCAGCTTGATCATTTCCTCCTGGATCTGCCCGATCAGCGAGCCAAAAATGTTGGCCACCGGCAACCATAGAAAAACGTTCAGGTAACGCATCAGCCAGTTTCGAAGGATATGGGTAAATCCATCGAAACAGCTCAGACCAAACGCCAGCGGACCAAAGATGCCCAAAATGATAAGGTAAAAGGTCCGTACCGTATTGATACACAAGGACGCCGCCTCGAACAATATCTGGAGGATCTCGGACAGCCACACTTTGGCTGAGTTCTTCAAGTTATACGACACTTTCGCCATCTCGAATTTCACCCGGTTGGAAAGTCCCGAAAAAACGCCGCTATCTGCATTTCCTGACAGCGCTTCCCATTTGTCGAGGTCGCCGCTACCGCCGGGACCGACATACATCTGCCAGTCACCGCTATTCTGCAAGGCATCCTGTTTTTCCTGTAAGAGGACGGCTACCGCCTTGTTGGCATCGTCGACCAGCGCTGCCGTCCCGCTGACCGTCGGTTGCATTACCGTATTGATCAAACCGATAACGGAGGGGAAGATCATGATACAAAATCCGATGACAAAGGGGCGCAGTAGCGGATAGATATCCACCGATTCCGCCCGGGCGATATGTCCCCATACCCGGGCTGCGATATACCACAGTGTGGCAAAACCGGCAATCGCCTGACCGATACCGATCAGCTCCGAACAGTGGACGATCATCGTATTGTATACCTGGTCGAGGGTAGTCTGCAATCCGCCGATATCGGAGGAAAGCCCGGTCGTAGGATCAGTTCCCATAAAGACTTTTTACTGTTTGAAGATCGCCGGCTTCCTGCGCCCGCTGGGCCGCCTGTAGTGCCGTGCTGTTATTAAATTGCCGCAAATGGTTCAACTGCGAACCGATATCCGCATCGATCCGGTCGATGGAACCCAGCCTGTCCGCATCCGACATCCGCAACTGATCCGCGGTAACCACCATCGCCAGGGCATCGAGACACTGCTCGCTTTTGCTTAGTAAGGCGGCGTATACCTGGCTGATATAATTCAATTCTGTGGCTGAAAAATGGCCACCCGCCGACCATGCCCGGTAAGCTGCCTTATACTCTGATACGATGGTGATCTCGTTTTGGATGATCTCCGCCACCCGGTAATAGCCGCTTATAGTCGGGGAGATAGCCAACAATCCGTCCAGGTAGGCTTTGTGCAGAGTAAAATTTCCCTGGGCAATATCCCTGATAGCGGAATATCCTTTATCCAACACAGCGTAGCTGGTATAGAGATCGTTCAGGATCGTTTTCAGCTCGGTCAGTTTTTGGACGTCCAGTTCCAGCTGGGTGAGCAGTTGGGTAATGCTCTGCGATCGCGCGACACCTGACCATCCCAACAAAATCATCCCCAGTACTACCAATTTTTTACGCATGATCTTAATTTTTATAGTCCATAGATTTTTGAAAGCAATCCAACGTACTCCCCGGCTTGTTGTCGTCTATTGATCAATAGGTCTGTGCTCACCAGGAAAGCCTGGACAAGCGATGCCCTTTGCCGCATCCTGTTTCCGATCTTTGTCAATCGCCGCATCCGTTCCCCATCCGTCATTTGGACGACACTGTCCCGGATCAGTGCTCCCATTGTTTCCCCGTCCTGTCCGCAGACGATCTCCACCTTTTCGTAGACAGATTGCACATAGTCCTTTTCCGGCGGTTGGAGCCAGGGGGAACTGTGGTATCGGGTCATGGCCGTTTCAAAGGCGTAACCGATCGCCTGCCGCCACTGAAGGATCGCCGCAACAACCGGCATCTGCGCTACGCCCGTGTCCACGGTGGAAAGGGATTGAAAGAACGTGCGGTGCAGGTCAAATTCTCCCTGGCGGATGTCCCGGATAGTGGCTAATCCCTGTTCCGACGCGCGATAGCCCTTTTCCACCGAACCGATCAGGGTCTGCAGGGCGGCGATCTGCTCCAGCATTGTTGCCGTGGACCCCTGGGCGTGTACCTCCGGGACGAATCCTATCATCAGGAGCACTGCGAACATTTTTTTAGTATTGAATGCCATATAATGCTTTTATCCTATTCGATTCTCCTTCTTCCTTTGATCGCTGAAGACTCAGCAGTACATTCTCCTGGGTGAATCCTTCCAATTCAGCATAATTCCGGTCAATTCCTGTCCCAACGGCATTGATTAGCTGTAACCGATCCCCATCGTCCATCTGCGTAATAAATCCGCCGATCAGCCGGGACAATTGATTGATATTCTGTACGCTTTCGTTGAGAATGCCCGTGTAGACTGCGGCGATATGGTTGATCTCCCCGGCGGTGAAATGAGGGTCCTGTACTACGGCAGCATAGGCTTTCTTATAGTCGGATACCAACCGGATCTGTTTAGCTACCATATTTTTCACGATAGAATAATCCGTGAGCACATTTTTTACCTGCCAGAGTTCCTGGTAATAGGCAGCGTAAAGGTCCTTCTGCTGCTGGACCCAGTTGGTGATATCGGCCAGCCGCGTCGCCTCCATGGCATTTTGGAGTTCCTGTTGGGCATCTTGCAGGAAAATGGTCTGTGTCTGTAGTTTCTGGACGCTCAGGTCGATGGCCATGATGGCCTGTTTGACGGCTTCGTTGATGATCTCGATCTGTGCGGACGCCCGGTTGGATGGCCAAAAAGTGATGACCACTATTCCCAATAGTATGCTTGTTTTCATTATTCCACTTTTTCGTAGATGAAGTCATTCTTATGGATGCGATTCTTTTCGGCGAGATACCAGATCGTGTCGGATCTTCCTGCTGCCGTCAGCGTTCGATGGGTTGGATCGTAGGCCCCTTCCCAATTCTCTTGCTGGTGTTCCGGCGGGCTGCTTTTCCCCTGAATGATCCGGACAAAAGAGGACATCCGGTGAATGGTATAAATAGTCCCTCCCAGGTTCATCCGGTGGATGATCACCGTATCGTCGATATGGCAGAATTCGTTGCCTGCCTGGCAGGCATAGATCCCGGGAAGAAAAGAAGGAGTGTCGGAGGAAACTGGTTTACGTAGGGCGAAGATGACCAAGCCGATCAGACCCAGGAGGATCGGTATGCCGGCCAGATAAAAAACTGAATTCTTTTTGATACTCATACAATATGGTTTTATTTCTTTATTTATTAAGTTCCTGTCGCATTTCTTCGGCCAGCCGGGCAACTCCATTACGAAAACTGCCATATTGCGCGGCATAGGCCTGTACCTTCATTTTTTCCGTTTCCTCGGTGGTGTAGGTGAGATATTCTTCTAATGATACTTCCGTCCGGTAGACTTTCGAATGCCCATTACCCAGGCTAATAAAAACTTCCTTATATTTTTTACCCGGCTCGTTGTTCTTATTCACAGATAGCACTAATGTCTTGTCCTTTTCCGTAAGCCCCAGCAGCGATTGGATTTCGTCGAACCTGTTCTGGAACTTGCTTTGGTCCAAAAGGATCTTGCAGTCGGAATTGTTGATGATGGCCTGCTTTACGACTTCACTGGAGATGATATCCTCGACTTCCTGGGTGACCACGATGGCCTCTCCGAAGAACTTCCGGACGGTCTTGAAGAGATACTTGATGTATTCGCTCATCCCTTCTTTTGCGATTGCCTTCCATGCTTCTTCGATCAGGATGACCTTGCGGATGCCCTTTAGCCTTCGCATTTTGCTGATAAAGACTTCCATGATGATGATCGTAACGACCGGGAAGAGAATAGGATGGTCCTTTATATTGTCCAACTCGAAGATGATCAGTCGTTGCTGCAGCAGGTCAAGTTGTTCGGTGGCATTGAGCAGGTGGTCATATTCGCCGCCCTCATAGAATGGACGCAGTACATACAGGAAATTGTCCATGTCGAAATCTTTTGCCTTTACCCGGTCTTCCGCCAGGACCCGGACAAATTCATCCCGCAGATATTCATAAAAACTATCGAAACAGGGAAAAACGCTTGTATTGACCGATAGGAATTCATAGTAACCCTGTAAGGCATTGGATAGTGCGACATATTCGGAGCGGAGAAATGCTTCATCTCCTTTCTTCCATAGGGCCAACAATAACGCCTTCAGGCTTTCCTTTTTCTCCGTGTCGGGCTTTTCTCCATCCGCCATCCAGAAGGGGTTAAATTGGATAGGTGCATCTTCTGTATAGGTGAAATAGTATCCCTCCAGGAGATCACAGAGTCCCTTATAGCTACCGCCAACATCCACAAGCACGATATGAGCGCCTTGCTCGTAATAGCTGCGGACCAGGTGGTTGGTGAAAAATGATTTTCCGCTGCCTGATCCTCCAAGTACGAACTTGTTCCGGTTGGTGATCTTACCGGTTCGCATTGGTTCATCCGAGATGTCTACCTGCATGGGATATCCGCTAATACGGTCGCCGAGGCGGATCCCAAAAGAACTGACCGAAGAACGGTAATGCGTTTCTGGCATTAGCAGGCAAGCGGCCTGTTCCGCAAACGTACGGAAGCGTTCATAGTCCGGGAGGGCAAATGCATTGCCGGGAATACCGGCGTACCAGATGGACGGGGCGTCGACGGTCTCCAGGTGAGGAACGGCCCCCAGGTTCGAAATGGCCGATGGGATGTCTTTTTTATAGTTTTTTATATCTGCCGGCTCCTCAGACCATGCAAAGACATTAAAATGTGCACTGACAAGCTGCCGGCCGCCGCTCAAGGCTTCGTTGAGAAAACCCTGGATCGATTCGCTTCCCAGGCTGTTTTCCCGGGCGTGGGTGGATAAGGACTGCATCCGGCGTTGCTTTAGCTCCATTTTTTTCCGAACGGCTGCCATTTCCTCTATAAAGATGTATTGATTATACAGGTGATTGCAATTCAGCAGCGGTCCCAGCGCCGTTGCAAAACCGATGGGAAATGCCGTGCGGTCCGTCGAATAAGGCGTATACACCCGTTGGCTGCTGCATTGGGCCGGTAGGAACTCTGCATCCGCCAGCGTATATAATAATCCCTGATAGTCGCCGATCCGCACACCGTCTTCGCGCGAAAACGCTATATCCCTTGTGACCGGTAATGCTTTTGCCGTCAATTGGCAGTATTGTTCAAAAATCCCTGCCCGCCCGGCTTCTCCGCTCCCCGTCAATTCGTCATTATCCAGCCGCCGGAAACGGATTTGACCGCTGTCCGAGAGGATCCGTTCGAACTGGCCTGCCAGGCCCAGGAATTCCTGGACACCCTGCGACTTTAACAATTCTTCGGCGATCAGGGTTTTTTTGAGCATCCCGGAAAGAGAAGGGCTATCGGTTGAACTTCCGGCTGGTCTTTTTGTAAGAAAAAGGTAGGCCCGATGATCCAAATGCGGGCGTTCATTAAAGAACCCTTCGGAGGCCCGCGTAAGAAAACTGGTATCGGCGTTTTCAAAATCCGCCTGGAATACCGACTCCGCAAACCAATCCTGTACATGGAGGACCGAATTGGGGGGTAGAACCCGGAGGGCCTTTACCCATGCCTGGTGGAGGGCTTCCAATTCTTCGCGCGAAAGCGTGAAGATCTCCGGTTTTGTTAGTTCGTAGGCGACGCTATATTCCCCTGTTTTTGAAAGGATGCATCCCTCGCTGATCTCCTCAATGGGGAATAGGTCGTTTAGTGTTTGTTCCATATTGTAAGCATTTCTTATAATTGAGTAAATAGTCGTCGGCTGGCACAACGGAGGACGGTAGGCACCATTGCCGCTATTCTTTTCTTCCTCCAACCAAACTCTCCGTATATGCGGCTGCACCGAAAACACCATCCGATCCCGGCAACGCCAAGTCCACCGCAAAGCGGGAGACAGACCCAGGAAGAAAGACCACTAATAAAGAGGATGGCATAGAGGAGCAGGTTGCCCAGTACCATGCCCCCGGCATACAGAATATATTGGGCTTTTAGCCCCCGAAATTGGAGGGGTCGGTTGATCCCCCGGTTTATGGAATAGATAGTGGGTGACATATTGCTATTTTTATAGACCAAAAAAACTTCGGATGACGGTGCTTACCACAACTAAGAATATACAAGCACCAAACCAGGCAGCGGCAGCTTTTGGTCCCTCTCCATTCCGGTCACCCCACAGTTGATATACCCGAACGGCTCCGACAATGGCAAGTACGGCGCCTACTGCGTACATAAGTTGTGTGGCCGTATCGAAGTACCCCCGGACTAATGTATTGGCCTGGTTAAGGCCGTTATTGCCATCGGCTGTTTGGGCCTGGAGCCATTGCGTGATCAACAGTGCAGCTATAACTGCCATCCATCGTTTGTAAAACAAATTCGTTTTCATATTGCATTTATAGTTTAAAGTTCTTTGTCAATAGACCCTGTCGCCCGGCAGGCAGCCCTTAATACCTCCTTTATTTTTTGCTTTGCCACCACCGGGCGATCAGGGATTTTGCCCCACCCACTTATTTTTTAACCTATACTATCGTCTTCACAGGGGCGGGTAGAGGCAATTATTTTTCAGCAGGTCCATTAGTCAGATTGGTCCCGGACGTTCGCCCTATCTCTCCATTTCCCGTGTTCTCCACTGCGGCATGTTCCCGCGTCCCTCTCCGATTACGGAATGCTTTTATCTCGATCCGGTAATACCGGGTCAGCACAACTACATAATAGATACATGTTAGTGCGATCAGTGATTCGATGAAATCGGTAGTGGAGATTGTTTTCAGCATTGCCTTGCGTTTTTTGAGTTATTAATTCAGATTGCAAGGCAAATATGAATGAGATTGGAGGCGGGATTGCTCCCCTGAAGGCTTCAGGGAAGGAAAATAGTTTTGAAAAGATTGTAAATCAAGCGGTTCAAAAACGTTTATTATTGATCGAGTAAGCGATCTGCGCGGGAATTATATTTTTCGATAAGCATATTGAGGAAGGGAGTGGCCAATTTTTTTCGTTTCCGATTGTTTTTGTCTATTGCATGGATATCTTTCAGGTCGATATGGAACAAATGCTGAACCCATTCGTTCACCTGGACCAATGAACCTGGTTGGTCATCGAAGTATAGTACCCTGGCTTCGGTCAACGCAATGGCGAGCTCTGCCGCTGCGGATTTTGAACCTTTAAATTCGATGCGCTGAGGCTCTTTTCCATGAATTTCGTTTACTGGCTCTTGCAGTTCTCGCATACAGTACTCTCTATAGCGTTCGTCCGCCATGATCCAGCTTGCTTTATAGGTCCCCAGTGAACTGTTCTCGTCGGGAAGTTGTGATTGGTC